>JAIXYO010000069.1 GCA_027490215.1 Rubrivivax sp.
ATGCGCCCGGCGTGCTGGAGGTCTGCGTCAACCGGCCCGGCGAACTACTCGTCGAGACGGTACGCGGCTGGCAGACCGTTCCGGCGCCAGACATGACGCAGGAACGCTGCCTCTCGCTCGCCACCGCGGTGGCGACCTACTGCGACCAGCAGGTCAACCAGGAACGCCCGCTGCTGTCGGCCACGCTGCCCAGTGGCGAGCGCATCCAGTTCGTCATCCCGCCTGCGGTGCCCCGGGGCACGGTGTCGATCACGGTGCGCAAGCCGTCGCACCTGATCAAACGGCTGGACGACTTCGAGCGGGAAGGACTCTTTGAACGCACCGCCACGGTGACGCGAACGCCGAACGCCGCGCTGCTGGCGTTCGAGCAGGAGCTGGTCGCGCTGAAGGACGGTGGCCACTACGCCGAGTTCCTGCGGCTGGCGGTGCGCAAGCACCAGACCATCGTCGTCAGCGGCAAGACGGGCTCGGGCAAGACCACCTTCATGAAGGGCCTGGTCGAGGAGGTGCCGAGGCAAGAACGTCTGATCACGATCCAGGACACGGCCGAGCTGACGCTGCCGAACCACCCGAACGTGGTCCATCTCTTCTACAGCAAGGATGCCCAGGGCACCGCCCGCGTCACGGCCAAGAGCTTGCTGGAAGCCTGCCTGCGCATGAAGCCCGACCGCATCTTCCTGGCCGAGGTGCGCGGCGACGAGTGCTTCTACTTCGTGCGGCTGGCTGCGTCAGGCCACCCGGGCAGCATCACCAGCGTGCACGCCGGCAGCTGCGCACTCGCCTTCGAGCAGATGTCGCTGATGATCCGCGAGAGCGGCGCCGGTGGCGGCCTGCGCATGAACGAGATCAAGTGGCTGCTGAGCGTCGTGGTCGACGTCATCGTGCAGTTCGATCGCGACGAGCGTGGGCGCTTCATCTCCGAGATCCTCTACGAGCCCCGGCGCTTGCGGCTTGGCCGTTGGGATCAGCAGGCGGAGGGAGCTCCGCCCCTCTCGGAGGGGCAGCGCGGAGCGCGGGGTGCACTATGAGCAGCGTCGCTGCGCTTCCGTTCTCGGCCTGGCCGATGGGCCGCAAGGTCGCAGCGAGCGTTTTCGCGGTGGGCGGCTACGTCGCACTGGCTTGCGCGGCGGTCTACCTGGCCGGCGTGCTGTTTCTGGTGCTGAACAAGGCCAACCCGCGACAGGCGCAG
This sequence comes from Rubrivivax sp., assembly GCA_027490215.1. Taxonomy (GTDB): domain Bacteria; phylum Pseudomonadota; class Gammaproteobacteria; order Burkholderiales; family Burkholderiaceae_C; genus PBB1. The sequence goes on from JAIXYO010000069.1 coordinate 1,190, forward strand.
TTCGCGAGCATCGTCCACTACTGGGGCCTGTACGCCGACGATGTGCAGCTCCGCAAGAAGCTGCAGATCGCGATCGGCGTCTCCGGGGTCGGGCTGCTGATTCTGCTGCCCGCCGGCCTGGTCGCCGCGGCGCGGCCGCAGCGGGCGCTGCACGGGGATGCGCGTTTTGCGAGCCCGGCCGAAGTCGAACGCGCAGGGCTCACGGGCCGCGACGGCCAGCCGGGCATCCTGATCGGGCGGCACCGCGGCAAGTACCTGACGCTGCCCGGCCAGCTCTCGGTGATGCTGTCGGCACCCACGCGCAGCGGCAAGGGCGTGGGGGTCGTCATCCCCAACCTGCTGAACTGGCCCGACTCGGCAGTGGTGCTCGACATCAAGGGCGAGAACTTCGACATCACGGCCGGCTACCGCGCCGCGCACGGCCAGGCGGTCTACGCTTTCTCGCCCTTCGACGAAGACGCGCGCAGCCACCGCTGGAACCCGCTGACCGCCGTGCGCAGCAGCCCGCTGCACCGCGTCGGCGACCTGCTCACCATCGGCCAGGTCTTCTTCCCCAACGACGGCGGCGGCACCTCGTCCGAGGCCTTCTTCAACGACCAGGCGCGCAACCTGTTCCTGGGTCTCGGCCTCGTCCTCCTCGAAACCCCCTCCCTCCCGCGCAGCATCGGCGAGATTCTGCGCCAGTCCTCGGGCAAGGGCCGGTCGCTGAAAGACCACCTGAGCGGCCTGATCGCCCAGCGCCGCGAGGAAGCGACTTCCGCAAACCCACCACTATCCGACGAATGTACCGACGCCCTGCAGCGCCTGCTGTCGAACTCGGAGAACACGCTGTCCAGCGTGGTCGCCACCTTCAACGCGCCGCTGACGATCTTTGCGGATGCGGTGGTCGATGCCGCCACCAGCGCCGACGACTTCCGGCTCGAGGACGTGCGCCGCCGCCGCATGTCGGTCTACGTGCGCATCCCGCCCAACCGGCTGGCCAATGCACGGCCGCTGCTGAACCTGTTCTTCTCGCAGCTCGTCAGCCTGAACACCCAACACCTGCCCGAGCAGGATCCGTCCCTGAAGGTGCAGTGCCTGCTGGTCAACGACGAGTTCACGGCGATGGGCCGAGTGGGCGTCATCACGAGCGCTGCAGCCTTCCTGGCCGGCTACAACCTGCGGCTGCTGACCGTGGTCCAGGCCATGTCGCAGCTCGACGCGGTCTACGGCGACAAGGAGGCTCGGACCTTCGCCACCAACCACGGCCTGCAGATCCTCTATGCGCCGCGCGAGCAGCGAGACGCCGACGAGTACAGCGCCATGCTCGGCCACTTCACCGAGCGCGCCACCTCGCGCGGGCGCAGCCGGTCCTTCAGCGGCCACGGGTCGAGCACGGTTAGCCGCAACGAGAGCGAACAGCGCCGCGCGCTGCTGCTGCCGCAGGAGTTCAAGGAACTGGGCAGCGAGCGCCTCGTGGTGATCTTCGAGAACTGCAAGCCGATCCTCGGCGAGAAGATTCGCTACTACCGCGACAAGGCCTTCACGTCGCGCCTGCTGAAGGCGCCGACCGTGTCGCGCATGGACATGGACCTGCACCTGGCGCGCGTGCAGCAGCGCTGGCGCTATGCCGACGACGAGCTACCGGCAGGGAAGACGCTGAACCTGGAGGCGCTGGCGCACGACACGCGGCTGCTGCCGGACTCCTTCGAAGGCGCCCCGGACAAGGTTGCCGACGAGTTGCTGGCCTTCTTCGACCATGGCGCGCCGGGCATACCTGGCATCGGCGGATCCATCGAGCCCCTCGCCGACGAAGACGGCGTCCTGCTGACCGACGAAGACGGCGTGCTGCTGGCCGAGAGCGACGCGGCCGTGAGAGCGCTCGATGTGGCAGCGCTCGATGCCGATACCGAACCGGCAACAGGCGGCGAGCCCAACGCGCCAGTCACTCGAATGTTGTCTTGAGACCGCGGGAGACCTGCCATGCGCCAAACCATCCCCCTGATCCCCTGGCTGTTCGTGCTCGCCTCGTGCAGTTCGCCGCCGAAACCGCCCACCGTCGACGAAACGCAGAAGCGGCCGGTCAACTCCCAGATGGCCGTGGAACTGCAGGTCTGCAAGAACGACTTGCAGAACACGCGCCTGATGGCCACCGAGTCGGGCCGCGTGGCAGAGACGACCGCCGCTACGCTGGCCAACTTGGCTGCGCGTCAGCAGATTCTCGCGGCCATGCGGGGGGCGCCGGGTCAACAGCCCAGAGCCAACAGCGTCTTCACCGTGCGCTTCGACTTCGGCAGCACGCGCGTTGTCATCCCCGCGGATGTCGCCGCCACCGTAGTCGAGGACGCCAAGGCTTCGCCCCTGGTCATGCTGCGCGGGCGCACCGACGGCACCAGCGACGCGCCCGCCGAGAGCCGCATCGCGCGAGACCGCGCCGCGGCGGTACGCGACTACCTGGTGGCCGCGGGCGTGGACCCCGCGCGCATCCGCGCCACCTACCAGCCGGCCGGTGACCACGTCGCCGACAACGTGAGCGCCGGCGGGCGTGGCCTGAACCGGCGTGTCGAGATCGAGATGTACCGCGCGCTGCCGGTCGCGCTGACCACGGCGGCCGTCGCCCAGCCCTGATTTCCCACCCAACCCACCATCGCGAGGTTGCCATGGATGCAGACAACTCCCCCGTCCGCCGAGCAGCACCCGCCCAGGGTGGCACCGTCGAGCCCGCGAACCGCGCGCCCGTGGCCATCGCGCGATTCCAGACCCCGGATCAGGTCGCTGGCAAGCGCTATGAGATGCGCGATCCGTTCGCCGAGGTCACGTACCGGGCCAACACCCTGCCGGAGATGTTGGCCAAAGCCGAGCAACTGGGCAGCACGCGTTTCGTCGCGGTGGCCGAGGACGGCAAGCGCACCCCTATCCAGAAAGTCGACGGCGAGTGGCAGCGCGGACAGCAGCGACCGGCGGCACCCGAGCGCCCCCTGGACCCAGTTCCAACGCGTGACGAGGTGCCCGAGACGACGAACGTCGTCCCGATGCCCGGCACCACCAAGATTTCGGCATTGCCCGAGCAAGCCGACGGGAAAGCCATCGCGAAGATCGACGCCCAGGCCGAACGCAACGCCCTGGTTGCCCGTTTGGAATCAGCGCTGACTGACCGCTACATCATCAAACGCGCCCCGGTGACGGTGGGCGACGTGACCATCGGCCGCACCGAGTACCGCTTCCGCGGCGACACCTCACGCGTGGCCTTTACCGAATCGACCTTCCGCCTGGCCACCGACACCAACAGCCCATCGGTCGCGCGCTCGATGGTCGATGTGGCCGAAGCGCGCAACTGGAAGGCGCTGCGCGTGTCGGGCAACGAAGACTTCAAGCGAATGGTCTGGCTCGAGGCTTCGGTGCGGGGCGTCAAGACGCTGGGATACGAACCGAACCCGGGTGACCTGGAAGTGCTCAAGCGCGAACGCGAGGCTCGCCTGGTCAACCGCATCGAGCCGGCCCGAGGTGCCAGCGGCGGCGCCGCTGCGGCGCCAGCCGAGAAGGCATCCGCCCGCGGCGGCGGTGGCCGTAAGGCCGTGCTGGCCGCCATCGAGGCCGTGCTGGTCGCCAAGAAGGTACCCGAGAAGCAGCGCGCGGCCGTGATGGCCGCCGCCACCGAGAAGCTGACCCAGCGCATCCGCGACGGACAGGTGCCCAGGGTCAAGGTTTATGACAAGGCGGCGGCGTCACAGCGGCCGGTCGTCGTGCCCACGCCGGAGCTGCAGCGCTCACGCGAGCGATCAGCACCGGCGCCCGTGCGGTGAGGTCACGACGATGGAAACGGCGGTCCTTGGCATCACCGCGCCGTCGGCGGTCTACGAGATCGCCGGCCGGCGCTTCGAGATCGGCACCCGCGGCTTCACAGAGGCTGTCGCCGACTCCCACGCGGCCCACCAGCGGCCCCGATGCATGTGCTTGGTCGAAGGCATCGAGATGTACGTGGCGCGGTTGGGCGATGGCTACATCGTCAAGCGCATGCCTGACACGGGCAGCCACCATGCACCCGACTGCCCGTCGTACGAGCCGCCTGCGGAATGTTCCGGCCTAGGGCAGGTCTTGGGGTCGGCGATCACCGAAGACCCGGCTACGGGTGAAACGACCTTGAAACTCGACTTCTCGATGTCGAAGATCTCGGGCCGCACTGCGATGCCGACAGCGGGCAGGGACAGCGACAGCGTGGCCAGCAGCGGCACGAAGCTTTCGTTGCGCGGGCTGCTGCACTACCTGTGGGACCAGGCCGAGCTGACGCGCTGGCAGCCCGGGTTTGCGGGCAGGCGCACCTGGAGCACGGTGCGCAAGCATCTGCTGCAGGCGGCGGAGAACAAGATCACGCGCGGCGACTCGCTGCGCATGCGCCTCTACATCCCCGAGGCGTTCTCGGTCGATCAGCGCGACGCCATCAACGCCAGGCGCATGGCGCAGTGGTCGCAAGCCATCGCTGCACCCGGCAAGCCGCAGCACCTAATGCTGCTGATCGCCGAGGTGAAGGAGATCGTGCCGGCGCGCTACGGCTTCAAGGCCGTGGTGAAGCATGTGCCCGACCAGGCCTTTGCGCTGGACGAACAGCTCTACCGCCGGCTCGGCCGGCGCTTCGACTCAGCCCTGGCGCTTTGGGGTGCAGCCGATGACATCCACATGGTGATGATCGCGACATTCAGTGTCGCGCCGACGGGCCTCCCGACCATCGTGGAGCTATCGCTGATGCCGGTCACGCGGCACTGGCTTCCGGTCGAAGACGGATACGAGAAGCAGCTGATTGAGCGGCTCGTCGCCGATGGGCGGTCCTTCGTGAAAGGGCTTCGCTACAACCTGGGTGCGGAGGGCGCGTTGGCCAGCGCGACGCTGACTGACTGCGAAGGTTCGGCACCGTTACTGTTCGTCGTTCACGCGGGCATCGAGGACACCGGGCGGTACCTGCAGGTGTGCGACCCTTCGGTGCCGGTGTGGCGGTGGAGCCCATCACGCGAAGCGATGCCGGCGCTGCCGCCTCGGCAGCAACAGCCCACACGAGCGACTGGCTCCGCAGTCGAGTGCCGATGAGCTGCCGCCTAGTCACGGCCGTTGCGGAGTGGTACAAATCCTCGGACGCTTCTTTGATTCGCCCGAGCATTCATACCATGCCCGTTTCTGACAATCCTACTCAGCGCACCCAGGCACTGGCGCTGCTCAAGCGGCGGGGAATCTGAACCACGCGCTGAACCTCCGCGAAACGCGGGGCGGTTCACGGTCACCGACTGAGCCGCTAAACAGATGGTCGAAGTAGTTCGAAGAGCGTGTGAGCATAGGAGGATGCCTGCAAACCTGGCATCTAAACCCGAGGGCTCTTCATTTAGCAGTGGGCCAGACCAAGGCAGACTCTTTCACGACCCTGGATCCGAACTGAAGGTCCACGGTATCCAACAAGTCGTTGAGCGCAGACATCGCCGAGCGTCGCCAACTCGTGAGGGCTTCAGTGTCAAACGCTCCATCCGGAGACTCTGATTTGAGGTTGCAGCGGTTCAGAGAACGAAGCACCTCCCAGTCGCGAAGCAGCCTGAAGCTGCCTACGGCGCCAGTGATCCCGACGATTGCTCGCCGCGACTGTGTCGCCACATCGGTCACTCTGCTCGACACGTCGACCACCATCATCGGATCGTCAAGGCCATCGACGGCGCAAACCGTTCCAGCGAGACGCTCCGCCTGATGCAGTGCCTTCTCAAGCAGAGGATGCCCTATGCCCATCAAGTCCGCCTGACTCGGCGCCTTCCGATCGAAGACCAGGTTGTCGTAGGACTTGCGAATGGCGTGGCTGGTGAGCCAGTCCTCGGGAGTTCTGAAGGACAGTGCGGCGCCTTCCACCTTTGGTCTGCGGCGGTTCAGGGTCAGAACGTTCTGGAAGAACGGCATGAGGTCTGGCAGATCAACTGGCGGGACGTCCTTCAGATCCGATAGGTCGAAGCTCTCCGCATGGCCTATGAGGTCGCGAACCGTCTGTATTGCCGACTCTCCACCAAGCGTTCCAGTGGTGTTGTCAAACCACGAGTCCAGCTTCTCACGCTTAACGCTGATCGCACCGGAGAAGAGGTCGTCGAACAGGCCCTCGCCACTCATGCCCAAGACGAGTTGCATCAGATCCTCAGGCTCGTCCATCGCAGACCCGAGCGCACGCATGATGCTGTTGAGCTTTTGCTCGAGCTTCTGCCAGATCATGGCTTCGACCGTGTCCGGGTTCCTGAGGGACACCACTTCGACTGGGCGCTGCTGCCCATAGCGGTTGAGTCGGCCGACACGTTGGTGCAGCCGCATGGGGTTCCAGGGCAAGTCGACGTGGATCAATGCACTACACCGCTCCTGCAAGTCGATGCCCTCGCCGCCAGCCTCCGTCGACACCAGGAATCGAATGCGACCGGCATTGAAGGCATCGCACATGTCTTCACGGCGTCCCGCCAACTGGGTCAGGCGGCCGTCTGGCAGCCTGATGCCTTCCAGGCGGTCGTCCCCATTCATGAATCCCACCGCGCCCTGGCCAAACTCCGCCATCAAGGCACTGATGACAAGCGCCTGGGTACGCTTGTACTCGGTGAAGAGCAACACGGGCTCATTGCCAAACCGTTGCTTGATGACCTCGATGATTCGGACGATGCGAGTCTCTGAAGTAACCTGATCCGCTGCGGCAATGAGGTCTGAAAGGTATCGACCCTCATCTTCCATCAGGCGAAGTCGAGCCTGCTTCTCATCCCGCAGCCAGCGCTGCAAGGCCTGTTGGGCCTCGTCCCCCTCACCTTCATCAATGGCTGCAAGCTCCGACTTGGACTTTGCGGCCTCCGCCCCGAGACGTTTGATCCGCGTCTGCAGCGCGGCGACAACCGCCGCAATGGAACTCGAAGCGAGCTTCTGAAGCGCAATGAGCACAAGCATCACTTGCCCTCCCTCAGTTCGACTGAGGGACGTCGCGTATGCCTTGCCCGCCAGGATGAACTCGGACATCAGGTCATAGAAGGTCTCTTCTGGTGGCGAGTAGGTGAATGTCTCGGGGTGCTGGACCACTGGCTTGAACAGCCGCTGACCCTTCATGTCAGTTGCCTTCTGTTTGGCGTTCCGGATCAGGAATCTTGGAAGGGCCTGGAGCATGCCGCCTTCGTTCTTCTTGGGGCCGAAGACGTCGGCATCGAGCAGACTCATCAGCGACCAGAACCCAAAGTTTTTCCCTCGATGCGGCGTGCCCGTGAAAAGCACGCAGGAGGTCACCTTGCCAGCCCTGTTCAGCTTTTCAACCAGCTCGAAGCCGAGTGTCTTTCCGGTCTCCTCGTCAGCGTTGAGGTGATGGGCCTCGTCGATGACCACCATGTCCCAGACAGGCGCATCAAGCAGGCGATCGTGCCGGCCGTTGCGGTCCGCGCGCAGGGTCGGCAATGACGCGACGACGATCTGGTGAATGCCCCAGAAGTCGGTTCGATCTGTGTCCAGATCCGTGTGATACGTCGCCGCCCGGATGTCGAACATCCGTTTCAGTCGCATCTGCCACTGCCCGACCAGCTTGGCCGGGCAAAAGATCAACACCCGCTGGACCTTCCTGCTGGCAAGCAAGGGCCAGAGCAGCAGACCGGCTTCGATCGTCTTTCCCATGCCGACGTCGTCAGCGATGAGCAGACGCATCGGCCAGGAACGTAGTGCACGGTGGCAAACCCAAAGCTGATGTGGAAGCAGCGAAATACGCGACCTCGTGAACACGCCCCAAGCCGCATTGACTGATGTGATCACCTCGGCCTGGACTCGCGCAGCCACTTCAAGCGAAGGCGCCAGCTGCCCTTTTGTCAGCGCTTCGGATACGGAGGCGACCGGCGTCAACTCTTTCGTGAAGACCTGCTCGATGCCGTGAGCAAATCGTACGACGGTCGTGTCTCCATCCGTGAGCAGCACGGTGCCTTGTCCATGCCGTGCGTGAAGCACCAAGGCGTTCGGCTGATAGGTCTTGCCGTTGGTCGTCACAGTTGCTCCTCCTGCTCTGCGGTTTCGTCGGACTCCATGAACGATCCGTGCTCTGCCCATCGCTCAGCTTCGCGGCGCGCCGCCTCGTTGGTCGCAATGAGTTGAAGCGGAATGTCATACGCCCCCGAGAAACATGCCGCCTCCTCGCCCAGCTCTGATATCAGGACACGGTAGATGTCGCTGCTGGACCTGAGATCGGTGTGCCCAAGTCGAGCCATCAGCTCGAGCACCGCACTTCTTGGAGCAAAGGCAAGCTCGCGCGCAACATCGGAGGACAGGATCTCGAGACGAAGCAACTCACGAATGACCAGGTGCTGACCCAGCCGAAGCATGCCGCTCAAGGTGGGCGCCTCGATACCTGAGCCACTGAGGCTGGGGTCCGACGCTGGCGAAAGCAGAAATTTGGCCAGCTTCGAGTCGCGGCGATCCAGCGTCTGAAACAGATGAACGTAGGTGTCGAGCCATCGGGCGATCCGATACAGCCTCGGAAAGCTGTCCATCCACAGCTCGAAGAGCGTGTCGGTCTGCTGCCCCTCGCCGTAGGCCCGAAGAATATCCATCCAAGCCTCGGCGCCGACGTCGGGATGCACTTCGCAGATCGTCTGCCACCAGCCCTTGCTACCCAGAAAATCGAGGAAGCCACGATGCTGCTGGTCCGTGACCCGACCGTACCGGCGGAACAAGCCCATGCTGAACAGCGTCATCCAAGCGGTTCTATCGTGAGGCTCTTCCTCTTTGAGTGCACTTCGATCGACGCTCGCTGGCCAGAATTTGCGATCGAACTCGGCCAGCCACTTCATGCCGTTCTCAGACCACCAGCCATGAATCGAGGCCAGGTCGAGACTCGGCGACAGGTCCGGAAAGTCTTCCTCGTCGGTTGCCGCCAGCCCGAGTTTGGTCAGCAGTAGTCGCCTCTCTTCTGTAGACAACCCACCCAAGGCAAGTGAATCCTCTTCCAACGCGAACAGCCATCCGCCCAGGTGACTCCGCGCTCGAAGCAGTTCAATGACCGGCCCGTAAATATTGCGTGCCAGCCATGTGGCGGCCGCGGACTGCGGGTCATCGCCAGTGGCGGACATACACCAGCCCGCGAGCATGGATGGGTCATCGCTCCAGACGGGCAGGTATTGCTCGACGAAACGAAATGCCGGGGAATCAGCCACGTAGTCGCGGTGCAGAACAGCCTTGTCCGGCGCGAATCTGCTCAGAAGTTGGTCCTCTGGACCATGCCCTCGAATCAACGCCTTTGCGGGAACCCATGTGCCGGCACGGGAGCGCAGCGAAAGCGAAGCCATCTCGGCGCGCCACCTGTAGGGCTCGCCAAGATTGCTCGGCCAGACACGAATGACCTCGGCCAGGTTGGCTACCTCAGCCGGTGGCAAGTGACCGCAATCGAAAGCCCCCACGACCTGAGCCAAGCCGAGCGCAGGAATGCTCTCTTCCTCTGCCAAACCGCAGCGCTGCAGCCACCCACGAACCTGATCGGCGCACCATCCTTCAACGGGGAACTTGTCGACGAACAGTTCCCACCGGAGCAACGCAGGGGCGACGTTCGCCAGGTAGGTCAGATTGACCGACAAGCACAGACTATCGACATCGGCCAAGGCCGCATCGTCCCCTTTCAGGCCGTTTGGAATCCGACCTGTCCGATCAACGACATTGCGGACAACGCTGCACGCGAATGTGTCGAGCAGCCGCACGTCCATCGCTGAATCCTGCTCAGGTGGCTCTCCGAGGAGCTTCTCCCACAGACCGTACCAAAAGCCGGCCGGCGACACCGACTGCGAGCATCCCATCGCGGCGGCCAGGACAGGCCAGTTCGATTCCGACTCGGTTTGCAAGTCAATCAGGACCGGTGAGACTTCGTCCGCGAGTGTCTTCGTCAGGGTCGTGTTGATGAGGGTGGCAGACTTTCCGAGCGCCAGCGTCGCGCGCCCCGTGTCGATCTGAAAGGGCGCGTTCAACAGAACGCCACGGGCAGCCGTTCCGCGGGTCGGCGCTGTCACCCAGGTCGCTGGAACAGCAGGTTGGGCTTTGCGGTCGAATTCCTCGATACCGCCTGCTCCAATCCGGAGAACGACACTGCCCGAAGCGGCTCTAAACACCAGGATCCCGGAGTGGACGCGCCCGCCGTCGACGGGAAGCGCCACAGATCCGGTCTCGATCTGCCTGCCGCTGCCCAGCCGAACGATCCGGGGTTGCCAGGTGTGAGGCTCCTCACCCACCACGACACAACGAAGCTTCCGCGCGAAGACCGGCAGAAGGCCAGCAAGTCCGGCGAAACGCTCAGTCACCTCAGAAGCAGCACCCCGCGAATCGAGCGGCAATTCGATCAGCGTTCCGCGCAGCGCGCGCTGACTGGGTGTCTGCACCGCTTGGTGGAACTGTTTCGTTGCCGGACTCGCCTTCCACTTGCGCGGAAGGCATCCCGCCACCACGTCAAAGCACAGGTCACCGCTCCAGACGCGAGGTGTGCTCGATGTGAGCAGCACGCTCTTGAATCCAAGTCCGAACTTTCCGGTGACTCCCTCGTCTTCGTCCTTCGCCGACGCTCCCAGCATCAACATGCGTTCGAGGTCGTTCGCGAACTCCGCCTTGTAGCTGGCCAAACGACCAGCGTAATTGATAGGGCGACCCCAGTGGGCGAAGCGGATCGTCCGGTCCGACGACTGCATGACGAAGCGGCCGATGGCCTCCGCGTCGAACTCCAGGCGGCCATCGGCCTTCTGCAGATGCTGCATCTCGATAACGGCGTCATCGGCGTTCTGGAAAACCTCGAACGGGATGCTGGCCACCTCGTACTGGTTGTGCGTGACCCGAGCCTTGATGCCAGCCAGCACAGCGCCCTGCACTTCTTCGTCGGATTCGACCAGCGCGGCAAGGTCTCCGAGGGCACTTTCAAGACTTGCTGCTGCGCCAGCACTGCTCCGGCCTGCCCGCTTGGCGCTTGCCGCACCGCGCCTGGCTTCGTCCAGGCTCGCCAACGCCTTCGCCAACTTCTTGTTCTTTCCGATACCGGGCAATGAACGCAAGGACTGCGGAAGCCCCTCCAGAATCAGTCCGCGAGCCACGTCCAGCGTGACCTGGTCCGCCTCGTCGGCAAGGGCAAACAGCTCGGAGAGGTTGGCGTGCTGCTGGTTGTAGAGATCCTTGAGCAGTGATTCTCCCGTCCGCATCAGGATGTCTCGCTGCTGCTGGGGCTCTTTGTCCAAGAGCGCGGTCGCTGGCCGCATATGCACCCGACAGGTGAAACCCTGCCAGCGGTCCGTCATGACGAACAAGGTCTGGAGCTCATCGACAGGTGCCATCCGAACCTGAACTGCGGCGCCAGTCAACGACTTCGCGCTCACGTGGTTGCCGCTCAAAACGGCAAGACGGATGGTCAGCGTCCTGAGCGCCTGCGCCAGCGTCTTGTTGCCCATCCACTTGACCCGCCGGTCAAAGCCGTCCTCGTGGCCCGGGTCTCGCCAACCAAGTTTGGCGAGATAGTCCTCGTATGCGATGGGGTCGAGCCAACTCTTCGCAAGAGAGGCGACCCGCTCTCCGAAAAGACCGATCACGGCACCCGCAGCAGGCTTGACGCTGCTGGACACCAAAGGCTCGAAGTACTCCTCTAGCGACTGCAGCAGTTGCTCCTGCGCAGCGCCGCCCTCTTCACCCGGCAAGTCAGCCGGCTCGAGCGTTGGCGTCGAACGGTTGTCGACAGCGATTCCGCCCAAGGATTCGAACTGCCTGTCGTTCACGACAAGCTCAGGCATCACGCCATGCACGCCAGCCACGAGTTCGGCGGCTGGCACCCAGGTTCCGGCCTTGCTCAGCAACCGGAGTTCCGAAAGCGACTTGCGGAGTTCTGGCTCGGAAGCGCTGGCGCGCCACTCGCTCAAGTAAATGCCGAAGACCTCGCGCACGGGCGCACTCAGTCCCAGCTCGGGAATCTGGGTCAAAGTTCTCCGGCAAATGTCCGCGGACAGCTGTTTGGCGACCTCGGGAACCAGATGCTTCTCGACCGCATCGATCGAGGTTGCGACCGTCGCCCGCTCAAGAATTCTCCATGCGGGCAGCAGGTCGATGGAGACCAAGGTGGACATGTATTGCTGCAAATCACGATAGCCGGTACTTGCTGCCCGACCGATCGAAAGGCCGGCCTCAGACATCAACTGCCCCAGAACCGGTAACGCTTCTTCCCCGCTGCTGACTTGAGCTAGCAGTGCCGGGAAGGCGGGGTGAGCCCGGAGTTCGGCGGACAAGTCGTCCGTGCCGGCGTATGCATAGTCACATCGGCGTGCAAGGCCTCTGATTTCAGCGTCGAGATTGCTGATGCGGATGAGACTGTTCAACGCGATTGCTTCACCGGTTTCCAGCGGCAACCATGCCGTTTCACGCCAGGCCTGCGGCAGTCGATCAGTAAGAGTTCGTTTTGCGCCCAACAGGTCCATCAGGTAGCGCCAATGCTGAACAGGGCTCGCTGCTCTCAAGACGACCGACGCGGCGGTCGTCGCGTCCCAGGTCCGCAGGAATCGCTTCTGCTGCCGCTTATGGTCATCATCGACGGATGGTTCTACGAACCGAACGCCAATACTCAGGCCATCAGGGAGCTCAGGATCTCGGCCCAAGAAGCACTCACCCTGCACCGCACCGCGCTGACCGCTGAAGTCCCTGTGAAGCGGCAGGCGCATCCAAGCGTGCTCCTCCACCACCCTGCCGAGCAGCAGATCGATCTCCTCGGAAGTGAACTCAGTCGCGTCGACCCGGCTGAAATCGTTGCACACGCGAAGTCGATTGAGCACGGAGGTCTCATCAACGGCCTTCACGTTGAGTGGCTGTGCACACTTGTCCGGTATGGAACTGCACAGGCTGTCGGCCAGCACGCGCCACGGCGCCTCATCGACCATTCGCCATAGCCTGACCCAGGGTGACTTCTGACCAACCGGATCCTTCCACAGCACATCGCTACCAAGATAGTGGTCCGGCGATCCGTGCAGCAGGTATCGAACGCCTCGGATGACGATTGGATCGTCGAGTTTCGCGGTTGCGACTAGCGTGAGGAGGTCGGCGCGCTGCAGGTTGTCGCCAAGCAGCGGCGGCGTCGCCTGTGCACCCGCTGCACGCAACACAGCCTCGGGATCTTCCGAGCTGGGTATCCTGCCAAGGCCATCCTCTCTCACCCCATCCACATAAGACGCGACGGTCGAGCGAACCACGAACACTCGGAATTCGGGGAGGGCGCGAGCCAGCTTCTGGACGAATCCCAAAGGCCGATTGGGATCGGAAACCTTGAAGACCCAGCCTCGGCCATGGGACTCGGTCAATTCAGCCAGGGATACGCCCTCGATGTCGCCATCCGCACCTTTGTAGGCACGAAGCACCTTGAGGCGGCTGCACTGGCGCAGTAGCGATATCTGCCTGGTCTCGTCGCCAGCTGCTCGAATTACGCGCTCTGAAGCATCAAGAAGCTGAGCCTTGGTAACGCCGCCTGAGTGCGATTCGCTCAAGTCGTGCCGCGTCATGGCATCCAGCCAGGCACCGAGGTCTGCATCGCTCGTGATCGCAGTAACGCCGTCCGGGCCGAGATCGCCAGGTACCGGCAGCGCGCGGGTCGAAGCGCTCAAAAGCGTTCGATAGAGTGCCTCAGGTATTGCCCCTTTGGCCGCATGATCCTGCGGACCGAACGCGAATATCCGGTCGGGCGACAACAGTTGAACGATGCGCTTGAAAAGCTTCCTGTGCTGGCGGACGTCGACCAAACGTACTGTCTGCAGGCACGTTCGCAAGAGGGCGACCAATGCATCTTGGATGTCGCCAGTACGGACGTACCGTGCAGCCTCCATCTCCAGAAAGTTGGCGAGATATTCGAGGTCCGTCCCGCTCTTCAGTATCTGCGCATCGATGCCCTTCAAAGCACGAATCAGAAGATCCGGCTCCCAGGTGGCGTGGCCGATCGCAAGACTGGGGGCCGCGGCGTCAGCAAACGCATACCCGTTCAAAACTGCCAGGCCAGGCAGCGCTCGCCACGGTCTCTCTGCATCGTGCAGGGGTGGAGCTGGCAAGGACAACACCGGTTCAATGGCTGGCTCGACGAGTTCCCAACGCGACCCAGACTTCGTCAGCCGTCGAATCCAGGCAAAGCGCTTGCAGATGAATTGCTGAAACGTCGGATAAAACGCGACGCGCGACCCCGCATCGCCCGCCGCAGCGCACTCCACGATGGCGCGCGTCAGCGCAGCAGTCTCGTCGTCTTTCAGACCAGCGGATTTGACGTACTCCGAGAGTCCGGGAAGGAACTCCGGCAGCACGGCCTGCTGCGCCAATGACTGGTTCCATTGCTTCAGCACTACGTGCTGCGATGGGCTTTCTGGCAAGACCTCACAAGGCTTGTCCAAAGCGTCCATGTCGGCGATACCCCGACGACCCGCATCAACGAAGAATTGCCCGTGCAGGACGATTCGATACTCCCGGGAAGACCCTGGTATCCAGGCTTCGTAGCTGAAGCGCTGCTCCTCAGCCGGAAGGAAAACGGCCCACTGCAGGTCCAGTCGACCGGCACGCTTGTCTGCATGAGCAAACATCACGGCTGCTTCGGCGACCGCCTTGTCGGGTCTCGGCTCGCGGGTCCCAGCCTCCGTGATGACCATAGACGTCGGCCAGCTCTTGGCCGCACGCAGCGCGCCGAAGGGTAATGCGGCACCGGGTACGCGCTGGCGAACCAGGAAGTGCATGTGTTCAGAGCGCGGGCGATCATCCCTGACAGTGCCGGAGATCTGAACGTCGTCGGTCTCGTGATCCAACCGTTGATATGCAGGATGCGACTCAAGAGTCACCGTGAACGGTTCACGCATGTCCGCACCGGCAAACCGTACTTGCTTCAGGTTCCTTAGAAGGGGAAGCAGCCCCCCTATACGCTGATCAGTGCGGGGGTCTGAGAAGAAGTCGAGATCCTCTGCTGGGTTCTCGCCGGGATACCGCTCGATGATTGCCGCCATGGGCCGTTCACCTGATCGGGGAACATGCGACTGCCGACGCAGAGGAACCCACAACAGGAACCAATCGCTGCCGATAGCCGCCTCAGGCTGTGCTCGCGCCACCGACTCCAGGCAGGTCAAGTCATTGTCGGTAACGGCCTCCCACTGCTGGTGCATCTCCGAGCAGTCATAGTCTTCAGCGCGCCACGGGTTCAGAAAGTCTTGACTGAGTTCTCCCCCATGGCTTGCCAAGTAGAAGAAGCTCTCGCAGAGGTGGAAGACGCTCTTCATGCCGAGACCGAACTTTCCGATCGCCCCGGAATCACCCGCCTTGGCGTTCAGTCCAAACGAGCGAATTGCGCGGCGATCGCTTGCCTTGAACCTCCCGTCATTCAGCACCCAAAGAGCCGGGCCCTTGAGCAGCATGTGGTCGGCTGCCGCACCATGACCAGGGTGGAACCCGAACGCCAGTGACTTTGCTCCCGCGTCGTCTGCGTTCTGCACGAGTTCCTTCAGGATCGGGAAGCCGCTTCTGTAACGATCGCGCAGATTGATAGCAATCTGATTGACGTAGTCGGTGGTGAATCCAGTCACTTCTCTTGTCCCCTGAAAAGCTCTCGACTACGCCCTCGGCACCGAATGTTGGCTGCCGCCTGCCCTACGTCGACCCAAGCAACCGTGATACCTGCTGTCCTAGTGTCGGACCTAGCGGCGTCCCGTTCCTGAATTGGTCTCCCCACTCATACGTCGATCGGTGTCGTCTTCCATACGTCCCGCGCCAAGCCAATCAGGAGGCTGTGCCGCTTTTCGATCGATGCCGCGCTCCACAAGGGGAAAGACTCCAGCTTCTCATTGATGCGGCTGATCGAAGTGTTCTGGCCAACGGTCGTGAGCTCAACCAGGCTGCGAGTCAGGTAGTTGTTGCTCTTGCGGTACTCCGCCTGCTTAGCTAAGTAGAAGTCGTTGCCCGCAACGATGTTGATGGGCTTCTCCAGCAAGGTGAGGTTCCCAAGCTTGTTCTTGTAGTCGTCATAGCTGGAGCCAGGGTTTTCGCCAACCCACTTCTCGCGCAAAGCCGCCGTTGGTGTGTCCGGCAGGATGTGCTCAATTTCCAGGTTTGTGAATGGCTCAAGGCTCCCTGCAGACTTGAGGCCGCTGAACGCCATATCGACATGCTGCGTGAGGCGTGCAAGGAGGTACCGGGTCCGGTACTGCTGCATCGAGTACAGCGAGAAGCGCTTGAGCGCGTCTGCCAGTTCCTGCGATTTGGCTGCCATGTTCTTCTCAAAGCGGTCAACGACAAACGCGTTCAGGGCCGCACGCTGCTTCATCGGCTCCGCGACGCCAGCAATCGCCCTGAGTTCGTCTGCCCACAGCGAGAAGTTCCGTTCCAGGTCCTTGGTCGGTGTCTTGGTGAAGATGTAAAAGAATAGGAAGCTCTCGAGCTGAGCCACGAAGTGATCAAACAGGGCCTTCGGAAAGGTGGCCGCTGCCAGCAGCAATACATAGTGCAGGCTGAAAGCGCCGCCGGTCAGTCGCTTGAGGCTGTCCATCGCCAGACTCGGCTTGCCGTCGTTCCCCAGCCCATGGCCAAAGGCGAGGTAGTGCTCGACATTTCGAATGACCTTGCGAACAAACTCAAAGGGTTTGTTCGCGTAGTCGCACAGGGCCGCATTGTCCTTGTCGATGAACCAATCGTAGATCTCGTCCTCGCGCACCACAGCGTCGCCACGCGGGTTCTTGATGGCGTAGTTGGCCATCAAGAAGTAACGCAGGAAGCGCAGAGGCTTCTCCTTGTCCTTCTCCAGCGGCTTGGTGATCTTCTTCCACTCGTCCTTGAGCTGCGTGAACTGGGTCTGCTTGACCTGCGTAAAGAGCAGGTTTTTCAGCAGATCCATCGGGTTCAGGCCGACGCCGCGTTCATTGATTGTTTCGAAGATCTTCAGCGCACTGCTGACGTCTGTCGAAATCTGGATGAACACCACGTTGTTGGCCAGATAGCCCCAGTACTTCTTCAGCTTCGGCGCGTCGTCGTAGTTGTCCTTCAGGTACCTGTACAGCGTGCCGTATGCGCTGACCAGGTTTTCAAGTGAACCAAAGCTGGGAATTCCCGCCGCCTGAATACCGGCGCGCACCGACTGCGGATCGGTGTCCAGTTCCACCAGCTTGGTCATGACGTCGCCGGCGCTTTCGTAACGCGGCTCCAGCTTCAAGCTGGTTCTCGTTTCGCCGTCGCTGTCCGTATAGCTGGTCGAAATCAGGCCGCTGACAGTCTGCCGTTGTGGCTCGCCCTTGAACAAATGCTTGAGGGCACAAAGCAGCAGGAAGAAGGTGGTCAGCCGTTGCTGCCCGTCGATCACCTCGTAGTGATTCTTCTGATCGGTTGGAGACACGAGCACCGTACCGATGAAGTACTCCCGGGCCGAACCCGCGTCGATCTGCTCGTTGATGTCCTCCAGCAACTGGTGTACTTCCTTGTCGGTCCAGACATACTCACGTTGGTAGTCTGGGACGATGTAGAAGCACTCCCGAAACGCCTCTTCGATGCTGTACTTGTGATTTTCGATTCGTGCCATGCTTTCTATTCCTTGATCCCTGAGCCGCGTCTCATCGCGCCTGCCACCAGGCGGGTGCGGATTCGTCTCGAATGCTCCAACCTTCCGCAGCTTTGGTGCCATACCGGTAGGTTGCGAACGGAACAAGCGCTTCGGCAGGCGCGCAGCCACCGTGGTAGCCATTTCGTTTGCTGGCGTAGCGCAACTTGCTGTTCCAGGCCAGAACAACCTCGTCCATGCCACTTGCAGCCATGATTCGCCTGCCCTTCAGGGCAATCTCGCCGGGATAGGCTTCCAGATTTGGTTCTCGCCATCGAGCATTGGGGCTCGCCCCCTGCATCGTGGTGTCCTGGTCGAGCACATGGCCGTGGTCGCTTGTGAAGATCACTGCCCGGTCGGATGACCGTGCTTCCGCCAGCAGTGCGTCCAGCCCCTTGAACTGTGCAATGTCCCAGCGAAGGCGAAGTTGGTCAGACTTCATCAAGTGATCGTCCACTGCATTGATCACAACCGCAACGACCCGCTGCCGTGTGTCGCTCAGGGCCGTTCTCAGGTCATCCGAAAGGGTGACGCCAGAACTGTCGAGCAAGTCTCGCTTGTGAAAAATGGCTGGCGGCTTACCAGCAACAGACGGGGCAACGAGCGACGGGTAGGCACTGAATGCTGACCTCTCCGTCGACGCTGAGCCCGCACAAGCAGCACCGCAAAGCAGCGACGTCCTGGATGCCTCTGTTGTAGACGGCAGCATGGTCAACAGGGTCGAGCAGGAGCCTTCCGCGCGCTCGAACTGAACCCAGCCGTGATCTGTCAGGCTGTGATGCAGCTCAAGGAAAACGGGAATGCTCATCCCGTCCACCACGATCAGCAAGCTGCGACCAGCCACCGCAACCGGTGCGACGCACTTGTCGAGCGCGTCCTCGATCGGAATCAGCGTCGTCCCGTTTGGCTGATCGGCCGACAGTGACTCGGCGAACCGACGGTCAAACAAGTCCCTTCGAACGCGCGTGTTCTCGCGCAGAATTCCGTAGGCGTTCGCCAAGTCAGCAGAGTCGTCGCCCTCCAGCAGTACCGTCTGCGCCCAATCCACCCAGGCGATTTCGTTGCGATATTGCTCAGCGAGCGCATTCAATGCCGATGGGAATGAGTTGGCAGTTTGCGTGAGCCAGCTCACCAGCCGAACAGCCATCTTGCACCGGAGCTCGGAGCGACTGTTCACAACCGGCCCACGGTGGGCCATCAGACGCCCAAATCGCGAAATGGCCTCGGACAGGTTGAGTTCGTTCAGTGCGCCCGCGAATGCCTTTGTCTTTTCGCGCAGTGCTGCGCTCCCATACCGTGCATGCGCCGCCAGCGACTCAGCCTTCAGCTGTGTCACCAGCGACTCGTAGCGTGCAACCTGCTGCTGTTTGGCTGCCTCTGGGGCGCGGTCGAACCAGGCGTCAGCTGCGCCAGCCAGTTGGTGCGTGGTGTGTGCCGAAATCGTCAGTCCATCGAACAGCACCTCCAGGCGGGCAGCCACCTTTGCCCGACTCGCTTCCGTGCCAGCGGTCTTGTCTTCCAAAGCTTCACAGAGCATGGCAATGGCAACCAGTTCATCTGCGCTGCCCGTGTCGATGGCCGCGAAGACAAAGCTCACCAGGTCGCCCAGCGCTTCACGTAACCGTTGGACTGTCTCCTGACGGGCGGTGTCTTCCAGTGCCTTGAATTGCTCTC
Organism: Rubrivivax sp.; assembly: GCA_027490215.1. Taxonomy (GTDB): domain Bacteria; phylum Pseudomonadota; class Gammaproteobacteria; order Burkholderiales; family Burkholderiaceae_C; genus PBB1. The sequence goes on from JAIXYO010000069.1 coordinate 20,403, forward strand.
GCCGCTGGGCATCGCCCGCCCATTTCAGCAGGTCAAGTTCGGTCGGCGGATAAGACTCGAAGCCCAAGACAACCCGGAACAACTCTTTCCAGGCGCGGTCTTGATCCAGGACGAGCGATCGAACCGGGGCGTATCCCTCTGCTGGCATGTATCGCACAAGCAGTTCGGCCAACCAGCGGTGGCGGGCCAATCGCGGATCAATGTGCGCCGCCCGAAACAGCGCCAAGACAGTCTGCCAAAGGTCGTGGGTGATGGCGCGCCGCTTGGCGCAGCGGGCCAGTACGTCAGAGCCCAAGTCACTCTCGTCACCTGAGAACAGCAAGACAACCGGCGTCGTGCTGGTTGAATGACGGCGCATGGCATCACGAACCGACAACGGGGAACTGCAGGCCGAGACTGGCCAGCTCCCGGCGTTCACATCCACCGCCGCACCATCGAAGGCATCTGGAGGCAGCCGCAGCAGGATGAACCTGGCTGGTGGGTCGGCCTCGTGGGCCTGCTTGGCCTGGAGGCTGATCTGATGCGCCGGGACCTTCATTCCTGTTCCCGGATCACGATCTGAATGTCCACACTGACCTCGCCGAGTCCCTCAAGCAGCGTGCGCGCATCCGCCAATGCCTTCAGGGCATCGGTCTTCACCAGCCTGGCGCGCTCAATGCGTTGCGGCGCTTTCATGCCGGGTTCCGGCTCTGGCTCCGGCGCGGGCTGAGGCTGCGGGGCAGGTGGCGTCGCCCGGTTGGCGACATCGGCCATCAGCGTTCCCGCGTCGCGTTCGAACTGGGCGACAGCGGCTTGGAGTCCGTCGACGTACTCGTAGCGGAGTACAGCGTGCGCCAGGCTCTCCAGAATCTGGTTGGCACGCGGCGCAAACTCACCGCTGCCGCTCGCGATCGAGCGAAGACTGTTGACCAGGTAGTGCTTGGCCTCGACACGTGCCAGTGCCTGAACTCCACCGAGAACCGCCTTGGTTTCGGCGACCTCTTCGGTGCTGAAGTCCAGCCTCGCCACGATGTTGACGAGGTCAAACTCCGAGCTGCTGGCCTCCATGGCCGCGAACCAGTCGCGCAGGCGGGTTGCACCCGTCTTGCGAAGAGCAGGTTCGCCCGTGGCCACAACATCGGTCTGCACCAAGGTCATCAGCTGCTCGACCACGCGCAGGTAGTTCAGCAAATGGGCTGCCGTGTCGGTTACACGCTTGCGTGCCGCGCGAGAAAACTCCACCAGTCCCGGCGCTGACCGATACAGCGCTGCCATGGCCGGGTCCAACATATCGCCGGCGAACTTGGTGGCCTTGTCCCACTCGGCCGTGGTCGGCAAGGGCTGCTCGCGCACCTCGCACTCGTTGGGCACGTTACCGATTTCGCCCTTGAAGGGCTGGCCGAAACGGTACAAGGAGCGATTGCTCTTGGCCAGCCAGGTCAGGATCACCAGGTCTTGCAGGTCTTCGCGCAGGCCACGCCGGTCGGGAAGGTCCAGCCAGCGGCGGAGGTCGGTGACGGTGGGCTCGCGGCCAGACTGCTGCGCGATTTGTCGGGCAAAGTGCTGCGACCAGTCATCGCGTAACTGCAGCGCTGCTTCGCCCACCTCAGCCAGATCAAGCTTGGGTGCGATGCGCTTGGCGTCGTCCCGAAGCGAGGCTTCGAGCTCAACCCGATGGGCTGGCTTTTGGGCTGCCAGCACCATCAGATCAGCCAGGCGTTTCACCGCAATCGGCCTGGGCTCGGCATCAAAGTGCGGGTGGGCTGGAAACTCGTAGTCCAGCGCTTGCTCGGTCAACTTCTCGAACGCACCTTTGAAGTTGGCCGCCACCGGTGGGCGCAAGACCAAAGAGGGGTCGAGGCTGAAATAGTGCTCGTCGACGGTCTGCGCGGGGTCAAGAGCTTCCTGGGCCACACTGTTGAGACCGTAGGCGGTGTACAGGCAGTTGCGAATGAACTGACGCAGTTGGTCCCGCTGGTTCGTCAGCAGCACACGTGCTTGCTCACGGTCTGCCTGCGACAGTTGGCTGGCGTACTGATCGAGGTTGTTGCCCCGCAGGACGAAATTGATGACCACCAGCCGGCCCAACTGGTCCTGTGTGTTGGGTGACAGGAAGGACGGCAGCCAGGCCACCGAGCGCCCGACCCGGCCGTCGTTGAGGAAGCCGTTGATCTTGGCCACATCGTCTTGTGGGCCGTGTTCGGGTTGGTGGTCGAACGGGAAGTCGATCAGGATGCGCCACGTCCCTTCGCGCCCCTTCAGAGTATCGAAGGACTGCTCGCGGACGTTGCCAAACAGAATCTCCGCATTGCGGCGCGAGCCGCGCCAACTGATCTCCATCTCCGGGGGCAGCAGGCTGGAGCCGACGTCGGCGAGCCCCAAACCATCGGTGATCAGTTGCCTGACTTCTGCCTGCCGGTTCCCCTGCGTGTCGAACGACATCGCGTTGGCCAGAATGGCATCCGTATCCACCTTGGCGACTTCCACCGACACGATCGGGTTCGGCGAGTCGTCGGCAATCTTAATCTCACCCGCCTGGCCCGCCCAACGCTTGAGCTTGGTCAGTACCGTGATGCCCTCACTGCCAGGCACTGGCGTGCGGATCGTGCCGTGGTTCAGCGCCGCCAGCTTGGTGGGCGTCAGGTTCTTTAGGGCTTCTACCTCGGGCACCAAAGCGGCCAACACCAGGGTCTTGAGCAGACGGGCGTCGTTTTGCAGCGCGGCAGCCTTCTTGGGGTCGGCCTTGCCCGCCTCGATGTCTTCCCAGGTCACACCGTGCTGGGTTTCCAGAATCGGCAGCAGGCGACGACGCCAGAGCTGCTTGGCCTGCTCAAAGAAGAGCTTGATGCCGTGGGTGAATGGTTCGTCGCCGTCGGCAATCACATCGAACAGATCGCCCACCGGGATGACGTCGCCAATCTCCAGGGTGTCGGCCTTGTCCACCAGCATCTGCTGCATCAGCTTGAGTGCCGTGCGCTCGCGCTGCAGCATCGACGACACGGCGATCAGGGTCTGAACCAGTGCCGGCGTGAAAGGGTACAGGTCCTGCAGCATCTGCTGATCGCCGTCGCGCGTCAGCAGGGTTTGCAGCACCTCGGGCTGGCTGCTGAGCAGCTTGTTGATCGCACCCCTTAGCAGCGCTTCCTCGGCAGGGCCGCGCGTGCGCAGCAGGCGCTTCTTGGCGATTTCTGGAAGATTGCGGTCTTCCAGGTTCACCTTGTCGAAGCGCGCTTCCCAATACTGCAGCGTGTCGGCAAACGACAACTGTTCCGCACCGGGCATGTGCTCGCCGACCAGTTCGCGCAGATCGCGCTGGCGAGCCATGAAGCTGACGATGGGCGTCGGTCGGTCGGCGTTGCTTGACTCCACCAGCTTGGCGACCTTTTGTCCTTCGCGGGCAATCCAGGCCACATCGGCGGCCCGGCTGGCCAGCCAGAGGATGAACTCGTCCAGGAACAGGATGATGCCGTCGTAGCCCAGGTCCTTCGCGTGATGCGACATTGCCGACAGGCCTTCGTCGAGCGAGGTGTACATCTCGCGCTGCGAGGCAGAAAGGTGGCTCACGCTGCCATAGAAGGCGCGTGTCAGCGCACCGACGAGCTGGAAGCGCTCTGGGCTGCCAGGCGGCACTTTCAGCGTGGCCTCGAAGCGCGCAGGGGCCCAGGTCTGCGTGACACGCCCCCAGCCGCCGCCTCCAGTGGCGGCACCGGTCGCACCGTTCAGGGTGCGGAAGAAGGCCTCATCCCCCATCTGCGTGCGCAGCTTCTGCGCGTCGTTGAGCATGCCCTCGCTCTGGTAGAAGCCAGGGCTCGGTGCGTCCGGGTGCAGCCGTGCGGTCAGCTCGGCATAGCCCGAGAACAGTGCCGATTCCAGCGTCTCGGCATTGATCATGTGGTACGGCACAACGAGGAACTTCTTGCCCTGTGTCCACCCGTTGTGCTTGGACACCACCGAGGCCAGTTCGGGCTTGCCACGGGCCGTGGCGTCGCCACGGAGCAGCAGCGAGAGGATGGCCATGAAGTGGCTCTTACCCGAGCCGAAACTGCCGTGCAGGTACGCGCCCTTGCTCATTCGGCTGTCGATTGCACCCTTGACCACGCCGAGCGCCTGGTCAAAACACTTCACCAACTGGGGCGTGGCGATGTAGTCGCGCACGGTTTCAGCAGGGGTGTTCAAGCCGTCGGTCAGGCGCAGAACAAAGTCGCCCTGGTGGACCTGTTCGGGCAGGTCAAATATCTCGCGTAGTTTTGGCATGTTGTTGTATCCCTCGTGATTCGTGTCAGGCCTGCGCGGCTGCGCTGGAGCGTCTGCCGCGTGTGCGGCGAACGGGCGCAGGCGGCTGCCAGGTACGCACCGCCGTGAGTGTTAGCCCGTGCTGGGCCAGTTGCGCATCGAGCAAGCCCTGCAGGTAGTCGCCGGTACTCATGCCCAGGTCGTCGTCGATCTCCGGGTGCCATTGATGGACCCAGGGCAGTAGTTCGTCCAGGCCAGCCAAAGCGGGCGTCAGGCGAGCGGCGTCAGCGCCTTCGCGTTGCAGGATCTCGTACAGATGACCTGTCAGTGCCAGGGCACGTGCCTTGGCGTCGTAGCCGGCCCACAGCAGCATTGGGCTTCCGGCATCGTTGCTGCGCTCCAACCCGGGGAAGCTGATGAAGCGCTCCTTGGGGACGTCGAGCGGACCACGCTGCTTCCATAGGGGGCCATCGAGAAAATCCTCGGGTTTGTACTTCGGTGGCACCGGTATGGCGCCAATCTCGCTGGTCTTGCGTCGCATCTGCTCGGCAGCAATATCCTCGGCGGACGCCGCAATCATGGTCCTGCTAACGTCAGAGTCGATGACATCCTCTTTTCGTTGCAAGGCCCAGGTGCTTCGCCACACCGAACGCTTGCGCAGGCCGCTGTCGGTATACCGCAGCACATCAAGGTAGGGCACGGTAGCCTGTTGCAGGAGTGCCGTCACCGTCACGTGGGCATCGCTACCCGTGCCGGCGTACAAGTCCAATGCACGGCGGAAGCTCTCGTCGCCCGAAAGCGCATCAACCAGCTCCCGAACAGAGCGTAGGCGCGGAGCTGGATGAGCGTCTCGCGGCCAAAGGTCGGTCGCCTCCAACCGATCAAGCAGCCAGCCCTCCAGCGCAACCTTTTCGAGCGTGTCCCAGTCAGAACCTGCCCAGCGGCGTTTGCACTCCGGTCGTTCAATCAGCGCGAGGTCACGCGATTGCTGGATCGTGGAAATTCGACGTTCGACCAGGGCGCGGTAGTCTGCCGGCCAGCGCGCGGGACATTCCGCAATGGGTTGTGCGCCGTGACGATCGAACCACGTCGTGGACGTAGTCCCCGCAGCTAGCTGCCGAGCCAACAGAATCTCGAAGGCGCGCTCTCCGAATTGAAGACCGGGTGGCGCATCTGAGTAACAAAGCGGTTCGTCCAATACGCCATAGATGCGGTAGGTCTGCCAGTCCAGTTCCTCCTGCCAAGCAATCATCTCGCTTCGAATGCGATCGACTTCAGTCTTCGCCGCATCCAATTCAGCGCGGGTTGGTACTGCTAACCCGAACGTCGCATCAGGCAGGCGTGTCGCCCGTTGGGTAGCCAGGCTGTCGATTCGCTTGGCGATTTCGACGGGACGTTCCACCGCCACAGGGAACTGACCGACTTTCGTACTGTCATGCGCGAAGCGCTCATCCCAAAGTGAACGCCGAACACGGGCACCTTCGGTGCCCATGTGATCGCCACCCTTTGGGAAGCAGACTTGTTTGAGCCAGAAGCAAGATGTCGAGGAATTCAGCAGTCCGAGGACACCCAGGTTGTCATCTTCGGTGGTGTTGACAGGTAGCTTTATGACCGGCGCGGTCTGCTTGAAGACCTTGCCTCCACGGTCAAGGACGAAATGGTTGTGTGTTGCAACTTCTCCAAAGGCAATGGCATGTTGATAGGTCAGTCGAGCCAAGGTAATTTGATGCCAGCTCCACCATGCCTTCCCATCAGAGAAATACGTTCCTTGACCGAAAGTCGCTCTATTCCCAAGTAATGTTCGGAAGGTCCAAAGGTACCGATGCAATCCAGGGAAATCGGAAAGCGAGACTAAGCCTTGCTCAGCATACGGAACGATTCCATGTTCATCGGACGAAATCGCCCATTCACGAACGTTGTCGCCTTCGACGAGGGGTCGAACCATTGAGGATTCGACACCCAGCCTGTTCGTCGTGTTTCTGGCAAGCACGAATGCATCGTCTGCACTTGTGCGCCCTGTGCCGCCATACACATCTGCAAAGGCGCTGATGATTTCTGCTCCAGCGGCATTGATTCGTTCAAGCAGATCGGCAGCACCACCACCGGCCAATGCCCATGGGTGGCTGTAAAACTTATCGCGAGGAAAGTCATGAACGCTGACCCACTCTGACTCGGAGTCTCTGCGATCGATCTGAGTCAATATGGCGTTCCAGACTATCCCTTGTCCAGGGTCACTTGGTGTCGATGGTTCACCATTGATGCCCAAGACAGCGCGAACAAATGGATTCACGGGCGGTCGATTCTGCCCAAGCAGGATTACCGTTGGAGTCCCATGACCGGGTATGTAAGCTCCCGAAGTGTCTATGACATACGAGAGCTCTACTGTTGGGAAGAAGCCCTCAACCAGCTTCTTGCCAAACTCTCGCTTTTTGAACGAGTCCGACACGATTAGCCCGACAAATCCCGCTCGCTGAGTGTTGTCCAAGTTGCGAGCGAGAGCCCAGAACCGTTCGCAAAAAGGCGCCACCAAGGCATAAGTCCGATGGCAGCTCTGGAAGCGTTGCCGGTAGAGGGCTGAGACAGCCTGATCCTTAACCGTGATGTAAGGTGGGTTACCAACCACCGCAGCGTACTTTCTCGCCAGGATCTGATTGGTCGCGGTCAAGTCCTCCGCCGCAAACGCGTGCCGATACAGATGGTCAGCAGCCGTCGCCAGATTCTCTTGCGGTGTGTTCAATGCGAGCGATTCCTGGGCTCGCGCGTAGTCGCGCTGATCGAATCCGTGCAACAAGCTGTCGCCAGTTTCAATGTGCAGATGGAAGTCCGGCGCAAGTCTCAGCTTGTGCACTTGGGCCATCTTGAGCGCGGCCACCAGCAGTCGGAACCGGGCGATCACCACGGCGTAGGGGTTCAGGTCGATGCCCGCGATGCGGTCCAGCGCCTCTTGCAGAGCCAGATTGACGTTGTCTGGCCGCTTGCGTAGCCAGCGCGGTGCCAATCTTTCAAAGGCGCCGAGCAAGAAGTGCCCCGACCCGCAGGTCGGGTCGATCAGGTCGACTTCTTCCAGTGTGTAGATGTCGAGCGCAAGCGTCAGCGTGCGGTCCAGGATGAAGGATTCAACGAACTCTGGTGTCTGTAGTAGGGCGTACCGATCCCGCGCGGCCTCCGACAGGTCCTGGTACAGATCGCCCAAGAATCGGGTATTCCAGTCGGGATCAGCGAAGTCGTGAACCAGCGCGCCAGTGTCGGCATTGGTGGCCCGGAAGAAGCGCACCAGTTGCTTGCCCATGTCCGCAGAGACGGGGGCCGTCAGCAAGACGCGCTGGACCTTCATGACGTCTGACAGGCCAGGTAGGCGGCTCGCGACCGCGAACACGTCGCGCAGGTAGTCGTTGTCTGAAGCAGTCGGGTTTTGGAGGTAGAAGCCTTCCTGTCTCGCTACAGCAGATTGACCCCGGGCGTCCGTGCCGGCGATCAGCGGCGCGTCGAGCAGAGCGTTGTCTTCACAGAAGCGGACGAACACGCAGGCCAGGACCCAGGCTACGGCGGACTGGGTGAACTGCGCTTCAGACCAAGTCTCCACGGCCTCTGATGTGCGCCCGGCGTCGCGTGCCGCCTGCCACTCGGCCGTGAGGCGGCTCTTGTACTCCACATGGGTGGTAAAGCGACCGCGCAGATCGCTCTCCAGGTCTCGGACTTGGACCTTCAGGTCCGCCAGCAGCTTGGTGCGATTGATCATGGTTGTTTTGACTTCGTGCTGGGCGTGGCGGCCGCACTGCCGTGTGTGCGGTGGGCGTTTTCGAGCCAAGCGCGGGGGATACGACCGTAGTCGGTGGTGTTGATGGTGACCGGAACGGCTTCGCCATCCAGCACGGGGCGGTTGTCAGGCGTCAGAGGGCTGGCAATCAAGGCGACCAGCGGCGGGCGTTTGCCAAACATGCAGGCATCGGCCAGCTTGGCGAACAGCGGCATCCGCTGCCAGCGTGCAGCCAGCCCGAGATTCACCAACAAGCCCGGCTTGTCGTCCTGCAAAAGTTGCGCCTCGACCTTGGGCCAGACTTCACCGAGCACGGTCGCGAAGTTCTGTGCATCCACCGAACCTGCGGGCGCGGCATCGGCGGCCAGCAGGATGTTCCAGTCCACGTCCCATTCCTTGGCTTGCGTCTCGAGCAGGGTGAGCACGACCTCGTCGAAGTCGATGACCTTCAGTCCAAAGCGCTGCGACAGTTCTCGCTGCGCGAGCGCGAGGCCCTTGGGGTCAACGGACAGCGTGAGCAACTTGCCGCTGGTCAAGGTGTGCTTGATGCGCTCGTCGATCTGCAGTGCCGCCTGTACATCCGGCGCTGTAGACGAGCGCGGGCGGTTGCTGGTCGTACCAAAGCGCGTGATCTGTGTGGTGCCAGAAATGATGCCCGCCGAATAAAGCGTGACGAAGGCGCGCTTGGCCCCGTCCCACTTGACTTCCAGGCCCGCGTCCTTGAGCAGCTGCTCCAGCTCCGAGGGGCCGGGCAAAGGCGCCGCCTCTGGGTAGCGGGCAAAAATCCGGCGCCGGATGGTCTCCATGTCGAACTGACGCAAACCGAGCAGAGAGTTGGTGGCCAGCTTGACGGCGCGTGCTGCAGACAACTGGGCCGGATAGAACTCAAGGCGCGAGGACAGGGCTGCCTGCCGGGCGCATGCAGCTGCCAGGCGAATCAGGCGATCAGCGCTCAGGCCCGCATCCCCCGCAGGTGGCGGAACGCGCGCCAAGGTGTCGGCCACCTGTTGTGACGATGGCAGCGGGTCTTGCTGTGCCAGGCGGTCGGCCGCTTCGCCCAGAACCACGGCGTAACTGGCACGCACCTCAGGTGCGGAGGGGAACAGCCCGGTCGCGCCGCTGCTGGCGAGTGTGGCGACCACCAGATCGTCGACTTGCGGCGCTTCAATCAGCGGCCGAACGTTGGCGTCGCGCTTCACCAGTTGCCAACGGGCTGCTTGCTTGGTGCGCTCGACGGTGATGACCGCTCGCGTCAGCGCTTCGGCCTCGCTGTGTCGGGCTGGGCCCGTTTGCACGCTGCCGCGCCGGGCCAACAATGCGGTGGCAATCTCGCCAACCGTGGCGATGCCGCCCAGCCCTGCCAAAACAAGGGCCACGTCGTCTCGCAGGTGCGTGACTTCCGGCTGGCGCGACATCCGCTCAGCCATCGACTGCAACAGGTCCTCGGCCAGTGGTGAGGCGTTTGCCTGTGCGCTCAAGCCCAGCCAAGCCTCCAGAGCCTGGAGTTGTGCGTCGTCGCCTTTCTTGGGCACGAGCAAGGCGGCTGCCGCATCCACCGACAGCTTTGCCACGGTGGTGTCTGCAGGCTGCTCGTCCTTGGCCGCGCCGCCGCTGAACTGTTGCCGCAGTCGGTCAGCAATTTGGTGCAGTTCACGCGCGACGGCCAAGGCGATGCCACGGTGCCGGTAGAGACGATTGCGCGGCAAGTCGGCCAGATCGCCCGCAGTGGCCAATTCCTCGTGGCCAATCCGATCGAGCAGTTCAAGGTGCCGAGAATCCAGTTCCAGCGACCCGATGGGCGTGCTCGGCGTGATGCCGCTTTCGACGGACGTCGGCTCATCACCGAAGGGCAGGTCGCCTTGCGGTGTTTGCGTCGTGTGCGAGGTGACGGGCCGCGAGACGTTTTCGAACACTTTGCGCCACTGACGCAGCATCTGTTCGGCGTTGTCAAAGCGCTTGCGGTGGTCGCGGGCCAGTGCCCGAGCAAAGAAGTCGAGTGCCTGCTTGCGAATCGACGCATCAAAGCGCTCGGAGTCCAGACCGATCTCGGTTTTCAGGGTTGCCGGGTCGGCGCTTCCATCGCCCCATTCGGGCAAAGTGCCGGTGGCCATTTCATGCAAGGTCAGCGCGCAGGAGTAACGCTCGGCATACCCATCCCACATACCGCGCTTGCGCAAGAACGGGTCCATGTAGACACGCGTGCCTGCGTTCAGGTCAGTCGCAGGAACGCCCGCCAGCGAGAAGTCGAACAGCGTGAGGGTGAGTCGCTTGCCGGTCCCTGGGCGGATGCCGATGTTGTCTGGCTTGATGTCGCGGTGCGGTACGCCCTCGCGCTCCAGGTACTCCACAACCGATATCAGCTCCTCACCGAACCGCTGCAGCAGGTCCAAGCCCAGGCGTCCCTCTTGGCGCAGGCGTTCGCCCAGTGATTCATCTCCTGCCGAGGAGAGGAAAAGGGTCGCCAGCCCCGCGATTTCGAAGCGTTCAAAGCACTGAACGATGTTCTGGTGCGGCTGTAGCCGCACCAGCGTCTCAGCTTCGCGCTTGAGTCGCTCGTTGTACTCTGGCTCCAAGGCGATCTTGAAAACACCCTGGCGCGGCTGCCCTGCGCCCTTGCGGCGTACCTCAAGGGCCAGACTGGTGCCGCCTTTGCCGAGCCGGCGGATGACTTCAAAGCCGTTGAGCTCATTGCCGGTGTTGGCTTCCAGCGGCGAAGCCAGCGGTGATGCCGGTGCGGTCAGCGCGTCTTCGAGCGCTTCTTCTGCCTTGTCGAGGGCGGCCAAGAATTCGTTGGTCGAGCTGAACCGGTCATCGGGCGAAGGCCAGGTGGCGAACTGGATGAGTTCCTCAATCTCGGCCAGGCAGCCGTTGACCATGGCCGACAAGGTGAGTCCGGGCCCTTGTTCGCACTTGGTGACCAGCTCGTCGCCGCTGATGGCGGGAGGCTCACCCGCGAGTACGAAGTACGAGATGGCTCCGAGAGAAAAGAGGTCCAGCTTGATGGAGTCGGGCCGGGGCGCGTTGCGCGCTTCGGGGGCGAGGTATATCTCCTGAGCCACACGGTCCGAGAGCATCTCGACGTGCAGCGTTCCGGTCGTCTCGCCTTCGGCTTCTTGCAACTGGCGCGTGGCGATCTGCCAGTCGAAGATGGTGACATCGAACGAATTGGTGCCAACCGTCCTGACCATGATGGTCTGCGGCGACAGGCCCCGGTGGTACAGGCGGTAGCGGTGTGCGGCATCCAGTGCTTCAGCAATGGCGCGAACCAACTTCAACCGCTGCCAGAGATCGAGGTGTTCCCCTTGCGCCCGGATGAAGTGGTCGAGTCGCTGTAGTCCTTCGTCGTACTCAAAGATCAGGGCGGGCCCGTGCTCGCTGTCGATGAAATCTGAAGCGCGCAGGATGCCCGGATGGCGGATGCCTTCGAGCAACTGAAACTCTCGCCGTGCTGCGTCGGCGAGCATGGAACGCTGTGCGGCATTGAGCGTCCGCTTGGCGGTGTAGAGACGGACACGTCGGCGCAGGTTGGTCAGCGATACGTGCTTGGCGAGCCAGTCTTGGTGGAAGTCTGTCTCGGCAAGGACCTGTTCGAGCTGGTAGTCGCCAACGCGCCGACTCTGCTGCGGCGGACGGATGCCAATGGTTTCCAGCGCCCGATTGAGTGATGTCGCCAGATCGCGGTCTATGGGCTGTGCGCTGGCCACCGGGGCCGTTTCGTCGAACAGCTTGTTGGCGATGTCGGCCCGGAGTTGGACATTTTCGCGAGCAGGGCCAGAGAGCTTGCACCGTTGCGCAGGGTCGGACAGGAAGACCAGGGATTGGATGTATGGTGTGCGACGCTTCTGAACAGTCAGCTGCTTTCGCAGCAGCGACGCCAGCTTCTTTGCCTTGCGGTTCGTGAGCAGCAAGGGGTTGTCGTCGAAGTACTCCCGAGCACCGTCCCGCCAGATCCACGTGTGCGAATCGCCGCTGACCTCGCCAGGCCGGCTCTTGATCTCGACGAGGAAGATGCTGTAGCGCGAAATGATCAGCAAGTCGACTTCGTTGATGCTCCCGTCTTCCGCGACAAACTCGAAGTTGCTGTAGGCCCGGAACGGCTCGCGGTTCGGCAGTACGCGCTGCACGAAGTCGAGCGCATCCTGCTCCCACGGAAACTGGGAGGGCGAAATCGTCTTCCAGCGCCCGCTCATCGGCAACCCCCGAGCAAGCTGGACATTGGAGATGGGCGGCCTAGACGTGCCGCGCCGTGCCCTACATTGATGTTTGGTAGACGGGTCATTTCAATCGCAATCTTGTTCGGGCTCGACGGGCTCCGGGCTTTCGTAGCCGGGAGCCAGCACGGCGCTGCGCACGCCGTACAACGCCAAGTGATTTCTGAGCCAGAGCCTGTGCTCAGGGCCGTTCAATTTGTGGGTCGGGGAGCAGTCCACGCTCCACTTGCGCAGGATGTAGCCGGCCATCGCGGCACGCAGCTTCATCTTCAAGACGCCGCGCTCCATGCTGTAGTCCATCTCGGAAATTTCGGGATGCGGCTGGCCGGGATGGGGGACCAAGTCCAACTCCAGTATTCGGGTCCACTGAATGTCCTGATCGCTGACCTCGTCGGGCGCGACGGGCATCCCTTTGAGCACGACTGGCCGTCTGATGCGGGTGATCACGAAGTCTCGGAACTCCTGCGACTTGCGATCAAAAGCGCGGACATGCCAGCGCAGACCGTTGTCGATAAGCGCAAACGGGACGACCTCTCGATCCGACTGACCGCTGGAGATCGAGTGGTATTCGATGCCCAGGGGGCACCCCAGATGGATCGCCCGGGTTACGTTCGCTAGAACATCAAGGTCCGGCTGCGTGAGCCGTGACGGGCTCTCACTGGCCACCCACGCCTTGAGCCGCATCGGCTCGCCGTCGCCAAAGCCTTGAGTCAGCCAGGACAACACACGCTCGGGTGGAAAGTCGAAGACCGGGTGGAAGTCCGGACCCAAGATGTAGGACTTGCCCTTGGAGTCGTAGTCGATGTTGCCGGGGGCCAAGTCTTTGTACAGCGCCAAGTCCCTGGTGGCGGCGGCGGACTGGATGCCAAAGCGCGACACCAGGTCTTGGCGGCGGATCTCCCCAATGAAGCGCACGCGCAGCTCGACGAACGCGAGGCGGTCGCGTTGCGGCTGGGTCAGGTCGGCAAGCTGATCTTTCGACATCCGAGAATGCTCATTCGGTTAAACGAAGGCTTATGGGAGCTATTGCAGGAAGTATATAAGCCGCTCTAGAATGTGTCCAACACGTCTTTTTAGTATTTATGTCCGCTGCATCGTGATTAGTGTCTTGCGTGAGCCAAGGCGACCAAGGGTCTCAATCGCGGCGTGACTCATCCGCCAAAGGAAGCGTCGTGAGCAAGCCCATCGTCCCGCAGATGCCGTTCGTATGGCCCGAGCCCCGTGTGAGCTCAGGGGTCGGGAGCTACGAGACGGCGCTGCCTTTTGAACAGGCTGCACGGGCCGCCCTTGCCGTGTTTGGCGTCGTGTCCGCGATCGACGCGAAAGCGGTGAACTGGATGGAGGGGTACCTCGCAGACAGCACCGAGACCAAGCTGCGACTGGTCATCAGCATCCACCCAACGTGCCGGACAACGGAGGCGGATCTTCACGACCTGCTCAGGTTGGTAGAGCGTCATGGCGACCGGGCCGCGTTCAAGGTGTTCCCTGAGGCGTCGCTGCTTGACCGCTCGTCAAACCTGCTGTGCCTCTGTGGCGCGGATGGTGATGCGGCGGTTTCGGTCGGGCCGACCGAGAACATGGGCTTCGCTCCGGCGTCACCTTCGCAAGCGAATCTTGCGTCGATCGTCACAGCGGCCACCTTCGAGGCCTGCCGGAAGTGGTTCGACTACCTCTGGGGCATTGCGGGGCCGTTGCGCCCCGACATTGCGACGTCGATGCCAGACCTGGTGCTGCCAGAAGGCGACATCGAGGCCGCTCGCATGTGGGAAGACTACCGGCGGCGTTGTCTCGCCTACGACTTGGCCACCGAGCCACCCGTGCGGGCCATGGTCGATCCAGAGTCTGGCGAGGTCGTTCTCGTGGACCAGAACGATGATCCGGTCGCGTCGCCGACCGAAGCCATCGGCGTCCCCAAACTCGACCCCCTCTCGGAATACGTAGCGCGGGTCTTCGAGCTCGGCGCGCTCGTGTCCGTGGACAAGTCGACCCGGATTCCGCCCTTGGAGGCGCCCGTGAAGCCGGAGTGGTTCGGCGTAGACAGCTTTCGTCAGACCGGGATGGTCAGGGCACAAACGTCCATCAAGGTTGCGCCATTCGACGAGGCCACGCTCAAGAAGATCGACAGGCTGCGCAGGGTGTCGGGGGAGCTATTGCCTCGCTATTCGTTCGCTCTGGCTGATGGAGTGCGCTGGATGCCCAAGCAGGCCATCCCCCTGTTCGAGGCAGCGCTGACTGCAGCCAACGAGGACGCGAAGAAGCTTCTCGGGGATACCATGGGTGATGATGTCCAGGCCATCCTCGCGTCGCAGCGAGAGCGCATCCGCAACGATGCACAGCGCATGTACGAGGCCTATCACCCCGGTGGAAAGATCCCGGACAACGCCGTCGGCAACATCCTGGATGAGCTCAAGGCCAGGCTCGACAAGACCAAGGCTGACAAGCTGATTCCCAAGGTCGCGTACTCGCCGGTGGCCTTCAATCCATCACAGAAGTCTGAGTGGTCGTCGCCGTGGGGCCAAGCGTTCGCGCTGCTCAAGGGCATCGCGGAGTTTCCGCGCGAGGCGATGACCAACCGATTCTTTTGGCAGGGCATCCGGACGGACGAAGACGCACTGATCAAGGCGATGAACGTGGCGGGTGACCACCTCGTCGCGGAGTACGGCGGTCGCAAGGCCAAGCAGCGCGCCGAAGTGGAACTGGAACTGATCAAGCAACTGGAAGACGCCTCAGGCGACGCGCTGGCCAAGTGCTGGGCACTGTGGGCTTTGATCACGACCGGCAAGGAGGATGCCGTGGTCGCGCTGGTAGAAGGGTCCGCCACCGTGGCGCCAAAGATCGCAACAGGGGAATAGCACATGGAAAACACTGGAAGCCAACTGGGCACATTCGTGAAGGCAGTCGCCTTCGCCGCCGACAAGCACCGCAACCAGCGACGCAAGGACGCCGACGCGTCGCCGTACATCAACCACCCGATCGCGCTGGCCAACGTGCTGGCCAACGAAGGCGGCGTTGATGACGCGACGGTGCTTTGCGCTGCGGTCCTGCACGACACCATAGAGGACACAGAGACGACAGCCGACGAGATTCGGGCGCTGTTTGGGCCAAAGGTGGCAGCGGTGGTTCTGGAGGTCACCGACGACAAGTCCCTTGAGAAGCAGGTGCGCAAGCAGCGGCAGGTCGAGCACGCGCCGCACATTTCGACCGAGGCCAAGCTCGTCAAGTTGGCCGACAAGATCAGCAATGTCCGGGACATCCTGGCCTCGCCGCCGGCGGACTGGTCGGCGGAACGCAAGCAGACGTACTTCGAGTGGGCCGCCCGGGTGGTAGACGGGCTGCGCGGTGTTCATCCCGGGCTGGAATCCGTCTTCGACGGCTTGTACGCTCGCCAAGCTGAACTGGTCTGAGAAGCCCCCACGAATGACCACCCACGAGTCAGCCTTGACCAACTTGAACGCCTGACGGCTCGAAGGTTCTATTCGTGGCCGTCAGCGGTGCGGCTCGATGTCGACTGGCCTCGGTGCCAGCGTATGTTGGCTATACGTTCTTGGTGCCGCGGTTGGGCTAGTCGGTGCCATCTCCTGAACAAACGCTGCAATCGAACGAGCCAGGTCACGATCGGCCGCGTCGCCCGACATGGCCAGCGCACGGCCCACGTGCATCCAGGCTTCGACGGCTTCTGCTCGGGTAGCCTGGGCCTGTGCGCCGCTCTTGGCGGCAGCGCGACTGGTGCGAAGGCGACCATCCTCGCGCGCCTTCAGGCGCCACAAGGGGTCGAAGTTTCGGCTGCGCCCGCGCGTTGCTTGCCGTGTGGCCTCGGCCTCGACGCCGTGCCCACGAAGCTTCTCGGCAAAGGTCTCGCGCCACCGGTGCAGATCGGCCTTGCGCGGGTTCAGACGCTTGCCGTGCTTCGACTCCGCCCGTACGCTGATGTGCACATGCGGGTTGGCCTGGTGGTCGTGCAGCACCATCACGTACTTGTGGTCAGCCAGCTCGATCTGCGCGAACTCGCGCGCCGCGCGCTGCACGGTCAGCGGGTCGGTGCCACGCGGCATCGACAGCATGATGTTGAAGGCCTCGCGCCGCTGGCCGGGTTCAGCGACGTCGTCGATCAACGTGCCGCCGAAGCGCCAGTCATCGGCCAGGTCGTGCAGGGTTTCCTTGCCTCGCATGGTCTCTCCACGCTCGTCCTCGATGTCGAGCCGGCCGTTCTTGCTGATGTAGCGGAAGTGGGCAGCGATGGCCTTCATGCCGCGCCCGCCGCCGGTCACCTTGACCATCACCTGAGGTGCACGACGGACCACGGTCGCCTCGATGCGCTGGCGGATGGCAGCGGCACGTTGGCTTGCCGCACCGGCTTTCAGCTTCGGCTGCGGCTTCACCTTGACGACGCGGTTGCCTGGGTAGAAGAGCCGGTCGCCCCAGGTGATCAGAACGCCGTCGATATTCGGTGCTTGAGACATGACACGCTCCTGAAGGTCAATCGTTCGCAGATCGGCCGGCGGCGGCGGTGCTGCCACGCGGGCGCAGGTCGGCCAGCGCGCCTGCGACCAGGGCCAGGTGGCTTCGCACGTCAGCGCCAAGGGCGTCCAGCATCGGCCGGTACTCCTGGGCCGGGCGGAACTCACCTTGGCGCAGCAGCTTGGTCAGGTGGTGGAGGTTGCGGCTGAATGTCGACAGCTCTGCGCTGGCTGCGATCAGCGCGGCGAGGTGATCGGCTCGGCTGCCTGCGCCCAACAGCACGGGCACGCCGGCCACCAAGCCGCCGATGTAGTCGCCTGGGTTCAGACCAGCACGGCGCGCGCCTTCCAGCGTCGCACTCGCCTGCTCGCGACTCATGCGCAGGCAGAGCCGGACGCGGTCGCCAGTGCCTGACTTCAGGCTCGGCATCGATCGATCGATATCGGCCGGGTCCGACCGCCCCAGCGCTTCAGCGAGCGTTGTGCGGACCAGGCCGGAGGGCGAGACGCCGAGGGCCTGAGCACGCTCGAAGAGCGCGGCCTTGAGACCGTGCAAATCGACGCTCAGTCGATCACGTGACGAGGGTGCCATACCCGAGCCTCCTGACATGCCGTGCGTGTCAGACACCGGCGCCACCGCGCCTATCTCTGCACTCACCTACGCATTCAGTATTGGCTCGGACCAAGGCTCTTCCGCCGCTGGATTCGCCCGAGAATCCAGCATGGGCGCACCGCAGATCAGCGGCCGAGTTGTCAATCAGATTGACAACTCAGGGCCCTGACGCTGCGGCCAGGCTGCGAGGCATGGTCAGGGAGAGAAGAAACGTGAGCGAAGAAGCTGCGCCCCGAGCGCATGTCAGGACACCAGAAACGGACGAGGTGCTGCGGCGCATCGGCCGAAACGTCGTGATCTTTCAGCAGGTTGAGCACCTGCTGAAGTTCCTGAACGCGCACTCGGCAGTGATCGGCCCGGCGAGCCAGTTGTCTGCACGGGTCGAGAAGCAGGTAGCGGCCGTCCACAAGAACACGCTGGGCGAACTGGCGGGCAAGCTGGTAAACAACCTTCTACAACCCCCAGCCGAACACGAATCGCCCGACGAGATCGACGAGGTCTGGTTCGGATTTCGTTTCTCGGTCGGCGCGGATGCAGAGTTCGTGGACCGACACGACCAGGAGATGCGCGCCCTGGTCGATGCGCGCAACGATCTGATCCACCATTTCCTGCCGCAGTGGCAGTCGTCAGTGGGCGGCGACGCTGAAAGCGCGCTCACATACCTCGATGCGCAGCGAGCTGAGGCCGTGCGCATGATGGAGCGTCTCGAAGGCTGGGCGCGTTCGCTTGAAACTGGCAGGAAGCAGCTTGCTGCATTCTGGGCGTCGCCCGAGGGCGAACGACAGATGGAGTTGGCCTTCTTGCAGGGCAGTCGCCTGGTCGCGATGCTGGGCGAGATCGCGATGCGCACAGCTCGTTCTGATGGCTGGGCGTTGCTGTCCACAGCCGGGCATCTGATCAAGCGCGAAGCACCGGCTGAGCTTGAGGATTTGCGCAAGCGGTTCGGCCAGCCAAACCTCAAGGGCGTGCTCTTGGCCAGCGAGTTGTTCGATGTTGCCGACGAGCCAACGCCCTCCGGCGGAAACCGGAAGATCTACCGTATCAACGAAAGGTACGAACTACAGATCCAACAAGACCCGGCCGCAACTGAACCGCGAGCCTTGGCTGCAGGACAAAGCGGCGCAGAACACTGTCAATCAGATTGACAAGATCTACTCGGAGACGAGACCCGTGAGCGTCAGCCTTGTGGCTTCAACGGCCTCGGTGTGACCG
>JAIXYO010000007.1 GCA_027490215.1 Rubrivivax sp.
AGACAGCCACGGTTGTGTTCAACGGGCTTCAACCGCAACAGTGGCTCTCGGAGCGGTGTGGTGGGGTGCCGTGTGGAGTGAAGTAAAGGAGGAGGGCCGGATGGACTCGCGAGAAGCGCTTGAGTCGACAACCGGCCCGGGGGACATGAACGCAACACGGCACCCCACCGCACCGCTCTCGCGCAGATTGAGCACTGAAGACCTCTGCCCGCGAAAGACTGAAATGGCCGGGCCCGGACTTACGAAGTCCTCAGGCCATTGAACGCAACCGCTGCTTGGCAACCCTACACCGCACAACACGGCGAGCTACCTCCCCTGCAACAACCTCAACCCGTTGAACACCACCATCGGGCACGCGCCCATGTCGACGGCTTCCATGGCGGCGTGGGTGCCACAGCGCATCAACGCCGCTTCTGCCTGGCGCTGATCGAACCGGTGCAGCGCGCCCTCAGCGCATGCCACCGTCCCGATACCGAAGGACGTCCAACGGCGTCACCGCGTCCGCGCGGTTGCCCCAGCTGCGGCGCAGGTGGGTCAGCAGTGCGGCCACATCGTCGTTGCTGAAGGTCTGCGCGAACGGCGGCATGCCGTAGGGCCGCGGGTTGCCGGTGGTGGCTGGCGCAAAGCCGCCTTCGAGGACGATGCGCACCAGGTTCGCTGGCACTGCCATCGTCACCGCGCGGTTGCCAGCCAGCGGCGGGTAGGCGCCAGCGACGCCCTCCCCGCGCTCGCCGTGGCAGCTGGCGCAGTGGTCGGCATACAGCGTCGCACCGTGGGCGTCTTTCGCTACAGCCGAGGCCGGCTCTGCCGGCGCTGGCACGGCCACTGCGCCCTCTCCCAGCGTTTTCAGGTAGACGGCCATCGCGCCCAGGTCGGCGTCGCTCAGGTGCTGCGTGCTGCGCAGCACCACCTCGCCCATCGGGCCCGAGGCCACGGCCAGCGCGCCATGGCGATCGACCACGCCGGTCTTCAATAGCGCCACGATCTCTGCTTCGGCCCAGTCGGCCACACCGGCTTCGCGCGCGTCGGTGAGCGACGGCGCATACCAGTTCTGCACCGGGATCAGGCCACCGCCGAGGTCCAGCGGGCCGGTCGTGCCGCCCAGCGCATTGCGGTGCGCATGGCAGGCGTTGCAGTGGCCCAGGCCCTGCACCAGGTAGGCACCGCGGTTCCATTCGGCTGAACGGGATGTGTCGGGCTGGAACTCGCCGGGCCGGAAATACAGCGCACGCCAGACGGCGAGCGCGGCCTGGGTGTTGAACGGAAAACTCAGGTCGTGCGGCCGGGCGGGCTGCACCACCGGCGGCAGGCTGCGCAGGTAAGCGTAGATCGCATCCGAGTCGGCACGGCTGACCTGCGTGGTGCTGGTGTACGGGAAGGCCGGCACCAGCAGCCGGCCATCGGCCGAGCGCCCGTGGTGCATCGCGCGCCAGAAGGCCGGCGCCGACCAGCGCCCCAGGCCGGTCTGCTCGTCGGGCGTCAGGTTGCTGCTGTAGACGGTGCCGAACGGCGTGTCGATACCGCGCCCGCCGGCATACGGCTCGCCACCACGCGAGGTGTGGCAGGCCATGCAGTTGCCGGTCCGAGCGAGGTACGCACCACGCGCCACCAGTTCAGTACTGGGGGGCTGGCTGGGTGGCTGTGCCGCGGCGATCTCGGCGCTCAGGTCGCCCTCCCCGCGCAGGTTCAGCGCGACGACCCCGGCTGCCAACGCACCCATGACGGCAGCGCTTGCCAGGGCCCACAACCCGATCCGACTGCGGCTCATCGGACGGCGCCCGCCGCGGTTGCCGCTTCGGCGCTGACCCCGCCGCAGGCCGCAGGCAGCTTGTGGCCGTCAGGCAAGGCCGTCAGCGGCTTGCCGCCGGCTGGCACCGGCTGCGCCGCGAGCCAGTGCGAGACCGCATCGATGTCGGCCAGGCTGAGCTGCTGCGCGACATGCGCCATGCAGTCGGGTGCCTGCGCGCGACGCTTGCCGCTGCGCCAGGCGCCAAGCTGCGCGTTGACGTAATCACGCGGCAGGCCGAGCAGGCCGGGGATGGCCGGGGCCACGCCCATCATCGTGTCGCCATGGCACTGGTTGCAGGCCGGCACGCCACGGACGGCGTCGCCTTGTCGCACGATTTGTTCGCCACGCTGCAGGGTGGCGGGCGCCACGGTGGACGGTTGCGGTGCGGGGTACGGCACCTCGAGCGCTGCGAAGTGGGCGGCGATCTCCTGCAGGTAGGCATCACTGAGCGGGTCGACCAGCGAAGTCATCGGCCCGTAGTCGCGTCGGCCATCGCGGAAATTCAGCAGTTGGTGATACAGGTAGCCAGCCGGCTTGCCCGCCAGCCGTGGCTGGTAACCGCCGATCGTGGCGCGGCCTTGCGCACCGTGGCATGCGGTGCAGGCCTGCAGCCGCTGGGCCAGCGTGTCCTCGAACGGCGGCGCGGCATGGGCCGCGGCAGTGATCAGCCAGGCCAACAACAGGATTACGGATTTCTTCATCAGGAAGTTCAGGACGTTGGAGTGGACCCATGGGGCCCATGCGTATCGATCAGTGTCGCGGCGTCTTCACGGCCGATGGCCGTCAGGCCTTGAACGACACCAGCGCGGTCGGCCGCCGAGCGGTTCTGGCTGACCTTCCACTTGCCTTTCAGCGCGCTCAGCTCGACCTCGATGCCAACGATGGCGCGCTGGGTCGTTGCAATGTAATCGGCTGGCGCATCGCTGACCTTCCACGGCACAGGGCGAGCCGCCTCGTGCAGGTCGGTCAAGGTCGACACCAGTGCATGCACCCAGGTGGCGTCATCGCGAACGACCAATCGGCCACGCGCCTCGACCAGCACGTAATTCCAGGTCGGCACCACCTTGCCGGTCTCCCGCTTGGTCGCATACCAAGCCGGAGAGATGTAGGCCTGCGGGCCCTGGAACACCACCAGCACCTCGGCATCGGTGCGCGCCTCACGCCACACCGGGTTGGCCCGCGCCACATGCGCGACCAGCGTGCCGTGCGGACCGCGCCCCTCGTCGAGGTGGAACGGCAGCGCGTTGGCCTCGACGGGTGCAGGCGCGCCGTCAGCGTGGGGTCTCGACTGAGTGATCAGCAGGCCCAGCGGGTGAGTGCGCATCAGCTGATGCAACACCTCGACACGGGATTCTTCGAAGTGGGATGGCAGATACATGGGAATGCGGCGAACCGGGAGTGTCGATCGTAGAACCAGCGCCGACCGGATCGGACCCGGGGGTCTTGCTGTCTTTCGATCGCAGGAAGACGCCTGTCAAAGAGCGGCCCCTACACTTTGCGGATGCCCCGCACCCCGTTCAAGGAGCAGATGCTCCGCGCGCGCGAAGACGCGATCGTTGCCTCGGTGAACCGCCTGCTGGCCGAAAAAGGCTACGACCTGATGACCGTCGACGAGGTCGCAGCCGATGTCGGCATCGCCAAGGCGAGCCTGTACAAGCACTTTGCATCGAAGGAGGCACTGGCCGCCGCCGCCATGGTGCGGCTGCTCGACCGCGCGCTGGCCTTCATCGCGACGCTGGACTCGCACCCGACAGCCCGCGCGGTCGACCACCTGCGGGCCGTGGCCCGCTGGTCGATGCAGGTGCAGATGGCCGGCGAGATGCCATCGCTGCCTTCGCAGAACTCGGCGCTGCGCGCAGCGCTTGCGAACGACGCCGGCTACCTGCAGCGGCTGATGGTCGTCAGCGACAAGCTGGGCGCCTGGATCGTGGCGGCGCAGAGTGCGGGTCAGCTGAACCGGCAGCTGCCGCCGGAGGTGGTGCTCTACACGCTGTTCGCGCGGGCCTGCGACCCGGTGCTGGGCCTGCTGAAGCTGTCCGGCCAGCATTCGGACGAACGAATCATTGAGTTGCTGCTGTCGACCTGCTTCGACGGGCTGAGCGGCGCCGACTGAGGCGGCTAGTCGCGACTCACACCTCGACGGTGAGCAGCCCGTTGTAGTGATCGGCCTCACCCTTGCGGCTGTGGCCGCGGGCGTTGCAGATCACGCGCGTCTCGCTCTTGCCGTTCGGGCCACTCGGATGCGCGATACGGTAGTCGTGGCGGCTGTGCAGGTGGCCGTGGATCCACAGATCGGCGTGTGGCAGCAGCTCATCGTCGGCGTTGCAGAAGCTGGCGGTGCCAGGCTGCTTGCCGTAGCGCGGGTCGGCGCTGCGCACGCTGGGCGCGTAGTGGGTGATGACGACCGTCGCGTCCCAGGCCTCGTCGGGCGACGCCGGTGTGCGCACCAATTCCACAGCAAGCCAGTCGCGACAGGCCAGCGCCAGGGCGCGTACCGCAGCAGCATCGAAAGGTGCGCCGTGGTGTGTCGATCGCATCACGTCGACGAAGTAGGTGGCCGCGCGCATCGCGCGCGCCTGCTGGGCGCTGCCGAACAGCTCGAAATCACTCCAGCGGGTGGTAGCGACGAAACGGATTCGCCGGCCCTGCACATCGGTGCGGATGCAGCACTGCCTCTCCAGCATCGTGATGCCCAGCGATTCACAGCGTGCCCTCAGCGCGGGCGTTGCATCGTCAAGCTCGCGCTGGTCGAATTCGTGGTTGCCGGGGACGAAGATCACCGGTACCGGCCAACTGCCAAATCGGTCGAGTTCACGCCAGGTGCTGTCCACGTCGCCAGCCAGCACCAGCAGCTCGGCGCCCGGCGCTGGCTGCGGCTCGAAGACCTCGGTTTCCAGGTGCAGGTCGGACAGCAGCTGCAGGCGCATCTGATCAGGTTTTGCCGTGACAGGCCTTGAACTTCTTGCCGCTGCCGCAGGGGCAGGGATCGTTGCGACCAGCCTTGGGCGCGTCGCGCTTGACGGTCTCAACCTTGAAGCGCGCCTTGCGGGTCAGGTCGGACAGGTCGGCCACCGCGATCACCAGGTCCTCGATCGCATCATCCAGCGTGGTCAGTGGCTGCTCCCGATCCAGCGTGGCGACCACCTCGCGCTCCTCGTCGCTCTCGGCTGGCAGGTGGCGGTAGAGCCGCGCCAATGCCGACAGCACCGCGTCGTCGCTCAGTTCGGAGAGGTCCGGGAAGCACTGCGTGGCGTGCTGAAAACCGGCGACCCAGGGCATCAGCGACTGCGACACCGGATGCAGGCCGGCCAGGGGGTCGGACTCGCCGTCGGCCACGTGCGGCGGCGACTGATCGTCGTCGGCTTCGAGCACCAGCGGGTCGAACCAGCCGTCTTCGGCGATCGCCCGGGTCAGCGCGGCGTGGCGGCGCAGGATCAGCGCGGTAGTCCGTTCCAGCCATGCGGCATCGACATCCTCCGGCAGCGGCGTGCCATCGAAGTCGAAGACGTGCGGCAGCCAGGTCGCAGTCTCCAGCAGCACTGGCTGCACCAGCACGCCGCACAGGAAGCCATCAAGCATCACCACATCGACCGGCTCCAGCGGCTCGGGTGTCTTCGTCAGCAGATCGTCGAGCTCGGCGAACTCGGCGTCGGTCAGGTCGCGGTGGACGCGAGACTGCGGAATGGTCGTGGGTTTGGGCATGCGGGCTTTCGATGGAATGCCCGATTGTCGGGTGCCCGCCCTGAGCTCAGTCCGCGGGGTGAAACGTCAGCGCGACGCCGTTGTTGCAGTAGCGCTGGCCCGTGGGCGCCGGGCCATCGTTGAACACATGGCCGTGGTGGCCACCGCAGCAGGCGCAGTGGTACTCGGTGCGAGGGAAGATCAGCTGGTAGTCAGTCGTTGTCGCGAACACGCTGGGCAGGGTGGTGAAGAAACTGGGCCAGCCGGTACCGCTGTCGAACTTCATCTCCGAGCTGAACAGTGCCGTGCCGCAGCCGGCGCAGGCGTAGACGCCAGCACGCTTTTCCCGGTTCAGCGCGCTGGAATGAGGCCGCTCGGTACCTTCTTCACGCAGCACGTGGAACTGCGCCGGGCTCAGACGCTGCTGCCATTCGGCTGCGCTGAGGCTGAGCGAGGGCGCGTCGCCAGGGGCCTGCGCCGGGGCAGCGTCGGGTCGAGTCACCGAAGGCTTCGGCGCAAGGCCAAGGGCTGCGAGCAGCGAGCGAAGCGGGCTCGGTGGCATGGCGGTGGATTTCTTCGCAAGGATGAATCGGCTGGGTCGAAGCCCAGCCGAGATTCTTTCCGATGTCCGGTTCACAGTGGCCCGGCAGCAGGTGGCACGTCGTTTGCAGAACCCCGGGTTTCGCACCAGAACCGTGCATCTCCATGCCCTCCCTCATCCTGCGTCCTGCCCCGTCGTCTGCTCCGATCGTACCGACCGAGGGCGGGGCCTGGACCGAGCAACTTCAGTTGCTGCTCGAGTCGACCGGCGAAGGCATCTTCGGCGTCGACATGTTCGGTTGCTGCAATTTCGTCAACAGCGCAGCGGCCGAGATGCTGGGCTACGCCACCGATGCGGTGCTCGGCCGCAACATGCACGAGCTGATCCACCATACCCATGCCGACGGGGTACCCTACCCGGAGGCCGACTGCCCGATCTTC
Organism: Rubrivivax sp.; assembly: GCA_027490215.1. GTDB lineage: Bacteria > Pseudomonadota > Gammaproteobacteria > Burkholderiales > Burkholderiaceae_C > PBB1. Next base: position 6,452 of record JAIXYO010000007.1, read on the forward strand.
AACGCCTTCCGCCGTGGCTTGCCCTGTCGCATTGACAACGAGGTGCTGTGGCGAGCCGATGGCAGCGCGTTCTCGGCCGAGTACTCATCGCACCCGATCCTTGACGGCGGCGTGGTGCAGGGGGCGGTCGTCACCATGCGCGACATCACCGAGCGCAAGCGCAGCGAGTCGCTGCTGCAGCAATCTCACGAGCAACTCGAACGCCGGGTCGCAGAGCGCACCGCCGAGTTGACGCAGGCGCTGGGCGCACTGCGCGAGCTGTCGGCGTATTCGGAGTCGGTGCGCGAGGAAGAGCGCACCCGCATCGCCCGCGAGATCCACGACGAATTGGGCTCACTGCTGGTCGCATTGAAGATGGACGTCGGCTGGGTCGAGAAGCGGGTGCAGGACCGCCCCGAGCTCAGAGGCAAGTGTCTTGGCATGGGCCGCACGATCGACACCGCTGTAGACAACCTGGGCCGCATCATCACCGACCTTCGCCCGAGCATCCTCGACCATCAGGGTTTGTGGGCGGCTCTCGAATGGCAGGCGCAGGAGTTCATCGAGACCACCGAGCTGCGCGCCGACCTGCAGATGCATGTCGCCGCACACACCGACCCACCGAGCGGCCCGGGAGGGGACCGCTGGGCGATCGCGGTGTTCCGCATCTTCCAGGAAATGCTGAGCAATGTCGCCCGGCATGCAAAGGCGAATTCCGTACGCATCCGCCTGTATGTCGACGGCCCGCCGCAAGCGACCTTGCATGTCGAGGTCCGCGACGACGGCGTCGGCGCCGAGCCGTCGGCATTGAACCACCCGCGCAGCTACGGCGTGATGGGCATGCGCGAGCGGGCCGGCCATTTCGGGGGCACGCTGGAGATCGACAGCGTGCCGCGCCACGGCACCTGCGTGCGGCTCACCATGCCGATACCGCTGCCATCCCGCGAGGCCTCGCCATGATCCGCGTGCTGATCTGCGACGACCACCTGATCGTGCGCCAGGGCATCAAGCAGATGCTGGCCGACACCGGCGACATCGTCGTGGCCGGCGAGGCCGACAACGGCCCGGACGCGATCCGCAAGGTGCGCGAGGCCAGCACGGCCGACGCGTTGGACATCAAGGTGGTGCTGATGGACATCGCGATGCCGCAACGCGACGGACTCGACGTGCTGCGCCAGTTGAAGACGGAGTTCCCGAAGCTGCCGGTGCTGATGCTCAGCACCTACCCCGACAAGCAGTACGCGGTGCGCAGCCTGAAGCTGGGCGCGGCAGGCTATCTGAACAAGAGTGCCGACTCGGAGCAGATGTCCGCCGCGATCCGCAAGGTCGCGGCGGGTGGGCTGTTCATCACGCCAACGGTGGCCGAGCACATGGCGACAGCACTCGGGGCCGGGGTCGGTGCGACGCGCTCCGCCGACGAGCCGCTGCATGAGCGGCTGTCGCACCGCGAGTACCAGGTGTTCCGTCTGCTCGCCATCGGTCGCAGCGTCGGCGAGATCGCCGAGCAGCTGATCCTCTCGTCGAACACCGTCAGCACCTACCGCGCCCGCATCCTCGACAAGACCGGCGCGCGCAACGACGTCGAACTGGCGTTGTACGCGGTGAAGCAGGAACTGCTGCACGAGTGAGCGCGCCGCGCCATGCGGCGCGGCAACGCCCGATGGGGCGTCATCCGGTTCCACGTCGATTGTTTGATCGAGCGCAAGCTCGACCACCCGTGTGCTGACAACATCGTGTCGCGTCCGGCGCCCCCGCAGGGCTGAACCCCGGAGGACTGCCATGCAGACGACACCGACTCCCTTGACTGCTCGACACGCCATGCCGAGCCACGGCCACGGACCTGCGATGGCAGAGCCGATGAACAGCATGCTCAGGCACCGCCTGGACGACCTCGAACGGCGACTGGTCGACATGTCGCAGACGATGGATCGGCTGCTGCGCGAGTCGCCGGTGTCCGGCAACGACAACACGGAAGCTACAACCGCAGTGCCCGGCGCGCGTCCGGACCAGTTGGTCCTGAGCGAAGTGCGAGCTGCCCAGGCCCGGCTGGAGGCCGGCAGCTACGGCCTGTGCGCTTCGTGCGACGCGCCGATCGAACGCCATCGGCTTGCCGGTCGGCCGCAGGTGCAGCACTGCGGATTCTGCGAACAGCAGCGGCGCCAGCGCGAGACCCAGGGGGTGCCCTGCCGTTTGTAGTGCCAGCCCTACGCGGTTTTCCCCACTCGTGCGATGGCGAGACGCGTGCTCGATGCATACGCTACTCCCATACTTCCTGGAGTAACCGCATGAGCCGCAACGACGATCGATCGACCGCCAACAGCTTCGACCCCTACAACGCAGACCGGCCGCTGATGATGAAGTGCAGCTGCGGTCGCGACCACAGCACCGCCGATCACCAGGCCGAGACGCAGGCGCTGTCTGCCGAGTCCTACTCGCGCGACTTCATCGAGGCGACGCTGGTCAAGGCGCTCTTCCCGTCCGAACCGCTGCGCCGCCGCTTCCTGCAGGCCGTCGGCGCCGGCACCGCGCGCGCGGCGATTGCCTCGCTGCTGCCGATGGGCGCGCTCGAAGCCATGGCGCAGGACAAGGGTTCGCTGGAGAAGACCGACCTGAAGCTCGGCTTCATCGCGATCACCTGCGCCACGCCGCTGATCATGGCGAGCCCGCTGGGCTTCTACAAGCAGCAGGGGCTGAACGTCCAGCTCAACAAGACCGCCGGCTGGGCGTTGATCCGCGACAAGATGCTCAACAAGGAGCACGACGCCTCGCACTTCCTGTCGCCAATGCCGCTGGCGATCTCGATGGGCATCGGCTCGGTGGCCCAGCCGATGCGCGTGGCCACCATCCAGAACGTCAATGGCCAGGCGATCACGCTGGCACTGAAGCACAAGGACAACCGCGACCCGAAGAACTGGAAGGGCTTCAAGTTCGCGGTGCCGTTCGAGTTCTCGATGCACAACTTCCTGCTGCGCTACTACCTCGCCGAGAGCGGCCTGAACCCGGACACCGATGTGCAGATCCGCGTCGTGCCGCCACCGGAGATGGTGGCCAACCTGCGCGCCGGCAACATCGACGGCTTCCTCGGCCCGGACCCCTTCAACCAGCGCGCGGTCTACGACGAGGTCGGCTTCATCCACATCCTGTCGAAGGAGATCTGGGACGGCCACCCCTGCTGCGCCTTCGGTGTGAGCGAAGACTTCATCAAGCAGAACCCGAACACCTTCGCCGCGCTGTACCGCGCGGTGCTGACCGCCGCCGCGATGGCACGCGAGCCGAAGAACCGTGAGCTGATCGCGAAGGTCATCAGCCCGACGGCCTACCTGAACCAGCCCGAGACCGTGGTCAATCAGGTGCTGACAGGCAAGTTCGCCGACGGCCTCGGCGGCATCAAGACTGTGCCCGACCGCGCAGACTTCGACCCCGTGCCGTGGCAGAGCATGGCGGTGTGGATGCTGACCCAGATGAAGCGCTGGGGCTACCTGAAAGGGGACGTCAATTACAAGCAGATCGCCGAGCAGGTCTTCCTGCTGACCGACGCGAAAAAGCAGATGAAGCTGCTGGACCAGAAGGTGCCCGAGGGCGCGTACAAGTCCTACAAGATCATGGGCAAGGAGTTCGACCCGGCCAAGGCCGATGCGTACGCCAAGAGCTTTGCGATCAGCAAGACCTGAGGCGGCCCGGTGAATCCGCAAAAGAAGCAGGCACTGCAATCGGGTGCCTTGTCTCTGTTCATCCTGCTCGTTTTGCTGGCTGTGTGGCACCTCGCCACGCTGCCTGCAAAGACGACGCCGGGCCCGGTCGTCACGCTGACGCCCGAACAGATCGAGTACCAGAAGCTGCTCGGCAAGGATCCAGCCGCCGCCGAGGGCGAAAAGAAGAGCAGCGGCTTCCCGACGCTCGCGCAGATGGGCCAGACGGTGGTCAAGAACCTGTCGAGTCCGTTCTACGACAACGGGCCGAACGACAAGGGCATCGGGCTGCAACTCGGGTATTCGCTGGCCCGAGTCGGGCTGGGCTTCGGCATCGCAGCGTTGATCGCGATCCCTCTCGGTTTCCTGATCGGCATGAGCCCGATGCTGTACCGCGCCCTTGACCCGTTCATCCAGGTGCTGAAACCGATCTCGCCGCTGGCGTGGATGCCGTTGGCGCTCTACACCATCAAGGACTCGTCGGTCTCAGGCATCTTCGTGATCTTCATCTGCTCGGTGTGGCCGATGTTGATCAACACCGCGTTCGGCGTCTCCGGCGTGCGGCGCGAATGGCTGAACGTCGCGAAGACCCTGGAGGTGTCGCGTGTTCGGCTGGCCTTCGAGGTGATCCTGCCGGCCGCTGCACCGACCATCCTGACGGGGATGCGCATCAGCATGGGCATCGCCTGGCTGGTGATCGTCGCAGCCGAGATGCTGGTCGGCGGCACCGGCATCGGCTACTTCGTGTGGAACGAATGGAACAACCTGTCACTGACCAACGTGATCTTCGCGATCCTGATGATCGGCATCGTCGGGATGCTGCTCGATCTGGCGTTTGCTCGGGCGCAGAAAGCGATCTCATATGTCGAATGAGCAGGCACGGTTCGCTGAGCACGATGCGCCCTTCCTGCGCATCGAAGGCCTGTCGAAAAGCTATCCAACGGCCAACTCGCAGCAGACAGAGCCTGTCTTCGACAGCGTCAACTTCGGCATCAAGAAGGGCGAGTTCGTCTGCATCATCGGCCACTCGGGCTGCGGCAAGACGACGATCCTGAACGTGCTGGCGGGGCTGGACCAGGCGACCACGGGCCATGTGTTCATGGACAACCGCGAAGTGGCCGGACCGAGTCTGGAACGCGGGGTTGTTTTTCAGGGCCATGCGTTGATGCCATGGCTTTCGGTGCGCAAGAACATCGCCTTCGCAGTGCGCAGCAAGTGGCCGCAGTGGAGTGCGGCGCAGACCAACGCGCAGGTCGAGAAGTTCGTGAAGCTGGTCGGCCTGACCTCTGCCATCGACAAGAACCCTTCCGCGCTGTCGGGCGGCATGAAGCAGCGTGTGGGTATCGCCCGCGCGTTCGCGATCGAGCCAAAGATGCTGCTGCTCGACGAGCCGTTCGGCGCGCTCGACGCGCTGACGCGCGGGACCATTCAGGACGAATTGCTGCGCATCTGTGCAGAGACTCGCCAGACGGTGTTCATGATCACGCACGACGTCGATGAAGCCATCCTGCTGGCCGACAAGATCCTGCTGATGAGCAACGGTCCGCAGGCTCGCATTGCCGAGATCGTGCGCAACACGATGGCGCGCGACCGGCAGCGCGCGACGCTGCACCACGACCCGCAGTACTACCGCATCCGCAACCACCTGGTTGACTTCCTGGTTGCACGATCGAAAGAGCTGTCTCACGGCCGCGCTCCGGCGTTTCCGCCGGTCGTCGAGCCCGGGCTATTGCTCGCCGAACCCGCGGCCTGACGCCGCTTTCCCTTACCGCACAACACAAGGAGCACGCATGAACCGAAACGACGTCACCGAAAAGATCATCGAGGCCAAGGTCACGAAGGGCATCAAATGGGAAGACGTGGCCAAGAAGGTCGGCCTGAGCAAGGAGTGGGTCACTGCCGGCTGCCTCGGACAGATGACCTTTGACGCGAAGCAGGCCAAGGTGGTGGCAAAGATCTTCGGTCTGGACGCCGAAGCCGAGAAGTGGCTGCAGGTCGTCCCATACAAGGGCTCGCTGCCGACAGCGGTGCCGACCGATCCGCTGATCTACCGCTTTTACGAACTCGTGAGCGTGTACGGCACCACCTTCAAGGAACTGATCCACGAGGAGTTCGGCGACGGCATCATGAGCGCGATCGACTTCAAGATGGATCTGACACGCGAGCCGAACGCCGCCGGCGACCGGGTCAGCATCGTGATGTCGGGCAAGTTCCTGTCGTACAAGACTTACTGATCTGGACCGGAGCAGATGTTGCCTGCCAGCTTTGGATAGCAGCTGTGGAGGGCGTGAGGTGACCGGCTCCGCTCATGTCACCCGGGCCGGTTCACTGCCCCGGTGCTTCGAGTCGAGTCGATCCGGCCCTCCTTCTTTACTTCGCTGCGCCGGTCACCCCACGCCCTCGGCAGCCGGCACCATCGCCGCATGCGAAGGCTTCAAAACCAAGACCGCTTCGGTGGTAGCAGGAGCGCTGCGGCGGGCTGCTGTGTGGAGTGAAGTAAAGGAGGAGGGCCGGCGGGACTCGAGCCGAAGCGAGCAACCGGTGAACCGGCCCGGGGGACATGAACGCAACACAGCGGCCCGCCGCAGCGCTCTCGCGCCGATCTCAACTCTTGATGTGGTCAAACGCAACATGCCGGGAGAAACGCCATGAGTGAGACCCGCCCACCGTTACCGCCCTTCACTGCCGAGACCGCACGCCAGAAGGTGCGGATGGCCGAGGATGCCTGGAATTCGCGTGATCCCGATCGGGTGGTCGGCGTCTACACAGAAGACACCCGTTGGCGCAACCGTGCCGAGTTCCCGGTCGGCCGCGCGCAGGTCAAGGAATTCCTGCAGCGCAAGTGGGCGCGCGAACTCGATTACCGGCTGATCAAGGAGTTGTGGGCCTTCGATGGCGCGCGCATCGCGGTGCGCTTCGCCTACGAGTTCCACGACGACTCGGGCCAATGGTTCCGGAGCTACGGCAACGAGAACTGGGAGTTCAACGCAGAGGGCCTGATGGTGCGGCGCTACGCCAGCATCAACGACCTGCCGATACGCGCCGAAGAGCGTTTGTTTCACTGGCCGCTCGGCCGTCGGCCTGATCACCACGCGGGCCTGAGCGAACTCAGGCTGTGACGCTCGCGCGCCGGCAGGCAGCTACTTCAGGATGGTGAACAGGTTCGAGAAGCTGTCTGTCCAGGGGGCGAATCCGGGTCGCGGGTTCAGCGGCGCGCCGTCCTGCAACGAGGCTGGCAGTGCCGCCGCGACCTGCGGGCTCATCAGCAGAACCCAGGTGCTGTGGCGACAGTAGAGATCGTCTTCAGCCGGGTCGATGTCGTAGACCAGCGCCGTCTTGCCGTACTGCCGGGCCACCGCTGCCATCACAGGCTGCAGATCGAGGTATCGGTTGGTGATGTGCACCGCCAACACGCCGTCGGGCTTGAGCTGCGCAAAGTAGATCTTCATCGCCTCCAGCGTCAACAGGTGCGCAGGAATCGAATCCCCTGAGAAGGCGTCCATCGCCAGCAGGTCGAAGTGCTGCGGCGGGTCGCGCTCCAGCATCAGGCGACCATCGCCCAGCACCGGCTCGATGCGCGCAGCGCTGTCGGACAGGTAGGTGAAATCACTTCGCGCCAGATCCAGCACCTGTTCGTTGATTTCATAGATGCGCATTTCATCGCCAGCGCGCCCATAGGTCGCCAGCGTCCCCGCGCCGAGCCCGACAACACCCAGATGGAGCGGCTGCCCCGGCTGCTGCAGGCTGCGAATGGCGCGGCCGACACCTGACTTCTCGCAGTAGTAGGCGGTCGGTACCTTGCGGTGCGCGTCGGCCATGAACTGCTCGCCGTGGTTGATGCGGCCGTGCAGCATCTTCCGATGGGGGCCCAGCGCGTCGTCAGTGACATCGTCGATGCGCAGTTGGCCGTAGAAGTTGCGCACGACCTTGCTGTAGCCCTGCACGTATTGCAGCGAGATCTCTGCAAGCCGCCAGCCGTAGCCCAGCAATGCGATCACCAGCAGCACGCGCCATGCGGTGCGCAGATCGCGCCACAGCACCGTGACAACCAGCGCCGCGCACAGGAACAGGCCGATCGGCAATTCGAAATACGCGGTGAAGATGGCCGGCGCCACCAGACCAACCACCAGGCCACCGAGTGCACCGCCGATCGACAGCATCAGATAGAACAGTGTCAGGTGGCGCACCGGCGGCTTGCGGCGCACCAACTCGCCGTGGCAGACCATGCAGAAAACGAACAGCGACCCGCTGATCAGCGCGATCAGCAGCGGCACCTCCATGCCGCCATCGAGTACGCGATCGAGCGCGAAGAACGCCAGCGGGAGCGCGGCCAGGAACAGCGGGCGCACGTAGTAGCGCGGCGCGTCGAAGCACAGAATGAAGCTGAGCAGGTAGATCGACAACGGCGCGATCCACAGGAAGGGAACCGGCGCCACGTCCTGCGTCAGATGCCGCGTCATCGCCAGCAGCAGCATCGACGCGGTGGCGGCCAGGCCGATCCAGATCAGGCACTCGGCCCCGGAGGGACGGGGGGCCGTGTCGGGTGCTGCCGACAGAGCTTCGGACACCGCTGCCGCGGGTGACGGCTGGTGCGCCATGCGTCTCCATGTGCGAAAGGCCGTCGCCAGACAAGTCGCGACAAAGGCCACGTAGCCCGCCGACCACAGCATCGCCTGCGTGCCCACGGGCAGCGCGGGCTCGACCACCACGGGATACGACAGCAATGCCAGCATCGACGCCAGGTTCGACAGCGCGTACAAGCGGTACGGCTTGGCCTGGGAACCCGCGTTGGGAAAAGCTCGGGCGTACCAGGTCTGCATCAGCGGCCCGGTGGTCGAGAGCATCAGGTAGGGCGCCCCAACCGCGATCGCCAGCACCGCCAGCACACTCAGTCCCGGCGCCAGCGTCGAGCCCTTCCAGGCCGGGTCGGCAGCGACCGGCAGCATGGCCAGGCTGAGCAGCAGCAACGCGCCGTGCACCAGCGGTTGGCGCCGTGCGACCACCTTCTCGTGCAGCCAGTGGACGTAGGCATAGCCCAAGAGGAGCTCGACCTGGAAAAACACCAGGCACACGCTCCAGACCGACGACGAGCCGCCGAACCACGGCAGGATCATCTTGGCGACGATGGGCTGGATCTGGAAGAGCAGGAAAGCGGAGAGAAAAACCGTCGTCGCAAAAAGAATCATGTGCCGAGAATACCAACCGCCTGATGGCTGCCATGCCAGGGGCAGCCAGGCGCCAGAGCGCGCTGAATCAGCCTCTCGGCACCAGCACCCACATGCGCAGCGACTGCTTCATCCGGCCGGCCTGCTGTTCGGCGGTGTCGCCCCAGCCCCAGAAGTAATCCACACGCACCGCGCCGATGATCGCGCTGCCCGTGTCCTGCGCCATCACGACGCGGCGCAGCGGGGTATTCGACAGCGGCTCGGTGGTGTCCAACCACAGCGCACTGCCGTAGGGGATGCTGCCGGGATCGATCGCGACGGATCGGCCGGGCGTCAGCGGCACACCCTGCGCGCCACGTGGCCCGACTGCGGGATCGGGCAAGGGCTCTTCGCGGAAAAAAACCACCCGCGGGTTGGCCCACAGCATCTCGGCGACCCGCTGCGGATTCAGCTGTGCCCAGGCCTTGATGCCGGGCCACGAGGCCTGGTCCGGCCGCAGTTCGCCCTGATCGATCAGCCAGCGACCGACCGATTTGTAGGGCTGGTCGTTGTGCCCGGCATACGCCACACGCACGACCGAGGGCGAGCCATCCGACTGGGTGATCCGCAGCCGGCCCGAACCCTGGATCTGCAGAATCAGGGCATCGAGTGGATCGGCCAGCCACGCGAGCTCACGCCCGCGCACGCTGGCCTGCGCCTCTGGCAGCACGTCGAGCTGCTGGCGCGTCCAGTAGGGCTTTCGTGTGGCCAGGTCGGGCGGCGGTGTCAGCAGCGGCACACGGAACCGTCCGCGCGGTGCCCGGCTGGCTTCGATCAGCGGCTCGAAGTAGCCGGTGGTCAGACCGGTCGCAACGCCTTCAACGGACTCGACACGGTAGGGCTGCAGCCGCGCCTGCAACCATGCACGCACCGCCGCGTCGTCACCGGGCACGCCGCGGCGTGCTTCGGCGCAGACCTCGGCCCAGCCCGCAGCGGGCCGCTCGCAACCGCGCAGCAAGGCGGGCCACAGCTCGGCGGTGCGGTCGGCGTCCCAGCCGGGAAGATCGGCCCAGCGCGCCGGCACCCAGCGCGAGCGGCCGCGCAGCAGCGCGCTGTCGGTCGACGGCAGGACCGCATTTGTCGCCGGTTCAGGCGCCGCGTCCCTCACCGGTGGGCTGGAGCAGCCCGCCAGCACTCCTAGAATCAGCATTGCAAAACAAAGGGCGCGCGTCATGTGGCTGTTGATCCTGGAGGCGTTCGGAGCCGCGGCACTGCTGGTGTTTATTGTCTGGTGGACGATGTTCTCGGGCCGACGACGCGGCGAGCGCGACCCCGGGCCTTCACAGCACTGAGATACCTGCACGCTGTCCGAAGTACCCGTTCAAACCAAGGGCTTCGGCGGCAGCACGAACGAGCCGAGGCTCGTGCGCAGGCGACGGAAGATGGCCCGGCGGATGCGGCTGCGGTCCACCATCCGTATACCGCGCGACCGCAAGGCCACCTTGAGGGCCAGAAAGAAGCTCACTGACAGGTTCAGCACGCCGGTCACCACGATGCCGGCCACGCACCACCAGAATGGGCTTTGCTGCAGCACGGTCCAGCCCTGTGCAGCAGCGGCCGCGGCGAGTTGCCCGGTCGATAGCGTGACGTGCCGCACTTCGATCGGCAATCCGAAAAACAGGGTGATCGCCGGCACCAGCCCCAACATCAGCCCGAGCGAAATGTTCGATGCATAGCCAGAGATGTTGGCGCGCCAGTAACTCGCCCAGCGCTGTGCCCGAGCTGCACCAAGCGCCATGACGATGCGCGGGTTGTAGGCGATCGCACTGTCCAGGCGGTGCCAGACAAACCAGTTCTCGACCCAGCCCGCGATCAGCGAACTTGCGAACAGCAGCACGCCTGTGAACGCCGCGAACAAGGCGGTCGGGCCGAGCAGCGTGATCGCGTCGAACACATGCTCGGCAGCGTGGCCATGGATCAGCGGCGCGCCGAAGACCGCCTGCGACGCCCACTGCACCGCCAGCACAAGCGGCGTGACCGCGGCCAGGTTGCCGAAGATGCCGGCCGCCTGCGATCGGATAAGGTGCGCCACCTCGTCGACGAAACGTTCGACCGCGGCGTCATCACCCACATCGCTGAGCTTCTCGGCCATCGCCGGCGCTGTCATCGCCGGCTGCTTGGTGGCCACGGTCCAATGCAGTATGTGCACGATGACGAAGCTGATGGCGTAGTTCATCCCTGCCCAGAAGCCGCCCCAGAAGGCCGACAGGCCCATCGCCAGCACAGCAAACTTCAGGAAGGTGGTGCCGGCGATCACTGCGCCACCGCCGGCCGCCGCAGCCAGCATGCTCCGGTACTCGGCGCGGTCGCGGGTGATGTAGTGCTCGCCGGTTTCCGCACTGCGCTCGGCCACCTTGCGCGCCAGCAGCGAATAGTGGCGCGCGAACAGCGCGCGGATGCTGCGGCGCTCGGTCGCGGTACGCACCAGTTCAGCCACCAGGCGTGTGACTTCCTGCGCCGGCTCACGGCTGATGACGCAATTCAGCAACTGCTCGATGCGGTGCGTTCGCAGGCGCAACTGATCGACGTCGAAGACGACGTTGATGGACACGCCGTGGTCTTCGAGGTGGCCGTGGACGCTGTCGGCACACTGGCGGCAGGTGTCAAGCAAGGCCCGCAGGTACTGGGCCTCCTTCAGCAACGCCTCCTCGTCCAGGACCGGTACCAATGCCAGTTCGCGGATGCGCTCGGCCACCCTCGCCAGCTGACGAAACGGTCCTTCGGCGAGCAGCTCAGGGCTCATGCGCTGGCGCAGAACGCTGGAAAAGCCCGCCGCCCGCACCGCGCTGGCCAGGTACTCGATGGCATCGAGCAGCGGCGTCAGCCAGCTGCGATCATGGACCTGCGTATCAGGCACCAGCAATGCCAGCAATCGCGACAGCGTGGCCGGGTCGATCGCTTCGAGCCACAGCGCGTCGTCATCGTCCGGAAACAGCAGGCCGAACAGGTCCGACAGATCGGTCGTGGCCGGTGTCGTCGGCAGCAGCTTGAGCTTCAGGCGCTGCCCGAGCTCCCCGAAGAAATTCGCGCGCGGCGCAAAACCGAAGTCAGCGAACAGGGCCGCGCTGTTCATCTCGGCCCAGAACCGCGTGAGCACGGCAGCGACAGGCACGCGATACGCGGGGTTGCGGTCGAGCACGTTGAGAAGGTGCTTCAGACGCAGCAGGGGGCGCGGGGTGGCGCGCGGCAGGCTGCCGGTGGCCTGATCCTCATCGACCGCGCCGGCAGCACCGGCCAGCGGTGCATGCCGCAGCCACTCCAGCGCACGGATGACCCAGAGGTTGCGGTCCGGCAACGACGCCTTCGGGTCGGCGGCGTGCGCAGCCGCATTGAGCAGCGCCGTCAGGTCCCACGCCGAGGCAGGGGTGGTCATCGCTGCAGAGATGGCCCGATTCGTCAACGCGTGACGACGATCTGCCCGAGGAGCCGGTCCATCAATGGAGCGCTGACGCGAGCGTCAGGCCGAATTCAGGCACCGACGCGTCGAAGGACTCCGCCTCGTCGGTCATGCACATGAAGGTCCCGCGCATCGTGCCATGAGGGGTCGCGATGCGGGTCCAGCTGGTGTACTCGAACTCTTCGCCAGGCTTGAGCACGGGTTGATGGCCTACGACGGCGAGCCCCCGCACATCGTCGCGGTGGTCTTCGGCATCGATGATGGTCCAGTGCCGGGCGATCAGCTGCGCGGTGATGTCCCCGGTATTGCGGATCGTCACGGTGTAGGCAAATGCGTATTGCCGCAGTTTCGGATCGGATTGCTCCGGCAGATGTCGCACGGCGACAGAGCAGGTGAATTCAGGATGGGCCATGCCTGGATTCTAGGCAGCGACCGTGGTCACACTCACCAAGCGACCCGCTGATAATGAGGGCAAGGCCGTTGAGCGCCGCCATGAGGCCGTGGAGGGCCCTGCAACGTGATCTCCGACACCGAATTCGCCCGCCTCGCTCTCGAAGGCTACAACCGCATTCCACTGATCGCGCAAGCGTTTGCCGATCTGGAAACACCGCTGTCGCTTTACCTCAAGCTGGCCTGCACCGATGACGCCGGCCGGCCGTCTGACACGCACCGACGGCACAGTTTCCTGCTCGAATCGGTGGTGGGCGGTGAACGCTTCGGGCGCTACTCCTTCATTGGCCTGCCCGCGCGCACGCTGCTGCGAGCCACCGGCTTCACCACCGAAGTGGTGACCGACGGCGTCGTCGTGGAGACGCATGCCGGCAACCCGCTGGACTTCATTGCCGACTACCAGAAGCGGTTCAAGGTAGCCCTGCAGCCGGACCTGCCGCGCTTTTGCGGCGGCCTTGCCGGCTACTTCGGCTACGACGCCGTGCGCGCCATCGAGCCGAAGCTGGCGCACACCGAACTGCCCGGTGGCCTGGGCACGCCCGACATCCTGCTGCTGCAATGCGAAGAGCTGGCCGTGATCGACAACCTGTCGGGGCGCTTGTCGCTGATCGTCTATGCCGACCCGGCGCAACCCGATGCGCTGGCGACTGCGAAGCGCCGCCTCAGCGCGCTGTTCGAGAAGCTCAAGAACAGCGTCGTGGCACCAGCCATCGAACGGAGCACGCCGAACGAGGTGCTGCGCGATTTCAGGAAGGATGATTACCTTGCCGCCGTGCTGAAGGCCAAGGAATACATCGCGGCCGGCGACATGATGCAGGTACAGGTCGGCCAACGGCTGCGCAAGCCCTACCTCGCCAGCCCGCTCAGCCTGTACCGTGCACTGCGCTCGCTGAACCCCTCGCCGTACATGTATTTCTACGACATGGGTGACTTCCAGATCGTCGGTGCGTCGCCCGAAATCCTGGTGCGTCGAGAGCACACCCCCGCCGGCGACAAGGTCACGATCCGTCCGCTGGCCGGCACCCGACCGCGCGGGACGACGCCCGAGCACGATCTGGCCCTCGAAGCCGAGCTGAGCGCCGACCCGAAGGAGCGTGCCGAGCACGTGATGCTGATCGACCTGGCGCGCAACGACATCGGCCGCATCGCGAAGACCGGCAGCGTCAAGGTCACCGAGGCGTTCACCGTGGAGCGGTATTCGCACGTGATGCACATCGTCAGCAACGTCGAAGGGCTGCTCAAGGACGGCATCACCAACCTCGACGTGCTGAAGGCCACCTTCCCTGCCGGCACACTGACCGGCGCGCCGAAGGTGCGGGCGATGGAGATCATCGATGAGCTCGAGCCCGTCAAGCGTGGCATCTACGGCGGCGCCTGCGGCTATCTGAGCTTCGCCGGCGACATGGACGTGGCGATCGCCATCCGCACCGGCATCGTCAAGGACCAGATGCTTTACGTGCAGGCGGCAGCCGGCGTGGTCGCCGATTCGGTGCCCGAGCTCGAGTGGCGAGAAACCGAAGCCAAGGCCCGCGCGCTGATCCGCGCGGCGGAGCTGGTCGAAGAAGGCTTCTAGGAACATGAAGACCACGGCGCGGCACGCCCTGCGCATCTTTCTCACCGGCCTGCTTGCGGCCCTGCCGCTGGCCGCCACGGTGCTGATCTTCGTCTGGGGTGCGCGCGTGCTGTACGGCTGGCTGGGCCCGGGCAGCTTCGTCGGCGGCCTGCTCATCGCACTGGGCCTGGGCGGCACGGGCTCGGAGGTGGTGGGTTATCTGCTGGGCCTGGGCATCGTGGTGCTGGCCATCTTTGCGCTCGGCCTGCTCGTGCAGACGCGGCTGCGCGGCGGTCTGGCCCGGGCCTTCAACAACGTGATGCAGCGCATCCCGCTGGTGCGCAACGTCTACGACCTGATCCGCAAGTTCGTCGATCTGGTGGCCCAGCGTGACGCCTCGGGCGCACGCTCGATGAGCCCGGTTTGGTTGCGCTTCGGCGGCCCGGGTGGTGCGATGGTGCTGGGCCTGCTTTCATCGCCAGAACCCGTGATGGTGGGCGGCCAAACCTACCTGGCCGTGCTGGTGCCCACCGCACCCTTGCCCGTGGGCGGCGGCTTGATCTTTGTGCCGGCCGATTGGGTGACGCCCGCGGAACTGGGCGTGGAGGCCCTGACCAGCATCTACGTGTCCATGGGCGTCACCGCCCATCAGCACCTGGGCCGCCCGCCCGGCTAGAGACGTGCGCCGCCTGGGGGGTGCCCTTGGGCGGTTGAAGGCCGAGCGCGCGGACGTCGAAGCCGCAAGCGCCGCTTCTGAACCGGCAACGACCTGACGAGTGAGCGCAACGCGACAGCACGGGCACCAAATCCAAGCACGTCGGGGCCACTCCGTAGGCGCGTCTTGAGCCTTGCTGAGCGGGGTTTGAAATTCCTGTGCTCTGCAGGCGCCAGCACAGCCCGTCAGCGACCCCGCACCATCGACAGCAGCTTGCCGGTGTCGAGCGTGCGGGCCTGCTCGCGCATGGCCGGCAGGTATTGCGCGTGCAGGCCCTGGGCCTGCTGCAGCGTGCCGGCGTAGGCGTCCTTCAGCATCTGCGCGCTGAGCACCCGCCCGCCGGCGTAATAGCGCTTGGCCACATGGCCCAGGGCATAGGTGGTGGCAAAGCTCATGCCGCTGCTGACGGCCTGCCGGCCCAAGCCGCCCAGCATGCCGCCGCCCACCTTGCCCAGCAGCCCGCCCAGCAGCTTGCGACCGGCCTGCTCCAGGTATTGCGAGGTGAGGCCCACGCCCACCGTGGCCAGGAAGTCCTTCACATGGCCGCTGTCGAGCTGGTAGCCATGGGTCTGGCCGATGTTGTAGACCAGCTTCATCTGCAGCGGGATGATGGCCAGGGTGGACAGGTTCTCAGGCAGCAGCTCCAGCGCGCCGTTCAGGATGGCGGCGTTGAGGATGGTCTTGTCGAGCGCGGCATGGTCGACCGCCGCTGCCGCCGGGGCCAGGCCCGCAGCGGCTGCGCTGGCCGCTGCGGCTGGCGGCGCTGCCACCACCGGGATGGACGCCTGCGCCAGGGCCTCGGCCTGCTGCGCAAAGCCGCTGGCCACCGGCGCGGCCAGGCCCAGGCGCTGGCCCAGGTTGCCGAGAAAGGCCTGCTCGGCCGGGCTCTGGGCACCGTCGGCATCGCAGATGCACACCGCCATCTCGTAGGCCAGCATGCGGGCATCGGCACTGGCCAGTTGCGGCAGGGCGGTGTCCAGGCTCACCCGCTTGAGCAGCACGTCCTGGTACAGCGTGGGCAGGTGCACGCTGTCGGCCTGGCCCAGGCCGTCGGCAATGCGCTTGATCTCGTCACGCTCGCGCGCATGTTTCTGGCCGTCGGCAAAGGCAGCCAGCAGGCTGATGGTGAGTATGGCCTGGTGTTCGATGGCGGTCACGGCGGGTCCTGGGGGTTGTCAGGCGATGTGGTTGGGCGAGTTCGGGTGCCCCGCAGCCTGAAAGTTCCGGTCGCCGTCAACGGCCCTTGGCGGGCCAGGCAGGGGGTTGAAATTCCTATGCTCATCGGGTGGAAGGCGCGGCCCGTCAGTAGGCGGGCTCAGCGACCGAGCACGGGGAACAGCTTGACCAGCCCGTCAGACATCACCTCCACTGCCAGCGCCGCCAGAATCAGGCCCATCAATCGGGTCATCACATTGATGCCGGTCTTGCCCAGCACACGGGCAATGGGTTGCGCCAGAGCAAAACAGGCGGCCGTGGCCAGCGCGATGACCACGCCATAACCCACCAGCGTGCCCAGTTGCAGAAAGGTTTTGGCCTTCTCTGAATAGATCACCACAGTAGACATGGTGGCTGGGCCGGTCAGCAGCGGTATGGTCAGTGGCACCACGGCAATACTGGCACCGCGTGCCGCTTTCTCGGCACCGTCTTCCAGTTCATTGGTATTGGTCTTGGCCTCGGCCGGTTGGGCGTTGAGCATGTTCAGGGCCGATGTGAGCAACAGCATGCCGCCGCCCACCTGGAAACTGGCCAGCGAAATGCCGAAGAAATTCAAGATGTCCAGGCCCAGCAGCGCACTGATGGCAATGACCACGAAGCAGCTGAAGGACGAAATCGCAATCGTGCGCCTGCGATGCTCGCGCGAGAACCCTTGTGTGTAGTGGATGAAAAACGGCACGATGGCCAGCGGGTTCACGATCGCCAGCAGGGTGATCAGGGCTTTGAAATCCATAGTGCTTTTCTGATCGATGTTTGTCCGTCTAGAGGCCGCCCGCCACATCGACCAGGATGCCCGTGGTGTAGCTGGCGTTATTGCCCGTGAACCCGACGATAGCCCGGGCAACCACCAGCGCGGCGCTCAGCGCTGGGTCAAGGCCTCGGTCAGCGCCTGCCGGTAGGCGTCGAAAGCCTGCAGGTCGTCATGGCCCGCGCCTTCTATCACCGCCAGCCGCGCGTTCGGCACCGCGGCCAGCAGGCGTCGGCTGTGCTCGACCGGGATCGTCGCGTCTCGGTCGCCATGCAGCAGCAGCACCGGGCCCTCGATGCCCGGCAGGGCCAGGTCGGTGCGCAGTGGATAGCGCAGCAGCGCGCTCGGCACCCAGGGGTAAATCTCGCCGGCCAGCGACACGATGCTTTGGTAGGGCGAGATCAGCAAGGTCAGCTCAGGCTGCACCTCGACGGCCAGCGTGGCGGCCAGGCCCGTCCCCAGCGAGCGGCCGACGAACACGCGATGGCGCCCTTCGTACTTCGCCGCGATGTGGACCCAGGCGGCCCGCACATCGGCGTGCAGCTGCGCTTCGCTTTCGATGTGCGCGCTGCTCTTGCCGAAGCCGCGGTAGTCCAGCATGAAGAGGTCGAGGTTGGCGCGACGGTAGAGGTCAGTGTTGACGAACCAGCTCTGCAGGTGGCCGGCGTTGCCGTGCAGGTAGAAGACCACGCCGTCGGGGTCGGGCAGGCGCAGGTGCAGGGCATTCAGGCGCGCCCCGGGCACGTCGATGAAGACCTCGTGCACGTCGGCGCCAGCGTTGAAGCGGTGCTCAGCGGGCAGCGTGCGCGGGTGGAAGAGCAGCTTCTCCTGCCACAGCCACAGCGCGCCGAGCAGCGTGGCGTAGGCCAGCAGCAGCGCCAACGCCCACCCGAACCAGCGGCGCCAGGCAGCGTCAGCCGACGCCACCGAGGCCCCCGACGTCGGTGCCCGGCGCGATCGGCCACAACGGGCTCCAGACCGTGCGCAACATGACCCGGAGCATAGGTATTTCAAACGCCCTGATCAAGGACCAGATGCTTTACGTGCAGGCAGCAGCCGGCAGGAAGAACAGCCGGGTGACAGCTCATTTCAGCGCATGGACATCGTGCCGCCTGAGGCAAGCTCGCCCTGTGCAGCGGATCATCTACCTTGAACCCCACGCGCCCTCGAAACCGGCGCCAGCGCAGCCATGCAATGGCTGTGGCGTCTGCTGCGCGGTGAATCCCTGCCCCCTCGGCATGATCATGAACCGCGGCAGCTACGGGGCTTGTGGGGCGCTGACCTGGGCGCGAGCCGAGAGCCGATACCGCTGCGGCCTGATCGTCTCGCCGGAACGGCATCTGCCCGCCCTGCTGGCCAGCCTGGCACCGCTGCTCAGCAAGCTGGCCCGCCGATTCATCTCGGCGGGAAGCGGCTGCGATTGCAACTGGGAGGTTATTGATAACTAGGCCATGAGGCCGGGCGGCCCAGAAACCGCGCAACGATCATCTGAGCTCTGCGCAGCTCAATTCGCCGATGTTCCGCGCGACGGAATCGATCCCTTGCCCACCGTCGCCGCCTCTGCAGCACGGGCTGCGGCCGCGGCACGCAGGGCTTTGAGTTTTTCCTTCGGATCTTCCTTGGCCTGCGCCTCGTGCAGCTTCATTTCAGCGATGAAGCGACTCGGCACGCCCTGAATCGTGTCACGCCCCTTCTTGCGGCGGCGCAGTGTGCTGACCTGCAGCGTGCTGCGCGCGCGGGTGATGCCGACATACATCAATCGGCGCTCTTCGTGCAGCCGTTCGGGCGTCATGTCCTCGTCGTCGGAACGGAAAGGCAGCAGACCTTCGTTGACGCCGACCAGCGTCACATGCGACCACTCCAGGCCCTTGGCCGCATGCAGCGTGCTCAGCGTCACCACGTTCTGCTCTTCACCCCGCTCGGCCAAGCTGATGATCACCGAGATGGTCTGCGCGACATCGAGCACGCTCTGCTTCTCGGTTTCCACAGTCATGCCGCCATCGTTCTCGATCTCGCCGCCGCAGCGCCTGGCGATCCAGTCAACGAAGTCGAGCACATTCGCCCAGCGGGCGGCAGCGAGCTTTTCACTGTCCTCGCCATCCATCAGGTGCTGTTCGTAGCCGATGTCCTTCAGCCAGCCCATCAGCAGGGCCTTGGCATCTTCGGCACCCGTGGTGTGGCGGGCCCGGTACTCCAGGTCGTTCACGAAACGGCCGAATTCATGCAGCGAACCGATTGCGCGCGCTGGCACCGCTGTGCCCAGCGATTCGGCGAACAAGGCTTCGTACAAACTGGTCTTCCAACGGCCGGCGAACTCGCCCAGATTGGCCAGCGTCTGCGTGCCAATGCCGCGCTTCGGAGTGCTGACCGCACGCAGAAAGGCAGGATCGTCGTCGTGGTTGACCAGCAGTCGCAACCAGGCACACAGGTCGCGGATCTCGGTGCGGTCGAAGAAGCTCTGGCCACCGGACACCTTGTACGGCAAGTTGGCTTTGCGCAATGCTTTTTCAAGAATCCGGGCCTGGTGGTTCGCGCGATACAGGATCGCGAAATCCTTGAAGTCGATGCCCCCGCTTTGATCAATGACGCCACCTGCGCCGCGCAGCGCCTGGATGCGCGCCACCGCGCGCTCGGCCTCGTGCTCCTCGCCATCGCACTCGACCACACGCACCGGCTCCCCGTCGCCAAGGTCACTCCAGAGCTTCTTCTCGAACAGCTTCGGGTTGTTCGCGATCACGCCATTGGCCGCGCGCAGGATGTGGCCGGTCGAGCGGTAGTTCTGCTCGAGCGCGATCACTTTCAAGTTCGGATATTCCTGCGGCAATCGCTTCAGGTTCTCGATGGTCGCGCCGCGCCAGCCATAGATGCTCTGGTCGTCGTCGCCCACCGCGGTGAAGAGGCCGCGACGGCGCTCGTCGGGGTGGTCGACCAGACTCTTCAGCAATTCGTACTGCACCGCGTTGGTGTCCTGCACCTCGTCGACCAAGAGGTAGCGCAAGGTGTCCTGCCACTTGGCCCGCACCTCGTCGTCTCGCCGCAGCAGTTGATGGGGAAGGCCGATCAGGTCATCGAAGTCGACCGCCTGGTAGGCCGCGAGCTGCTCTTCGTAGCGCTTCATCACGCGCACGGCGATGCGCTCGTCGTCGTTGGCCGCCACGGCTTCAGCCTGCTCGCTGTTGAGTCCCTGGTTCTTCCAGCCGCTGATCGTCCATTGCCAGCGCCTGGCCAGCGCGTTGTCGCTGGACGCGCCCGCCTCCTTGAGCAGGCCCAGCACGTCGTCGCTGTCGAAGATGCTGAACTGCGGCTTCAGCCCCAGCCGCGCGCCATCCTGCCGCAGGATACGTACACCCAGCGAATGGAAGGTGCTGACCACCAGGTGCTTGGCAGCACGTGGTCCGACCAGCTGCTTCGCACGCTCGCGCATCTCCTGCGCCGCCTTGTTGGTGAAGGTGATCGCGGCGATCTGCCCCGGCGCATACCCCGCGTCAAGCAGGCGTGCGATCTTGTGCACGATCACGCGCGTCTTGCCCGAGCCGGCGCCCGCCAGCACCAGGCAGGGGCCGGACAGGTAGTGGACCGCGTCGAGTTGCGCGGTATTCAGGCTCGCGGGAGCAGACGTCACAAAGCGCGGACAGGACGGTCGAGATGGGCCATCACGGCGGGCCACACAGGCAGTGGGTGACAGCGGCAAACGGCTTGCGCCCATCGACCAGTTCAACCAGCCAGCCCAGGTCCTTGCGCACCGGGCCGGTGACGCGCTCTGGCAGGCCGGCGGGCACCAGCTGAAGGTCGAAATGCTGAGCCAGCACGCGTGCCGTGGCACCGCCGAAGGCTTCGATCAGGCGTTCGAAGCGGCCCGGCTCGCGGTCGACGTAGACGATGCGGTAGCTGGGTGCCTTGGCCGCCGCGCTGGAAGCGGGCGCAGATGCGGCGACATCGGGGTCACTGCCCTCCAGCAGCTTGGCGCGCAGCGCGGCCGAGCGGATGGCGGCGTTCAGACCGCCGATCGTGTCGACCAGGCCGCGCTCGCGTGCTTGGAGGCCGGTCCACACCCGACCCTGCGCCACCGCGTCGATCTGGTCGGGTGTCGTCTTGCGTGCCGCGGCAACCTTGCCGATGAAGTCGGCGTAGATGTGGTTGACGCTGGTCTGCAGCATGCCGATGAAGCGCGGGTCCGGCTCGCGCCGCGGGTCACCCGCCGCGCCCAGCCAGGTGGTGGTGACGCCCTCGGCATGCACGCCGAGCTTGTCGATCGCGCGCGACGCGTTCGGCAGCAGCGCGAAGACACCGATCGAACCGGTGACGGTGGCCGCATCGGCCATCACCTCGTCGGAGGCCGTCGAGATCCAGTAACCGCCCGAGGCAGCCACGCTGCCCATCGACACCACGACCGGCTTGCCGGCCGCGCGTGTGAGCTCCAGCTCGCGGCGCACGAGCTCGGAGCCGAAGACGCTGCCACCGGGCGAGTTGACGCGCAGCACCAGTGCCTTGATCGCCTCGTCTTCCCGCGCCTTGCGGATCAGCGCCGCGGTCGACAAGCCGCCGACCGCGCCGGCGGGCGCTGCGCCGTCGACGATCTCCCCCTCGGCCACGACGATGCCCACCGCTGGCGTGGCGACAAGCGCGCTCGGCTCACCGCGCTGCGACGGCGTCAGGCGCGACAGATAGGTGTCGAACGACACCTGACGGAAGCTCTTGCTCTCGGTGTCGCGCACGCCGCGCTCGATCATCAGCTCACGCAGCTCGTCACGCGTCTTCAGCGCATCGACCTGCTTGGCCTCCAGCGCCAGCTTGGCGGCATCGCCGCCCACTGCGGCGAGCCGCTCGGGTAGAGCCTCGATCAGCGCCTGCGTGCTGCCCGCAGGCAGTTGGCGCGCGGCTTCTATGCCCTCGGTGTAGGTGGCCCACAGGCCGTTGTAGAGCAGCGTGTCGGCTTCCGTCGCTGCGGGCGACGGGCCATTGGCGATGAAGGGCTCGGCTGCGCTCTTGAAGCTGCCGACCTTGATCAGGCTGACGCTGACGCCGAGCTTGTCGAGCGCATCAAGGTAGTAGTTGCGCAGCCGGCCAAATCCATCCAGGTACACCGCACCCAGCGGGTGCAGGAACACCTCGTTCGCATGGGTGGCGAGGTAGTACTGTTTCTGGTCGTAGCCCGAGCCCCAGGCCGTGACCGGTTTACCGCTGGCCTTGAAGCGGTCCAGCGCGTCGGCAATATCGCGCAGCGCCGCCAGCCCGCCGCCCTGGAACTCGTCAAGCACCAGCACCACGCGGCTGATGTTCGGATCGGCCTCTGCAGCGGCCAGCACCGCCAGCACATCGCGCAGTCGCGTGCTTTGCGCGCCATTGCCCTGCAGCTGCGCCAGCGCGTTGTCGCGCACACCACCCGATTGCTCCTCGACCAGCGGGCCCTGCAGGTCAAGCACCAGCGCGGTGTTGTCCTGCAGCACCGGGACTTCGCGCTTGAATACGGCGACCGCGATGAGCACGATCAGCCCGAGAAACAAGAGGTTCAGCAGCGTGCGTCGGGTGGCATCGATGAACCACCACAGGGCACCGACACCGCGTCGCAACCAGGCGAAAAGGCGCTTGAACATGAGAACTCCACTTGGGAACTTTGGCGTAGCGCCGCGCCAGACTTTAAGCGCGCCAGCATGCTGGCCACTGAAGCAGCGCGGCGCGGTTGTGCAGATCGCAAAGCATAGGTATTGACTATGGAAGCAGTTTCATCAATTGAGTTTGCAAGGCATGATGGCTTCGGTAGATTTCATCGGCGGGCCACAGGGATGCCCGATCCATCAAGCCAGACCCCCCACAAACCAAGGAGATCACTGTGTCAACTGAAGCCAAGTGCCCTTTCGCGGGCGGCGCCCGCACCCAGGCCACGGCCCGCAGCGGCCAGACCAATGCAGACTGGTGGCCCAACCAGCTGAATCTGAAGATCCTGCACCAGCACGCTCCGAAGTCCGACCCGATGGGTGAAGACTTCAGCTACGCGGAGGAATTCAAGACCCTCGATCTTGATGCGGTGGTCAAGGACCTGCATGCGCTGATGACCGACTCCCAGGACTGGTGGCCAGCCGACTGGGGTCACTATGGGGGCTTCTTCGTCCGCATGACGTGGCACGCGGCCGGCACCTACCGCATTGCCGATGGGCGTGGCGGCGCCGGCGCCGGCGCACAGCGCTTCGCCCCCTTGAACAGCTGGCCCGACAACGGCAACCTCGACAAGGCGCGCCGACTGCTCTGGCCGATCAAGCAGAAGTACGGCCGCAAGCTGTCGTGGGCCGACCTGATCGTTCTGGCCGGGACCGTGGCGATGGACTCGATGGGCTTCAAGACCTTCGGCTTCGCAGGTGGCCGCCCCGACATCTGGGAGCCAGAAGACGACGTCAACTGGGGCCGCGAAAAGCAGTGGCTGGCCGCCAGCGACAAGCCCGACAGCCGCTACTCCGGCGAGCGCGAACTGGCGAACCCACTGGCCGCGGTGCAGATGGGCCTGATCTACGTGAACCCACAGGGCCCGGACGGCAATCCCGACCCGGTGGCCTCGGGCCGCGATGTGCGCGAGACCTTCGCCCGCATGGCCATGGACGACGAGGAAACCGTCGCGCTGGTGGCCGGTGGCCACACCTTCGGCAAAGCCCACGGCGCCAGCCTCGAAAGTCATGTGGGCGCCGAGCCTGAGGGCGCTTCCATCGAACAGCAGGGCTTCGGCTGGGCCAACAGCTTCGGCAGCGGCAAGGGCGCGCACACCATCACCAGCGGCATCGAAGGCGCCTGGAAGCCCAACCCCACCACCTGGGACATGGGCTACTTCGACATGCTGTTCGGCTACGAGTGGGAGCTGAGCAAGAGCCCGGCCGGCGCGCACCAGTGGACACCGAAGAACTGCAAGCCAGAGCACCTGATTCCGGATGCTCACGACCCGTCGAAGAAGAGCCCGCCAATGATGACGACGGCCGACCTGTCGCTGCGCATGGACCCGGCCTACGAGAAGATCTCGCGCCGCTTCCACCAGAACCCGCAGGCTTTCGCCGATGCCTTCGCCCGCGCCTGGTTCAAGCTGACCCACCGCGACATGGGTCCACGCGCCCGCTACCTCGGCAAACTGGTTCCGAAAGAGGTGCTGATCTGGCAGGACCCAGTCCCAGCGATTGACCACGCGCTGGTCACCGAGCTTGATGTCGCCGCACTGAAAGCCAAGCTGCTCGATTCCGGTCTGTCGATCTCGCAGCTGGTCACCACGGCCTGGGCGTCCGCCTCGACATTTCGCGGCAGCGACAAGCGTGGCGGTGCCAATGGCGCGCGCATCCGCCTGGCGCCGCAGAAGGATTGGGAGGTCAATCAGCCGGCCGAACTGGCGACCGTGCTGTCCAAGCTCGAAGCGGTCCAGAAGGAGTTCAATGCGGCGCAATCGGGCGGCAAGAAGATCTCGCTGGCCGATGTGATCGTGCTGGGTGGCGCCGCCGCGGTCGAGGCCGCCGCCAAGAAAGCGGGCTTCGAGGTGGCCGTTCCATTCTCTCCGGGCCGCACCGACGCATCGCAGGAGCAGACCGATGCGCATTCATTCGCCCCGCTGGAACCGCAGGCCGACGGCTTCCGCAACTACCTGCGCCCGGGGCTCGAGGGATCGGCAGCTGAGTTGCTGGTCGACAAGGCCCAGTTGCTGAAGCTGAGCGCGCCCGAGATGACGGTGCTGATCGGTGGCCTGCGCGCACTGAACGCGAACGTCGGGCACACCAGCCACGGCGTCTTCACCCAGCGCCCCGGGACGCTGACCAACGACTTCTTCGTCAACCTGCTCGACATGCGCACGGCGTGGCAGAAGTCCGCGGGCAACCCAGCGGTACTGGAAGGGCGTGATCGGGCCACAGGCCAGATCAAGTGGACGGGCACGGTCGTCGATCTGGTCTTCGGCTCCAACTCGCAGCTTCGCGCACTGGCTGAGGTCTACGCGATGAGCGATGCACAACCGAAATTCATCAACGATTTCGTCGCGGCCTGGGCCAAGGTGATGAACCTCGATCGCTACGACCTCGCTTGAGGTCGGCGCAAGCCCGGGGATGAAGGGTGGCAGAAATGCCGCCCTTTTTCTTGGGCGAGCCCACCAGACCCGTGGCCCCAAGCAAAATCACCCTTCCCCTATCGACAGCGCAACAGCGCGAGACCTGAGCCATGAAACAGTACGTATGCTTGGTGTGCGGCTTCATCTACGACGAGGCCCTCGGACTGCCCGATGACGGCATCCCCGCCGGTACCCTGTGGGCCGATGTGCCTGCCAACTGGGAATGCCCGGACTGCGGCGTCTCGAAAGCCGATTTCGAGATGGTCGCGATCTGATGCCAGTCGATGCGGCGGCGACCACCCTGCCGGTGGTCGTGATCGGCAGCGGTCTCGCAGGTTATGCGGTGGCGCGAGAGTTCCGCAAGCTCGATCCCGACACGCCTTTGCTGCTGCTGAGCCGCGACCACGCAGGCTTCTATTCGAAGCCGATGCTCTCGAACGCGCTGGCCGGACAGAAGACAGCAGCCAGCCTGCTGATGAAACCGGCAGAGAAGATGGCCAGCGAATTGAAGGCCGACGTGCGTGCCGGCGTGTCGGTCAGGCGCATCGACACGGCCGCGCGAACGGTGACCACGGACGATGGCGAGGCGATCGCCTATCGTGATCTGGTACTCGCCCTGGGGGCCGACCCGATCCGTCCGGCGCTGGCCGGCGATGCCGCAGATGCGGTTTGCGCCGTCAACGACCTCGACGATTACGCGCGCTTTGCCGACGCACTGGAAGGCGCGAAGAGCGTCGCCATCCTCGGCGCCGGCCTGATCGGCTGCGAATTCGCCAACGACCTGCTTCACCGCGGCATCACGCCGACCGTGCTCGATGTGGCCGACCGGCCGCTGTCGCGACTGTTGCCGGCCGAAGCCAGTGCGTGGCTGCGCGAGCGACTCGAGGCAGCGGGCGTGAGCTTCCGCCTCGGTGTGGCGGCCAGCCGCGTCGATCATGTGGTTGGTGGCGGTCTGCGACTCACGCTGAGCGATGGCGGCGCGCTTCGTGCCGACCGCGTGTTGTCAGCCATCGGGTTGCAGCCGCGCACTGCTCTCGCCGCAGCGGCAGGGATTGCCGTCGCGCGTGGCATCACCACCGACCGGCTGCTGGCGACGTCAGCGACGCATGTGTACGCGGTCGGCGACTGCTCGGAGGTGTTGGGCCTGAATCTGCCCTACGTGATGCCGTTGATGCAGCAATCTCGCGCACTGGCCGCCACGCTGTGCGGCCGGCCGGCACGGGTGGTCTATCCGGCGATGCCAGTGCTGGTGAAGACGCCGGCCTGCCCGACCGTCGTCTGCCCGCCGCCACCGGGCGCCTCCGGTGAGTGGCAAGTGGTCTCGTCGGCGGATGCCTGCGAAGCGCGCTTCGCAGGCGCAGGCGGAAGCTTGCTTGGCTTCGCGCTGCTCGGTACGGCCACGACGAAGAAGCATACCTGGGTGGCCGAGGTACCCGCCTGGTTGGCAGATTGACCCTGCCCGAAGTGCGCTCTCAGATCGCCAGCGGATCGACGTCGATTGCCCAGCGCAGGATGCGCTGATCAGCGACGCGCTCGCGCCGCATCTCGTGCAGCGCGGGCAGCCAGTTGGCCAGGAAACGCTGCAGCGCCTGCCGGGACGGAGACTCGATCAGCATCTGCATCCGCTCGACATTGGCCACCCGCGCAATCGGCGTCGGCACCGGTGGGTACAGCGTCACGTCGGCCGCCTCCGCCGTGACTTCGGCAGCCTCGGACGCGGCTTGCAGAAAGCCGCGCGCCGCATCGGCGGTACGGGCCTCGGCGCGCAGCAGCGCCAGGTGTGAATGCGGTGGCAGCCCAGCCATGCGGCGCTCAGCCAACTGCGATTCGGCAAACGCGTGGAAGTCATGGCGGCGCAGCGCGGCATACAGCGCGTGATGTGGGTGCCAGGTCTGCACCCACATCTCGCTTGCCGCTGCCTGTGCCGCATCGCGCCCGGCACGGCCTGCGGCCTGCATCAACAATGCAAACAACCGCTCGGGGGCACGGAAGTCGCTGCTGAACAGCGAAGTGTCAGGGTTGACCGCCGCGACCAGCGTGATGCGGCGAAAGTCGTGCCCCTTGGTGATCATCTGGGTGCCGACCAGCACATCGACCTCGCCCGCATGCACCGCACCCAACTGTGCCTCCAGCGCACCCTTGCCACGCGTGCTGTCGGCATCGATGCGGGCAATGCGGGCCGGGCGGCCGTCGGGGTGGGTCAGCAACTCGGCGAGCTGTTCCTCAAGGCGTTCGGTGCCGCGGCCGATCGGTGAGATGTCGAGGTTGCCGCAGTCAGGGCAGGCGCGCGGCACGCGCTCGGTGAAGCCGCAGTGGTGGCAACGCAGCGTGCGATCGAGCTTGTGAAACACCCGCCAGGCGCTGCAGTTCGGGCAGCCGCTCTTCCAGCCGCAGTCACCGCAGTGCAACACCGGTGCGTAGCCACGGCGGTTCAAGAACACCAGGCTCTGTTCACCGCGCGCTATGCACTGCTGCAGCGCGGCCACCAGTGGCGGCGAAAGCGCGGCCCCGCCCTTCACCTTGGGCTGCGCATTCATGTCGACCAGCCGGACTACAGGCAACACGCCGCCCCCGATGCGCGCGGGCATCGACAGCCGCAGGTAGCGCCCTTCGTCGGCCCGCTGCCAGCTCTCCAGCGACGGCGTGGCCGAGCCGAGCAGCACCGTCGCCCCCTCGAGCCGGCCTCGGTAGACCGCCAGGTCGCGCGCCGAGTAACGGGCGCCTTCCTGTTGCTTGTACGACGGGTCATGCTCCTCATCGACGACGATCAGCCCGAGCCGCGGCATTGATGCGAACACCGCCAGCCGTGTGCCCAGCACCAGGTCGGCCAAGCCGAGGTGTGCCGCGAGCCAGCTGCGCAAACGCTGCGCCGGCGTCAGGCCGCTGTGCATGGCCACGATGTGGCGGCCGGCAAAGCGCTCGGCAAAGCGGGCTTCGAGCTGCGGCGTCAGGTTGATCTCGGGCACCAGCACCATCGCTTGACGGCCTTGCGCCAAAGCCTCGGCCGCCGCGCGGAGGTAGATCTCGGTCTTGCCACTGCCTGTGACGCCATGCAGCAATGCGGTCGGTGCCGCGGCTGAGCCCTGTGCCAAACGGAGCTCGGCCATCACCCGGGTCTGCGCGGCATCGAGCTCCGGAGGGATGACCGCCACCCCGGTGCCTGGCGGCCTCACCGTGAGCGCCTTTTGCAGGCGCGCAATGCGCTGGCGGACCTGGGTGTCGTCGAGCTTGCGCAGTTCGGGTGGCAACACCGACAAGGCGACCTCGCCGATGCCACGCTGGTAGTAGGCCGCGGTGAAGTCCACCAGCCGGCACCAGGCCGCACTGAGGGGCGGCAGCGAGGTCAGTGCGTGTCGCAACGGCCTCAGACTGACAGCCGGGTCGACGACAGGCTCGCCTGTCGATGCCTCGCCTGCCCACACCACGCCGGTGACTTCACGGGTGCCGAACGGCACACGCACCAGCGTTCCGGGTGGCAACGGCGATTCACCAAGGTAGGTCAGCGGCGCCCGCAGCGAGGTGTGCGCCGGCGCATCCACCGCCACCTGCAGCGAGATGCTTTCAGGCATCGCTGTCAACCCCTGAGTTAGGCAGGAAAGCTAGAGCTTTTCTCAGACATGGCCGGTAAGTTGCTGATTTACTTGATCTTTTCAAGCTATCCACCCAATGTGTGGATAACTTTGTGGGTAAGCTTCGTAAAGCGAGCCTAAATCCTTGATTCATCGGGCTTGGCGTTGGATTGCCCGCTTTGAGGGCAGGGTTCCGTGGCTAATGAAATCAACAACTTAGCGACGAATAAAAAAATACTGCTGCCTAGATGCAGCAGGAGCAGAGTGCCCCATGAAAGACACGAAAAATGGGGATAAGTCAATGCCTGAGCACTCACTCACCGGAAAATTCAAGCGCTGAAACACTCAGCGCGCGCGGTCATCGGGCAAGTCGGCTCAGACAGGCTGCCGCAAGCGGCGTGAAACCTCGTGCACCGCATCGACCAGGGCGCTGACGCTCTCTGGCGGCGTGTGCTGGCTGATGCCGTGGCCGAGGTTGAAGATGTGGCTGTCGACCGTTCCATTGCTGTGAACGGGGCCCGGTGCGCCGAAGCTTTCCAGCGACTTTGTCACTTCGGCACGGATCTGGTCCGGGTCCGCGAACAGCACGTTCGGGTCGAGATTACCTTGCAGCGCAACCCGGCCGCCCACGAGTTCCCGCGCCGACTTCAGGTTGACCGTCCAGTCCAGGCCCAGCACATCGGGCTCCAGCGCCGCCATCTGCTCCAGCCACAAGCCGCCACCCTTGGTGAAGACGATGTGCGGAATGCGCTGCCCGTCGTGCTCACGCTTGAGCTGCTTGAGCACCCGCTGGGTGTAGGCCAGGCTGAACTCCTGGAATGCACCGTCGGCGAGCACGCCGCCCCAGCTGTCGAACACCATCACTGCCTGCGCACCGGCTTCGATCTGGGTGTTCAGGTACAGCGCCACGGCGTCGGCATTGACCGCCAGGATGCGGTGCATCAGGTCGGGGCGGCGGTACATCATCGTCTTGACCAGGCGGTAATCGTCAGAGCCAGCGCCCTCGACCATGTAGCACGCCAGTGTCCAAGGGCTGCCCGAAAAGCCGATCAGCGGCACGCGGCCATTCAGCGCCTTGCGGATCGAGGTGACCGCGTCGAAGACATAGCGCAACTTGTCCATGTCCGGCACGGCCAACTGGGCCACCGCCGCCTCGTCACGCACAGCGCGCTCGAACTTCGGACCTTCGCCCATCGCGAAGCTCAGGCCCAGGCCCATGGCATCGGGCACGGTCAGGATGTCACTGAAAAGGATGGCGGCGTCCAGCGCATACCGCTCCAGGGGCTGCAGCGTCACCTCGGTGGCGTAGTCGGTGTTGGTCGCCAGACCCATGAAGCTGCCCGCTTGAGCCCGCGTCGCGCGGTACTCAGGCAAATAGCGGCCGGCTTGGCGCATCAGCCAGACGGGCGTGTGGTCAGTGGGTTGGCGCAGACAGGCGCGCAGGAAGCTGTCGTTTTGGAGTGGTGCGTACATCCATGAATTATCACGCCCATAATTTCAGTTCACCGCCGTTTCCGCCCCGGGAAAACGCCGGACCTACAGGAGCTGACCATGCGTGCTGACACCATCCTCCAGACCATCGGCAACACGCCGCACATCCGCATTCAGCGCTTGTTCGGGGCGGGCGCTCAGGTGTACATCAAGAGTGAGCGCAGCAACCCCGGCGGATCGATCAAGGACCGCATCGCGCTGGCGATGGTCGAGGCCGCCGAGGCCTCGGGCGCGCTGGTTCCGGGCTCGACCATCATCGAGCCGACCTCTGGCAACACCGGCGTCGGCCTCGCGATGGTGGCGGCAGTGAAGGGCTACAAGCTGGTGCTGGTGATGCCCGAGAGCATGAGCATCGAGCGGCGCCGCCTGATGCTGGCTTATGGTGCCACCTTCGAGCTGACGCCGCGAGAGAAGGGCATGAGCGGCGCGATCGCCCGCGCCACCGAGCTGCTGGCGGCAACGCCCAAAGCCTGGATGGCGCAGCAGTTCGAGAACCCGGCCAACATCGATGTTCATGTGCGCACCACCGCCGCCGAGATCGCCCGTGACTTCCCTGAAGGCATCGACGCACTGATCACTGGTGTCGGCACCGGCGGTCACATCACCGGCTGCGCGCAGGTGCTGAAGGCGAAGTGGCCGAAGCTGAAGGTGTACGCGGTTGAGCCAGCGGCCAGCCCGGTGATCAGCGGTGGCAAGCCGGGGCCCCACCCGATCCAGGGCATCGGCGCCGGCTTCATTCCGAAGAACCTGCACACCGACCTGCTCGACGGCGTGATCCAGGTCGACGCCGAGGCTGCGCGCGAGATGGCGCGTCGAGCCGCGCGCGAGGAAGGCATGCTGGTGGGCGTTTCTTCGGGCGCGACGCTCGCGGCGATCGCACAGAAATTGCCGGAGTTGGCCGCCGGTGCCACGGTGCTTGGCTTCAACTACGACACCGGCGAGCGCTACCTGTCGATCGAGGGCTTCCTGCCCACCGAATGACGGCCACGTGTGCGCCGTGCGGCTAATCAGCCTGAAGCTGATCGGCGAGCTGATCGTTCGCATCAACGCCGACGGCTGAGTTGCCCGCGGTGTCGTCCGACAGTCGGACGGCCCATCGCATCGATGTACCTGCCATACGGCAGCGGTAGCATGGGTGAGTCCCTTTCCAAGGAGTCCCCATGCTGCGCAGACTTTGGCTGGCCACCCTCGCCCTGACCGCGACGCTCGCGTTGAGTGGCTGCGGCTACAACCAATTCCAGAAGCTCGACGAAGAGGTCAAGGCCAGTTGGTCCGAGGTGCTGAACCAGTACCAGCGGCGCGCCGATCTGATCCCGAACATCGTCGCCACCGTCAAGGGCGAGGCCAATTTCGAGCAGGAGACGCTGACCCAGGTGATCGAGGCGCGCTCGAAAGCGACCAGCATCCAGGCCACGCCGGAGCTGATCAACGACCCGGCAGCTTTCCAGAAATTCCAGGCCGCGCAGGGCGAGCTGACCAGTGCACTCAGCCGCTTGATGGTGGTCGTCGAGCAATACCCGAATCTCAAGGCGAACCAGGGTTTTCAGGATCTGCGGGTGCAACTCGAAGGGACCGAAAACCGTGTGACGGTGGCGCGCAACCGCTACATCAAGACGGTGGCCGACTACAACGTGCTGGCCCGCAGCTTTCCGAACAACCTGACGGCGATGGTGTTCGGCTACCAGGTCAAACCGACGTTCACGGTGCAAAACGAAGCCGAGATCTCGAAGCCGCCCGCAGTGAATTTCGACAAGCCTGCGGCCAAGTAATTGAATGCCGTGAGCGCCGGCACCCGCGCTGCGCCCCGGGCAGCCCGGGCGCTGTGGTGGATGTTTGCGCTGTGGTGGTTCGTCGTCACCGCGCACGCACAGGACGTGCTGCCGGTGCCGCCGCTCAGCGCCGCCGTGATCGATCAGACGGCCACGCTCAATGACAGTCAACGTGCGGCACTGATCGCCAAGCTGGCCGCCATCGAGCAGCAGACCGGCAGCCAGATCGTCGTGCTGATGGTGCCAAGCACCCTGCCCGAGGACATCGCCGCCTACAGCCAGCGTGTCGGCGACAGCTGGAAGATCGGCCGCCGCGAGATCGGCGACGGGTTGCTCATCGTCGTGGCGAAGAACGACCGTCGCGTGCGCATCGAGGTGGCCAAGACGCTGGAAGGCGCGGTACCCGACCTGGCCGCGAAGCGGATCATCGACGCGCAGATCACGCCGGCCTTTCGCGCTGGTGACTACGCCGGCGGCTTCAGTGCTGCCGTGGATCAGCTGGCCGCCCGTATCCGCGGTGAGGCCCTCCCGGCGCCGAGTCGACCGGACGCACAGCAGCGACACCAGGGCAACGGGCCTTCGCTGGAGTCTCTGGCCATCTTTCTGTTTGTCGTCGTGCCCATTGCGGGGGCGCTGTTCACCCGGATGATGGGGCGCAAGCTCGGCTCGCTGGTGACCGGCGGGGTTGCCGGTGGCATCGGCTGGTGGCTGACCGCCAGCGCGCTGCTGGCAGGCGTGGCCGGACTGATCGCGGTGGTGCTGGTCGGGGTGTTCGGTGTGGGCTCCGCGCGCCGTGGCGTCGGCCCGGGTGGCGTGCCGCCCATCATCTGGGGCGGTGGTGGCAGCGGCGGTTGGGGTAGCGGCGGCGGCGGTGGATTCAGCTCCGGCGGTGGCGGAGACTTTGGTGGCGGTGGCGCCTCCGGAGGATGGTGAGCATGAACACACTGATTCGCATCCTGAAGCACCGTTGGCTGGACGAGACCGACGCCCAGCGGGCCTTGGGCACGGACACCCTGCGTCGCATCGAAGAACGCGTGACTTCCAGCGAACGCGCCCACACCGGCGAGCTTCGGGTGTGCGTGGAGGCAGGCCTGCCGTTGAGCTACTTGTGGCGCGGCGCCAGTGCACGCGTGCGCGCGATCGCCATGTTCGGCAAGCTGCGCGTCTGGGACACCGAGCACAACAACGGGGTGCTGATCTACCTGCTGCTGGCAGAACGACGCATCGAGATCGTGGCGGACCGCGGTATCACCCAACGGGTGCCTGAGCACACCTGGCAGGACATCTCGGATGCCATGGGCGCCGCTTTCAAGGGCGGTGACTATGCGCGCGGCCTGCTGGATGCTGTAGATCGGGTTGGCGAGCTGCTGGCGCAGCATTTCCCGGCCAATGGGTCTCAGTTGAACCCCAACGAGCTGCCGGATCGCCCCGACGTGCGCTGAATCCCCGATCTCACGCGGCCATGAAAAAACCCGCCACAAGGGCGGGTTGCACTCAGCGCGGCATCGCTGCCATCACTTCTTGCGAAACTTGCGCAACGCCGCGATCTGCGCGGCCATCGCGGCGAACTCGCCCTGGGCTTTCGCGAAGTCGATGTCGCTCTTCGCGTTCTTCATCGCTTCTTCGGCACGCTGCTTGGCTTCAGACGCCTTGGCTTCGTCCAGGTCCTTGCCGCGGATCGCGGTGTCGGCCAGCACAGTCACCGTGCCTGGCTGAACCTCCAGGATGCCGCCAGCAACGAACACGAACTCTTCCGCGTCATTGTCGGCACGCACGATACGCACCGCGCCCGGCTTGATGCGGGTGATCAAGGGAGTGTGTCGGGGATAGATGCCCAGTTCGCCTTCTTCGCCAGGCAAAGCCACGAACTTGGCCTCGCCGGAGAAGATGGACTCCTCGGCGGATACGACGTCTACGTGGAGGGTGGCCATGGTGGTGAATCCTTATTGGATCTTCTTGGCCTTCTCGAAAGCCTCGTCAATCGTGCCGACCATGTAGAACGCCTGTTCAGGCAGGCTGTCGCACTCGCCGGACACGATCATCTTGAAGCCGCGGATGGTTTCCTTCAGTGTCACGTACTTGCCCGGGCTGCCGGTGAACACCTCTGCGACGTGGAAAGGTTGGCTCAGGAAACGCTGGATCTTGCGGGCGCGCGCCACGGCCAGCTTGTCTTCTGGCGCCAGTTCGTCCATGCCCAGAATGGCGATGATGTCGCGCAGTTCCTTGTAGCGCTGCAGCGTGCCCTGTACCGCGCGGGCAGTGTTGTAGTGGTCTTCGCCGACGACGTTCGGGTCGAGCTGACGCGAGGTGGAGTCGAGCGGGTCGACCGCCGGGTAGATACCCAGCGAAGCGATGTCACGCGACAGCACCACGGTGGAGTCCAGGTGGGCGAAGGTGGTGGCAGGCGACGGGTCGGTCAAGTCGTCTGCAGGGACGTAGACGGCCTGGATCGACGTGATCGAGCCGACCTTGGTCGAGGTGATTCGCTCCTGCAGGCGACCCATTTCTTCGGCCAGCGTCGGCTGGTAGCCCACCGCGGAAGGCATCCGGCCCAGCAGTGCCGACACTTCGGTACCGGCCAGGGTGTAGCGGTAGATGTTGTCCACGAAGAACAGCACGTCCTTGCCTTCGTCGCGGAAGGATTCGGCGATCGTCAGGCCGGTCAGCGCCACGCGCAGACGGTTGCCCGGCGGCTCGTTCATCTGGCCGTAGACCATGGCCACTTTCGATTCCGGCAGGTTCTCCAGATTCACGACGCCCGAATCGGCCATCTCGTGATAGAAGTCGTTGCCTTCGCGGGTGCGCTCGCCGACGCCAGCGAACACCGACAGGCCGCTGTGAGCCTTCGCGATGTTGTTGATCAACTCCATCATGTTCACGGTCTTGCCGACACCGGCGCCGCCGAACAAGCCGACCTTGCCGCCCTTGGCGAACGGGCACACGAGGTCGATCACCTTGATACCGGTTTCGAGCAAATCCTGTGAAGGGCTCAGCTCGTCATAAGCCGGGGGCTTGCGGTGGATCGATGCGGTCAACTCCTGGCCGACGGCGCCACGCTCATCGATCGGTCTTCCCAGCACGTCCATGATCCGACCGAGCGTCGCACGGCCCACCGGCACGGTGATCGGGTTCTGAGTGTTGACCACTGTCAGGCCGCGGCGCAGACCGTCGGAGGAACCGAGCGCAATCGTGCGCACCACGCCGTCGCCCAGCTGTTGTTGGACTTCCAGGGTCAGGCCCAGGCTGTCGAGCTTGAGTGCGTCATAGATCTTTGGCATGGCGTTGCGCGGGAATTCCACGTCGACCACCGCGCCGATGCACTGGACGATCTTGCCTTCTGTAGCCACTGCGGACATGTTCGTATCCTTAGAAAAAACGAATTCTGGGGTTCTGGGGTCGTGGATGACGCCGTTCAAACGGCAGCGGCACCCGCGACGATTTCGGAGAGCTCTTTGGTGATCGCGGCCTGGCGAGTCTTGTTGTAGACAAGCTTCAGTTCAGCGATCACCGAGCCGGCGTTGTCGGTGGCGGACTTCATCGCCACCATCCGCGCCGATTGCTCCGACGCCATGTTCTCGGCCACGGACTGGTAGACCAGCGCCTCGGTGTAACGCAGCAGCAGCTCGTCGATCACCGTTTCGGCATTGGGCTCGTACAGGTAGTCCCAACCGTGCTGGCCCGCACCTTCGGGCGTTGGCACATCGAGGCTTTGCGCCGACAGCGGCAGCAACTGTTGCACCAGCGGCTCCTGCTTCATCGTGTTGATGAAGCCGGTATAGCAAAGATAGACCGCGCTCAGCTTGCCTTCGGCATACGCATCGAACAGCACCTTGACCGGACCGATCAGCTTTTCCAGATGCGGCTTGTCGCCGAGCTGCGTTGCATGCGAGACAACGTTGGCGCCAATGCGGTTCAGGAAGCCCAGGCCCTTGTTGCCAATGGCCACCGCTTCGGCCTTGAGGCCTTGCGCTTCGAGCTCCTTGAGCTTCAGGGTGACGGCGCGCAGCACGTTGGTGTTCATGCCACCGCACAAGCCCTTGTCGGTCGTCACCACG
Source organism: Rubrivivax sp. (assembly GCA_027490215.1). Lineage (GTDB taxonomy): Bacteria > Pseudomonadota > Gammaproteobacteria > Burkholderiales > Burkholderiaceae_C > PBB1. The sequence goes on from JAIXYO010000007.1 coordinate 42,350, forward strand.
ATGAAGCCCACCGACTTGACGCCGGTGTTCTGGATCAGGAACGGGTGCTTGTACTCGGGCGTGGCCTTGGACAGGTTGGCTGCGAGACTGCGGATCTTCTCGGCGTATGGCCGAGCAGCACGCATGCGGTCCTGCGCCTTGCGCATCTTTGAAGCGGCGACCATTTCCATGGCCTTGGTGATCTTCTTGGTGTTCTCGACACTCTTGATCTTGCCGCGTATTTCCTTGCCAGCTGCCATGACGAAACTCCTGGTTTGGTCGTGGACGGATCAGGCGAACGACTTCTTGAAGGCCGCAACGGCAGACGACAACTCGGCTTCCGAGTCCTTGTCGAGCGCCTTGGCGTCTTCGATCTTCTTCAGCAGGCCGGCATGGCTGGTCTTCAGGAACTGATGCAGGCCCGACTCGAAGGCCAGGACCTTCTTCACGTCGATATCGTCCATGAAGCCCTTGTTGACGGCGAACAGCGATGCACCCATCAGCGCGATCGGCAGAGGCGAATACTGAGCTTGCTTCAGCAGTTCAGTGACCCGCGCACCGCGGTCGAGCTGCTTGCGGGTGGCTTCGTCGAGATCGGAGGCGAACTGCGCAAATGCTGCCAGCTCACGGTACTGCGCCAAGTCGGTACGGATACCACCCGACAAGCTCTTGATGAGCTTGGTCTGGGCCGCACCACCCACCCGCGACACCGAGATGCCGGCGTTGATGGCGGGGCGGATACCAGCGTTGAACAGACTGGTTTCCAGGAAGATCTGGCCGTCGGTGATCGAGATCACATTGGTCGGCACGAACGCGGACACGTCACCGGCCTGCGTTTCGATGATCGGCAGCGCGGTCAGCGAACCCGTCTTGCCCTTGACCTCGCCCTTGGTGAATGCTTCGACGTAGTCGGCGTTCACGCGCGCAGCACGTTCGAGCAAGCGGCTGTGGAGATAGAACACATCGCCGGGGTAGGCTTCGCGGCCCGGCGGGCGGCGCAGCAGCAGGGACACCTGGCGATAAGCAACAGCCTGCTTGGACAGGTCGTCGTAAATGATCAGCGCGTCTTGGCCGCGGTCGCGGAAGTACTCGCCCATCGTGCAGCCCGAATAGGCGCTGACGTACTGCATCGCTGCCGATTCAGACGCGCTGGCCGCCACAACGATGGTGTAGTCCATCGCACCGGCTTGCTCCAGCGAGCGCACCACGTTCTTGATCGAGCTGGCCTTCTGCCCGATGGCAACGTACACGCAAGTGACGTTTTGGCCCTTCTGGTTGATGATGGTGTCGATGCCGACCGCCGTCTTGCCGGTCTGGCGGTCGCCGATGATCAGCTCTCGCTGGCCACGACCCACGGGCACCATCGCGTCGATGGACTTCAGGCCGGTCTGCAGCGGCTGATCGACTGACTTGCGCGCAATCACGCCCGGTGCCACTTTCTCGATGACGTCGGTCATCTTGGCGTTGATCGGACCCTTGCCGTCAATGGGCTGGCCGAGCGCGTTGACGACGCGGCCGATGAGCTCGGGGCCGACCGGCACTTCCAGGATGCGGCCCGTGCACTTGACGATGTCGCCTTCCGAGATGTGCTCGTACTCGCCCAGAATCACCGCGCCAACCGAGTCGCGCTCGAGGTTCAGTGCGAGGCCGTAGGTCGGCTGACCACTTCTGGTGACCGGGAACTCCAGCATTTCGCCGGCCATCACGTCGGAGAGGCCGTGCACGCGGCAGATGCCGTCGGCAACAGACACCACCGTGCCCTGGTTCTTGATGTCGGTAACTGCACCAAGGCCTTCGATGCGGCTCTTGATCAGCTCGGAGATTTCTGCGGGATTCAAGTTCATGTGTTGCTCCTGAAGATCAGGCCGTCAGGGCCATCTTCATGTGTTCGAGACGGGCCTTGACCGAGGTGTCAAGCACCTCGTCGCCAACGGCGACGCGGATGCCGCCGATCAGCTCGGGCACGATTTCCACGGAAGGGTTGAGCTTGCGACCGAAGCGCTTCTCAAGCACCACGACCACCTCGGCGAGCTGGCCGCCGTCGATGGGAAAGGCACTCTGGATAAGGGCATCCGACACGCCAGCGCTTCTGTTCAGCAGCGCCAAAAATTGCGCCGCGATCTCTGGCAGCGCAGCCAGGCGGCCGTTGTCGATGATGGTGCGCAGCAGGTTGCCGATCTTCGGGTCAAGGCTCAGACCCTGCTGCAGCGCGATGCCAGCGAGGACGTCGAACACCTGTGCAGCCGCCACCTTGGGGTTGTCGGCAAACTGACGCAGTTCGGGATCGGCGGCCAATTGCGCCAGCGCCGTGACCTGCGGCTTGAGTGCCGCGGCGTCGGCGCCAGCGGCGCTGAACAGCGCTTCGGCGTAAGGGCGGGCGATGGTCGCCAGCTCAGCCATGTCAGAGCTCCGCCTTCAGACGCGACAACAGCTCGGCATGGACGCCGGCATTGACTTCACGACGCAGGATCTGCTCTGCGCCCTTGACGGCCAGACCGGCCACCTGTTCGCGGAGCGTCTCGCGCGCCTTGATCGCTTCCTGCTCGGCCTCGGCCTTTGCGTTGGCGATGATCTTGGCGCCTTCGTCGACGGCCTTGCCTTTGGCTTCCTCGACGATCTGCTGCGCCAGGCGCTCGGCGTCGGCCAGACGCTTGGCAGCGTCGTCTCGGGCCGCGGACAGCTGTGCTTCCACGCGCTTGTTCGCAGCGGCGAGTTCGCTCTTGGCCATGTCGGCGGCCGACAGACCGTCGGCGATCTTCTTCGCACGCTCGTCCAGAGCCGCCGTGATGGGCGGCCAGACGAATTTCATCGTGAACCCGACCAGTATCGCGAACACGATCATCTGGATGATCAGGGTGGCATTGATGCTCACGGCAGGGACCTCGTTAAGGAGTGATCAGGGCAGCCGCGTGAACGCCGCTGCCCGCCGGACCGATGCGAAGGCTTACTTCGGCAGATTGGCGATCTGGGCTAGGAACGGGTTGGCAGTGGCGAACCACAGCGCGATACCGGTACCGATGATGAAAGCTGCGTCGATCAGGCCAGCCAGCAGAAACATCTTGGTCTGCAGTTCGCCCATCAGCTCTGGCTGGCGCGCAGCCGCCTCAAGGTACTTGCTTCCCATGATGCCGATGCCGATACAGGCGCCGACAGCACCCAGGCCGATGATCAGGCCAGCGGCCAGGGCGACAAAGCTGATGACTTCCATTTTTTGCTCCAGAGGGGGGAAGGTGAGGGAAAAGGGGTGAGGGGAAAAGCAGTTGGCGAGGGGCTTGATCAGTGCGCGTCGTGGGCTTGACCCACGTAAACCAACGTCAACATCATGAAGACGAAGGCCTGCAGCGTGATGATCAGGATGTGGAAGATGGCCCACACACTGCCGGCGATGATGTGGCCGATGGCCAGGCCGATGCCTGTGGCGCTGAGCGTGAAGGCCCCGCCCATCAGCGCGATCAGCATGAAGATCAGTTCGCCGGCGTACATGTTGCCGAACAGCCGCATGCCGTGCGAAACCGTCTTGGCGACGAATTCGATGATCTGCATCGCGAAGTTCACCGGATACAGGAACCACTTGTCGCCGAAGGGTGCCGAGAACAGTTCGTGGATCCAGCCGCCCGCGCCCTTGATCTTGATGTTGTAGAACAGGCAGATCAGCAGCACGCTCAATGAAAGGCCCATGGTCACCGAGAGGTCGGCAGTGGGCACCACGCGCTGGTAGTCCTTCATGCCCACGGCCGGGCCGACGGCGTGCCAGATGGACGGAAGCAGATCGACCGGCAGCAGGTCCATCGCGTTCATCAGGAAGATCCACACGAACACGGTCAGCGCCAGCGGGGCCACCAGCTTGCGGCTGTTGGCGTTATGCACGATGCCCTTGGCCTGGCTGTCGACCATCTCAACGAGGATCTCGACCGCAGCCTGGAAGCGGCCCGGCACGCCCGATGTGGCGGCCTTGGCGGCGCGCCACAGGAAGAAGCTGCCGACGATGCCGAGCAGCGTGGCCCAGAAGATGGAGTCGAGGTTGAAGACGGTGAAGTCCACCACCGCCGATTGCTTGTGGTTCTGCAGGTGCTGCAGGTGATGGACGATGTACTCGCCTGCTGTGGGCGCGTGACCTTCGGCTGCCATGTTCTAGTTTGTCCCGTGTGCGTCTTGCTTAACGACCAGATCTGCGGCCGCGCCACAACAGCGCCAGCCAATACACTTTCATGCACAACACCAAGCTCACCAGCAAGACTGGCCAGCTCAGTGGTTCCACAAGCTTCGGCGCCAGCACCAACATGGCCACCGAAACCAAAATCTTGACCGCCACCCACACCATGAAGCTGACGGCGCTGGCGCCGGGCGACACGCTGGAGAGCTTGCTGGTCATGCCGCGCGCCATCAGAGCACCCGGAAGCACTGCAACTAGCGCGCCATACAGCGCAGATCCGATGAGCTGTGGCAGACCGAGTACCAGCCACACCACAGCCGCAGACAGACACCCCATCACCACCTGCGCCGCAATCACCTGCCAAGGGGAAACCTGGGGGTGGCTCGCGCGCAAAGCCTGGGCCTCGGCGCGCGTCAGTGGCATGATGGCCTGACCTTCTGCCTCATCGCCGAATCCTGCGCTTGCCACCCGATGGGCGATTGAATCAGTCATCGGAAGGGTCGCATAGGCTTTCAGTTCAGCCCTTGATTATGCGTGCAAACCCGCACTCTCCTCAAGCCCAAATTCTGGACACTGCATGCGTGTGACTTTTTGAGCGGCCACGCGGGCGATGCCGGACGCTCTGGAATCGTCGCTCAGGCGAAGAGGTTGGCGGGCAGACCGGGCACCTCGACACGCATCGAAAGCACACAGCCGGCCAGAGGTTGCAGCGCCAGCTCGGCAGCTGGCCGGTTCTCGCTCGCGGTGGTGATGTAGAGCGTCCTCAGGTCCGCACCGCCGAAGCATGGCATCGTCGGACATCGCACAGGCAACGGCACCTCGCGCAGCAGCTGGCCCGACGGCGACAGGCAGAGCAGGCGCTGTCCCTCGAACATCGCCACCCAGTAATTACCGGCGGCGTCGACCGCTGCGCCGTCGGGCCGACCGCGATAGTCGGCCGGCGTCGGGCCCGCAGGCTTCAGCGGGAACTGGCAGAACACCCGCCGACCGCTGAGCGTGCCTCCCAGGGTGTCAAAGTCGAAGGCGTGGATGACATGCGCCTTCGTGTCGCTCCAGTACATGGTGCGGCCGTCGGGACTCCAGGCCAGGCCATTGGAAGTGGTGATGCCCTCGGCGTGCTTCGTGAGGCTGTCACGATGGAATCGATACAAGGCCGCCCGCGCAGCGTCGCGCGGCTCATAGATCGTGCCGACCCAGAAGCGGCCCTGCGGGTCGCACTTGCCGTCGTTGAAGCGCTCGGTTTGCGGGTCGTACGGCGGCGGCGCCAGTGCGGTGCGCTTGCCGGTGCAGGTATCGAAGCGCCAGAGCCCATCGCGTGAGGCGAGCAGCAGACCGCCGTCGAGCATCGGCGCGAGGCTGGCGACCTCGGTATCGAAAGGCCAATGCGACAGCTCGCCACTGACCGGGTCGTAACGGTTGACACAGCGGCCCGGGATGTCGCAGTAGTACAGCACCTGTTCGCGCGGGTGCCACATGGGCGATTCGCCCAGCGCGCTGGGCAGCGTCACGGCCGCGGAGATGTCCGGGTTCAGCACGGCCGCGTGCTTGACCGCATCACAGCGCAGCGACCTCGAGGGTCATCAACGCCTCGAATGTCTCGCCGGGTTGCAGCGTGCGCAATCCGAGTGACGCGGGGTCTTCGCCATGGATCGCATCACTGACGTGGCTGACCGGTTCGACGCAGAAATAGGCCTTTTCGACCGGCGTGTAGACGACCAGATGCGTCAGGTTCGAGCTGAGCTTCAGCGCCAACACCTCATCGCTGATGCCTGCCGGGCCACACCAGCCGTCGAAGCAGTTGTCGAAGCGCAGGGCGGAGACCTCATCGTCAATGTCAGCCTGCAACACCTTCCTCACCGGCAACTGCGTTTCGTCAGTGTCCCAGCGATCACTCACGGTGATGCGCAGGCGGCTGAGGTTGCGCTTGGGGAAATACGGATGCCACCCCAACCCAACCGGCTGCGCGATGTCAGCGGTGTTGGTCACGGACAGCGTCACGACCAGCGAGTGCGGCGTCAGCGCGAAAGCCTGTTGCGCCTCGAAGGGGAAAGGCCAGTGCGCATCGGGTACGTGCCGGTAGCGCAACACGGCTTCGGCTTCGCCGTGCACCGCAACCTCCCAGGCGCGCAGCCAACCCACGCCATGCACCGAATGGGGGTTGTCGTCGAAGTTGGCGGTGGTGACGTAATCGTTGCCGAGCCAGCGGAAGCGCTGGTACGCCAGCCGGTTCGAATAGGGCACCAACGGGTAGCAGGCCGATTGCCGTGCGCTGGCCAACTGCCCCGGCTCGGTCGATCTCAGGATCGGCGTGCCGCGGTGCCAGAGCCCGGCGATCGAGCCGCCCAGGTCGGCGCGCAGCGCCAGCCGCAAGTCGCCCGAATGCAGTTCCACAGCGCCCTCAAGATGGTGACCATCAGGGGTGACGGCTGTAGCGGTCAATCCAGTTCCGCCTTGAGGTAGTGCGATCCGGCGATCGGGCTGAAGTAATACGGCGGAATCTCCTCAAAACCCAGCGAGGTGTAAAGGCCGCGGGCGGCCTCCATATCGTCCAGGGTGTCCAGGAGCGTCACCGAATACCCGGCACGGCGGGCTTCGTCGAGCAAGGCTTGAGCCATCAGCCGCCCCAACCCGAACCGACGGAAGGCCGGCCGCACGTAGAGACGCTTCATCTCGCAGGCGTTGGGGTAATCGACATCTGCGAGCCCCCGGAAAGCACCGCAACCCGCCAGTTCGCCGTCGACGAAGGCCAGCATCAGATGGCCATGGGGTGGCGCATAAGGGGCAGGCAGGCTGGCCAGTTCTGCGTCGAAATTCTGGAATTCAAGGTCGATGCCCAGACTGTCCGCATACTCGCGGAAGATGCCACGAGCGAGGTCGAGCAGTTCGCCGTCAACGGGCGTCACGAGGCTGATCTCGGAAGTCGGCATGGGGTGTTCAATGGTGAGACCCGAGTCAGTTTATCGCTGACCCGCAGGCGACTGAGCCGACCGGCCATCACGCATCCGCACACTTGACTCGCGCGCAGGGATAAACACGCAGAGATACGGACCGCGACATATGATCCAAGCAGCTACATGCCGGCGTTCATGAGGATCTGATGTTCGACTCCACGATCCCTTTCGGCGAGCCCGAACTGATGCGGGCGAGCAGCTTCAGGCGTTACCTGCCCCATCACGGTGATGGCTCGGTACCCGCGCTCGTGAGCCCGCAGTTCGCCTCGCTGAGCCCGTCTCTGATGGCCGATCTCGGGCACAGCGCCACGCATCAGCAACGCACGGAGCCGCTCGATGTGCTGGCTGCATGCGTGCGCCACGCGCAGCCGGTTACGGTGCACCTGCAGTGCGGCGATCGTGCGGTGCCACTGACCTTGTTCCCGCATGAGCGGCTGCTGCACTGCCCGATCCCGATCGACATGTTGGTGGCCCAGCGGGAACCTGAGCTGCAGGTGATCCACATCGAGCCAGCGCTGCTGGCGGTGCCTGGCAAAGTGATGGGAGGTCGGCCCGGGCCGTACGCGCTCGACGACCTGTGCTTCCACACCCTGGGAGCCGTTCTGTGGGATCTGGCATTGCACGGTGCGCGCCACGAATTGCTGCCGGAAATCATCGGGCCGGCGGTCTACAGGGTGACCTACGGGCTCGACATGGGTGACACCGCCATGTCCGGAATCTTGCTCTCGGCGGTCTACCGACTGCGCCGCGAGTCCGCCCGTCTGCGCGACATTGCGGCATGGCCGGGCTTCGACCGCGAGCGCGCTGCGCGCTTGCTGAACGGGCTGTACCTTCAATCGGGGCTGATCGTCAGCCGCTCGCACCCCGATGCGCTGCGAGACAGCTGGTTCACAGCGCTGGGACAGCGCTGAACTTCAGCGCTGTCCCAGCGTTTCCCAGCGCTCCAGAGCGCCCAACAATTCATCGTCGATCTTGGCGACCCGCGCCTGCGCAACGGCAACACCTTTCGGGTCGCGGGTGTAGACGTCTGCATCGGCCAGCAGCTTGGCAAGTTCCGCCTGCTCAGCTTCAAGCGCCTCGATGCGCCCGGGTAACTCGTCAAGTTCGCGCTGTTCCTTGTAGCTGAGCTTGCGCGGCTTCGGTGCCACCGGGGTCACAGGCACGGGCTTGGCGGCCACAGGCGCATCGTTTGGTCGCGTGTCCTTGCCCTTGGCCGCGCGGGCGGCCTGCGCGCGAATGGCTTGAGCCCGGTCACGCTGGATCTTCCAGTCTTCGTAGCCACCCTCGTACTCGCGCCACTGGCCCGGTGACTCGTCACCCTCCCACACGATGGTGCTGGTCACCACGTTGTCGAGGAAGCGCCGGTCGTGGCTGACCAGGAACACAGTGCCCTTGTACGCCTGCAGCAACTCTTCGAGCAGTTCCAGCGTGTCGATGTCCAGGTCGTTGGTCGGCTCGTCGAGCACCAGCACATTCGCGGGCAGGGCGAAAAGGCGGGCCAGCAGCACGCGGTTGCGCTCGCCACCACTGAGTGTGCGCACCGGTGAGTTGGCTCGCTCCGGCGAGAACAGGAAATCGTTCAGGTAGCTCATGATGTGCTTGCGCTGACCACCGATCTCCACCCACTCGCTGCCCGGGCTGATGGTGTCGGCAAGCGTCGCATCGAGGTTCAGCGTGCTGCGCATCTGGTCGAAATAGGCGACTTCGATCTTGGTGCCCTGGCGCACGATGCCAGTGTCGGGCTGCAACTCGCCGAGGATGAGCTTGAGCAGCGTGGTTTTGCCCGCACCATTCGGCCCGATCAGCCCGACCTTGTCACCACGCAGAATGGTCGCGCTGAAGTTCTTCACGATCAGCTTCGGTGTGGCGTGGTCGTTGAATTGCAGCGTCACGTCGCGCAACTCGCCAACGATCTTGCCACTGGGCGCCCCGGAGTCCACCTCCAGCCGTACCTGGCCGAGCGAGTCGCGCCGCTTCTGACGCTGGTCGCGCAGTACCTCCAGGCGCTGAATGCGCGCGACGCTGCGCGTGCGGCGGGCCTCGACGCCCTTGCGGATCCACACCTCTTCCTGGGCGAGCAGCTTGTCTGCGCGCGCGCTTGCCAGAGCGTCGGAGGCCAGCTGCTCCTCCTTCATCCGCTCGTAGGCGCTGAAGTTGCCGGGGTAACTGCGGATGATCCCGCGGTCGAGTTCGATGATGCGCGTGGCCACACCGTCGAGGAACGCGCGGTCGTGGGTGATCAGCATCACACTGCCCTTGAATCCACGCAACAGTTCCTCGAGCCAGGCGATTGAATCCAGGTCGAGGTGGTTGGTGGGCTCATCGAGCAGCAGCACATCGGGCACCGCGACCAGCGCCTGCGCCAGCGCAACGCGCTTCTTCATGCCACCCGACAGCTGCCCGATCTCACGTGTGCCATCAAGGTGCAGTTGCGCCAGCGTGGTCTCGACGCGCAGTTCCCAGTTCCACGCATCGAGCGCCTCGATGCGGGTTTGCAGCGCATCGAGGTCAACGCCATCGGCGTGCTCCTCGTAGGCCTGGCGCACCGAGCGCGCCTCGGCAACGCCCTCGCTGACCGCATCAAACACTGTGTGCCCCGGATCGAACTGCGGCTCCTGCGGCACGTAGCAGATGCGCAGACCCTGCGTCATCTGCAACAGGCCATCGTCGAGTTTTTCGAGGCCGGCGATGATTTTCAGCATCGACGACTTGCCCGCGCCATTGCGGCCGATCAGGCCGAGCCGTTCACCGCTATCGAGCGAAAACGCCGCGTTGTCGAGGAGGGCCACGTGGCCGAAAGCCAGGTGGGCATTGGAGAGTGAGAAGACAGCCATCCCTCGATTGTGCGGGTTGACCTTCGTACGGCTGAGTGGCGGGTGCGGCCGCAGCATCGAAAATGGGGGGATGGACACCGTGCCCGTCTTTCACGACGCCTTCTACAAATTCGTCTCGATCGCCGATGTGGACGGTACCGCGGCCACGCTGCGCGAGTTGACCAAAGCGCTGACCGGCGTGCTGTTGGTGGCGAGCGAAGGCCTCAACGGCACGCTGGCCGGCACCGCAGCCTCGCTCGATGCGTTTCACAGGGCGTTGGCCAGCGACCCCCGACTGGACGGCCGCTTCGGCGGCATCACCTTCAAGCGCAGTGCCTGCCTGACGCCGCCGTTTCAGCGGATGAAGGTGCACAGTCGGCCGGAGATCCTGCCGCTCGGCGTGGACGGCGTGAACGCGGTCGGTCACATCGGCCTGCAGGTGTCGCCTGCGCAGTGGCGCACGCTGCTCGACGACCCGAACGTCGTCGTCGTCGACAACCGCAACCACTTCGAAGTACGGCTCGGTCGCTTTCGCAACGCGGTCGATCCGCAAGTGAACAACTTCCGCGACTTCCCTGCCTACATCGAGGCGCAGTTGCCGACCTGGCAGGCCGAGGGCAAGCAGGTGGCGATGTATTGCACCGGTGGCATCCGCTGCGAGAAGACCAGCGCCTGGCTGCACGAACGCGGCGTGCCGGTCTTGCAGCTTGAGGGCGGCATCCTGAACTACTTTGCGCAGATGCCTGACGCCGAGCGCGACTGGGACGGCGAGTGCTTCGTGTTCGACAACCGCATCGCGCTCGACACACAGCTGCGCGAAACCGGAACCACCGCCGAACAGGTCTATGCGGGTGACCCGGACGAGGCCTGGCGGCTGCGGCGCGCGCAGCGCCTGGCAGGATCGACGGCGCCTGACGACACCGAGACAACCGAGTCTGGCGCCACACGGCAGTTGCCTTGAGCGCACCCGCACCGCCGAACCTCGCCGGCCGACGATCGCCACAAGGCGCCCCGCTGCCGACCAGAAACGGCGTCGGCCCAAGCTGCGTAGCACTGCCGCCCGGCCCGTGGGCGACGCTCGGCGACTTCCTGATCGACCGCTTCCCGGCGGTCTCCGCCGCAACCTGGCAAACCCGCATGCAGCAAGGTGAACTGGTCGATGAGCAAGGCGTGGCCGTCACGGCGCAACAGCCGTACCGCTCGGGTATTCGGCTGTACTACTACCGATCGATCCCCGAAGAACCGCGCGTGCCGTTCGATGAGGTGGTGCTGTTCCAGGACGAACTGCTGGTCGTCGCCGACAAGCCGCATTTCCTGCCCGTCACCCCGGGCGGCAGGCATCTGCAGGAAACACTGCTGGTGCGCCTGAAGCGCCGGCTCGGCATCGACACGCTGGCGCCCCTGCACCGGCTCGACCGCGAGACCGCAGGCATCGTCGTGTTCGCGGTACGGCCAGAGACGCGCGGCAGGTACCAGGCGTTGTTTGCGCAGCGGCAGGTGACGAAGCACTACGAAGCCATCGCGCCATGGCGGCCTGATCTGAGCTTTCCACTGATTCACCGCAGCCGGCTGGTACAGGACGACCACTTCCTGCGGATGCGCGAAGTGCCGGGCGAGACGAATGCCGAAACCTTCATCGAGGTGCTGGCTGTGCAGGGCGACACGGCCCGCTACCAACTGACACCGCTGACGGGTCGCACCCACCAATTGCGCGTGCACTGCGCCGCGCTCGGCATGCCCATCGTGGGTGATCGGATGTACCCCACCTTGCTGCCCGCTGACACCGACGACCACGCTCGGCCTTTGCAGCTGCTGGCTCGCTCGATCGCGTTCGTCGATCCGATCAGCGGTGAGTCGCGCCGCTTCGACAGCACACAAGGGCTGGCCCTCGCGCGGGCCGCCGGATGATTCAAGACGCGAGCCGCGCCTCCAGCGCGTCGATGAACGCCTTCGCCACGTCGAATCCGGTCTGCTTCGTGATTTCCTGAAAACCCGTCGGGCTGGTGACGTTGATCTCGGTCACGCAGTCACCGATCACGTCCAGGCCGACCAGCAGCAGCCCTCGCGCCGCGAGCACCGGGCCGATCGCTTCGGCGATCTCGCGGTCGCGCGGGCTCAGAGGCTGAGCCACGCCCTTGCCTCCCACAGCCATGTTGCCGCGGATCTCGCTGCCCTGGGGAATGCGCGCCAGCGCGAAAGGAATCGGCCTGCCGTCGATCAGCAGGATCCTCTTGTCACCGAGCGCAATCTCAGGAAGGTAGCGCTGCACCATCACGGTCTGCTCGCCGTGCCGGTTCAGCGTTTCGATGATGCTGCCCAGGTTCAGCCCATCGGGCCCGACGCGGAAGATGCCCATGCCGCCCATGCCGTCGAGAGGCTTCAGGATGATGTCCTGGTGTTCGGCGTGAAAGCGGCGGATGTCGCTGGCGTCACGGGTGACCAGGGTCGGGCCGATGAACTGCGGAAACTCCAGGATGGCCAGCTTCTCCGGGTGATCGCGCAGCGCCGACGGGCTGTTGAACACGCGGGCGCCTTCGCGCTCGGCCTGGCCCAGCAGGTGGGTCGCGTAGAAGTACTCGCTGTCGAATGGCGGGTCCTTGCGCATCACGACCGCATCGACTTCGGCCAGCGCCACCGGGATCTCGTCGGGTGCCTGCTGCTTGGCTGAGAACCAGGTCGACCTCTCGGGTGTCAGCGTGATTTCACGCACATAGCCCGTCACGCGACCACCGCGCTGCCACATCAGGTCGCGCGGCTGGCAGGCCAGCAGCGTGTGGCCACGGGCAGCGGCCTCGCGCATCATGACAAAGGTCGTGTCCTTGACGGTGTTGAAGCCTTCGAGCGGATCGGCAACGAACAGCAGTTTCATGGGCTGAGGATCCTGTGGGTGAGAACGACCGCGACTCAGATCTCGACCTTGGACCCCAGCTCCACCACACGGTTGGTGGGCAGTCGCAGGAAGTCTGCCGCGGCAGCGGCATTGCGGTGCATGCTGGCGAAGAGCTTCTCGCGCCACATTGCCATGCCCTGGCCCAGCGTGGGGATCACGATGTCGCGCGACAGGAAGTAACTCGTGTCCATGGGGTCCAAGGCGACGCCACGCAGTTTCAGCAACTCCAGCGCCTCCGGCACATCGGGATCGTTCTTGAAGCCAAAGCAAAGCGTCACCTGCCAGCAGTCACGTCCGAGCGGCTCGATCTGGCAACGCCGGTCGAAGCTCAGCCACGGCACTTCGAGGTGCTTCACGGTGACGAACAAATTGGTCTCGTGCAGCACCTTGTTGTGCTTCAGGTTGTGCAGCAGCGCGTTCGGCGTCAGGCCCTGCTCGCTGACCAGGAACACGGCGGTGCCTGGCACGCGGACCGGCGGGCTGACGAACACTGCATCGAGGAAGCTGTTCAGGTCGATCGCTTCGTCGCGCATGCGGTTGTGCATCAACAGCCGGCCCTGTTTCCAGGTCATCATCAGCGTGAACAACACCGCACCGAGCACCACCGGGAACCAGCCACCATCGAACAGCTTGACGGCGTTGGCAGCGAAGAAAACCAGATCGATCAGGAAGAAGAAGAAGGTGACTGCGATGCACAGCGACCACGGGTACTTCCAGGCGTAGCGGATGACGAAGAAGGTCATCGTGGTGGTGATAAGCATGTCGATCGTCACTGCGATGCCGTAGGCGCCGGCCAGCTTGCTGCTGGAGCCGAAGATGATGACGGCCAGCACGATGCAGGCATACAGGCTCCAGTTGACGAACGGCACATAGATCTGACCGGTCTCCTTGACGGAGGTGTGCGCGATGCGCAGGCGAGGCAGATAGCCCAGCTGAATCGCCTGCTTGGTGACCGAGAAGGCAGCTGTGATCAGGGCCTGTGAGGCGATCACCGTTGCACAGGTGGCCAGACCGATCAGTGGGTAAAGCGCCCACTGTGGTGCCATTTCATAGAACGGGTTGCGCACGTTCTCCGGATGGTCCAGCAGCATCGCACCTTGACCAAAGTAATTGATCACCAGCGCAGGCATCACCAGGCCGAACCAGGCGAGGCGGATCGGCCGCTTGCCGAAATGGCCCATGTCGGCGTAGAGCGCCTCGGCACCGGTGACGCAGAGCACGACCGAGCCCAGCGCGATGAAGGCAATGCCCGGTTGCGACGAGATGAAGCTCAGCGCGTGGTGAGGGCTCAACGCCCACAGCACGGCCGGGTTCTCGACGATGTGAACCGCGCCCAAGGCCGCCAGCACTACGAACCACAGCACCGTGACCGGCCCGAACAAACGGCCCACGCTCGCGGTTCCGAAACGCTGGAAGATGAACAACACCGTCAACACGAGCAGCGTCAAGGGGAGCACGAAGCGGTGCATCGACGGTGCGGCGACCTCCAGCCCTTCGACGGCTGACAGCACCGAGATGGCCGGGGTGATCACACCATCGCCAAAAAAGATCGCCGTACCGAAAATGCCGACCAGCAACAGGCGCTTTCGCAGCAAAGGCCGGTGCTTCACCGCCTGCGAAGCAAGCGCCAACATCGCGATCAATCCGCCCTCGCCGTTGTTGTCGGCGCGCAGGATCAGCATCACGTACTTGATCGACACCACCACGGTGATCGTCCAGAACACCAGCGAGAGCACCCCATAGATGTTGTCGGGCGTCAGCGGCACGTGACCGTGCGCGAACACCTCCTTGAGTGCATACAGCGGGCTGGTGCCGATGTCTCCGTAGACGACACCGATGGCGCCTAGCGTCAGGGCCGCAAGGCTGGAAGCAGGACGATGAGGAGTCAAGATGGGCCGGGACGCACCCGGGCATGGGCTCAGAGACCGTGGATTGTGCGCCCAGGGTGCACCCGGTGCTGCGTGGCCCAAGGGTTACGGCCCCACCAATCCCGTCGCTTCTGTTGCGATGCAGCAACGCGGGACGGCCGAGGGTATGTCGCGCCGGCGGCGGACGGGTGGTTCGACACGGCCAGTCTGCGGGACGCGTCAACGCGAGGCGTTTTCAATGGGAGCCCAGCAGCCGGCAACGATGCTGTTCACACATCGAAATACGCAGCGCTTCAGCTCACGAGGTAGCTGGCGTCATTCGTAGACTTCAGCGTCCGGGTCGGTGGCTTCAAGCTCGTAGCTGGCCGCCAACATGGCGAGGCGGGCGATCACACCGTACATGTAGAAGCGGTTCGGCGCGCTGGCACCAGGCTTGACGCCAGGGCGCGGCAGGTGGCCGGATTCGGCGAAGGCCAGCGGCACGAAGCTCGCTCCGGGGGAGTTCAGGTTCTCGTCGATGCCGCGCTCGGCATTGACGCGATAGAAGCCGCCGACGACGTACCGGTCGATCATGTAGACGACCGGCTCGGCGACCGCATCGTTGACGCGCTCATACGTCGGCACGCCTTCCTGCAGGATGACCTCGCTGACTTCCTGACCGTCCTTGATCACGCTCATCTTGTTGCGCGAACGGCGATTCAGATCCATCAGATCCTTCGGGTCCCGCACGGTCATGATGCCCATGCCGTAGGTTCCCGCATCGGCCTTGACAATGATGAACGGCTTCTCCTGGATGCCGTACTCCTTGTACTTGCGCTTGACCTTGGCCAGCAATGCCTCGGCGTTGCTCATCAGGCACTCCGCACCGGTGCCGTCAGTGAAATTGACCTCGCCACAGCGTGCGAACAGCGGATTGATCAGCCAGGGGTCCATGCCCAGCAGCTTCGCGAACTTCTTCGCCACTTCTTCATATGCGGCGAAGTGGTTCGTCTTGCGGCGCACAGCCCAGCCGGCATGCAAAGGCGGCAGCAGATACTGCTCGTGCAGGTTCTCCAGCACCTTGGGGATGCCCGCCGACAAGTCGTTGTTGAGCAGGATGGTGCAGGGATCGAAATCCTTGAGGCCCAGTCGCCCACGGCTGCGGACCAATGGCTCCATGGTCAAGGAGGTGCCATCGGGCAATTCGATCGCCGTTGGGCTGGTGATGGTGTCGTCCAGCGTCCCCAGCCGCACGTTCATGCCGGCCATGTGGAAGATCTGCATCAACCGCTGCACGTTCGCGAGATAGAAAGTGTTGCGCGTGTGCTTCTCGGGGATCAGCAGCAGGTTCTTTGCCTCTGGGCAGATCTTCTCGATCGCTGCCATCGCCGCCTGCACAGCCAGCGGCAACATCTCCGAGGTCAGGTTGTTGAAGCCACCGGGGAACAGGTTGGTGTCCACTGGCGCCAGCTTGAAGCCCGCATTGCGCACGTCGACCGAGGTATAGAAGGGAGGCGTGTGCTCCATCCATTCGAGGCGGAACCAGCGCTCGATCGCCGGCAGCGATTCGAGGATGCGCTGCTCTAGCTCGTTGGTGGGGCCTGTCAACGCGGTGATGAGGTGAGGAACCATGGTGCTGCCTGATTGCGATTGACGACATGCACGAGCGCATCGCGACGAACCATTCTAGAAGTGCATCGCAGATGCAGGGTGGAGCGCCCAAAAACAAGAGCCGCCTTGCGGCGGCTCTTGGTCTGACATGGGGGTCAAGCCTTTTCCAGGCCTGCCCCATTCCCAGCAGGCTTACTGGTGGTAAGCCGTTTCGCCGTGCGACGAGATATCGAGGCCTTCGCGCTCTTCGTCTTCCGGCACACGCAGTCCGATCACCAGATCGACCACCTTGAAGGCGACGATCGAGACCACGCCGGACCACACCACGGTGATCGCCACAGCCTTGGCCTGGATCCAGACCTGAGCTGCGATCGAGTAGTCGGCCGGAGCGACCATCGCCACGGTCACCCAGTCGGCGACGTAGCCTGGACCGCCGAGGCTCGGTGCATTGAACACGCCGGTCAACAACGCACCGACGATACCGCCGACACCGTGGACGCCGAATACGTCGAGCGAGTCATCGGCACCGAGCAGCTTCTTCAGACCCGTGACGCCCCAGAGGCAGGCGAAACCAGCGACCGCGCCGATCACCAGCGCACCACCGATACCGACGTTGCCGCAAGCCGGGGTGATCGCCACGAGACCCGCAACAGCACCCGAAGCCGCACCCAGCATCGACGCCTTGCCCTTGATCAGCGCTTCACCGACACACCAGGCCAGTACCGCGATCGCGGTGGCGGCAAAGGTGTTGATGAAAGCCAGAGCGGCAAACCCGTTCGCTTCGAGAGCGGAGCCAGCGTTGAAGCCAAACCAGCCCACCCACAGCAGCGAGGCACCGACCATCGTCAGCGTCAGCGAGTGAGGCGTGAACGCTTCCTTGCCGTAACCGACGCGCTTGCCGACCATGTAGGCACCCACCAGACCGGCAACCGCCGCGTTGATGTGAACCACCGTGCCGCCAGCGAAGTCAAGCGCGCCCGATTGCCAGATGAAACCGGCCTTGGAGGTCATCTCCGCAGCAACATCGGCCGATGAGTACGCGTCAGGACCCATCCAGAACCACACCATGTGAGCAATTGGTGCGTAGCTGAAGGTGAACCAGATGGCCATGAACGCCAGCACGGCCGAAAACTTCATCCGCTCGGCAAACGCACCCACGATCAGCGCACACGTGATGGCGGCGAAAGAAGCCTGGAACACTGCAAACACGATCTCCGGAATGTAGACACCCTTGCTGAAGGTGGCTGCATTGGCGAATGTGCCCGCGGCGTTGTCCCAGACGCCTTTCATCATGAAGCGGTCAAGGCCGCCGAAGAATGCGTTGCCTTCGGTGAACGCCAGGCTGTAGCCGTAGACAAACCACAACACGACGATCATCGAAAACGTGACCATCACCTGCATCAGCACGGAAAGCATGTTCTTGCTGCGGACCAGGCCGCCATAGAACAACGCCAAGCCAGGAATGGCCATCATGATGACGATGATGGTGGAGACCATCATCCATGCGGTGTCGCCCTTGTTGGGCACCGGTGGAGCAGCGGCAGGCGCTTCGGTCGCAGCTGCGGGCGCAGCTTCGACTGGGGGCGCCGCCACCGGCTCAGACGCAGCCTCGGGTGCAGCGACTGCTGCAACCGGGGTTGCCTCTGGCGCAGAGGCCGCAGCATCCTCAGCGAACGATGTCGCGGAGTAGCCCAGGACCGCGAGGCCGAGGGCAAGAGAAGCAATCAGTTTTTTCATGGGAAGAGTTCTTTCTCGGTTGGGCTTCAGAGCGCGTCTTTACCCGTTTCGCCGGTGCGGATGCGAACCACCTGCTCCAGCGAAGACACAAAAATCTTTCCGTCACCGATCTTTCCGGTGCGCGCTGCGTTCTCGATGGCTTCGATCACCCGATCGACGATGGCGTCATCCACCGCCGCCTCGATCTTCACTTTTGGAAGGAAATCGACCACGTACTCCGCACCGCGGTACAGCTCGGTGTGGCCCTTCTGACGGCCAAAGCCTTTCACTTCCGTCACCGTGACGCCCTGAACGCCAATGGCGCTGAGGGCTTCACGGACTTCATCAAGCTTGAAAGGCTTGACGATGGCAGTCACCATCTTCATGGCGTTCTCCTTAAAGAGTAATGGCGTTCAGAACGTCTTGGACAGCGAGAGAACGCCCGTGGCACCGCTGATGTTCTTGGTAAGGGAGACCGCGCTGTTCGCGGTGTCAATGTCGGTATCGATGTACGTCAAGCCAGCGACAAAGCCGCCGCCGAAGGTGTAGGTCACCCCGAGTTTCCAGTCCGAGTAGTCTTTGGCGAGCTTGGTTGAGCCGATTTGCGACAGCTTGGCAGCACCCTTGAGCTTCTGGTACCCATAGTGGGCGATCAATCCGAAGCCGCCGCCCAGGTCATGAGAACCCGAGAGGTCCAGGTAATAGGAACCATCAGCATCCTTGCCACCGAAGTTCTTTTGCGTGCTGAAGAAGTCGTTGATCGGGTAGTACAGCTTGGCCGTGACCGGGCCGTAGCTGGCCGCCACGTAGATCTCTTTGTTGTCGATGGTGCGTGAGTTTCTCCGTCCGCTACCAGGGTAGTAGTAGTAGAAAGCGCCAACATCAAGGGTGACGGCTCCGACCGGGTACTTGAAGCCGGTGTAGAAGTCCATTTCCAGGTTCGAGCCGTTGTAGTAGTCGCTGTCGATGTTCGAATTCCAGTTACCGAAATAGAAACCCGAGCTGTGTGCGAGATCGAATCCACCAGACAGGGCCGGCTTCTTGTCGGATTGCGAAATACCGCGCGTGCGGTATTCACTGGACAGCGCCATGTTTCCAGTGAACGTCCAGTCCGGAGTAGGCGCCGGATCGGCGGCTTGCGCGGCCGAGAAGACTGAAGAAAGCATGGCAGCCGCGATTGCAATTTGAGTTTTGTTCATGGGTTCACTGATTGAGAGTGGAGGGGAGGTTGCGGAGAACAGTCTGCAGAAACCGTGCCTGCGACTCTCCAGTCCAAAGGCACGAGCGAAACCCGCACTCGCTGTCATCTGCCGCCCCGTTTACGGGCGGTTACACCCAAAATGCACTCGCATGGTGCGCATTGGCGTTGCCCACTTCAGGGGGAGTTCAAGGTCCACGCGAAATGCCACCATGGCCACCATGGCCCTTGCTCTCGTCTACAGCCGTGCCCTTGATGGCCTGAACGCCCCGCCGGTAACGGTCGAGGTTCACCTCGCAAATGGTCTGCCTAGCTTCACGCTGGTGGGTCTTGCCGACACCGAGGTGAAGGAAGCCCGCGAACGGGTGCGCGCCGCCCTGCAAAACAGTGCCTTGGAGTTCCCACACAACAAACGCATCACCGTGAACCTGGCTCCGGCCGATCTGCCCAAGGAGTCAGGCCGCTTCGACCTGCCGATCGCGCTCGGCATCCTGGCGGCCAGTGGCCAGATCGACCCGCAACGCCTGGGTCAGACCGAGTACGCCGGCGAGTTGTCGCTGGCCGGTGATTTGCGGCCAGTACGCGGCGCGATCGCGATGGCATTGGCACTGCGGCGTGGCGGCTCGTTGCGCGCGCTGGTACTGCCACAGGCAAGCGCGCAGGAGGCATCGTTGGTTCCGGGCTTGTGCGTGCACAGCGCCGGGCACCTGCTCGATGTGGTGCGCTCGCTGCTGCCTCGGGAGGCCGAGGGCGCCGTCGCCCTACCGCTGGCTTGCGCACCGCACGTCACACCAACGCAGTCGACACAGCGCACGATCGATCTGCGTGATGTGAAAGGACAGTCGGCCGCCAAACGTGCGCTCGAGGTGGCGGCTGCCGGTGGACACAGTGTGCTGATGAGCGGGCCGCCAGGCACTGGCAAATCGATGCTGGCGCAGTGCTTCGCCGGCCTCCTGCCCAGCCTGTCCGAGACACAGGCGCTGGAATCGGCCGCGGTGATCAGCTTGAACGGCCGCCCATTCGACGCCACGCAGTGGGCAAGGCGGCCCTACCGCAGCCCGCACCACACAGCGTCCTCGGTGGCACTGGTCGGGGGCGGCTCTCCGCCCCGGCCGGGTGAGATTTCCCTGGCGCACGAGGGCGTGCTGTTCCTCGATGAGCTGCCCGAATTCCCTCGGATGGCGCTGGAAGCGCTGCGCGAGCCGCTTGAAACAGGCCGCATCGTGATCTCCCGCGCAGCCCGCCAAGCCGAGTTCCCGGCGCGCTTCCAGTTGCTGGCCGCGATGAATCCGTGTCCTTGCGGACATCACGGAAGCACCTTGAAGCCCTGTTGCTGCTCGCCCGACACAGTCGGGCGGTACCAGGCTCGCATCAGCGGCCCGCTGCTCGACCGCATCGACTTGCAGGTAGAGGTGCCCGCCATGGCCGCAGAAGCCTTGATGCAGTCGCCCGACGGCGAACCCTCAGCGGTGGTTGCCGCGCGGGTGGCTACCGCACAACGCCTTCAGCAAGAGCGCCAAGGCTGTTTGAACGCAGCGCTGTGTGGCGATGCTCTGGAAGAGCACTGCGCGCTGGACGAGGCTGCCTCGCGGTTTCTGGCGACGGCGGCGTCACGTCTTGCGTGGTCGGCGCGCAGCCACCACCGGGTGCTGCGCATGGCCCGCACGATCGCCGATCTGGCGGCGAGTTCGTCCATCCGCAGCGAGCACCTGGCCGAAGCGATTCAATATCGGCGGGTGCTGGCCGCACGCTGAGCGGCCCGCTGCTTTCTCGCGGTGCGCAGGCTGCCGCTCGTCACATCAACGCCGCCAGCGATCGGCGAACCTGCGCTGCATCCTGGCCGGTACGCCGCGCCCAGTCCTCGATCTGGTCGTCACCGATCTTGCCGACGTTGAAGTAAGCCGCCTCAGGGTGCGCGATGTAGAAGCCACTGACGCTCGCAGCCGGGTTCATCGCCCAGCTTTCAGTCAAGGTGATGCCGATGTCGGCTCCCTGGAGCGACTCGAACATCGCGGCCTTCACGGTGTGATCCGGGCAGGCGGGGTAGCCGGGCGCGGGACGAATGCCACGGTACTTCTCGGCGATGAGGTCGGTGGCGCTGAGGCCTTCGTCGGCCGTGTACCCCCAGAACTCCGTGCGGACGCGCTGGTGCATCCTTTCGGCAAAGGCTTCGGCCAGCCGGTCGGCCAACGCCTTCAACATGATGGCGCTGTAGTCGTCGTGGTCATCGAGGAACTGCTTTTCCTTCTTCTCGGTGCCGATGCCGGAGGTGACCGCAAACAACCCGATGTGGTCGGCGATCCCGGAGCCTTTCGGTGCGATGTAGTCGGCCAGACAGCGATTCGGCCGCATCACGCCATCGACCACCGGCCGCACCGTCTGCATCCGCAAGCCACGCCAGGTGAAAAGAACTTCGCTGCGCGTGTCGTCGGTATAGATCTCGATGTCGTCGTCACCCACCGTGTTGGCGGGGTAGAGCCCGATCACGCCGTTGGCGGTGAGCCAGCGGCCGTCGATCAGGCGCTTGAGCAGGCGCTGGCCGTCACTCAACACCCGGCGCGCCGATTCGCCGACGATGTCGTCGGTCAGGATCGCCGGGTAGGCGCCGGCCAGATCCCAGGTCTGGAAGAACGGCGCCCAGTCGATGTAGTTGGCCAGTTCAGCGAGGTCGTAATTGCGGAACACGCGGCGGCCGGTGAATTTCGGCTTCGGCGCGGCGTAGTTGGTCCAATCGATCGGCGTCTTGTTGGCACGCGCCTCTGCCAGCGTCACCAGCGGCGTCGCCTTCTTGTTGGCGTGCTGCTCGCGCACCTTGTCGTAATCGGATTTCAGCTCGGCGATGTAGGCCGCAGCCTTGTCGTCGCTGAGCAGATCACTGCAGACGCTGACGCTGCGGCTGGCGTCAGGCACGTAGACCACCGGGCCCTCGTAGTGGGGCGAGATCTTCACGGCGGTGTGCACACGTGAACAGGTGGCGCCTCCGATCAGCAGCGGGATCTTCCTGATGCGGAAGTAGTCGTCGCGCTGCATCTCGCCGGCGACATACTGCATCTCTTCCAGGCTCGGCGTGATCAGCCCTGAGAGGCCGATGATGTCAGCGCCTTCGATCTTGGCGCGCGCCAGGATCTCGTGGCACGGCACCATCACGCCCATGTTCACGACTTCGAAGTTGTTGCACTGCAGGACGACGGTGACGATGTTCTTGCCGATGTCATGCACGTCGCCCTTGACGGTGGCGATGATGATCTTGCCCTTGGCTTTCGCCTCGCCGCCCGCCTCGACCATCGCCAGCTTCTCGGCCTCGATGTAGGGCAGCAGGTGCGCCACCGCCTGCTTCATCACGCGGGCGCTCTTGACCACCTGAGGCAGGAACATCTTGCCCTGGCCGAACAGGTCGCCGACCACGTTCATGCCCGCCATCAGCGGGCCTTCGATCACATGCAACGGCCGCCCGCCGTCGGCGAGGATGCGCTGGTAGACCTCCTCGGTGTCCTCGGCGATGAAGTCGTTGATGCCATGTACCAAAGCGTGACTCAGGCGCTCGTCGACCGGCTTGGCGCGCCAGGCGAACTTGGCGGAATCGTCCTTCGCCGCGCCCTTTGCCGACTCGGCCACTTCGATCAGTCGCTCGCCCGGGGTCAGCTGCGGTTCGCCGGGTTGATAAACCGGCGTCCGGTTCAGAACCACATCTTCGACCCGCTCACGCAACACCGGCTCCAGATCGTCGTAAACGCCGACCATGCCTGCATTGACGATGCCCATGTCCATGCCGGCCTGGATCGCGTGATACAGGAACACGGTGTGGATGGCTTCGCGCACCGGCTCGTTGCCGCGGAAACTGAAGCTGACGTTGCTGACACCTCCGCTGACCTTGGCACCCGGCAGATGCTGTTTGATCCAGCGCGTGGCGTTGATGAAGTCAACCGCGTAGTTGTCGTGTTCCTCGATGCCGGTCGCAATCGCGAAGATATTCGGGTCGAAGATGATGTCTTCGGGTGGGAAACCGACCTCGTCGACGAGGACTCGATACGCCCGCTCGCAAATCTGGATCTTGCGCTCGTAGGTGTCGGCCTGGCCCTTTTCGTCGAACGCCATCACCACCGCCGCCGCACCGTAACGCCGCACCAGCATCGCCTGGTGCTTGAACTGCTCGATGCCCTCTTTCAGCGAGATCGAGTTGACGATGCCCTTGCCCTGGATGCACTTCAGGCCGGCTTCGATCACGCTCCACTTCGAGCTGTCGATCATGATCGGCACGCGGGAGATCTCGGGCTCACTCGCAATCAGATTCAGGAAGCGCACCATCGCCGCCTGACTGTCGAGCATGGCCTCGTCCATGTTGATGTCGATGATCTGCGCGCCGTTCTCGACCTGCTGCCGTGCGACAGCGAGCGCCTGTTCGAACTCGCCGTTCAGGATCATCCGGGCGAAGGCCTTCGAGCCGGTCACATTGGTGCGCTCGCCAATATTGACGAACAGTGAACCTTCGCCGATCAGCACCGGTTCAAGACCGGAGAGCTTCATCGGGGAAACAGGCGCCGCACTGGCACCGCTGGATAAAGAGGAATTGGTCATGGAGGCATCACTTGCTGGCCGCTCAATCACCACGGCCCGTGGGTCGGGTGAGCGCGGTTGACAACTGCCCTGTCCAAGCCTGGAAGCCGATACGCCGGGTGGCGGCGAGGCTCTCGCAGCGCTCCTTGGACGATGTTGATTCTAGGCGGCCAGGGCGCCGCTGGACAGACTCGGACCCTTGCCGAATCCACTACGGCGGCCAATGACGCATGCGCGACGCCGGACGGTTGGCACCAAGGAAAAAGGCCGACGCGTTGGCGTCGGCCTTTTCGTTTCAACAGTGCTCGCTCCGGCTTCACGCCATCGCTGGCCTGATCACTTCAGGTGCGCGCTGACCAACTTGGTCATCTCGAACATCGATACCTGAGGCTTCTTGAAGATTTCCTTCAACTTTGCATCGGCGTTGATGTTGGTCTTCTTGGTCGCGTCTTGCAGCTTGTGGGCCTTGATGTACTCCCACAGCTTCTTCGTCACCTCGGTGCGCGGCATCGGCGTGGAGCCGATGATGGCGGCCAGTTGCGGGCTTGGCGTCACCGCCTTCATGAACGCCGCGTTAGGTGACCGCTTCGCGGCCGGCGCGGCGGCCTTCTTGGCCACGGGCTTGGCCACCGCCTTCTTCACGGCTGCGGCTTTCTTTGCGGGTGCCGCTTTCTTGGCCGGAGCCTTCTTCGCAGTTGCCATTTCTGTTCTCTCCATCAAATAAGGGGTTGATGTGCCGGGCTGGCGGAGAGCCGCATGAGCTCTCGTCGTCACAGCTGTCGTGCGCTGCCGATCGTACTGCTTGCCCTGGGCATTGAGAAGCCAGTTTCATAGGAGAAACACGCATTCTTGAGCCCAGGACAGCAGATTGTCGTGTCTGCGTCACGCAGCGGCGTCGCTTCCGCCGCTGTCGCCTATCCGCGGTGCAGTGCGCACGCTCCACACCATCGTGATCGCGAGCACGCCCACGACGACACCGAGCGACACCAGCACCGGGATCTTGTAGATGTCGATCAACAGCATCTTGGCGCCAATGAAGACAAGGATCACAGCGAGGCCGTAGCTCAGCAGGTGGAACTTCGCGGCCACCGCGGCGAGCAAGAAGAACATCGCACGCAGGCCGAGGATCGCGAAGATGTTCGAGGTGAGCACGATGAACGGATCGTCGGTGATCGCGAAGATGGCCGGGATCGAATCGACCGCGAAGATCACGTCCGTGATGCCCACCAGCGCGACCACCATCAGCAACGGCGTGGCGATGCGCTTGCCGTTCTCGATCGTCCAGAACTTCTCGCCGTCGAAGTTCTTCGACACCGGCATGATCTTGCGCAGCAGCTTGAGTGCGGGGTTGCTCTCGAGCTCGGGCTCCTTGCCCGCCGCCCACCACATCTTGATGCCGGTGAGCAGCAGGAAGGCACCGAACAAATACAGCACCCAGTGGAACTGCGCGATCAGCCAGCTGCCCACCAGGATCATCACCGTGCGCAGCACGATGGCGCCGATGATGCCGATCATCAGCACCCGCTTCTGGTAGGCCGGCGGCACCGCGAAGAAGGTGAAGATCATCAGGAAGACGAAGATGTTGTCCACCGCCAGCGACTTCTCGATGAGATAGCCGGTGAGGAACTCGACCGCGCGGGTGTCGGCTGTGGCGGCCACCGCGGGGTTGGCATCGGTCTTCAGCGCCCACCAGAACAGCGCATTGAAGGCCAGGCTGAGAACCACCCAGATGATCGACCAACGTATCGCCTCGGGCACGGTCACTTCGTGGGCGCCCTGCTTCCTCAGCACGACAAAATCGATGAAAAGTGCCACCAGGACCGACAGCACGAAGAATCCCCAAAGCCATGCGGGTGCGACAGAACTCATGAAAACTCCCGGACAAGTTGATTGGACTGACCCGGCCGGAGGTGGCGCACTGATGGATGCAAGGGAGAGCACCACAGCGTTCGCACGAACGACCGAGATGCCAAAGAGTCTTGCGGGTGAGGACCGGCCACGTGGTGGTGGATCTGACTGCGGGCCCGAGCCGACGGTGTTGCCACCATCGGCCGTATTGACGGACTGCCGCGACGGCTTTGAGCCGCTCGCTACTCCCCCTTCAGCAAACCCATTATGGCGTGACTCGCGCTGCCTTTCGGGCGGCAGGCACCGTTTTCTGTCCCGCCAGCGCGTTATTCTTGCCGCATGAAGATCATTGTCCGATGGCTGTTGCTGGCGGCTGCCTTGCTGCTGGTGGCTTACCTTTACCCTGGGGTGACCGTCAGCAGCTTCGGCTCTGCCATGGTCGCAGCGTTCGTGCTGGGCTTGTTCAACACCCTGCTCAGACCGATTCTGGTGCTGCTGACCCTGCCGGTCACGCTGATCACGCTGGGCCTGTTCCTGTTCGTGATCAACGCGCTGATGTTCTATTTCGCGGCCAACGTGCTGTCGGGGCTGAGCGTCACAGGCTTCACCGCCGCGCTGATCGGCTCGCTGATCTATAGCCTTTGCGGCATGGTGATCGACGTGGCAATGGAGCGGATCTTCCCGCCGAAGTGACGGGGGCGCTGGCGCGGTGTGCAACCACGCGGGCTCATTGGTAGCCGAGTTGCTCGGTCAGCAATTGCTTGCGCTGCGCTTCGATCACGCGCAAGCGCGAATCGATGACTGACGATTCAACAAAATCGGCCATGGTCTGGTTGCTGCGGGCCAGGTTCTGCCCGGCCCGCAGGCGGTCGATGGCGCCACGCAGGTCGCCCATCGCATAGTGCGACTCCGCCTCGGCGCGCAGCGACCGCAGACCCCAGCCGAACTGCGCCGAGACCCGGCCCAGCATGGCCCACGCCTCTGGATCGGACGGGTAGCGCGCCACCCAGGTCTGCAGTTGTTCAGAGACCTGCCGCAATGCTTCATCATCCTTGCGGGTGTTCAGCGCGAGCGCGATCTTCGCTGCGAACAGCATGACCGGGCGCGAGGTGGGCGTGGAGTCGGCAACCACCGGAGCCGTCGCAGGCTTGGTCAGGCGGGCCAGAGTGGCCTGGGCCCGCAGCGCATCACCTCGCTCCAACTGCGATTGCGTCGCGAGCAGCAGCACCGCCCGGACGGCACGGCGATCTGGCGGCAGGGCCACATCGGCAGGCACTGCCGCCCCCGGCGCGGCAGCACCCAGGGCCAGGTTCAGGGCCTTCTTGATCGACGCATCAGCGCGCGACCAATCGCGCAGCAAGCTGGAGGCCAGCGCCGCCGAGTACGCATCGGCGAACTGTTCGGTGCGCGTGGCTTCGGCTGCCGGGTTCGCGGTATCGAGGCGTTGCCAGCGCTGCAGCGCATCGGCACGCGAATCCATCAATACGCGGGCACGAGCCAGCGCAGCAGTGTGTTCGAGTGGGGTCGCGACCGACCCGCTCACCAACACCATCGCGGGTTGTGTCGCGGCGCTGCCCGCTTCACCGGCTTCCAGTCGTGCTCGCGCCTCACCGATGCGCGCGGTGGTCAGCGGGTGGCTGCGCAGATACGGGAAGTTGCCGCTGTCATTCAGACGCGAGGACTTCTGGAGCCGCTCGAACATCGAGGCCATGCCGGCCGGATCGAAGCCAGCGCTGGCCATCACCGACGCCCCGATGCGATCGGCCTCGCGCTCCATCTCGCGCGAGAAGTTCAACTGGCCCTGAATGCCGACGGCCTGCCCGCTGGTGATCAGCGCGCCTGCGGCATCGCCGCCGCCGGATTGGGTGGCAGCGATCACGCCGAGGATGGTTGCCGCGACGCTGATCAGCGACTGCTGCCGGCTGTTGGCAAAACCGCGGGCGATGTGGCGCTGATTGATGTGCGTCATTTCATGCGCGAGCACCGACGCCAACTCGTCACGGGTCTGCGTGATCGCCATCAGGCCCAGGTGCACACCCATGTAGCCACCCGGCAGTGCAAAGGCATTGACGCTCGGGTCGCGCACCAGAAACGGCTGGTACGGGAAGCGCTCGCTCAGGTCCTCGCCGAGATCGCCACGCACCTTGGCCGCGGCCAGCAGGGGTTGCCAGAGCGACTGCAGGTACTCCAGCAGGATCGGGTCGTCGAGATAGTCCGGGTCGCGCCGGATGTCGCGCATGATCGCGTCGCCCAGATGCCGCTCGGTGGCGAGGCTGAAATCCGCCGCAGCGCTATCGCCGAGCGAAGGCAGGTTGTTCTGTGCCCGTGCGATGGGCAACAACGCGGTAGCCGTCAATGACACGCCCACGACCCCGAGCCGGACAGCACGCACGATGGCACGCGCAATGCAGGATGAACGGGACAAGGTGCAGATCAAGAAGACTTTCGCAGCGGTGGTGAGTTCAGAGTGTGTGCCGGCGCAACAGTTCAAACCATCGGCCCGACAGCGTGTCGGCACGCCGGATGTCGCACTACGACACATCTTCTTGCCTCGCCTGAGTCGTCATTGAGGCTCAGTTCCTCGTCACTATGATGCCAGCACGACATTGCTGCATTGTTTCCCACCATGACCCCACCCGCCGAGGCCACTGCTCCCGCTGCGCTGCCAAGCGATCCATCAACCGTGGTCGCGAATCCAGCGGTCTCGCCGCTGACGCACTTCGATGCCACGGGGCAGGCTCACATGGTGGATGTGTCGGCGAAGGCCGAAACCCACCGCATCGCTCGCGCGCGAGGCCAGATTCGCATGCTGCCGCCGACGCTGGCGCTGATCGAAGACGGACTGGCGAAGAAAGGCGACGTGCTGGGCGTGGCACGCATCGCAGCCATCCAGGCGGCCAAGCGCACTGCCGACCTGATCCCCCTGTGCCACCCGCTGCCGATCACACGCGTCGCCATCGACTTCGACATCGACCGCGCTGCCAGCACCATTCGCTGCACAGCACAGGTCGAGACACGCGGCCGCACAGGCGTCGAGATGGAAGCGCTGACGGCAGTGCAGATCGGTCTGCTGACCATCTACGACATGTGCAAGGCCGCCGACCGCGGCATGGTGATGGGCGAGATCCGGGTGCTGGAAAAACATGGTGGCCAGTCGGGCGATTGGTTCAGCACCGAGGCTGACCACTGACATTCAGCGTGCGAGGCGTGGCCGTTCCCTGAAGTCCCGGTAATCGAGCGCACTCGAAGGCGCCACGCACTGAAACGGCAGCTCGACGCCAGGCTTTGGCTCGGTTTCACAGGGCGCAAAAAAGCCCTTCGAAGCCACGTTGCGAAACTCACGCAGGCGAGCGGCAATGTGCCGCGCACGTTCAATGTCACCCACGCCGGCCAGTGCGGTGGCCCAGGCCACCATCAGCCGGGTGTCGAGCAGGAAGTGTTTCGCGCCGTCCATCGCGCGCAGCACCTCGGCGGGCGACTGGCTGGTGGTGGCCTCAGCGTAGTCGGCATGGTGCGAAAACAGCCAGCTGTGTCGCCCGGCCGCAATGCGCTCGGCCAGAGGCGGGGCATCGTCGGGAGGCTCGAAGATCGCGACCACCGGCAGGTAGTCGAGCACCGACGCCAAGCCGCCGGTCATCAGCATCAGCGCGGCTGTCAGCAAGGCAGCAGCTCGGGCTGTAATGCCCTGCTGAACCGAGGCCGCTCGCCGCGCGGTCGCGGGCGCCGCCAAGCCACGCCATCTCTGCGCGGACGAACGCGAAGCCGCACGTCCACGGCCGGCGGCACCTAGACACAGCCCGAATGCGAATGCAGCCGGCAGCAGGAAATAGGCGTACCACAGCGGGTACTCGAGCAGGCTGTGCCAAGCCACCAGCAGCACCATCATCCACGCCGCGCGCAGCAGCAGCGCGCGTTCACGGTCAGGCTCTGCGCTGCCGTGGCGGCTGGCGCACCAGGCGCGCCACATCGCCCAGCTCATCAGCGCAGCGACCACCGTGGCCAGCGGAACGCCCAGTTCGACCACCCACTGCAGCAGCAGGTTATGCGTGTGGTCGAAAAACGCCCCAGGCCGATGAGGAAACGGCGTCAGCGACCAGGCCAGATTGAACTCGCCCCACCCCACGCCGAGCCACGGCTGCTGCGCGATCAAGCCCAGCGTGTCGGACCAGATGCCGAAGCGTGAGCTGGAAATGTCGGTCTCGCTGCGCAGCCGGGCGGCGCCACCGAACACATGGCCGGAAAGGTTGGCCCAGGTGGTCAGACCGCCCCAGCACAGCGCATAGATCAGCGGCGACATGCACAGCATCAGCCGCGATCGCCGTGACAGCGTGCGGTCAAGCGCGCCCCATACGGCCAGCGCCAACACGCCCAGCATGCCGGTGCGCGATGCGCTGAGCACCAGACCGAAGATAAAGCCGACCATCAGCGCCATCAAACCCGCGCGCGCCAGCCGCCAGCGCATGCCGTCGAGCGACTCCGACAACCACAGCGCGGCCACGAGCGCCCACAGCAGCAGACTGCTCAGGTGGTTGGGCTGCCGCAGATTGCCCGACGCGCGGCCCTCCAACGCGGTGCTGGCGATCCACTGGCCATCGGCCCATTCGGGTGCGAACACCTGCACCATGCCCACCGCCAAGCTGAGCGCGCCGGCCACGACGAGCGCAATGCAGAGCGAACGAAACGCCGCCGGCCCACCGCCTGAATCCATCGTCGCCGCACCCACCACCGCCACCAGCCCGGCAGTCGCCAACAGGCCGATGGCCGACAAAGCCATGGAAGCCGGCAGGCCGTTCTGCGCCCAGGACAAGGCGCAGGCAGAGATCAACAACGCAAGAGCGAACAGCAAGGCCCGCAGCCCGCCACTCGTTCGCCCCGGCAGTGCAGCAGGCAAGCGGATCATCCGCAGCGCCAGCACCACACAGAACGCGCCCCAGCCCGACACCGCAGCCGCCTGGTTCAGGAAGGTGGCCGACGGCGGGACGTTGATGGCGAGCAATGCCGCTGGCACCACCGCAAGCAGGGCAGCCGCAGCCCAAAGCGGATGGGGAGCGGCGTTGTCAGGCGCAGTCGGCAAGGGGTGG
Source organism: Rubrivivax sp. (assembly GCA_027490215.1). GTDB lineage: Bacteria > Pseudomonadota > Gammaproteobacteria > Burkholderiales > Burkholderiaceae_C > PBB1. The sequence continues at coordinate 72,991 of JAIXYO010000007.1, forward strand.
GCGGGCGGATGATTCAAGCGGCTAAGGGTCCAGCGCAAAAACCAGCAACCCTACACCCGGCGACTTCAGGCATCCGTGACGGCGCGTCAGAAAAACCCGTCCACCGGCAGGTATCCCACCACCTTCGCGCCTGGCTCGGCAACCACCGTCACCCAGCTTTCGTTGCGCGACATCAGCGGCAGAAAGCGCAACGCCTGCGCCGGCTGGCCGGCCTCCTGCGCAATGCGAGCCACTTCGCCGGCCATCTCCGGATACTTGGCAAGTAGCACTGGCACTGGCTTCGCGGCCTTCCATGCAGTGTCCGCCAACGGGCCGTACTCGCGCCAGTACTTCGGCTGCAACGACAGATCGAAACCTGCCAGACCCAGCTCCAGCGCTTTCATCCTCTCGGCAGGGTCGGACGGCTTGACGGCTGCAATCAGCCTCGGTCCCGTCCAGGGCAACTCCCTAAATGCTTCTGGCGCCTCGGCCAGCGACGTCGGCTCGATATCGGCTGCGGTCACGACCCGGAAGCGATCGATCTCGAACGCCAGCGCCACCGGCCGCGCCATCGCCATCGTGTAGAGCCCATAGCCGAAGGCCGCCAGTTGCAGCACCACGATCACCGCCAGGTCGCGTGTCAGCTCGGCCCGCCCCTTGCCCGGGCTGGCCGCGACAGCCGTCAGCGCCGGCCCCATCACCACGTCGACGGACACGATCAGCAGAAACAGGCTCGTGCCCCCGGCCAGCGTCGAAAACGGCGACGGGTACCAGACCAGAAACACAAGCGCAGCAGCGAGCGCGGCGATGAGGGCGCTGGCGAGAAGATGAAGAGAGGCGGCGCGCAGGCGGAAGGGCAAGGTCATGGTGTGAGCAGCATCAGAAAGTCGTCTCGCGGAATGCTGACTCTAGCTATTCGCTGATCAGCGCCAGAAATCCCAGTTTCGTGTACTGGCCTCGCCACGATATGTTGAGCCGCGGCGATCAAGGAGATCGCATCTGCGCAGCATTGGCTGAGAATGCAGCCAATGCGCCTGCTTCATGTCATCACCGCTCTGGGCGTTGGCGGTGCCGAGAACATGCTTCTGAAGTTGCTGACCGCCCGATCGTTGGCGCACATTGATCAGCGAGTGGTCGCCATGCTTCCAGGCGGCGCGATGGCAGCGCCCATGCGGGCGGTGGGCGCGGTGGTAGACGAACTGAACCTGCTAGGTGGCGTGCCGGTGGTGACGGGCAGTTTCCAGCTCGCTCGGCTGGCCCGCCGCTTCCAGCCGCAGCTCGTCCATGGCTGGCTCTACCACGGCAACCTTGGTGCGGCGCTGGCGCGTGCGGCAGTGCCCGGGCGGGCTCCGCTGATCTGGGGCATCCGCCAGTCCCTGCCCACGCTTGCCGGCGAGAACGCGTTTGCCCGTGCGGCCATCCACCTCAACAAGACCTTGTCAGGCCTGCCCGACTGCCTGCTGTTCAACTCGCACACCAGCCTTGAGCAACATCGCGCCTTTGGCCTTGAGATGCGCCAAGCGAGACACCTGCCCAATGGCTTCGATACCGAGCGCTTTGCACCGCGCGCGACAGACCGCGCGTGCTTGCGCGCCCAGTGGGGGGCAGACCAAGCCGACCTGCTGTTCGGCTTGGTGGCGCGCCACCACCCGGTCAAGGATCATGCGTGCTTCCTGCAGGCCGCACGCCGGGTGCTGGACGCTCGACCACAGGCGCGCTTCGTGATGGCAGGCACCGGGGTGGACCCTGGCAATACCGCGCTGGCGCGGCAGGTGGCCGACAGCGGTCTGGGCGACCGCGTGCACCTGCTGGGCGAGCGGCGGGACGTTCCTGCGGTGCTGGCGGCGCTGGATGTATTCGTGTCTGCATCACGAGCCGAGGCCTTTTCCAATGCGGTAGGCGAGGCCATGGCTTGCGCGCTGCCCTGCGTGGTAACAGCTGTGGGCGATTCAGCTCACGTGGTGGCCGACACCGGTCTGGTGGTGCCACCGGCACAGCCCGATGCCCTTGCAGCTGCCATGCTGCGCCTGGCGGATCTTGGTACCAGCGGCCGAGCGGCCTGGGGTGCGCGGGCGCGGGCCCGCATCGAGTCGAACTTCAGCCTGGACGCCGTGGCTACGCAGCACGCCGAGCTGTACCGAGAACTGATGGCCTGAACATGTGCGGCATCGCGGGCTTCTTCGCGACCAACACCCTGCCTCAACAGGCTGGGGAATGGGTGCGCGCCATGGGTGACAGCTTGGCTCACCGCGGCCCCGATGGACGCGACGAGTGGCTGGACGAAGGCGCCGGCATCGCCCTGGCACATCGCCGCCTGTCCATCGTCGATTTGTCGCCCGCAGGCCGGCAGCCGATGACCAGTGCCGACGGCCGCTGGGTCATCGTCTTCAACGGTGAGATCTACAACCACCCGGAGCTGCGCCGCCAGTTGGAAGCGGCCGGCCTGGCACCGGTCTGGCGTGGCCACTCCGACACCGAGACGCTGCTGGCAGCTATAGCGGCCTGGGGGCTGGTAACGGCGTTGCAGCGCGCCGTGGGCATGTTCGCCATGGCCGTGTGGGACCGCCAGTCGCGCGCCCTCACGTTGGCACGCGACCGCCTGGGCGAGAAGCCTCTCTATTACGGCGTGCAGAACGGCGTGCTGCTGTTCGGTTCGGAGTTGAAAGCACTGCGCGTGCACCCAGCGTTCAGCGGTGGCATCGACTCGGGCGCCTTGTCGCTTCTCTTGCGCCATGGCTACGTGCCGGCGCCCTGGTCCATCTACCGCGGCATCCGCAAGTTGCTGCCTGGCACATTGCTGACGCTGTCGCGGCCCAGCGATGCCGATACCGCGCCCACTGCGTACTGGTCGGTGCAGGAGCAAGCGATGGCCGGCGCACGCGATCCGCTCTCGCTGTCGGACGCCGACGCAGTGGAGACGCTGGACCGGCTGCTGCGCCAGTCCATCGAAGGCCAGCGCATGGCCGACGTGCCGCTGGGTGCGTTCCTGTCTGGCGGCATCGACTCGTCCACCACGGTCGCGGTGATGCAGGCCTTGTCGAGCCAGCCGGTGCGCACCTTCACCATTGCGCTGCCCGACGCCACCCTGGACGAATCGGCCCACGCACGCGCCGTGGCCCGTCATCTGGGCACACAGCACACCGAGCTCATGGTCACCGCACAGGAAGCGCAGCAGGTGATCCCGAAGCTGCCAGGTTTGTACTGCGAGCCCTTTGCCGATGCCTCGCAGATCCCCACTTTCCTGGTCAGCCAGCTGGCTCGGCGAGACGTGACTGTGGCGCTGTCGGGCGATGCAGGTGACGAGCTGTTTTGCGGTTATGACCGCTATCACTGGGCGCAGCGCGTGGCGGCCGTGCCACTGGCGCTGCGCCGAAGCTGCGGTGCGGTGCTGCGGGCACTGCCTGCCGAGTTCTGGAGCGCGCTATTGGCGCCAGTGTCGCCCTGGTTGCCCCGCGAGTTACGCGAAGGCGACCGTGCCGACCGCCTGCGCAAGCTGGCCAGCGTGCTGGGTGCGCGGCGCAACGATGACGTTTACCGCCAGATGGTGAAATTCTGGCCCGATGGTCACAGCCCCGTGCTGGGTGCGACCGAACCGCTCACGGCCTTCACAGAACCCGTGCCGTCAATCCCCGAATTCGCGTCGCGGATGATGCTCCTGGACCTGCGCAGCTATCTGCCGGACGACATCCTGGTGAAGGTCGACCGCGCCGCGATGGCGGCCTCACTGGAAACACGCGTGCCTTTGCTCGACCATCGCATCGTCGAGTTCGCGCTGCGCCTGCCGCTGCAGCAGAAGATGCGCGCCGGCCAGGGCAAGTGGGTACTGCGCCAGGTGCTGGACCGCTACGTACCGCGCGCCCTGGTCGAGCGGCCCAAGCTGGGCTTCGGTATCCCCATCCACGCCTGGTTGCGCGGCCCGCTGCGCGGCTGGGCTGAAGACCTGCTGAACGAAAGCAGCCTGCGCCAAGCAGGCCAATTGGACCCGGCGCCCGTTCGCCAACTGTGGCGGGAACACCTGGCCGGGCGCAACGATTGGGGCTACCGGCTGTGGCCAGTGTTGATGTTTGAGGCTTGGCGTCGCGCCAACAGTTAGCAAGGAGCAGCCAGCGCATGAGTGGCACATGGCCAGCCGCTTCGGCAGCGAGTACAGGTCTGGCCGACCCGCTTGAAGCCTGGACAGAAGTTGTTTTAGGGCCGGGCTATGGGTCAAGCGCTGGCAACAAAAAGTCGCTTCAGCGCCGCCAGACTTCCTCGCAGCAGGATCCCTCCGTAGACCAGTCCATAAAAAACAATGAGCCGGCATTGCCAGAGTCGGCAACGGCCCCAGGGCTGATGGCGCTCGCGGGCGAGCGTGGCCAGACTGTTCAAGAGCAGATAGTTCTTCAGGTGAACTTTTAAGGAAACGCTCTTGCTGCTGTTGGCCGCATGCTGGTACCAAACGCCAGACTTCTTCGTGCTGAGTACGACCTCCAAACTGAGGTTGTTGAGGCACAGCTTCAGCACAGAATAGATATCCGAAGACAGGACATCGAATTCATAGAAGCCTGACTTCAAGGCCGCTTCGCGCCTGTAAAGCGTCGTCATGTGCGAGAAATTGTTGCGATCGAAGAAACCCAAAAAGTACTCGCGTGCAGTGATGACGGATTCCGGTTCGTGCCCAATCGAGTTTGGTGACTTCAAAGCCTTTACGCGATCGCCACGCACCTCATGAGCGCCCTGGTAGAACAGGACATGGCTTTCGCCTCGCTCTTGAATGGCCTTGATAGCCTCTGCAACAAATTCGTGGTTGGTTAGGAAGTCGTCCCCGTCCAGGTTCATGACCCAGTCGGCGGTTGTGTAGTCGTGCAGGGCACACCGATAGTTGCGCACCCGACCGCCGTTAGTGGGGGCGCAGTGATAGGCGATCTTGCCTCCCTGGATATGGGCCTGCAGCACGCCGCGCGTGTCGTCTGTCGACCCATCATCGGCAACAACGACCTGCAGATTGGGATAGCTTTGCGCCAGCACGGAACCCACGGCCCGGTTGATGAAGGCGGCCTGGTTGTAGGTCGGAATGATGACGCAGACGCTTGGCAGCATTCGATGTCCGTTCAACTACCGACGCGCCACCACGAAGTGGACTTCGTAGCAGGGAATCAATCCACTCCAGCTGTCCTCGTACCACTCCTTCATGAACGTGCAGCAGTTGAACAACTGCTTCCAGATCCACCGGATGGGCATGTTGATGATGAGAGGTGACTTGAAATTCAGTCGCACCGCAACCAGGCGCAGGCTGTTCTGTCTGACGTAACTGGGCACCTTTCTCGACAAGAGGTCATCGTCAACCAAATAGGACAGCGAATACAGCCCGAAGGGCGTTCGATGCGTGTAGTCCGAATAGAAATAGGCGTTGGAAAAGTGCGGGACGATGATGTCGATCTGCCCTGCCGGCTTCAGGACGCGTTCAATCAGTTGAAGCAGCAGCGGCACGTCCGGCACATGTTCGAAGAAGTGCGACGCATGCACCCTGTCGACAGAAGACTCGGGGAACGCCCGCAGGATGTCGTACACGTCACCGACGATGTCTACCCCTGGAGCATCCAGCGCGTCAACGCCGATCCAGCTGCCGGCCCGCTTGTAGTTCCCACAGCCCAAATCCAGATTGACCGTACTCAGATTTCCGAGATTGGCGAGTGTGTTCTGCTTGTCTTTCATGCGCACACCTAGATGACTTGCCCCATCAAATGTATGACGCCCGTTGCACAAAGCTTGCTGCAGCGAGCCAGGTTTATCCGCCCTTCGCGCTACGGCATCAGCCTGGCAAAGCGCAATCTCAACGCGAATCCAGCCATCAACGCCGTTACCAGATACATCAAGGCGGTCGCCACTAGAAGTCCCTGCACACCAAGCCAGGGCACCAGAAGTGCGCTGAACACGACTTTCGTCAGCAAACCCGAGGCTGTCACGATGGCCAGGAATCCAACTGCACGCTCCGAGGCCAGTGCGGTCACCATGACCAAGCCCACCAGAAACAACGGTACCTGCAGCATGCCCAAGCGCAGCAGCGTGGCCACCTGCTCTCGACTCTGCTGTGTGAATTGGCCTCGCTCGAAGATGCCTCCCACGATGGGGTCGGCCAAGGCGGCAATCAAGATCCCGATCAAGCTGCCTGCACCTGCTGCAGCCAGGGACCAGCGCAACACCGTCTTGCGTGCCTCGGCGGGGTTGCTAGCCATCAACTGAGACAAGAGCGGTAGGCCGGCACGCTGCAGTCCCAGCCCAGTCAGGCTGAGCAGGCCCAACACCAGCCGGTTGGCGTAGCTCAGCGTGGCGACTTGGCCCTCCCCCAATCGCGCTGCGAAGAAGGGATCGACCAGGGGCGTCAGTGCGAAGAGCATCTGCCCCGCCAGCAAAGTGAACGCAGCCTGCCTGAAGCCCACCCACTCGACGGAGGAAGTGCCCAATCGTGGCGTGGGCAGCGACTGCGTTCCCCGCAGCGCGCAGGCCAAGGCCACCAGCTGGATGCCGGCGGCCAGCGTCGTGCCCCAAAACAACACCATGCCTGACGACACCAGGACCAGCACCACCATGGCAACAGGCGGCAGGGCCTCGAGAAGGGTCAGCACACGTCCGCGAGATGCGATAAGCCAAGCGGACATCACGGCGCTCACCAGGGTCAGCGGTAAAGCCAGAATGATCTGCGATGCCCCGGCCTCTGCAAAGGTCGCTGCGCTGGCCTGAAGCCCTGTGAGGTTGCTGGTGACCAGTGCATGCAAGGCCAGCCACGCGAATGGAAGCGCGAACACCGCGACAAGAAGCGTCCAACCAAACATTTCGCTACGCCACAAGCTCAAACCGCCGTCGCCCTGGCGACGCAACGAAGCTTCTGCAGGCGGAACCAAAAGTGTGAGCATGGCCAGCACAAAGGCGGCCGGCCAGTTCACCAGCGTCAGCAAGAACTGATAGGCATCCACGACGGGTCCAGTACCGTAGCGCCATGCAATGGCAGCGTCCTGCGCCACTCTTGAAACGCTGGCGACAGCAGCGAAAAGCGAGATAACCACCGTAGCCCGCACCATCGCTCGGTCAATCGTGCGATCGCCGTCAACCTCACCGGCTGTGGCTTGGCGCTTCATGCAGCACGTCCGAACAGCAAGCTGGTGTGCAACCGGGCACAGGCATCCCAGTCCCAGGTGTGCTGGGCAAAACGGGCGCAAGCCTGCCGCTGTGCCAATCGCTGAGCCGAAGGCTGCGCCAGCCAGGCTGCCAACGCCTGCACGCCCAAACGACACGTTTCACCAGGCTGCTCTGGCAGCTCCAGCCAGATATCGCTGGGCATCCTGGAGCCCGCCGACACGTTCGCGGTGATACACGCGGGCAACCCACACGCCATGGCCTCTTGCACCACCAGCGGGAAGCCTTCGGATTCGCTGGGCAGGACCAGCAGGTCGGCCGCTCGGTAGTAGCTCACCAACCCGGCTTGTGGCACGGGTCCCAGAACACGCACGTTTGGGAGCCCCCAGCCGGCTGGATCCTCCGGGCCGTGGCCGATCAGGCACCACTGCCAATCCGGTCGCGAAGCGGCCATCGCACGCACGATGGGCAGGCGCTTGACACTGACGAAGCGGCCCACAAACAGGATCAAGGGTCGCAGCGGGTCGAACCCCAGTGCAGCACGTTGCGAGGCCGGTTCGGCTGGCGAAGGGCAAAACAGGGTCGTGTCAACGCCATTGGGGACATGGTGGAACGTCGGCGCCGGGCCGAGCAGGGACTCGAAGTAGGTTTTGACGACCGGGCTGATGAAGGCGACTCCCGCAGCATGCCTGAGCACCGACCACGCGCCCAGCCGGTTGGCTGCCCCCAGCACGGGTCGCAGCCAGGGTGCAAGCGGTCTCTGGCCGATGTGCTGTGTCACCACAAGTGGCTTGCCGTGCCTTCGCGCCAGCCAAGCAGCCACGAGGCTACCCAAGTAGATGCAGTCATGCACGTGCACGGCATCAAATGCCTTGACGAGCCGGCTCAGCCGCGCCAACGATCCCGCGCTCCACAAGGGGTAAGGCATCCCGCTCAGGCGCTCGATACCGTTGAACGTCCGCATCGGCACGCATTGCACGCCGTTCAGGTCCGGGAGTTCGTCAGTGTCGCTGGCGCACCAGACCACCCTGCAACCGGCAGCAGCCATACGCGCCGCAAGCTGACCCGCAACGATCTCCACCCCACCGCCATGTGATGGATAAAAGTGGGTGACCAGAACAATCTGCATGCGATCTGCGTTCGCTTCAGCGCTGTGGCGCCGCGAACGATTCTTCCTCGCTCCATGGCATGCGATAGCGACCCGCCGGCTTGTCGCACTGGACCACGAAATTCCCTGCGCGAATCTCGGCCACGCTGCCGATGGAACGATGGTTGAGCGCGCGAAAGTATTTGTACGTGACGTCGTCAGGGCCCCTGACGCTGATCAGCGTGTCCATGCCGGGATACCAACGACTGGCCATTCCTTCGAACTCGCGAGTCACCCCGCTGCCCGGCGGAAAGAACCTCGGGCACCGATGTTCGATGGCTTCAAACACGTCTGACCATTGCGATGCTTGAGGCGGCTTTGCAATGGCAGCGATGCGGTCAGCATCCGAGTAACTCAACGGGCAGAACCAAAACCCTCGCTCCGGCTCCTTCGGCACCATGCCTGGCTGCGAAGTTACGGCCACACCGCCACTCACCCCAGGCAGAGTTGACCGCAGCACGGTGCAGGGCTCTCCGCGCAGGGCCAGCCCGTATGCGGAGAGCGACTGGCCCAGAAGCTTGCGCAGTTCGATATCGGGCTGGTTGTGCTTGTCCGACCAGCCACCCGGAATCGGGATGACCAGCAGCTTGGGAAGCGCACTCGAGAGCAGCTTCACGACCGAACCATACTCATGCATCGCCGGGGAAATTTCGCGCTGTCCGATCAACTGCGCCCATCGCGAGTCGGGATGAAACCGTGGCACCAGAACGGAGTAGGCGTTGACGCTCGCCATGACGAAGACCGCAGGGCGGTGGCGCAGGGCGCTCTCCTCGATGTCAATTCCTGGCCCATTGACCCATTCAGCCCTGCCCCACACATCCGGCTTGTAGCTGCTGGCCAGTGCTGCCGCCTGAAGCCCGCCGATCAGCACCAGCGTTGCCCAGCGAAATGGCTTTGTCCCGGGCAGGCCTCGCCAAGCCAGTATGATCAGAGGCCCAAGCAGCAGCAAGGCCGAGAGGAAATAGCGGCCGTTCCCGATGACGAAGGTCCACAGATAGAAGCTGAGCCAAAAGGCCATCAGCAGACGCCAGGTTTCGGCGGTCAGCCGCTCCTTCAGCGAGCCGAAGACAGCACCGACGAACAGCATGGCGATCAGGTATGCCGGACGCAGGTCTGGCGCCATGAATTCCACGTACAGGAAGGCCGAAGGGTCGGCCATCAGGAAGGGCCTGAGCAACCACTCTAGAAACACGTCTGGCGTGAAACGGTCCATGTGATCGGGGCTGACGGATCAGTGGCCCATCAACGGGTACAGCGGGTGGCCCATGTTCACCCACAGCTGCAGCCCCCACGGTGCGTATGCCGTCAGAAAGCCGATGGCAGCACCGCCCCACAGGCACAAGCCTCGGCGCAGTGACAGGTAGGGTGAACGTGCCTCGAACCACCACAGCAGCAGCAGCGGCGCGAAGATCGCGTTGGACAACTTGAAGGCCACGGCCACGCCGAACAGCGCCCCCATCGCCAGCAGTCGCCGGTCGCTGGCATTGGGCTTCAGTGCGATGGCCACCGCCCAAAGCAGCGGCGTTGCAGCCAGCAGGTCGTTCGCCGTCGTTTGCAGGGAGGCCCACAACACGATGCTCATCGCGGCAAGCACACAGGCAGCCACGCGCTCGGCCGCCGCCTCCGTCGCACCACGTTCCTGGGGCAACAGCCGGTATGCCGCCAACCACACGGGTGGCATCACACAAGCCGCCTGTAACGCAGCCCACGCTGCAGCAACCCAGGCGCCTTGGGCGTCGAGCAAGGCCATGCGGTAGACGGGCCAGTAGAGGTACGGGTATTGGTAGGTTTGCCCGCTGGCGGCCAGCACGTCCAGATGCCAGCGTGGGTGCTCAGCCGTCATGCCCAGATAGACCTGATGGTTGATGGCGTCCCAGCTCCACCCCAGGTGGCCGTTCATCAACGGAAGGCTGGCTGCCGCCATCGCCGCCAGCAGGGTGACTGCAAGCAGTTCAAGCCAGTGGCGGCGAGTCATGTGTCGCTGCTCGGCCAGCCCGCGCGCACTCTGCCCGATGCCGGCAGGGGCCTGCTCGAATCAAAAGCGCTTCGCATTGCTGCAAAGAACACCGACGCCAGCAGCGACTGCGTGCCCATCAGCAGCAGTGCAACGCCGGGAATGATCTGCCGCATGGCCGACTCGGGGTTCAGGGCGCCGAAGCCGGACTGCCCCCATTGCAGCGTCAGGCCCACGCACAGCACCAGGCCGACGGTTGTGGCAAGGCCGCCGGCCACCGGCAGCACTGGACCGCTGGCAATGCGACGAATCACCTGCTCACGCGGGTCGGGCGCTGCCAGTTGCGCGTGATACCTGGCCAAGACTGCACCCATGGCAAACAGCACCGCCTGGTAGCCCATCATCATGGCTGCGGCTGCGAACAGCTGGGTGTGAATGCCGATCGGCCACCAGGGGGTCAGGGCAAAGTGGAGATTCGCAATGGCCAGTTGCACCAGGCCAGCCACTGCCAGCGCCGCCCCCGGGTACAGGAAAAGCCAACGGGGGGAGTACAGCATCAGGAAGCGCAGATGCCGCCAGCCATCGCGCCAGCTGCGAAGGTGCGGAGGACGATCTCTGCCGTCGGGCGACAACACCGTCGGCACTTCGGCGATGGCCAAACCGCTGAGCGTGGCCTTCACCACCATCTCGCTGGCGAACTCCATGCCTTCGCAACGCAGGTCCAGAGAGCGGATGGCGTCGCGCGAGAACCCGCGCAATCCGCAGTGAAAGTCCTTCACCGGCGCCTTGAACAGCACCTGTCCGATGAAGCTCAGCACCGGATTGCCCAGGTAGCGGTGCAAGGCCGGCATCGCGCCCGGCATGATGCCGCCCGCGAAGCGGTTGCCGATGACCAGTTGCGCGCCGCGTCGCAGTTCTGCAAGAAAGTGGTCGAGCCGGCTGAAGTCGTAGCTGTCGTCGGAGTCGCCCATCACGATGAAGCGACCCGATGCCGAGTCGATGCCCGCGATCAGCGCGGCGCCGTAGCCGCGTACCGGAACCGAGACCACCCGTGCGCCGAGCGACAGGGCCAGCTCCTGCGATCCGTCTGTAGAGCCGTTGTCAGCGATGAGCACTTCTCCGGCAACACCGGTGCGCGTCAGGAAGGCCCTCGCCTTCTCGATGCACTTGCCCAAGGTCAAGGCCTCGTTCAGGCAGGGCATCAGGATGGTGAGTTCGACCGTGCTGTGACTCATGAAGCTGGTGTGGGTGTGGGCCGGGCGAACTGGATGCCTAAGGTGCCTGTGCCGGGCATTCTTACCTGCCAGCACTGCACGCAGCCCCGCTGGGACCGAAGCGACTGTGCACTCCCCATTCTGTTCGCGCTCACGGCATGAACCGCCGGTTTGTCACGCATTTCGGCTCAATCGCGCTGGGCCGTCAAATGGGCTGAGATCGGCAATGCCGATCTCTTCGGAATGGAAGTCACAAGGCAAACAAAAAAGGCGGCTCGAAGGCCGCCTTTCCTGTCGCAAACCAAGTTCAACCGCGGCAAGAGCCTGGCAGAAACTTGGGCGGAACCGTCGTGACGTATGAGGTACCGGTGATCGCCGATTGATTGCCGCACTTCCATTCATACACTTGAGCGCCGATTCCGGAGACCGCACCAGCGGAAGTCACTGGAATGAGGCTGACAAACTTGCCATCAATGTTCGCGGCGTCAATCCCTTGGACGGTCACTTGAACCGCACCAACACCATCAGTTGCAACCGCAGCAACGTACTTTGACGAAGGCGATGCACTTTCGCATCCCCACGAACCGGCCGTCGGCAGGCTGCTGGCAGACTGCAGAACCTCGCTGATGGTCGTGCGGCAGCTTGATGCTGCCAGGATGACTTCCGACATCTTGGCGCGCTTGGTGTAGTCCTGATAGGCCGGCAGCGCAACCGCTGCCAGGATGCCGATGATCGCGACAACGATCATCAATTCGATGAGGGTGAAACCTTGTTGAATACGACGCTGCATGGTGAGCTCCTGTGTGGGGTGGGGGTGAAGACGGAGCACTAGTCGCATGCCGCGTGCCACGGGTTTTCCACGTGAATAGTGGGCACTTGGGTGGTTTTGGCGACACAAACGGTCACCACGGGCGGCAGATATCGGGGATTTGCGTCGGGCAGGTGACGCAAATTGTCAGATCAGACCATCCGCAGGTCGTCACCAGCGCTGAGGGCGCTGACCTTGTGCGACAGGCGCAGACGGCCGATCTCGGCCATCACCGCGTCCATCTCGCCAGGCTTGATGTGGGTGATGTGCACATCGACGCTGCCGGCCAGTTGCGCCAGCTCCTGACCGAGCGCGGTCGGGCACAGGTGGCGGCTGATGTCGGCGAGCTGGCGCTCGTCGTCGCTGAACGCGGTTTCGATGACGAGGTGCGACACCGTCATCGCGCGCAGCCGCTGCCACAGCGCCGGGTTGGGGCCGGTGTCGCCGGTGTAGACCCAGCGCCCATCGTCGACCGCAAAGCCGACCGCTGGCACGGTGTGGGCCGCGCTCAGCACCTCGATGCGGCGGCGCTTTCTGCCGATGCTGGTCAATACGTCGCCGACCGCGAAGGGCATCAGGCGCATCACCGGGTTGTTGGCACTCGGTAGCCGGGTGAAGTCGGGCCAGATGACGCCGTTGAAGATGTGCGTGCGCAGCGCAGCCAGGGTTTCGGGCAGCGCATGCACCTGGATCGGCCCACGGCCCTGGGCCAGCCGGGCACGCATCACGCTGTCGGCCAGCAGGGCGAGCGACAGGATGTGGTCGAGGTGGGAGTGGCTGATGCAGACATGGTCGATGCGCGTCAGCGAGTCGAGCGACAGGTCGCCGACGCCGCTGCCGGCGTCGATCAGCACATCGTCATCGAGCAGGAAAGCGGTGGTCTTGCAACCCGCTGCGATCGAGCCGGAACAGCCGAGCACGCGCAGCGTCATGGTGTGGGGGGAGAGGCAAGGGCGAGCACGGCGCAGGACACATCGAGGACTGCGCCAAATACTGAGGCCGCGCCGCCGTGCCGGCAAGGGGCGAAAGTCGCGTTTGATAAGGGCGCATTCGGCGCACGGGTGACGAAACACGCTCGCCGTGAAGCGTGTCACGGACAACACGGTCAGAGGCCGAGAAGATTTCGTCGCGAGCGGGCTGAGGTGGCGTCGAGGAACGCAGCCGTACCCAGGTACGGCGAGCACCGCAGGCTCCAGATCGGCCCGCGCAGCAGAAAGCTTCCGGCCTCTAGCGGTTGATGAACTGCATCTGCGTCCCGGCCAGCTCGATCACATCGCCGTCGCGCAGTTGGGTGGTTTCGGTGATCAGCGGGTTTCCGTTGACGGTGGGGCGTGCGGCGCCCTCCACGTGCGCAAACACATAGCCGGTGGGCCGCTTGGTGATTGACGCGACCTGCACACCCGGCTTGCCGATGGTGGTGACCACCTTGGTCAGACTGACTTCGCGGCCGGCGGCTGCGCCGTTGAGGACCTTGATCGACGCCACGCTGCCCAGCGCACCAAAGTCCGAGGCGCCGCCGAACCCGGAGGCTCGCTGCAATCCGGGCGGCTGCTGTGTCTGGGTGCCCGGCCGCAGGATCTGGGTGGCTTCGTAATCGCCACCATCGGCCACCAGGAACTTGATCTTGTACTTGCCGATCTCGACGGTGTCGTTGTGCGTCAGTAGCTGCTTCTTGACGGCCTTGCCGTTGATGTAGGTGCCGTTGGTGCTGTTCAGGTCTTCAATGAAGACGTCGGCGCCCAGCATCTGGAGCACGGCGTGTTCGCCACTCACGGCCAGGTTGTCGATGACGATGTCGTTGTAGGGCCGGCGCCCGAGCGTGGTCTTGTCCTTGGTGATCTGCACTTCCTTGATCACCACGCCGTCGAGCGATACCACCAGTTTGCCCATGCTTGACCTCGTCTATTGTTGTGTCTTCGTGGCGGAAGTAGGCCGCGCGGGCGGTCAGATGTGCGACTCAGCGCTTGAACGGCCACCAGGACCGCGGGCCCCCCGCTGCACCCTGGACTCGCGCCAAGATGACAGCAATGTTATCTTTTCCGCCCGCTTCGTTGGCGGCAGAAATCAGGGCATGGGCGATGGCCTGGATGTCTTCGCTCGACTGCAGCACATGGCCGATGTGTTCGTCGTCGAGCATGTCGGACAGGCCGTCGGAGCACAAGAGCACCAGATCGCCGGCAAGCAACTCGTGCAGGTGGGATTCCAGCATCACGCTTTCCTCGACACCAACAGCGCGCGTCACGAGGTTCTTGTTCGAAGAGAACGCGGCCTGCTCCTCGGTGATCAGGCCGGCGTCGATCTGCTCCTGCAGCAGGGAATGGTCGTGGGTGATGCGCATGAACTTGCCATCGCGCAGCCGGTAGCCGCGTGAGTCGCCGACATGGCCCAGCAGCAGACGGCCTTCGCGGAACACACCCACCACCAGCGTGGTGCCCATGCCGGCGTACTGCGGGTTGGTGCTGGCGGCGTTGAAGATGGCGCGGTTGGCGTTGTCCACGCAGATGTCCATCGCTCGGCGCACGTCGGCGTCTGTCGCGTTGGAGGCGGCTTCGGTCAGCCAGCGGCCAAGTTCGGCGCTGATGAAGGAGGTGGCCATTTGGCTCGCAACTTCACCGGCGTTGTAGCCACCCATGCCATCGGCGAGCACGACCAGCGCCGAAGCCGGATCAACGGCGACCGAGTCTTCGTTGTTGTTGCGCGCGCGACCGACATCGGTGGCACTGAAGAACTCGAAAGGCATGGAAAGCGGCGTGGGCACAGACAAGGGTAGACGGCGCGTCAGCACCGACGCGAGCCGCCATGACGTATTCGCTGCTGCGTTGGCGATTGCAACGAAAGGCGACGTCGACAAGCGATACACGCAGGGGCGATCACAGGCCTGAATTGTGCCCCGGTTCGGGGCGTGACAATTTCACAGTCGAGGCAAAAGCATCCACTCCGGGGGTGGCGACGGCCGGCGCCGCCTCGTCTGGCAAGGTCAGCGGATGGTCGGGCCACAGTGCGGCGACGGCTTCCAAGGCCTGGGCCAACTGCAGACCATCGACATGGCGGGCTCCTGGCGGCTTCGCCAGCGCTCGTGCCAGCGCCTGTGCCAGCGCGGGCGGTACTTCGGGGCGCAGCGTGCGCACATCGGGCACCACCTCGTTGACGATGGCATACATCAGCGTGGCCATCGATTCGGCACGATGCGGCAGCGCCCCGGTGAGCAACTGGAACAACATGACGCCCAGCGAATACAGATCGGCTCGCCCGTCGACAAGCTGCCCCGACAGTTGCTCGGGCGACATGTAGGACGGCGTGCCCAGCACCATCCCGGTCCGGGTGCGGCAGGCATCGGTGATTCGGGCAATGCCGAAGTCGGTGACTTTCACGACGCCAGCCGCCAGATCGATCATCACGTTGGCAGGCTTGATGTCACGGTGCACCACCCCTTGGCTGTGCGCATGGGCCAGCGCATGCGCCACCCGCCGGCCGATGTGCACGATCGCGGGCAGGGGCAGCCACTGGCTGACCTGGGTGTGGCGTTGCAGGTCATGACCGGCGATGTACTCCATCGCGATGTAAGCCAGGCCATCGTCTTCGCCGGCGTCGTAGACCGCCACGATGTCCGGGTGCTGCAACCGACGGGCGGCATCGGCCTCGCGGAAGAAACGCTGCCGGGCCTCGTTCAGGTCATCCCCCGAAAACTCGTTGGACAGCGACAGCGTCTTGATGGCCACCTTGGCGCCGGTGTCAGTGTCATGACCCAGCACCACCGCACCCATCGCACCACGGCCGAGCAGGCGCTCGATCTGGTAGCGCCCGAGCCGGTCGCGTTCGAACCCCGGGACCACCGCCACCTTTTTCAGGCTACGGCGGTGCGCCGCGCCCGCAGACCACTGCCGATGGCATAAACCAGCAATGCGCCGCTCACACCGGCGGCGTACTTGATCCAGCCCTCCGGTGGCAGCTTGGGCAGCAGTGGCATGACCTCGGGGTTGACCAGCGCCGGATCGCTCACGGCCATGGTGCCAGCGATCCAGCCGAGCAGCATCGCGCCCGCGGTGATGATCAGCGGGTAGCGGTCCATCAGCTTGATGACCATCTGGCTTCCCCAGACGATGATGGGGATGCTGACCAGGAGGCCGAAGATGACCAGCGGCATCGTGTGGTCGCCGCCGGCCGTTTCAGCCGCACCGGCAATGGCGATGACGTTGTCGACGCTCATCACCAGATCGGCCACGATGACCGTCTTCACGGCGCCCCACAGCTTGTCGCTGCCTTCGATGTTGGCATGCCCGTCATCGTCTTCGGGCAGCAGCAGTTTCACGCCAATCCACACCAGCAGGATCGCGCCGACGAGCTTCAGGAAGGGTATCGCCAGCAGCTGCAGCGCGAAAAAGATCAGGATCACGCGCAGCACGATGGCGCCCGCGGTGCCCCACAGGATGCCCTTGGTGCGCTGGGCCGGTGGCAGCTTGCGACAGGCCAGCGCAATCACCACCGCGTTGTCGCCGCCGAGCAGGATGTCGATCATGATGATCTGGCCGACGGCGATCCAGAACTCGGGGGTCATCAATGCTTGCATTCGGCGTCCGGTGAAATGGCTGAGAGTGGCACCGGCAGTGTAGGTGTCGCGGTCTGCGTGTCCGCAGGCAGGCCTGAGCACTGCACCGACAGTTCGTTCAGGCCTCTGTACAAGGCGTTGCCGGTCCAGTGGGGTACAGCGGTCGGGCTCAGCGCCAGGTCGGGCCAGCGTTCAAGCACCTGCGCGAAAACCGACTGCGCTTCCATCAAGGTCAGCGCGGCGCCTATGCACACATGCGGGCCCTGCCCGAAGGCCAGCGGCGGCGCAGTGCGGCGGGTGATGTCCAGTGCGTCGGGCCGCTCGTGGCGCGTCGGGTCGCGGTTGGCGGCGCCGATGAGCGCAACGACCAGTTCGCCACGGCGCAATGCCTGGCCGTGCAGCACCAGGTCCGTCGCCACTCGGCGCCCGGTGTATTGCACCGGGCTGTCGTAGCGCAGCAGTTCGCGCACTGCGCCGGGCAGCAGCGTCCGGTCGTGCTGCAACTGGCGCCACTGGTCTGGATGCGACAGCAATGTGCGCAGGCCGTTGGCCAGCAGATGACGCGTGGTTTCATGGCCGGCAAACAGCAGCATCACGCACTGCGCCAGCAACTCGGCGCTGCCGCGGATCTGACCAGTGCGCTCGGCCTGCAGCAGGCGGCCGATCACATCGTCGCGTGGCTCAGCCCCACCGGCCAGCGCTGCGCGGCGCCGCGCCAGCAGCCCGTCGAAATGTCGGGCCATCGCGAGAAGCGCGGTCTGAGCGCTCAGGGCCTGCTGGCGGTTCGGCGCCGGAGCACCCACGAACTGAGCAAGCTCGTCGGACCAGGCCACGACATCGGCCGGGGCATCGCCCTCGCCTTCGTCCAGGCCCATCAACATGCCGATCACCTGGGCCGGCAGCGGGCGCGCCAACGCGCTGACGAAATCGAACGGCGAGTCGCTGTCGATGGCCGCCAGCCGCTCGGCCACTGCCCTCTCGATGCGCGGCGCCAGACGCTGAAGATCGGACGGGCGGAATGCGGCCGACATCACCTGGCGCACGCGGGTGTGGTCCGGCGCGTCGAGGAAGATCATCGCCCGGGCAAACAGCCGTTGGAAGCCGCTCAGCTCGGAACGGGCTTTGCGGCGATTCGTGTGCGCCTCGTCTGCCGGATGCATGACCCAACCGCCGGTGCGCTGCGCCGAGAAGCGCGCATCGCGCAGCACCAGTTCGACATCGGCATGGCGCGAGACCAGCCAGGCGCCGCCGAAGAACTCATCGCTCCAGGCCAGCGGCGCGGCGTCGCGAAGAGCACGATAGGTCGGGTAAGGATCGCGCAGGAACTCTGGGTCGAGCATCTCGCGCCCGAGCACCTCCCGGGCGTCAAGCGATCTGGGGATCGAGGCGCCGGGCGGCGCAGGAACCGCCGACGCCCGGCGCCTGTCGGGCATCAGAGCAGCTTCTTCAGCAGCTTGCCCATCTCGGACGGGTTGCGCGTCACGGTGAAGCCGCTGGCTTCCATCACCGCGAGCTTCGCATCGGCCGTGTCAGCCCCGCCCGAGATCAGCGCACCGGCATGGCCCATGCGCTTGCCTGCAGGGGCCGTCACGCCCGCGATGAATCCGACGATCGGCTTCTTCATGTTGGCCTTGCACCAGACGGCGGCTTCGGCCTCGTCGGGGCCGCCGATCTCGCCGATCATGATCACCGCATCGGTGTCCGGGTCGTCATTGAACAGCCGCATGATGTCGATGTGCTTGAGCCCGTTGATCGGGTCACCGCCGATGCCCACCGCGCTGGACTGGCCGAGACCGATCTCGGTGAGCTGCGCGACGGCTTCGTAGGTCAGCGTGCCGGAGCGGCTGACCACGCCGATGCGGCCCTTGCGGTGGATGTGACCCGGCATGATGCCGATCTTGATTTCTTCCGGCGTGATCAGGCCGGGGCAGTTGGGGCCCAGCAGCAGCGTCTTCTTGCCGCCCTTGGCCTCCTTCTGGATCATCTTGTTGCGCACTTCCAGCATGTCGCGCACGGGGATGCCTTCGGTGATGCAGATGGCCAGATCGAGATCGGCCTCGACCGCTTCCCAGATGGCGGCTGCAGCGCCCGCGGGCGGCACGTAGATCACGCTGACGGTGGCGCCGGTGTTCTTGGCGGCGTCCTTGACGCTGGCGTAGATCGGGATGCCCTCGAAGTCTTCGCCGGCCTTTTTCGGGTTGACGCCGGCGACGAAGCAGTTCTGGCCGTTGGCGTAGTCGCGGCACATGCGGGTGTGGAACTGGCCCGTCTTGCCGGTGATTCCCTGCGTGATGACCTTGGTGTCTTTGTTGATCAGGATGCTCATGTGTGTGTCCTTGGTCTCGGGGCGCTTACTTCAACGCGGCCATCACGGCCTGGGCGGCATCGGCCATCGAATCGGCGCTGATGATGGGCAGGCCCGAGTCCTTCAGCATCTTCTTGCCGATGTCTTCGTTGGTGCCCTTCATCCGCACGACCAGCGGCACGGTGAGGTTGACCGCCTTGCAGGCCGCGATGACGCCTTCGGCGATGGTGTCGCAGCGCATGATGCCGCCGAAGATGTTGACCAGGATGGCCTTGACCTTCGGATTGCCCAGCATGATCTTGAAGGCTTCGGTCACCTTCTCGGCGGTCGCGCCGCCTCCTACGTCGAGGAAGTTGGCTGGCTCGGCGCCGAACAGCTTGATGGTGTCCATCGTCGCCATGGCGAGACCGGCGCCATTGACCAGGCAGCCGATGTTGCCGTCGAGCTGGATGTAGGCAAGGTCGAACTTGCTGGCCTCGATCTCGGCCGGGTCTTCTTCATCGAGGTCGCGGTAGGCGACGATCTCGGGGTGCCGGAACAGCGCGTTGCTGTCGAAGTTGAACTTCGCGTCCAGCGCGATCAGGTTGCCCTTGCTGTCGCAGTTCAGTGGATTGATCTCGACCAGCGAGGCGTCCGTTTCCATGTAGCAGCGGTACAGGTTCTGGAACAGCGTCACGGCCTGGGCGTGCGAGCCCTCGGCCAGGCCGACGGCGATGGCCACTTTCTTGGCTTGCGCGTCGGTCATGCCGACCAGAGGATCGATCAGTTCAGTGACGATCTTCTCGGGGGTGTCGTGCGCGACCTGCTCGATGTCCATGCCGCCCTCGCTCGACGCGATCATCGCGACCTTCTGCGACGCGCGGTCGGTCACGAGCGACACGTAGAGCTCTTTCTTGATGTCCGCGCCATCCTCGATGTACAGGCGGCGCACCTTCTGGCCTTCGGGGCCGGTCTGGTGTGTCTTCAGTTGCATGCCGAGGATTTCGCCCGACAGCTTCTTCACATCGTCGAGCGAGCGGGCCAACTTCACGCCACCGCCCTTGCCTCGGCCACCCGCATGAATCTGCGCTTTCACCACCCAGACCGGGCCGCCCAGCTTTTGTGCGGCTTCGAGCGCCTCGTGGACGCTGAACGCCGGATAGCCCTTCGGCACCGGGATGCCATAACGGCTCAGCAATTCTTTGCCTTGATATTCATGGATTTTCATTCGGGGTCTTTCTGACAGAGAAGAGATCAGCCGAAATTATCGGCGCAAGCGAGGGATATCCCGATATCGGCCTGAACTGGCTCTCCAAACGGGCGATTCGAGGATTTTCGGGGACTTACCTGACAACGACCTGTACGGGAAGCTTGCACGGAGTGCTTGCGAGGGCGTGGGGTGACCAGCTCCGCTTGTGTCCCCCCACGCCCTCGACAGCCGGCACCGTTGTCGCATGCAAAGGTGTTCTAAACCCCGGAACGCTTCGGTGGTTGTTGGAGCGCTGGCGTCAATCGTCGTCGTGATCGGCAGTTCCACGCAAAACCTGCCAGACCACCTCGGCCGAAAACCCCCGCCCGGCCAGAAATCGGGCCTGTCTCGCGCGGTCGGCTGGCGTGGCGGGCGGTGAGCCGAACTTGCGCTGCTGAACTTCGCGAGCACGCGCTTTTTCGCTGTCGCGCAACTCGCTGACGATCGCCGGCGTGAGTTCGACGCCGTGCTGTGACAGCTCCTGATGGATCCGCAGGTTGCCGAAGCGCGATGCACGCGCATGAACTCGGCTTTCGACGAAACGTTCGTCGCTCAGGTAGCGGTGGGCTTGCAGCCAATCGAGCACGGACTCGACCTCGGCGTGGCCGTCAGCCGGCAGGCCTTGTGCGCCCGTGTCGTCGCGGCGGGCGTCTTCACGCAAGCGCCGCAGCAGCTTGCGGCGCAACTCCAGGCGGCTGTGCTCGCGTTGCGCAAGCCATTGAAGCGCACGGCCCTTCAGTGACAGCCGTGGCTTCATCGTGGCAGGTGCGCGGTCGCCACGCGCCGAGGAGTTGCGTCAACGCGGATCACGCCTTGGCAGGGCGCTCCTTGGCAGCATTCGGCGCCTCGCTGCCATCGAGAGGCGGCAAGGCGGGGATGCCGACGGCTTCGCGCACCAGATTCTCGATCTCGAAGGCCAGCGCCGGGTTCTCGCGCAGGAACTCGCGGGCGTTGTCCTTGCCCTGGCCGATCTTTTCACCCTTGTACGCGTACCAGGCGCCACTCTTTTCGAGCACCTTGGCTTCGACGCCCATGTCGATGATTTCGCCCTCGCGGCTGATGCCTTCTCCGTAGAGGATGTCGAACTCGGCGGTCTTGAAGGGTGGCGATACCTTGTTCTTGACCACCTTGACCTTGGTCTCGTTGCCGATGACCTCCTCGCCCTTCTTGATGCTGCCGATGCGGCGGATGTCGAGGCGCACCGAGGCATAGAACTTCAGCGCGTTGCCACCGGTGGTGGTTTCGGGGCTTCCGAACATCACGCCGATCTTCATGCGGATCTGGTTGATGAAGATGACCATGGTGTTGGTCTTCTTGATGGTGCCGGTCAGCTTGCGCAGCGCCTGGCTCATCAGCCTCGCCTGCAGACCGGGCAGCGAGTCGCCCATCTCGCCTTCGATTTCAGCCTTCGGCGTCAGGGCGGCGACCGAGTCGATCACGACCAGATCGACGGAGGCGGAACGGACCAGCGCGTCGACGATTTCGAGTGCCTGCTCGCCGGTATCGGGCTGGCTGATCAGCAGTTCCTGCAGATTGACGCCGAGCTTTTGTGCGTAAGCGGTGTCGAGCGCATGCTCGGCGTCGATGAAGGCACAGGTGCCGCCGACCTTCTGCATTTCGGCGATGACCTGCAGCGTCAGCGTGGTCTTGCCGCTGGATTCCGGCCCGTAGATCTCGACGACGCGGCCGCGGGGCAGGCCGCCGACGCCGAGCGCGATGTCGAGGCCCAGCGAGCCGGTAGACACCACTTCGATGTCGTCGATCACCTCGCCTTCGCCCAGACGCATGATCGTGCCCTTGCCGAACTGCTTTTCAATTTGCGCGAGCGCGGCCTGCAGGGCTTTGGCTTTTTCGGTGTTCAGGGCTTTGACGGGTGCGTCCATGGGGTTCTCCGGAGTGACGGATGGATTATTGCAAAAGCTGGATGTCTGTACAGTAGTTTAGCGGCGATTTTTTGAATGAATGCCGCTCTTAGGGGGTGGCTGACCGGCGGCGAGCTACGGGTATACAGCCATGCCGGGTCGCTTCTTGGCACGGAGGTCGAACCCTAAACTGGCTTGTCACGCCGGCCGCTGCGTTGCCGGGTCAGCCGAAAGGACACAGGGATGCGGGTTTTGATCGCCGAAGACGACCAGGTGCTGGCCGACGGCCTGCTTCGCTCGCTGCGCAGTGCGGGCTACGCGGTCGATCAGGTCAACAACGGCAGTGAAGCGGATGCGGCACTGACTTCGCACGAGTTCGACATGGTGATCCTCGACCTCGGGCTTCCCAAGGTGCATGGCCTGGAGGTGCTGCGCAAGCTGCGCGCACGCGGCTCGAATGTGCCGGTGCTGATCCTGACGGCGGCAGACAGCATCGAGCAGCGCGTCAAGGGCCTGGACCTCGGCGCCGACGACTACATGGCCAAGCCCTTCTCCCTGCAGGAGCTGGAGGCCCGTGTACGCGCGCTGACGCGCCGTGGCCTGGGAACCGCCTCGAGCATGATCAAGCACGGGCCGCTGACCTTCGACGCCACCGGACGCGTGGCCTACATCAACGACCAGGTGCTCGAATTGTCGGCACGCGAGATCAGCCTGCTGGAAGTGCTGCTGCAGCGCGCCGGGCGGCTGGTCAGCAAGGACCAGCTGGTCGAACATCTGTGCGAATGGGGCGAAGAGGTCAGCAACAACGCGATCGAGGTGTACATCCACCGCCTGCGCAAGAAGATCGAGCAGGGCCCGGTGCGCATCGCCACCGTGCGGGGGCTGGGCTACTGCCTGGAGAAAATCTCGACCTGAGAAGCTGCGCCCTTCCATGGCCAAAACCCCACGCGAGCAACGTTCCCTCTTCGGCGAGATCCTCGACTGGATGCTCGCGCCCTTGCTGGTGCTGTGGCCGATGAGCGTGGTACTGACCTGGCTGGTGGCTCAAGGCATCGCCAACCAGCCTTACGACCGCGAGCTGGCCGACATGGTGCGGGTGCTGTCCAAGCAGGTCGCGATCACGGCGACACCGGGCGCCGCCACCGCCGTCTTCACGCTGCCCGCCGGCGCTTCGGAGATCCTGCGTGCCGACGAGGCCGACGATGTGTTCTATCAGGTGCTCGGGCTGCGTGGTGAATACCTCAGCGGCGACCGGGCTCTGGCGGTGCCGCAGGAAGAAGACCGTGCACCGCCCGGCGAGTTGCGCTACCGCGATGACACGATCCACGACGAAAGCGTGCGTGTGGCTTATCTGTGGGTCGATGTGCCGGGGCGCCCGGGCGATGCGGCGCCGCTGGTGCAGGTGGCCGAGACGCTGGGCAAACGATCCCGGCTGGCCACCGAGATCATCAAGGGCGTGATCCTGCCGCAGTTCGTCATCCTGCCGCTGGCGGTGCTGCTGGTGTGGCTGGCCCTGGTGCGCGGCATCGCGCCGCTCAACGAACTGCAGCAACGCATCCGCAAGCGCGAGAGCAGCGATCTGAGCCCGATCGACGAACGCGATGCACCGGAAGAGGTGTCGCCGCTTGTTCGCGCCATCAATGACCTGCTGGCGCGGCTCGACCGCTCGATGGGCTCGCAAAAGCGCTTCCTGTCGGACGCGGCACACCAGTTGAAGACGCCGCTGGCCGGACTGCGCATGCAAGCCGAGCTGGCGCAGCGCGACATCGACGCTGGCCGGAGCGAGCCAGCGGACATCAAGCGTTCGCTGCGACAGATCGCGCTCTCCAGCGAGCGCGCTGCGCACATGGTCAACCAGCTGCTGTCGATGGCACGGTCTGAAGACCGGGACCACACGATCGCGCTGGTGCCGGTCGATCTGGCGGAGCTGGCCGTCGAGACGGTGCAGGACTTCGTGCCACGGGCCCTCGAGAAGCGCATCGACCTGGGTTACGAAGGCCCGGAGGCTGCCACGCCGGAGGGTGGTGTGGCGAGCGCATCCGTCGGCCTGAAGGTCTGGGGCCACCGGATGCTGCTGGGCGAGCTGATCCGCAACCTGGTCGACAACGCGCTGCACTACACGCCGACCGGCGGCGTGGTCACGGTGCGGGTGATCGACGACCCGTTCGGTCAGACGGTGACGATCCAGGTCGAGGACTCCGGGCCGGGCATCCCGCTGGCCGAGCGCGAGCAGGTGTTCCGCCCGTTCTACCGGCTGCTTGGGACGCAGGTCGACGGATCCGGGCTTGGGCTGGCGATCGTGCGCCAGATTGCCACCCAGCACAGTGCCGAGCTGCTGATCGCCGACGCCGACCTGCCACCTCGCGAACCCCCGGGCGACCCGGCCGATGCCGCCTTCGGTCCAGGCGTGCGATTCACCCTGCGCTTTGCTGCGGTACGTGAGGTACCTGCAGACGATGGCGCTCCTACACTGGCCGGGAATGTCCCTGGAGAGCGCTGATGAATGCCCGCGACCCCTTGTTGCCCCCGCCCCCACCCGAGGCGCCTCACCACGCCGCAGCCATCGCCGCGTTCTGCGACCGTACCTGGGACGAGGCCATCGTGCCGGCACTGATCGACTACATCGCGATCCCGGCGAAGAGCCCTCTGTTTGATGCCGACTGGCAGTCCCATGGCCACATCGAACGCGTGATTCGCGATGCGGCGCAATGGGTCGAGCGGCAGCCGGTGGCCGGACTCAAGCTCGAAGTGGTACGCCTGCCGGGCCGCACGCCAGTGATCTTTTTCGACGTGCCGGCGACCTGCCCAGGCGGCAATGCGAGCGACGCGCCCACGGTGCTGATGTACGGCCACCTCGACAAGCAGCCCGAGTTCAGCGGCTGGCGCAACGACCTCGGCCCGTGGACTCCAAAGCTGGAGAGCGGCCTGCTTTACGGCCGCGGCGGCGCCGATGATGGCTATGCCGTCTACGCCTCGTTGACCGCGATCATGGCGCTCGATGCACAGGGCATCCCGCGCCCGCGCTGCGTCGGTCTGATCGAGAGCTGCGAGGAAAGCGGCTCGTTCGACCTGCCGGCCTACATCGATGCATTGAAGCCGCAACTCGGCCGCGTCGGCCTGGTGGTGTGCCTGGACAGTGGCGCCGGCAACTACGACCAGCTGTGGCTGACCACCAGCCTGCGCGGCATGGTCAGCGGTGTGCTGAAGGTCGAGGTGCTGACCGAGGGCGTGCACTCGGGCGATTCGAGCGGCCTGGTGCCGTCGAGCTTTCGCATCCTGCGTCAGGTGCTCGACCGGCTGGAAGACTCGAAGACCGGCGAGTTGCTGCCGGCGAGCTTCCACTGCGAGATCCCGGCCGACCGCGTCGACCAGGCCCGGGCCACCGCGCTGGCCCTTGGCGACGAGGTGTGGAAGCGCTTTCCATGGGCCTGTGGTGCGGATGGCGGACCCAGCTTGCCCACCACCAGTGACCCGTTCGAGGCGCTGATCCGCCGCACCTGGAAACCGACGCTCAGCGTCACCGGTGCCGACGGCTTTCCCGAGATGCACAGCGCTGGCAATGTGCTGCGGCCCTACACCGCATTCAAGCTCAGCCTGCGCCTGCCGCCGCTCGTGGATGGCAACGAGGCCGCCGCCAAGCTGAAGGCGCTGCTCGAAGACAACGCGCCTTACAACGCGAAGGTGACTTTCAGTGCCGATGGTCGATCGGGCGGTGGCGGTGGGGGTCGCCCCTCCGGGGCGACAGGCTGGAACGCGCCGACGCTGGCGCCCTGGCTCGAGGAGGCACTGAACAGCGCCTCGCAAAACCACTTCGGCGAGCCGTGCGGTTACATCGGCCAGGGCGGCACGATCCCGCTGATGAGCCTGTTGCAGCGCGGCTTCCCTGCTGCGCAGATGATGGTGTGCGGCGTGCTCGGCCCGAAGAGCAATGCTCACGGGCCGAACGAATTTCTGCATGTGCCTTACGGCAAGAAGCTGACGGCGGCCGTCGCGCAGGTGATTGCAGCCGCGGCGCCGCCCCAGCCAGCCTGAATCAGAACCGCCCGTCGGGGCGCCGGTGCGCGAGCGCAGGCAGCTGCGACCGCACGGCGGCCAGCCGATCCAGGTCGAGGTCGGCCAGCACCACGCCCTCGCCTTCGGGCTGCACGGCGAGCACCTCGCCCCACGGGTCGATGACCATGCTGTGGCCCCAGGTGCGCCGACCGTTCTCGTGCAGCCCACCTTGCGCCGACGCGATGACATAACACTGGTTCTCGACCGCGCGGGCGCGCAGCAGCAGTTCCCAGTGCGCCCGGCCCGTGGTGTGGGTGAACGCTGCGGGCACCGCGATCAGGTCGCAGGGCGGTTGACCGGGTGTCGCCATCAACGTGCGGTACAGCTCCGGAAAGCGCAGGTCGTAGCAGATGCTCAGGCCGACCCTGATCGGCGCCGGCGACCCCGCGACCGCTGCGCCGAAGGCCACGGGCTCACTGCCACCGCGCAGCACGCGGCCTTCGTCATAGCGTTCACGGCCGTTGTCGAAGCAGAACAGGTGGATCTTGTCGTACCGCGCGGCCTGCGTGCCATCGGGCGCATAGACGCAGCATGCGTTGTAGACGCGGTCTGCATCGTCGCTGCGGATCGGCAGCGTGCCGCCGATCACCCACAGGCCATGCCGGCGGGCTGCAGCAGACAGGCTGTCCTGGATCGGCCCGGAGCCCGCGTCCTCGGCGATCGCGAGCTTGTCGCGATCGTTGTGGCCCATCAGGCAGAAATACTCTGGCAGCGCCACCAGTGTGGCGCCCGCATCGGCCGCCTGTGCCATCAGCCGGTGGGCTGCCGCGAGGTTGCGCTCGACGTCGGGTGTGGCAACCATTTGCAGTGCGGCAATCTTCATGGCTTTCCTTCAGAGTCACTGGCCGACGAGGTCGAGGGAAGGGGAGGCGGCGGCGCGACGCTCGGCGCCGGGATCTTGGGTACGGCGTCGGTGAAGCTACGCTCCACTTTGTCGACCTTCGGTTCAGCCCAGGAACCTGTGATGCGGAATTCCCGCGTGCTGGCAGCGATCAGCGGTTTGCTGAACAGGGTCTGCGCGAGAAAAGCGCCCAGTCCGATCGCCGGGTTGATCGCTGCGTAAGCCAGCGACGCCGTGCCCGCATCGATCTCGGGCACGACGATCACCCGCAGGTCCTGAGTTTCCTGCTCGATGTCGGTCTTGCCTTCCATCAGCACCGCCGCTTGCACCCCGCGCATGCGCAGATTGTTGGTCTGTGCCACGCCCTTGGCAATCTGCAGGTCGCCGCTGATGTCGTCGAAGGCAAAGCCCTGCTGAAACACGTCGCGGAAGTCGAGCACGAAGCGCCGCGGCAGCGCCTGCAGACTGAGCACACCGAGCAACCGCCCGACGCCCGGATCAGCCTTGAGGAACTGCCCCGCAGCCACCGACAGGTTGATCTGGCCGGTCAGGCTCGGGTAGTCCATCGCCAGCGGCGAGCCGTCCCAGGAAATCTGCCCCGACAGACCGCCTTTGCCTCCCTTGACCAGCTTGCCGAAGCCCAGCCGCTCAAGCAGCGCGCCGCCGTTGATCAGTTCAAGCTTGAAGTTCAGCGCGACACGACGCACGGAGGCTGGCGTCGCAGCGGCACCCGCCGGGGCATTGGCGACCCCCGGAACCGCGGCCCAATTGCCACTGGCGGTCAGCCTGGCATCAGGCGTGGTCAGCGCCAGGCGCGTGAGCAGCCACTCGCGGGCACCAGCACGATTGACCGCGTCCAGTTCCAGCCGCCCGAGCCGCTTGTCACCGAGCACCAGGTCATCCACAACGATGTCGAGTGCGGGAACAGACTGAGTCGGTTGATCGAGCAGCATCTCGACGTCCGAAGCGTCTTCCTTCGGCAGCGACAGCCTCGCCAGACGGGCGTAGACGCGACCGGCGGAGCCCGCGACACCCACTTCGCCGGTGCCGGGCGAAGGGTTGGCGACTGTGCGCGGCGGTCGGTATTCAATGTTGCCGCTGGCCTGCTCTGATTCGAGGTTGACCCGCCACAGCTGGCCATCGAGCACCGCCTTGGCGACCACCCGATTCAGCCGGCGACTGCCGATCTGCACCTCGCGCGCACGCAGGCCGATGGTCGAGGGGAGGTAGCTGGCGGACGCCGATGCCGCGGCACTGGCCTCGCTGCCAGCGGCGGCGCTCGGCGCCATGCCCAGGCCGTCGAAAAGTCTCTGCCATTCGCTGAGGTTCACGCTGGCCAGGTTGAGCGTGGCCGCCACACCGGCCATGGGCATCTGCGCTGGCTCCATCACGCCAATGCCGCCGCGCAACACTCTGGGGATGGCACCAGAGACATCGCGTGCGTATTGCGCCTGCAGCAGATTGCCAAGGTCGAGGCGGATGAGGTCGCGGGCGGCATGGGTCCCGGTCGTCGTCGTATCGGCAAGCGCTCCGACCTGGAAACGCAGTGGGAGCGGCGCCTCGGCAGCCTTGGACAAAGGCAGCGGCAATTCGCTGGCCAGGCCCACCAGGTTGCTGGTCACGAGCAGGTCGCGCTTGCCGTTCAACAGATTCAGGGTCGCCCGGTAGGCCGTCTGCCCGCTGAGTGAGGCAGCAAGACGCGCCAGCGCAGGTCCGCCCGCATCGCTGCTGCGTCGCAGCCCGTCGGCGGTCACCGTGCCCTGCGCAGCGAAACGCATCGAACCGTCGGGCTGCACGCCGCCGTCAATGCTCGATTCACCGCCCAACAGCTTGCCGACGCCGCCAGAGATAGAGAAACCCTTCTGAGAGAAATCGATGCGGCCGCGCGCGCCGCTGAGCATCGGTGTACCCGGGCGCAGCCGGAAATCACTGGCCGCCAGTGAGACGCTGCCCCGCACGGCCGTAGCGGGCGGATCGGCCAGCGGTACCGTCAGCGCCAGCTTCAGATCCGCATTGCCAGTGGCGGTACTCTGCGCCAGCGCGTTATCGATCCAGCCGCCCACTGGGGACGCATTGACGAAGCGCAGCAGGTCGGCCAAGCCACCGCGCCCCGCGCCGTCCAGGACCAGCACCGGTCGCTCATCCAGCCGCTTGATGCCGCCTTGGACGCCGGTCAGTTTCACGCCCTGCGTGGTCGCCTGTGCATGGCGGATCTCCATCGACAGCCGGTCGAAGATCAGCTCGCCGCTCAGCGCTTCGAGTGCCGGCCATGGGGAGGCGTAAGCCGGCTCGGCAGCCGTCGCCGGCAGACTGGGCACATAAGCGAAGCGGAGATCCTCGACCTGGCCCTCGATGCGGAACTCGCCCTCGCCGGCCGTGCGCGTGTCGGCAAACGGAAACTCGTTCAGATCGCCCTTCACGCGGAAGCTGACGCGCGACAAGCGTCCCGCCTGGACAGCATGTTCAACGTAGTGGCGCGCCTCGGCGTCGATGCCCAGCGGCAGGTAACGCGCTACACGCGTCGCGTCGGCCTGGGTCAGCAGGCCGTCCAGGTCGAGCCGGCCGGGAAAACGCACATCGGCGCCGTTGGCGCTCGCCGCCGTCGCGGTGCCGGTCGACCAGCTGCCCTTGAACTCGCCCTGCAGATCGGCATTGGCAAAGCTGGCTTGCGGCACCTTCACCACCACGTGCTTCGGTGTGCCGGGCGTGCTCGGCGACTCGATGCGCCAGTTGAACGAAGCGTCAAGGCGATCCAGAGGCAACACCGGCTCGGCAAGTACCCCGGGGAGATCCAACTCACCCTGCTTCATCGCGAGCCGGGCCTCGCCGCCTCGCTCGTTGGCACTGAGCACCAGATCGGCATTGCGCAAGCCCGGCCGACCGGCTTCGAGTGGGTCGGCAGCCGCCGCGGAGGCCAGGACCAAGCCGCTCACCGTGGCGTGCAGGTCGTACCGCAGCGGCAGGCCCCAGCTCACCGCTGAGGCCGCGGCACCCGCAGGCTGAGCCGTTGCTGCGGCTTCGGCGCCGATGGCACCCTCCCAACTCAGCTTGACGCCCTCGACTCGGCCACGCGGGTTCAAATCGGCCATCCAACGGTCGGAGGCCTCACCGAGCTGCAGCCGATGCACCACCTGAGCGATCAAGGCGAGGTCCAGGTGTTCAGCGCTCAGCTGACCGCCGGTCATCTCACCCGTCGGCGACTGCTGCCAACGCACCGCCACGGTACTGGCCGGCCAGCGCAGACCATCGGTGGTGGCAAAGCCGAACTCGCGAGCCTCCAACGCCACACCTTGCGCATCGCGTCGGCCCATCAGCCGCCCTGACATGTCGGCGAACGCCAGCACATCGCGATCGGGGCGCGGCTTCAAGTGCACATCCCGCAGCGCCACATCCAGCGTGGCTGCATTGGCCAGACCGTCGGTCACGTCGATCCACGCCCGCAGCGCGCCATTCGCCTGCGTCAAGCCCGCAGGCAGCCTGATGTGGGGCTGAAGCGCAGCGACATCCAGCTTCGGAACGCTGGCGTACAAGGTGCCGCGCCAGCGCATCCAGTCGGAAGGTTCGGCCAGCAGCGGCTGTGTGAACCGGCCGATGAGCGTGACACGATCACCCCAGCGCTCTGGCGGCGTCACATCAATGCGCAGATCATGCCGGCGCAAGCTGTTGCGAGTCACCACCTGCACATCGGTGAATCGCTGTGGCTCGGCCGGATGCAATGCATCACGCCAGCGCACCGCGCCGTTGCGCAAAACCACCTCGTGCTGCCTGAAGAGCCAGTTGTACAAGGGCCGATGGTCCGTGCTGGTTGAGCCCACGTCGAACCCGGCCACGAAGATCCTGCCGTCGGCATCTCGATGGACTTCAAGGTCGGCGCCGTCGATCAGCAACTGAGAGAAGCGCGGCTGCAAGGCGAAGAGCGATTTCACCGACAACGCACCGACCACCCGAGGCAACTGCAACACCGGTCTGGCTTGGGTGTCGAGCAAGGTCACGTCACGCAACTCGAGTGTTGGCAGCCATCCATTCGTGTCGACGATGACCGTGCCGATGCGCACCGGCTGCCCGAGAAACTGGCTGGCGTACTGTTCGATCGGAACTCGCCAACGGTCGATGTGCGGCAGAATGACCGCGTGCAATGCGATCCACGCTGCGATCAACAGGCCCCATGCTGCGACCAGCAGCAGGCCCAGTGCTTTGATGGTGCGAATCTGCCACCGCACCGAGGCGAGGCGTTGTTGGGGCAGCTCGGAGGTCGTGGCGTCTTCTTGAACAGGCATCGGTGGTGCGGGGCGCCGGGGTGGGTGGTGCGTCGGCGAGGGGAGGCCGAAGCCCAGTGGCAGCATCAGCGCCTGAATCTCATGCCGGACGGGCGATCATCCCGAAGACACCGCGCGGTTCACATTCGCCTCAACACAATCTAGCACAGACCCTCAGACCAGCCCATGGGTTCCCTCAGCTCCGACGCGGTTCCAAGATCGAGCTCAGTGGCGTCTCCGATCAACGCCCAAACCGCAGCATTCGCCGACCACAGCCGTTTCGTGCAGCGCATCCGCCGGCGCTATGCCGACGAGCTCGGCATGCTGCCACCAGGCCTGCCGCGGTCGGCTGTGATTGCCGAGT
Source organism: Rubrivivax sp. (assembly GCA_027490215.1). GTDB lineage: Bacteria > Pseudomonadota > Gammaproteobacteria > Burkholderiales > Burkholderiaceae_C > PBB1. The sequence continues at coordinate 104,661 of JAIXYO010000007.1, forward strand.
TGATTCAACGCTTCATCGCCGGTGGACGCACCCTAGCCAGTGCACTGAGGGTGACCCGCCAGCTCGTGCTCGAACGGCTGGCGGTGCTCGATATTGAGGAGGGCGCAGCGATGCAGGACATCACCGCCGCGATGACCGACCTCGCCGAGACCACCTTGGACGTGGCGCTGCAGCACGCGATGGCCGAGCAGGACTCGCGCAACGGCCCGCCGCTCAATGCACAGGGCCGGCGCATCGAGTTCTGGATCATTGGCATGGGCAAGCTGGGCGCCCGCGAGCTGAACGTGTCGTCGGACATCGATCTGATCTATGTCTATGAGGACAGCGGCGATACCGCCGGTCCGCAGCCGGTCAGCGCGCACGAGTACTTCTCGCAGGTGGTGCGCAGCCTGTACGCACTGATTGGTGAAACCACGGAAGACGGCTTCGTGTTCCGTGTCGATCTGGCGCTGCGGCCGAACGGCAATTCAGGGCCCCCTGTTGTCAGCCTGCCGATGCTGGAAGAGTACCTGCAGGCGCATGGCCGCGAGTGGGAGCGCTTCGCCTGGCTGAAGAGCCGCGTCGTCGCGCCGCGCGCATGCATCGCCACGCCGCAGATCCAGGCGCTGCGCAGCACCGTCAATGCCTTTGTCTACCGCCGCTACCTCGACTACGGGGTCTTCGAAGGCCTGCGACAACTGCACCGCAAGGTCCGCGACGAGGCACAGCGGCGCGCTGCAGGTCGCCCCGAACGCGCCAATGATGTGAAGCTGTCGCGGGGTGGCATCCGCGAAATCGAATTCATCGTTCAATTGCTGCTGGTGGTGCGCGGCGGCCAATTCCCGGAGATCCGCACGCGCTCGACGCTGAAGGCGCTCGACAAGCTCGCCGCGGGCGGCCTGATGAAGCCCGCCAGTGCAGCGCGGCTGGCCGACGCCTATGTCTTTTTGCGGCGCCTCGAGCACCGCATCCAGTTTCTCGACGACCAGCAGACACACCTGCTGCCCAGCGCCGATGCCGATCTGCGGTGGATCGCAGGCAGTCTGGACTTGAATTGCACGGCCGACACCTGTGAACTGCTCGATCGGCTATGCGAAATCCGCGAGTTCGTTGCCACCGAGTTCGATGCCCTGCTGCACGAGGGTCAGGCGGCACCCACGAATGCCCACGGCATCAGCTGCCGCGGTTGCGTGCCCAGCCCACAGCCACTGGACAGTGGTGAATTCCTCGCCAAGTTGCCGGAGGCGCTGGCGGAGCGGGTCAAACCCTGGTGCGAGCACCCGAAGATCAAGGTGCTGCGCGACGAGAGCAAGGCACGGCTGGCGAAATTGGTGCTGCGCGCCGCTGACGCGGTGAAGAACGGTCGCTGCACGATCGACGCCGCCGCACGGTTCATCGACTGGCTGGAACCGCTGCTGCGCCGCGAAAGCTACATCGCCTTGCTGGCCGAACGGCCCGAGGTCCAGAACCGGCTGTTGCGCCTCCTCGGGCTGGCGCGCTGGCCGATCCGCTACCTGATGCTGCATCCCGGTGTCGTCGATGAACTGGCCGATGAGCGGCTGCTGCACAGCCGTTTTGATGCCCGCGAGTTCACCGCCGATCTGGAAGCGCGCTACGCGGCCTGGGGCCGCTCGGGCCATGTCGATGAAGAGGCGCTGCTTGACACGCTGCGTCGTGCACACCATGCAGAGGTATTTCGCACATTGGTGCGCGATGTCGAGGGCCACATCACCGTCGAGCAGGTGGCCGACGACCTCTCGGCGCTTGTCGATGCCACCCTGGCGTGCGCGATCCGCTGGGCATGGAAGCATCTGAAGCAGCGCCACCGCGAGATTCCGCAGGTCGCTGTCATTGCCTACGGCAAGCTCGGTGGCAAGGAGTTGGGCTACGGCAGCGACCTCGATGTGGTGTTTCTCTACGACGATGCCGGCGAGCCCGACGCCGACAAGGCCAGCGAGGTCTATGCGGCCTTCGTGCGCAAGCTGATCGGCTGGCTGACCTTGCGCACCGCCGCTGGCGAGCTGTTCGACATCGACACCGCCCTGCGACCAAACGGTGGCTCAGGCATGCTGGTGACCTCCGTCGCAAGCTTCCAGAAGTACCAGACCGGCCGTGGCAGCAACACCGCCTGGACCTGGGAGCACCAGGCGTTGACGCGGGCCCGCTTCTGCGCCGGTGACCCGGCCCTGGCGGCGCCTTTCGACGCGGTACGCCGCGAGGTGCTGGCAGCGCCGCGTGACCCGGTGGCCCTTCGCTCCGAGGTGCGATCGATGCGCGACAAGGTGTCGGCTGCTCACCCTGTACAAGGGGAGATGTTCGACATCAAGCACAGTGCTGGCGGCATGATGGACGTCGAGTTCGCGGTGCAGGTGCTGGTCCTCGAACACAGCAAGACGGAACCCAGTCTGATCCCGAACGTCGGCAACATCGCCTTGCTGCAACGGGCAGAAGCGGCAGGTCTGTTGCCGCCTTCGGTCGGCATCGCCGCCGCAGACGCGTATCGCGATCTGCGCCGCGCACAGCACGCCGCGCGCCTGGACGAGCACCCGACGCAGGTGCCGCAGCAGGCAATGGCTGCGCAACGAAACGCCGTGCTGGCACTGTGGCGCGCGGTGTTCGGCTGACGCCGTTGCCGCTGCGGACCGATCAGCCGCGAATGCGCTGAACCAGGGTGGTGGTGGACTGCCCGTCGACGAACGGCAGCGCACGCGCATCGCCGCCCCAGCTGCGCACCAACGCGGTTTCGGCGAGTGCTTCGATGTCGTAATCGCCGCCTTTCACGTACCACTGCGGGCGCACGCGCTTGAGCAGTTCGACGGGCGTCGCCTCGTCGAACGTGATGACGAGACTGACGCTTTCGAGCGCGGCCAGCACGCAGGCGCGGTCGAGTTGCGTGTTGAGCGGTCGCTCGGGCCCCTTGCCCAGACCACGCGCCGACGCGTCGCTGTTGAGCCCAACGACCAGACTGGCGCCCAAGGCACGCGCCTGAGCCAGACAGGTCACATGACCCCGGTGCAGCAGATCGAACACACCGTTGGTGAACACCACTGGCTGCGGCAGCGCGGCGATGCGCTGCTCGATCTCATCGGGCGGACACAGCTTGTGGGTGAAATCACTCATCGGCTGGGCGTCTTTCAAACCCGTCCGCCGAAACGCACGCGTGGCGTGATTCAGGCCGGGGCAATGCCCACATTCGGCGGTGCCGCCGCTGCGAGCCGGGTGGTGACTTCCTTACGGAAGCGATTCAGCTCCTGCACCGTCGCAAAACTGCGCTCCATCAGCAGGCTCATGTTGTGCAGGATGCGATCGACGACCTTGCCTTCCCATTCGGCATCGAACTGGATCTGTCGGTCCAGCCAGGCTTCGAGCCACACCGGGTCGGGCAGCCGGCTTTGAACCGTGTCGCGCGGAAACAGGCTTTCGTTCACATGCAGGTTGGTAGGGTGCAAGGCCTGCGCGGTGCGGCGGGCACTCGCCATCAGCACACCCACCTTGGAGAAGGCTGCACGGGCCTCGTCGCCCACCTTGTTCAGCGCACGCTTCATGTAGCGCAGGTACGCGCCGCCGTGGCGCGCTTCGTCACGTGCCAGGGTTTCGTAGATGGCCTTGATCACCGGCTCGTCATGCCATTCGGCCGCTCGGCGATACCAGTGATTCAGGCGGATCTCGCCGCAGAAATGCATCATCAGTGTCTCCAGCGCAGGCGCCGGATCGAACTCGAAACGCACTTCATGCAACTCGGCTTCCGTAGGCACCAGATCGGGCCGGAAGCGGCGCAGGTACTCCATCAACACCAGCGAATGCTTCTGTTCCTCGAAGAACCAGACGCTCATGAAGGCCGAGAAGTCGCTGTCGTCGCGGTTGTCGCGAAGGAACATCTCGGTAGCCGGCAGCGCAGCCCACTCGGTGATCGCGTTCATCTTGATCGTCTGCGCCTGCTCGTCGCTGAGCAGACTGGCGTCAAAGCGATCCCAGGGAATGTCGGTGTCCATGCTCCAGCGCACGGCTTCGAGCTGCTTGAAAAGTTCAGGGTAAAGCATGCTGGACATGATAGGCGGGGCGTTTTGGAACTGCACAAGTTTAGTCGCGTTGCCCCGGCGCGGCGTGCAGCAGAGACGCTGTGGCCAACCTGAGTCAAAGGTCATCGAGATGATCGAGTACGCGCTGCGCATCGGCACCGATGCGCTCGCGCTCCGCCGGCGACAGCCGGGCTACGTGGCGGGCCATCAGGGCGGTGCGCGGGTTGGCGCTCAGCTTGGCTTCGTGGCGATCCAGAAAGTACCAGTACAAAGCGGTGTAGGGGCACAGCTGCTTGCCTGTCGCCTGGCTCGCCTTGGCGTCCGGTGCGTAAGCGCAATGGCCGCAGTGGTTGCTCATCCGCTGGATGTACGCACCCGAGGCGACATAAGGCTTGCTGGTGAACCGGCCGCCGTCGGCATACAGGGCCATGCCGGCAACGTTCGGCAGTTCAACCCATTCGACCGCGTCGACATACACCGCGAGATACCAGGCGGCTACCTGCTTCGGATCGATCTCGGCCAGCAGGCCGAACAGCCCGGTCACCATCAGCCGCTGGATGTGGTGCGCATAGCCGTATTGCAAAGTCTGCTCAATCGCGTCGCGAGCACAGGCCATCCGTGTGTCGCCAGTCCAGAACCAGCGCGGCAGCGGACGGCGGTGGTTGTAGTGATTCGCCTCGGCCATCTGCGGCATATCGCGCCAGTAGACGCCGCGGATGAACTCTCGCCAGCCGAGGATCTGCCGGATGAAGCCCTCGACGCTGGCCAGCGGCGCGCGTCGGTCGCGGTAAGCCTGCTCAGCCGCGGCAATGACCTCGCGAGGATCGAGCAGGTGCAGGTTCAGGCTGCTGGCCAGCAGCGAATGCCAGCCGAACGGCGTGCCCGTCCACATCGCGTCCTGGTAGTCACCGAAGGTGACAAGGCGATGCCCGATGAACGCCTGCAATGCCATGCGCGCCTGCGCTCGCGTGACTGGCCAGGCGAAGTGCGCGAGCGATCCGGGGTGATCGGGAAACAGCCGCTCGACGTCGGCCAACACCTCGCGCGTCAGGGCATTCGGCTCAAACGCTTCCGGCGGCGGGATCAGGCCTGGCCCGCGCTTCGGATAGCCCTTGCGATTCTCGGCGTCATGGTTCCACTGACCCCCCTCGGGTTGATCGGGCGCGGCCGCTTCGCGGTCGATCAGGACGCGGTACCGACGACGCATTTCGCGATAGAAATACTCCATCCGTAAACTGCCCTTGTACTTGTCCGCCCAGCGCGCAAAGTCGGCGCGCGAGCAGAGGAAGTGCGGGTCGTCGAGCCATTGCAGCGTCACACCCGCGTGTTGAGCCGTCGTGGCGATGTCTTGTTGCAAGCGCCATGCGCCAGGTTCCAGCAGGCGCAAAACTTCGGGCCGCACGCGCTGCAACTGCCGGGCCAATCGGCCCACCAGCGTGGGCTCGAGGCAGTCGTCCAACGCGATGTAGTCGACCGTGAAACCGGCTTCCCGCAAGGCATCGCGAAAGTGCCGCATGCCCGAGAGGAACAGCGCAATGCGCGCCTTGTGGCTCCAGACCCCCGTCGCTTCGCCGGGTGCTTCGATCATCAGCACGCGGTCCCGCTGCGCCTCCAGACCCACCAGCGCCGGGCTGTCCAGCGTGAGTTGGTCACCGAGCACCAGCACCAGGCGGCGAACCGCGTCGGTCATCGCGAAGGCACGGGATGACGCGCGGTTGCACGACAGCGATCGGAGCAGTACTTCACCTCGTTCCAATTCTTGGCCCAGGCGCGACGCCAGGTCATCGGACGCAGGCAGCCGAGACAGGTTTTCTCCGGCAAGGCCGACTTGTTGCCGCGGAATGCGAGCGCCGAACCCATCAGGCGCCGCCGTGCCGCCAGCGCTCGATCTGCGGGTGGATGTCCTGCAGCGATGCAAATGCCATCACGCCCTCGACCGGACGGCGGTGCAGCACCGGCGCCGATCCGCCGACCCATAACTCGACGGCCGGCGGCAGCTTGCTGCGCAATTCGGTCAGACCATCAACCACCTGATTCGGGTTCATGCAGCCGGTGAAGCCAAGCGCCACGATGTCACAGCGATATGCTGAGGCGGCCAGCGTGATGTCCCACACGGGCGTCTGAACGCCCAGAGACAGCACGCGCGCGCCATCGAGCGAAAACAAGGTTTCGGCGAGCAGAAGGCCCAGGCCATGTGGCTCGCCAGGCAAGGTCGTCAGCAGCACCCGCGGCCGATCGAGTGGTGCGGCTTCGGGAATGCCGGCCAGCGCCTGCCGCAGCACGCCTTGCAAACATTCGATGTAGGCGTGCTCTTCGAAGATCTCTAGCTGACCGCGCATCCACGTATCGCCCACCAGCATGTTCAGCGGCAGGACGACATCGAGGACGAAGCGTGACAAACCAAGACGCATCTGCGTTTGCAGCAACAAGCGACGCAGCGCATCCACATCGTGCGAACGCATCAGTGCCAGGTAAGACTTCAGGTCAGGCGCCGTCAGATCGCTCCCGGGGCGCCGAGGGGCGTCAACTGTGTTCTCGCTGAGTTCGACCAAGGCCTCAATGGGCATTGGCACCAAGCGCCCAGGTCGATGTCCGCCGTCGATCAGGCGCTTGACAATGCGCAGTTTCTCAACCTGTTCCAGCGGATAGGCGCGCTCGCCATTCACGTCGCGCTCAGGCTGCGGAAAACCGTAGCGGCGCTCCCAGACCCGCAGCGTGTCTTTGGTCAGGCCGGTGTCGCGCTCAACGGCTGCGATGGCCAGCGTCAAAGACTTCAGACCTCGTGTGGAATCACTCATGGCACATCGGAATACTGGACCCCACAATATACTTTGATGACAAGAATTTGACTAGGACAGGATATGGACGAATCAATCTTCCGCGCGCTGATGACCCGACTGAAATCGATGGTTACGGCAGCGATGCTGCTGGTCTGCGCGACGGCTGCGCAGGCTACGAGTTGCCCTGCCTTGCTGGACCGAAGCATGCCGAGGCTGCAGGATGAAAAACCGCAGAACCTGTGTCAGTACAGCGGTAAGGTCGTCGTTGTCGTGAACACCGCCAGCTACTGTGGATTCACATCGCAGTACAAGGGACTGGAGGCACTGTACGCCCGGTACCAAGATCGCGGTCTGGTGGTCCTGGGCTTTCCTTCCAATGATTTCGGCAGTCAGGAGCCTGGCAGCAACCAGGAAATCGCTTCGTTCTGCTCGAGCACCTTCGGCGTCAAGTTTCCGATGTTCACAAAGACTCGCGTCTCCAAGAGCGCAGGATCCGATGTCAACCCGCTCTATGCGGATCTGCGCAAGGTGACTGGATCGGCGCCGCGATGGAATTTCCACAAATACGTGATTGCCAGAGACGGCACGACGGTGGAAAGCTACAGCGCGCTGACCGCGCCGGACGACAAGTCATTCATCCGGAGCCTGGAGAAACTGCTGGCCGCGCCCTGAGACACCCCGCAAAATCAAGGGAATACCGCTCAGTTATATTTTGAACAGTATGGTTCATCATGTCGAAATGCCCCTGACGGCGCGCGAACAAGATCGCCTCGCGCCGCAAAGCCGGAAGACTTTCAAGGCGCCGCCAAAATCAGGGGAACTCCCTTGTCGTTTTATTGACTACACTTGGGCTTGTTGCTTGACAACTTCGACGTTCATCAGCTCTTGTTCTGGAACGAGGCCTGAGAAACCCAAGCTGGCAAGTGCATTTGCAAACTGTTTCGCGTTGCACAGCCAGTCGGCACAACCGATCGAAATCCGGCGGCGGTTTTCATTCCTCCTCCCTCCGTTATTCGCCCCCGGGCGCTGTGCAGCTTCTTTATTCAAGGCGGTGGTGATGTCTCTTCGGGGCGTCACCGCCGCCTTTGATTTTGTGCGCGTTGCGGAGCCTTCGGGTGTCTGACGACGTGCGGCGCGTGGCGGTCATCGGCTCTGGCATCTCGGGCCTGTCGGTGGCGCACGCATTGGCCAGCGATGCGCAGGTCACGCTGTTCGAGGCGGGCGCCTATTTCGGTGGGCACACCCACACCGTCGATGTCACGCTGGAAGGTCAGATCCATGGCGTCGACACTGGCTTTCTGGTCTTCAACGAACGCACTTATCCGAAGCTGATCGCACTGTTCGGCGAGTTGCAAGTGCCCACGGCGCTGTCGGACATGTCGTTTTCGGTGCAGGTGCCTGACATCGGCCTGGAATGGAGTGGCAGCGACCTGAACAGCGTGTTCGCGCAGCGCCGAAATCTGGCTCGGCCAGCGTTCTGGCGGATGTTGCGCGACCTGACGCGCTTCAATCGCCTGGCCACAACGCTGGCCGAGCGCGGCAGGGCCACCGAACAGCAACAGGCGATTGGGGACTTCCTGGCCGAACACCGCTTCAGCGCTGAATTCCGCGACTGGTATTTCCTGCCGATGATCGGCTGCATCTGGTCCTGTCCGACCGACCAGATGCTGCGCTTCCCGATCGCCACGATGATCCGCTTTTGCCATAACCACGGTCTCATCCAGGTGACGAATCGGCCTCGCTGGTACACGGTGAGGGGCGGCGCACGCCAGTACGTAGAGAAGCTGTTGCGCCGAGTTCCCGACGCGCGGCTGAACACACCGGTGCGCAGCGTGCGGCGCTCGCAGACTGGCGGCCCCGTCAGCGTATCCACCGATCACGGCACCGAGCTGTTCGACGAAGTCGTGCTCGCGTGCCACAGCGACCAGTCGCTGGCGCTGCTCGCCGATGCCACGCCGGCCGAACGCGCGGTGCTGGGTGCGATCCGCTACCACCGCAACCGTGCGGTGCTGCACACCGACACTGCCGTGCTGCCACGACGCAAGGTCGCCTGGGCCGCCTGGAACTACGAGCGCGCGCGCGCCGGCTCGCGCGAGTCAGCCGCGGTCTGCCTGCACTACCTGATCAACCGGCTGCAACCGCTGCCTTTCAGGGCGCCTGTCGTGGTGTCGCTCAATCCCATCACCGAACCGCGCGCCGACACTGTCCACGGCGAGTACGACTACGCCCACCCGGTGTTCGACGCGGCAGCGATCGCCGCGCAGCAGCGGGTGCCATCGCTGCAGGGCGAAGCGCACACCTGGTTCTGCGGCGCCTGGACGCGCTACGGTTTTCATGAAGATGGCCTGATGTCCGGCCTCGCCGTGGTCGATGGATTGCGCCGGCGCTGGGCTCAAACCGAACCGCGCCCCATGCCGGTGGCCGCATGACAGCGTGTCTTGCGAACGTGGAGCAGGCCGAACCCTTGATCGGCTTCGGGCAGGTGCGCCACACTCGATTGCGGCCGGCGCTAAACCGCTTCGCCTACCCGACCTACTTTCTGATGTTGCCGATGCGCCGTCTGCGGGCGGCGCCACATGCCGCGCTGGCGCGGAACCGCTTCGGGCTGATCAGCTTTCACGACCGCGACCACGGCGACGGACGCGCCGACAGCCTGGCCTGGCTGGATGAACTGCTGGAGCACGACGGCATCGCCGATGCCAATGGCGAGGTCTGGCTGCACTGCTACCCGCGGGTGCTGGGCCACACTTTCAAGCCGGTGAGCTTCTGGTACTGCCACCGCGCAGACGATTCGCTGGCCGCAGTGGTCGTCGAGGTCAACAACACCTTCGGCGAGCGGCACTGCTACCTGCTGCACGGTCCGCAGCTAGGCTACGGCAAAGAGCAGGTGGCGACCAAGGTATTTCATGTGTCGCCGTTCTGCGCGGTGAACGGGCACTATCGATTCCGCTTCATGCACGGCACGGCGCATCCGACGGGCGACGCCGGGCGTGTGGTGATGAGCAGAACGGTGGCCCGCATCGACCACGACGACGAGCTTGGTGCGTTGATCCAGACCAGTGTGTCAGGCGCACTCGAAGTCCTGTCGGACCGCAGCTTGCGTCGGGCTTTTTTCGGCATGCCGCTGATGACGCTGGGCGTGATCGGCCGGATCCACTGGCAGGCACTGCGCTTGTGGATCAAACGCGTACCGTTCTGGCGCAAGCCCACGCCGCCCGCTGTTTTCGTGACGCGCTAAAAGCGCGCTCTGCTTTTATCCTGTCAGCCCCGCTGCATGCCCCGATTCGACGTGATGAGCACCACCTCTCTTTCCCCTGCAACCCTCCCCGACACTGCACCCGCCGCCGCCCGCGCGGTGTTCCGGCTGCTGAAGAACCTGAAGCACGGCACGCTGGACATCCAGCTGCCTGACGGCACCGGCCTGCATTTCGGCCGAGCCGTCGATGGCGGGCTGCGCGCGAGCATGCGCCTGGTCAACTGGAACGTCTGCGGGGCCGCGATGCGCTCGGGTGACATCGGCTTCGCCGAAAGCTTCATCGCGGGCGATTGGACTTCACCCGACCCGGCCGCGCTGCTCAAGCTGCTGATCGCGAACCGCAGCGAGGTGGAATCTCTCGTCTACGGCACCTGGTGGGGCGCACTGTTGTACCGAGCGAAACACTGGCTGAATCGCAACTCGCGGTCGGGCAGCAAGAAAAACATCCACGCGCACTACGACCTCGGCAACGAGTTCTACCGTCTGTGGCTTGACCCGACGATGAACTATTCCAGTGCCTGGTTCGAGGGCGACCGAACGCGGCCGATGGAAGACGCGCAGTGGGCCAAGGTGCGGCGCGCGCTCACCGAATGCGGTGTCAAGCCGGGCGACCGCGTGCTGGAGATCGGCTGCGGGTGGGGCGCGCTGGCCGAATGCGCCGCGCGCGAGTTTGGCGCCACCGTCACCGGCGTCACCTTGTCGAGCGAGCAACTCGAGTGGGCGCAAAAGCGACTCGCCGATGCAAGCCTGCCCGGCGACTTGCGCTTCCAGGATTACCGCGACCTGAAGGCGGGAAGCGAAGGGCCGTTCGACGCCATCGCCTCGATCGAGATGTTCGAGGCGGTGGGCCGAGAGTACTGGCCCAGCTTCTTCGAGACGCTGAGTTCGCAATTGAAGCCGGGCGGCAAGGCCTGCGTGCAGAGCATCGTGATCCGGGACGACCTGTTCGAGCGCTACGTCCACTCCACCGACTTCATCCAGCAGTACATCTTCCCCGGTGGCCTGCTGCCCAGCCCGACCGAGTTCCGCGAGGCCGCCACCCGCGCAGGCCTGCGCGTGGTCGGGGAACTGGAATTCGGCCTCGACTACGCGGAGACGTTACTGCGCTGGCGGCAGCGCTTCCTGAGCCACGAAGGGCCGGTGCGGCAGTTGGGCTTCGACACCCGGTTCATGCGCATCTGGGAGTTTTACCTCGCTTACTGCGAGGCCGCGTTCACGATGGGCAACACCAACGTCATGCAGTTCACGCTGCAGCGAGACTGAGATGTACGAGCATCAACCCATCGATCGCCAACGCCGATCGCTGCTGGCGCTGCCGCTGACCTGCGGCGCGCTGACGATCAGCGCTGTGGCGCTGGCGCGCTCTGCACCGCCGACGCCGCCCGAGGTGAGCAGCGAGTTGCCAGGCGCGCGGCTGCTTGGCAGTGGCCGTTTGACCTATTTCCTGTTCCACGTCTACGACGCAAGGCTGTGGGCCGGGTCCGAGTTCGGGGTGACGCGCTTTGATCAGGTGCCACTGGCACTCGAACTTGAATACGCACGCAGCTTCGACAACGCCGACATCGCTGAGCGCTCGATCGAGGAAATGCGGCGCAGCGGACCGATCGCACCCGAGAAGGTGACGCGCTGGATGGCGGCGATGAAGCAGGCCTTCCCGGACGTCGCTTCAGGTGACCGCGTGACCGGCGTGCAAGTGCCCGGCGTGGCAGCACGCTTCTTCGTCAATGGCAGGCTCACCGGCGAAATCCGGGATGGCGAGTTCACCCGGCTGTTCTTCGGCATCTGGCTGTCGCCGCGGACCTCCGAGCCCGAGCTGCGCCAGGCGCTGCTGGCAGGCGCGCCGAGCGGCTCCTGATCGAGACGGGCACCGTGGCCACGAATGCCGTCGTCCGACCCCATGAGGCGGCCCCGATCGACCCCGATGCGTTCCCCGCCCGCGCGGGTCCTGTCGAGATGGTGCGCTGGCGGCAGGGCGTTCGCTACGGTGCGCTCGGCCTGCCGCTGGCCTTCGTGGCACTGCCGCTCTACGTGGTGCTGCCCAACCATTACGCCACTGAGTTCGGCATTCCGCTGGCCACGCTCGGCGCGGTGCTGCTGGGGGCACGCGCGCTCGATGCCGTTGCCGACCCGCTGATCGGCAGGGCTGCCGACGGATGGCTTGCCCGCGGAGGTCGCCGCGCCTGGTGGATGATCCTGATGGCCGCGGTGGTGTTGGCAGCCGGGTTCGCCGCACTGTTCTTTCCGCAAGTCCAAGGCGATTCGGCCTTGCTGGTGTGGTGTGCTCTCACGCTGGTAGTGACCTACCTCGCTTACAGCGTGGTCACGGTGGTGCATCAATCATGGGGCGCGCGGCTCGGCGGCGATGCGCCTCAGCGAGCGCGCATCGTCGCCTGGCGTGAAGGTCTCGCGCTGGTCGGCGTGCTGGTGGCCAGCGTGCTGCCCTCACTGGCCGGGCTGGCGGTGACCACGGCGGTCTTCGCGGTGGCGCTGGCGATTGGCGTGCTGTTCCTGCGTGCAGCGCCAGCACCGGCGCCGTCCGATCCGTCGGTACGGCCCGCGTCGATGCGCTTGCCGTTTGCGACACCGGCTTTCCGCCGGCTGTTGGCGGTGTACCTGGTCAACGGCATCGCCAGTGCGGTGCCGGCGACGCTGGTGCTGTTCTTCATCCGCGACCGACTGCAGGCATCGTCGTTCGAGCCGCTGTTCCTGGCCAGCTATTTCGCGGCCGGCGCGTTGTCGATCCCGCTGTGGGTGCGCGCCGTACGCTGGTGGGGACTGGAGCGCGCCTGGCTGATCAGCATGGCGCTGGCCATCGTCGTGTTCAGCGGTGCGACGACGCTGGGCGCGGGCGACGTGGTCGCCTTCACCATCGTTTGCACTCTCAGTGGCATCGCACTGGGTGCCGACCTGACATTGCCGAGCGCGATCCTCGCGGGCGTGATTCAGCGCGCCGGGCATGGCGAACAGTCCGAGGGCGCCTACTTCGGCTGGTGGAACTTTGCGACCAAGCTGAACCTGGCACTGGCTGCTGGTGTCGCTTTGCCGGCCCTGTCGTGGTTCGGCTACGCACCGGGCAGCACCAGCCCTCAGGCGCTGTCCGCGCTCACCACCGCTTATTGCCTGCTGCCCTGCCTGCTGAAAGCCGGCGCGGCCGGGCTGCTCTATACCCTTCTGATACGCAACGCCAGGACATCACCATGAATAGACGTTTGTTGTGCGCGGCGGCCGTGGCCGCCGCCACCTTGCTGACTTCCTGCGCCGGTCCGACGCCCGCCGATTACGCGGCCGAGAAGCCCGTGCTCGACCTGAAAACCTATTTCGACGGCGACATCACCGCACACGGGCTGTTCACCGATCGATCCGGCAAGGTGGTGCGCCGCTTCACCGTGCTGATGAAGTGCAGCTGGCAGGGCGACGACGGCGTGCTCGACGAACGATTCACCTACAACGATGGCGAGAAGCAGCAACGCATCTGGTATCTGAAGAAGCTGCCGAACGGCAGGTATACCGGCACCGCCGCCGATGTGGTCGGAACGGCGCAGGGCCAAAGCGCCGGCAATGCGTTCCAGTGGAGCTACACGCTGAACCTGCCGGTCGATGGCAAGACCTATGAAGTGCAGTTCGATGACTGGATGTATCTGATGGACGAGCACGTGATGCTGAACAAGGCTGTGATGAGCAAGTTCGGCGTGCGGCTGGGCGATGTGACGCTGTCGTTCTACAAGCCGTGACGGAAGCCGTCGCATGTCCTTGAACCCACGCATCACCGACTGGTCTGGCCAGGTCGTCTGGCTCGTTGGCGCGTCCAGCGGCATTGGCCTCGCCACGGCCAAGCTTCTGCATGCGCGCGGGGCGAAGGTGATCGTGTCAGCGCGCAACGCGGCAGCCATCGCAGCATTTGAAGCCGCTCACGCGGACAGCCTCGGCATCGCTCTCGATGCCACTGACCGCGGTGCCATGGCAAGCGCGGTGGAACGCATCGTCACGCGCTTTGGCCGGCTGGACATGGCGCTGTACTGCGCCGGCCATTACGCAGCCTTGCGCGCGACGGCCTTCGACCTCGATCAGATGCTGCAGCACGACAAGGTCAACTACGTCGGCGCGCTTTACATGCTGGACGCCGTGCTGCCGGTGCTGCTGCGGCAGAAGTCCGGGCACGTCAGCCTGGTGGCGAGCGTCGCCGGCTACCGCGGCTTGCCGAACGCGTTGGCCTATGGGCCGACCAAGGCAGCACTGATCAATCTCGCTCAGACGCTGTATCTCGATTTGCAGCCGCAGGGCATCGGCGTGTCGGTGATCTGCCCCGGCTTCGTCGAGACACCGTTGACGGCCCAGAACGAATTCAAGATGCCGGCGTTGATCCAGCCCGAAGAGGCAGCGCGTGAGATGCTGGCCGGCTGGGCGGATGGAGAGTTCGAAATCCATTTCCCGAAGCGGTTCACGCGCTTCCTGAAGGCATTGAGTCACCTCGGAGACGGCCTTTACTTCAAGGCCATTCGGCGCGTCACGGGTTTGTAGGGCGCAGCCAATGACAAGCACTTCTGCCGCACGCAGCAACGATCCACGCGTGGTCCGCATCATCGAGGCCTTCGAAGGCTTGACGCCTGCCGACCTGGCCCGATTCGGCGACTTCTATGCGCCCGACGCCGCCTTCAAGGACCCGTTCAACGAGGTGCGAGGCGTGCCTGCCATCCGGCAGGTTTTCGAGCACATGTACGTGGTGCTCGAAGCGCCGCGCTTCGTCATCCATGACGTGGTGGCTCAAGGCGACCAGTGCGTGCTGACCTGGGATTTCATCTTCCGTTTCCGGCGCTTCAGCCGTGAGTGGCAGACGGTTCGTGGCGCCTCCCACCTGAAGCTCGACGCCAACGGACTGATCACACTGCACCGCGACTACTGGGACGTGGCCGAAGAGCTGTACGAGAAGCTGCCGGGCGTCGGCTCGCTGATGCGCTGGCTGAAGCGGCGGGCCAATTCATGAGGCGCTGCGCCCGCCGGGGCGCCTGATGGTCGCCGTCGCAGTGATCGGCGCGGGCATCGCCGGTCTGACCGTCACTGCCGAGCTGGCAGCGCTCGGCCACGACATCTTCCTGTTCGACAAGAGCCGCAGCGCTGGCGGTCGCTGTGCGACGCGGCGCAGCGCGGTCGGGGCGTTCGACCATGGCGCGCCTGGCTTCAGCCCAACCACAGCCGCTTTCCGCGCACAGGTTGCGGCATGGCAGCACGCGGGCTGGGTCTGCGCCGGCAGCGAAGGCGATGCCGTGGCGACAGACGAGGCGCCGCAACACTCGACACCCTCGTCAATCTACGGTGTGCCGTCGATGAATGCGCTGGCCCGGCAGCTCGAAGCCCAGTTGCCTGCCCGAGTCACCCTGCACACCGGCAGTCCGGTGACTGCGATCGACCCCGTATCTGAAGGCGAGGGCTGGCAGCTCCGCTTGAGCGACGACGGCATCGCATGCGCCGCGCGATTCGACGCGGTGGTGGTCGCGGTTCCCGCCGAGCAGGCTGCGTTGCTGCTGGCGCCTGATGCCGCGCAGGCCGAAGCGATGCGTCATGCACGCAGTGACCCCTGCTGGACCGTGATGGCAGCGTGGGCCAGGCCGCTACCTGGGGTGCTGGAGACCAGCCTGCGCAGCGATGCACACCGCGTGCTGCTGATGGCACGGCGTGATGACGTACGCCAGGGTCGCACCCATGAAGCGGGTGTCGCCAATCGCTGGGTATTGCACGCCACGCCGCAGTGGACAGTCGAGCATCTGGACGCACCCGCAGAGACAGTGGCTGTTGAATTGCTGCGCGCCTTTGCGCGTCAGCTCGGCACCGAACTTGAAGCCCCCCTGCATGCGATCGCGCACCGCTGGCGTTATGCGCAGGTTCGCGCGCCGCGCAGCGAGCCTTTTGGCTGGAATCCGGCGCTGCGACTGGGGAGCTGCGGCGATGCCTGGCACGCCCATGGTGACTCCGGATCAACTTCGCCCGATGGCATTGAGCGCGCCTGGCTCAGCGGCCGCGCACTCGCGCAGCAGATGCACCAAACCTTGTCGCCTCGCTGAACGGTGCACGCTTCAGGCGTGCCCAGCCGCTCCCGAGAAACGACGCGAGAGCACCAGCACCACGATGGACAGCACGCTGAGCCACGCGGCCTGTCCATGCGCTCCGAACTGATCGATCATCAGGCCACTGAACGACGGCCCGATCGCCCCGCCGACGGTGTAGCCGGTGATCATCGCGGCGGTGCCAGCAATGGCCGACGACGACGCGAACTGATGTGCCACGCGGATCATCGTCAGCGTGTACAGCGCACCACCGACCGCGCCCCAGACAAAGGCGCAGATCCACAGCACCGGCGGCCAGACGGCTGCGGTCGCGAAGGCCGCCGATGCACTGAGAAGCAGGACTCCAGCCAGCCCGAACACGGTGCGCGGCGACACATGGTCGGACAGCCAGCCACAGGGGTACTGCAAGGCAAAGCTGCCCAGGCCGAGCGCCCCGGCCAAAGACGTTGCTGCGGCCAGCGACAAGCCCGATTGCGAGCCATAGGCCGTGGTGATCGAACCCAGGCCCGCCTCGAACACGCCGCCGGCAAAAGCGATCGTCACCAGGCCCGGCACGCTGCAGATCGTGGCCCACAGGCCCGCCGGCAGGGCGTCCTCGTTGCTGGCCTGCAGGGCGCCGACCCCCCGGCCGAAGGTGATCAACAGCCCCGCCAGCATCAGCGCCGCAGCAAACACGGTCAGCGCTTGTGGCGACAGCGGCAACAAGCCCGGCAAAAACGGCCCGATGGCCAGCGCAGCACCGAGCGCGCTTTGGTAGAGCCCGGTGAAACGGCCACGCCGCTCAGGCGGTGCGTTGTGCGCGATCAGTGCCTCGGTGCCATTCCAGACGGCCGCTGCACCGATACCGCCGAGCACCGCCAGCGCACACCACAGCGCGTAGTGCGAGGTGAAGGCGTAGCCCAGCGTCGCCAGCGCCTCCAGGCTCATGCCGATGCGGTAGGCCGTGGCCACGCTCATGTGTGCGAACACCCGCGGCATCAGCGGCACCATCAGCGCCACCGTCAGGAAGGGCAGCATCGCCAGCACGCCGATCGCCGAGGCGCTGACGCCCGCCGTCTGCAGGCGCACCGCGAGCACCGGCTGCAGCATCGAGAACGACATCACCATCAGCGTGGTGGCGCAGGCCACCCGCAGCAGCGCGATCAGGGCGATGCGCTGGGGATCGGGCCCCGTCAGCGGGCTGGCGAGGTCATCGTGGGGCTCACTCACCGGCGAGGCATCCCGCTGAGCACGGATTTCTCGTCGAAATAGCACTCGCCATCAGACCAGCGGCCGCCCAGGTCACCGCAGATGCCCTGCGCGTGCCAGACCTTCAGGCCGAACACGGCGATTACCACCACCAGGCCGCCCAGCATCGACAACCACTTGTCCTTCATCGGATCACAGCCAGCCCTTGCGGCGGAAGTAGATGAAGGGCACCGCGACCGACGCCACCATCAAGGCAACGGCGAACGGGTAGCCGTATTGCCACTGCAGTTCGGGCATGGCCTGGAAGTTCATGCCGTAGACGCTGGCAATCAGCGTCGGCGGCAGCAACCCGACACTGGCCACCGAGAACAGCTTGATGATCTTGTTCTGATTGATGTTGATGAAACCGACGGTGGCATTCATCAGGAAGTTGATCTTGTCGAACAGGAACGTGGTGTGACTGTCCAGAGAGTCGATGTCGCGCATGATCTGCCGCGCCTCCTCGAACTGCTCGGCACTCAGCAGCCGACTGCGCATCATGAAGCTGACCGCGCGCCGGGTGTCCATCACGTTGCGCCGGATGCGGCCGTTCAGGTCTTCCTCTTTCGCGATGGCCGACAGTGCCTCGGCGGCCATGGCGTCATTGACATCCTCCTTCAGCACCCGCTGGCTGACCTTTTCGAGCGCGTCATAGATGCCTTCCAGGGCATCGGCGCTGTATTCGGCGTCGGCGTCGTACAGCTTCAGCAGCACGTCCTTCGCGTCCTCGATCAGCGCTGGAATGCGCCGCGCGCGCAGCCGCAGCAGCCGGAACACCGGCAACTCCTCGCCATGCACCGAGAACAGCACGTTCTTGAACAGGATGAAGGCGACCCGGACATTGCGCGGCGTTTCGTCGTCATCAATCAGGAAGTCGCTGCGTATGTGCAGCTCGCCGTTGTCTTCTTCGTAGAAGCGGGCCGATTCTTCGAGGTCGTCGTCGACCGCATCATCGGGAATCGTCACGCCGAAATGCTGCGCGATCCAGCTTTTCTCCTCCGCCGTCGGCGCGTCGAGGTCGACCCACACCGGCTGGACATTGGCCAGCGCGTCACGGCTTTCGATCTCTTCCTGGAACAGCCGACCATGGGCCAGCGAAAAGACATTGAGCATGAAAGCTCCAGCGAAGCGACAGCAAAAATTATCGCATCGGGTCGCAGCGGACAAAGTGCACGCAAATCGATACCCATTGAATCGTTTTTCGCCTTGCCCGATTCGCCGATCAGGCGCAAGATGGAATCAGGTCGGGTCACGCCAGCCGGTGATGGTGACAAAGCCCAGCCTTCTGTCTTTCATCCGTGCGAAAGGGGTTTTCATGAACTTGACGATCAGCGGCCATCACCTCGAAATCACAGCCTCTCTACGAGAGTATGTGCTCACCAAACTGGAGCGAGTGACGCGTCACTTCGACCAGGTGGTCGACATCACCGTGTTGTTGTCGGTCGAAAAGCTGAGGGAAAAGGAGCGTCGGCAAAAGGCCGAAGTCACGCTGCATGTCAAAGGCAAGGACATCTTCATCGAGCAGTCGTGCGAGGACATGTACGCGGCCGTCGACCAGTTGATGGACAAACTTGACCGTCAGGTGTGCCGCCACAAAGCCCGGCTGCAGGACCACCACCACGTGGCGGCAAAACGACTTGACGCTCAAGCAGCTTGACGCTTCTCTCGACCACCATGATCATTGAAACAGCGGCCCACGGGCCGCTGTTTTGCCTCTGGCCTCAACCCCCCGACACCGGGGAGCAAACGACATTGCTGCAACGCAACATCATGGGCACAATGCATTTCCATTGCCGGTCGTTGCGCCTCGGTCAGAGCCACGCGCCTTTTGTCACCCCAACGGCAGCGTGCGACGAGGCACACGCCGAAGTTGCCACTTGGACCACTTGATGAACCGTCTCGCTGCCATCTTGCCCGCCAGCAATGTGCTGGTCGATGTAGACGCCACCAGCAAGAAGCGCGTGTTCGAACACGTCGGCTTGCTGTTCGAAAATCAGCACGCCGTGGCGCGTGCGACCGTCACAGACAACCTGTTCGCCAGGGAACGCCTCGGTTCGACCGGCTTGGGTCACGGTGTCGCCATCCCGCACGGACGCATCAAGGGGTTGAAAAATCCGCTGGCGGCTGTGATCCGGGTGCAGCAAGCCATTCCGTTCGATGCCCCGGACGACGAGCCGGTCACGCTGATGATTTTCCTGCTGGTGCCTGAAGCTGCGACCCAACGTCATCTGGAAATCCTGTCGGAGATCGCCGAGATGCTGAGCGACCGCGAATTGCGCGAGCGCCTGAAGAGCGAAAGCCAGGCGGCCAAAGTGCATGAACTGATCGCGAATTGGGAACCGCTGAAATCCGTGGCCTGACGCGCCGACCCACCGGCTCTCAGCTTGGCTCCGCTGCGGTCGGCGAGGGGGCTCGGGTTCCATTGCCCTGAGATATGAAACCCATTGTCATCAGCGCTGAAGCGCTGTTCGAACACCACCGCGTCGCGCTGCGCTGGGAGTGGATCGCGGGCCACGCGCACCCGGAGCGCCGTTTTGACGAGGCAGCCGTGCGGAATGCGCAATCGGCAGCCGACTTGGTCGGCTACCTCAACTACATCCACCCGTACCGGGTTCAGCTGGTCGGCCGCCGCGAGGTGGCTTACCTGCTCGATTCGTCCCCCGAAGATCAGGAGCGGCGCATTCAGCGCATCGTGACGCTGGAGCCGCCGGTGGTCATCGTCGCCGACGGTCAGACGCCACCCGACAGGCTGGTCGCCATGTGCGAACGTGCGGCAATCCCGCTGTTCGTTACGACCGAGTCTGCAGGCCAGGTCATCGACATGGTGCGCGGCTACCTGAGCCAGCTGTTCGCAGAGCGCACCACGCGACATGGCGTGTTCATGGACATCCTGGGTTTGGGAGTTCTGCTGACCGGCGAATCGGGGCTCGGCAAGAGCGAACTGGGTCTGGAGCTGATCTCACGCGGTCATGGCCTGGTGGCCGACGATGCGGTCGACATCTATCGCATGTCGCAGAGCGCGCTCGAAGGGCGCTGCCCGGAACTGCTGATGAACCTGCTCGAGGTTCGTGGCATCGGGCTGCTGGACATCAAGGCCATTTTTGGCGAGACTGCGGTGCGCCGGAAGATGCGCGTCAAACTGATCGTGCATCTGGTGCGCAAGGAAACGATGGAACGCGAGTTCGAGCGGCTGCCCTATGAGCCGCTGTACGAGAACATCCTGGACGTGCCCGTGCGCAAGGCCGTGATCGCAGTTGATGCGGGCCGCAACCTCGCGGTGCTGGTTGAAGCGGCGGTGCGCAACACCATCTTGCAGCTGCGCGGGATCGACACTTACAAGGAATTCATCGAGCGCCACCAGCGCGCGCTCGAACGCGGCCCCGAATGAAATACGGTGGGACGCGGGACGCTGAGCTCAAACTCAGTGCGACTTGTGGGGGCAGTTCTTCTTGGCGCACACCGCATACAGCGACAGGGCGTGTTCCTGCAGATCGAAGCCACGAGACTGAGCAACCGCACGTTGCCGTTTTTCGATTTCAGCGTCAAAGAATTCCTCGACACGGCCACAGTCAAGACACACCAGATGGTCGTGGTGCTTGCCTTCGTTGAGCTCAAACACCGACTTGCCCGACTCGAAATGATTGCGAGACAGGATGCCGGCCTGCTCGAACTGCATCAACACCCGATAAACAGTGGCCAGCCCGACGTCCGAGCCATCAGTAAGCAGGACCTTGTAAACATCCTCGGCCGTCAGATGCCGCTGGACGGCTTGCTGGAAAACCTCCAGGATCTTGATGCGTGGCAAGGTGGCTTTCAGGCCGCTGCTCTTGAGTTCGTCAGCGTTCGACATGGTGGCTCCCGTGGGGCGATCGGGTCACAGCCCCTACCGCTAGAATGATTCGATCATATCGAGTCGGGTTTGCGCTGAGTGAATCCTTGAATCTGCCATGCGACTGATTTCAACGGTTCGCTCCAGCCTGCTGATGCTTGCTGCCGTCGGCGTGACTGCCGGGCTGACCGGTTGCGAGAACCTGATGTCAAAGGAGAGCCTGACGAACATCGTCAGGCCTTACAGCGTCGAGGTCGTTCAGGGCAATGTGCTGACCAAGGAGCTGATGGAGCGGGTGCAGATTGGCATGCCGAGAGCGCAGGTGCGCGATCTGCTCGGTTCGCCTCTGCTGACCGATGTGTTTCACGGCGACCGTTGGGACTATGTGTTCACGATTCGTCGCCGGGGCACCGAGCCGCAGCGACGCAGTGTGGTGCTGATGTTTAACGGTGACCGACTGGTCAGCGTGGACACCGGTGGCGAGTTGCCCTCCGAAGAGGCCTTCGTGGCCTCGATCGACTCGGGCTCAGCCGGTGGCAAGGCGCGGCCGCTGGCGTTGAGCGCCGACGAGTTGCAGTCACTGAAACCGCCTCCCAAGCAGGCCGCTGTTGAGCCACCGACGGTGCCGCCGGGGCGTGTCTACCCGCCACTGGAGCCGCCGCGCTGATGCCTGTGTCTGTGGACGCATCCGTGGTCAGCGGAGGTCCGTTGAGGATCGCCGTGGCCGGCGCATCGGGGCGGATGGGCCGCATGCTGATCGAAGCGATCATCGCGGCCCGCGACGACATGGTGCTCAGCGGCGCACTCGACTTGGTGGACAGTCCGGCACTGGGTCAGGATGCTGCGGCGTTCGCCGGGCACACCAGCGGCGTCACCATCACTGCCGACCTGCACAAGGGCCTGGCCAGCGCGCAGGTGCTGATCGACTTCACGCGACCCGCCGGCACGCTGGCGCATCTGGTCGTGTGCCGAGAACTCGGCGTGAAGGCAGTGATCGGCACCACCGGCTTCACTGAAGCTCAGAAGGCCGAAATCACCGACCACGCCCGGCACATCGCCATCATGATGGCGCCCAACATGAGCGTGGGCGTGAACGTGGTCCTGAAACTTCTCGACACCGCGGCGCGCATGCTCAGCGAAGGCTATGACATCGAGATCATCGAAGCGCATCACCGGCACAAGGTCGATGCACCCAGCGGCACCGCGCTGAAGATGGGCGAGGTGGTCGCCGCGGCCTTGGGTCGCGACCTGAAAGCCTGTGCGGTGTACGGACGCGAAGGCGTGACAGGCGAGCGCGATCCATCGACCATCGGTTTTGCGACCATCCGCGGCGGTGATGTGGTGGGTGATCACACGGTGCTGTTCGCCGGCATCGGCGAGCGCATCGAGATCAGCCACAAGAGTTCGAGCCGCGCCACCTACGCGCAAGGCAGCCTCCGCGCTGCGCGCTTTCTCGCCGAACGGGCCCATGGGCTCTTCGACATGAACGACGTGCTGGGCTTGACATGATTCACGGCGCCTTCACACCTGCCCAGACGGACACGCCATGAACGGATTCAGCCAGTTCTGGGATCAGGGCGACCTCATCACGCGCGGCGTCGCGCTGCTGTTGCTGTTGATGTCGGTCAGCGCCTGGGTGCTGATCTTCTGGAAGGGCTGGCTGCTGCGCCGAGTGCGCAGCGACATCGCCCGGGCAGTACCCGCGTTCTGGGCTGCCGCCGATCTGCAAGCCGCGCGCACCCAGCTGGCCGCCTTCGACCGCGAGCAGGTGCTGACGCCCTTGCTGTTGGCCGCAACGGCACTGCCAAATGCCCGCACACTCGAAGCGCATGGGCAGCGTGCTTCGCAACTGACGCGCCGTCTGCGGGACGCCTTGCACGCGGTGCTGCAGCAACTGCAGTTCGGCCAGGTGGTGCTGGCGTCGATCGGCAGCACGGCGCCCTTCATTGGCCTGTTCGGCACGGTCTGGGGCATCTATCATGCGCTGGTCAGCATTGCGTCCGCCGGCACGATCACCATCGAGCGCGTCTCCGGCCCGGTGGGCGAGGCGCTGGTGATGACCGCGGCCGGTCTGGCAGTGGCCATTCCGGCGGTGCTGGCCTTCAACATCTTCGGCAAGATGGTCGGCGTCTGCGAGGCCGAGCTCGAGGGCTTTGCGCACGATCTGCGCGAGATGCAGACGGGCGCGGCCACCCACGAGAGCCCAGCGCCAAGGGCGTGACACAGATGGCCTTCGGACGCCTTGAGCGCACCACCGGCCCGCAGCCGATGAGCGACATCAACATGACGCCGTTGATCGACGTGATGCTGGTGCTGTTGGTGATCTTCATGATCACCGTGCCCTTGATGACCAGCAGCCTGAAGCTGGACCTGCCCAAGTCGGATGCAGCCCAACCCAGCGACACGCCTACCTTCATCGCCGTGTCGATCGACACAAGCGGCCGCCTCTTCCTCGCTGACGAGGAGATCGAAGCCACGGCACTCGCGCAGCAGGTGACTCAACTGGCCCAGGCCAACCCTCAGACCGAGGTCCAGCTGCGTGCCGATCAGGCAGTGCCGTACGGCCGCGTGGCGGAGGTGATCGGCATCGTTCAGAAAGGCGGGCTGACACGCATCGGATTTGTGGCCGTCCAGCCTTCCACTGCGCCCTGAGACCCGGTCAGTCTTCCTTGAGGTGCCCCGCTCGCTGCTGCTTGGTTTCGATATAGCGGGCGTTGTAGGGGTTCACCGGCCCGTAGAGGGCCAGTCGCTCCACCACCTCGATGCCGCCGGCTTCGATCGCGGCGATCTTCTTCGGGTTGTTGGTCAGCAGCCGAACCTGTTTGATGCCCAATGACTTCAACATCGCCAGCGCGGGCGTGTAGTCGCGCTCGTCGGCCATGAAGCCCAGATAGCGATCGGCGTCGATGGTGTCCAGGCCTTCGTCCTGCAGGCGATAAGCACGCAGCTTGTTCGCCAGGCCGATCGAGCGACCCTCCTGTTGCAGGTACAGCAGCACGCCGCCGTGTTCTGCCAACTTGGTGATCGCCCGGCGCAACTGGTCGCCGCAATCGCAGCGCAGGCTGCCCAGCAGATCTCCTGTCAGGCAAGCCGAATGCAGCCGCAGAGGCACCGGCTGGCTGAAATCGGGCTGGCCGACGATGATGGCCAGGTGCTCGGCGCCGCCCGCGTCCTCGCGAAACAGCACCACTTCGCAGTCCTCATGCGCCTCGATGGCCACCTGGGCATCGCTGACGCGTCGCAAGCTGCGCTCGCCGCGGGCTGGTGCGCGCTGCACATCGTCCGTGGAAACCGACAGCAGCTGTGCCGCAGTCAACCGCGCGGCAGCGGCCGCTGGCAGTTCGACGACCAGCAAGGCCGGCATCAAACGGCCGTTTTTGGCCAGTGCCAAGGCGCTGTCGAAGACCATTTGCTGCGCTGTCGACGGCTGCGCGACGGACAGCGGGGCCATTGGCAACGGCTGGCCCGAAGCGGGTGTCACTGCCGCCAGCGCCAACAGCACCTCCAGCGGTACGTCGGCGGACAGCGAGACCGACACCGCGGAGCCAGGCAGCGAGGACAGCGACAGCCCCAGGGTCGAGGCGCGCTCTGCGGTGATCAGCAATTGAAGCGGCGCGCCCCACGACTTCATCCACGCCAGCCGGGCAGCATTCAGCGTTTCGACCGCAGCCACCAGGTTGCAGGCCACGGCAGCGAGCGAGCGGCCAGCCATCGGCCCGGTGATACAGATGGCCCGGCCATGCGCCAACTCCGTCTGCGCTCGGTCCACCCGTACCGCAGATTGCTCGTCCTCCGGGCTGCTTTGCGCTGGGGGACGTTGTTCCTGATAACGATCGTTCATCCCTGGATTTTGACGTGTGGCGGTTTGAGCGCCTGAGCACGCCAAATCGGCAGCCCGAGAATTCTGG
This sequence comes from Rubrivivax sp., assembly GCA_027490215.1. Taxonomy (GTDB): domain Bacteria; phylum Pseudomonadota; class Gammaproteobacteria; order Burkholderiales; family Burkholderiaceae_C; genus PBB1. Next base: position 129,718 of record JAIXYO010000007.1, read on the forward strand.
CGTCGGGGACGTTCGGCTTGCCAACTTTGCCGTGCTGGGCGCCTCGGCTGTGAATCGGCTTCAGGCAGCACGCGGAGTGGTTCAAGCGCGCAGATCCAGCGCATCGAGCACCGCGTCGATGCGCAGATCCTCGGCCACCACGGCCGCGGTGGCGGGCGCGCGGTAGGACACCACCCCAAGCAGCGGTGCGTGATGGCGCTGCTGCAGCGCGCGGGTCAGTGTGTCGATGTTGAGCTGGGCATGCGGCATCGTCGGCTCGATGCGGTTGGCGACCCAGCCGGCCAGCCGCAGCCCGCGGGCTGCGACCGCTTCGGCGGTCAGCAGCGCATGGTTGATGCACCCGAGCCGCAGGCCGACGACCAGGATCACCGGCAGGTCGAGGGCAACGGCCAGATCGTCGGTGCCCCAGTCTGAGTCGGTGGGCGCGGCGATGGTGGCCTCCGGCAGCGCAGGCGCCTCGCTGAACTCCTGCGACTCGACGAGGGGCACGCAGAAACCGCCCGCACCTTCGACCACCAGCACGTCGCAGCGCGGCATCAGCTGATGAGCACCTGCGATCAGCAGCGCAGGCTCGATGCACCCGCCTTCGAGCCGGGCGGCGAGGTGCGGCGCACAGGCTTCTTCCAGCAGGCACGGGCAGACCTCGCTGCGCGTCAGCTCGATGGAGCTCGCCGCACGGAGGGCTTCGACGTCATCGTTGTACCAATGGCCTTCGGGGTCACTCGCCGCCAGCTTCCAGACCGCGCCGGCAGCCACCGGCTTGTATCCGGCAACCCGCAGGCCCTGCTGGGCCAGTGCATGCAGCAGACCGGCGCTGACCGTGGTCTTGCCGACCTCGGTGTCGGTGCCCGTGACAAAGCAGCCACGCAAGGGCCGTTCATGGTCTCCTTCCACAGCGGCTTGCGGCAGCGGCTCCAGCTCGCTCAACACGGCCGACTCTGCGAGCGGCAACACGGTCGCAGAGTCACCCGCACCCAGCATCTTGGTCATCGCATTTCCTTCCCGGCCTGAGCCAGTGCTGACAACAGCCGCGCGACATCGCCGAAGCCATGCGCCGCGCTGAACGTGATGCGCAGCCGCGCGCTGCCGGACGGCACGGTCGGTGGACGGATCGCGGGCACCCACAGGCCCTGCGATTCAAGCGCTGCAGACATCGCCAGCGCCTCCTCGCTGCTGCCAACGATCAGCGGCTGAATGGCGGTCTGCGATGAGGCGAGTTGCCAGCCGCGTGCACTCGGCAGATCGCCCAGCACCTCGGGCACGCCGCTCCGAAACGCGGTCACGACTTCTGCCAGATGCTGCCGCCGCCGCGCGCCCTCATCGCCACGGATCAACCGCAGGCTGGCGCGCACCGCATGCGCCACCGCCGGCGGCGACGCGGTGGTATAGATGTAGGCCCGCGCGCTCTGCACCAGCCAGTCGATCACAGTGCGGTGCGCCGCGACGAAAGCCCCCGCCACGCCAGCGGCCTTGCCCAGCGTGCCCATGCAGATCAGGCGCTCGCTGCGCAATCCGAAATGCGACAGAACGCCCCGCCCCTGCTCGCCGAGCACGCCGAAACCATGCGCATCGTCCACCACGATGTAGGCGTCGTGGCGCTCTGCCAGCGCCAGCAGCTCGGGCAGGCGTGCCAGGTCGCCGTCCATGCTGAAGACACCATCGGTCACGATCAGCTTGCGTGGCGTGCTGCAGGCCGTGATCCGGCGTTCGAGGCCGGCCAGGTCGTTGTGCGGATAGGTGTAGACGGCGGCCTTGGCCAGCCGCGCACCGTCGATCAGCGAGGCGTGGTTCAGCAAGTCGGTATAGATCGTGGTCTGCGCATCGCCCAGCGCAGTCAGCAGTGCCATGTTGGCCATGTACCCGGTGCAAAACGTCAGTGCGCGCGCCTCGGGCACATGTGGCGAGAGCATCTCGGCCAGATCATCTTCCAGCAGCGCATGTGCCCGCGAGTGGCCGCTGATCAGGTGCGAGGCGCCACTGCCGGCGCCGTAGCGCTGTGCGCCCTCGCCCAGTGCCTCGATCAGCAGCGGGTGGTTGGCCAATCCCAGGTAATCGTTGCTGCAGAAGGCCAGCAACTCGCGAGGCACTTCGTCGCGCGTGGCGACGGTCTGATGCGGCGCGCAGGCGGTCTCGGCGGTGCGGCGATGGCGGCGCAGCGACTGCGACTCGCGCTCGGCCAGCTGCGCTTCGAGGTACTTCAGCATCGCGGCGCTCGGGTCACTGGCTGACGCTCAAAGCACCGCATTCAGCGTGGCCATCACACGCTCGGCGAGGTAGGCGACATGCGCCTCGTTCAGCAGATACGGTGGCATCAGGTAGACGGTGCGGCCGATCGGGCGGATCAACAGACCCTGCTCGCGGCCGGCCAGATGGAAGCGTTCTGCAAAGCGAACCCCGGCATGCGCTTCACGCACATCGAAGGCCCAGATCATGCCGCGCTGGCGAATGTGTTCGATGCGGGCGTCGCCGTCGAGCCGCTCAGCCAGGACCGCGGTGAGCAGCGCCCCGGTTTCGCGGTTGCGCTGCAGCACTGGCTCCTCGTCAAAGCGGTCCAGCACCGCCAGAGCCGCGCGACAGGCCAGCGGGTTACCGGTGTAGGAATGCGAATGCAGGAAGCCGCGGGCGGTGTCGTCGTCGAGGAATGCCTCGTAGATCGTGTCAGACGAGAGCACCAGCGACAGCGGCAGATAGCCGCCGCTGATGCCTTTCGACAGACACAGCAGATCCGGCCAGATCTGCGGTTCGCCTTCGGCCACGGCCTGCTCGAACGCGAAGAAGGTCCCGGTGCGCCCGCAGCCGACCGCGATCTCGTCGGCGATCAGGTGCACCTGGTAGCGCTCGCACAGCGAGCGCACCTCGCGCAGGTAAGCCGGATCGTGCATCGCCATGCCGGCGGCGCACTGCACCAGTGGCTCGATGATCAGCGCAGCGATCTGACCGGCGCGCGATTCGAACAGCGCCGCCAGTTCCGCCGCGGCGCGCCGGGCGACGTCGGCGGCCGACTCTCCCGGCGCCGCCTGCCGCGCATCGGGCGCCATCACCACATGGGCGCGCATCAGCAGCGGGTCGTAGGCATCGCGGAACACCGCGACATCGGTGACGGCCAGCGCCCCGATCGTCTCTCCGTGGTAGCCATGGCGCAGGCACACGAATTCGCGCTTGTCGCCGAGACCACGGTTCTTCCAGCTGTGGAAGCTCATCTTCAGCGCGATCTCGACGGCCGACGCGCCATCGCTCGCGAAGAAGGTGTGGCCGAGCGCGCCGCCAGTGCGTGCCGACAGTCGCTCGGCCAGCTCCACCGCCGGCGCGTGGGTGCAGCCGGCCAGCATCACGTGCTCCAGCGTGTCCAGCTGGTCCTTGAGCGCGGCATTGATGCGTGCGTCGGCGTGGCCGAACAGATTGACCCACCAGGAGCTGGTGGCGTCGAAGTAGCGTGCACCTTCGAAGTCTTCCAGCCACGGCCCATGCGCCCTCGCGATGGCGATCGGCGGCACCTCGCCCATGCGCTGCATCTGCGTGCACGGGTGCCACACGCTGGCCACGCTGCGCTGTTGCCACGAGGCGTTCACGGAAAACTCGGGTGGGCGATGCAGGGAAGCAGGCATGTTGAGGGTCGTGCGGACGAGCGCCATTATCGAAGGCCTGCGGACTCGGAGTGGGTGACGCGGTGAAGGCGCTTCGGACCCCCTGGGGAATGCTCTCCCTACAGTCCGGCGCCGGATTGACGACAAACCGATACAACCTCGCTCCCGGAGTCGCCATGACCCAACTCGCCACGGCCATCGCCACTGACTTTTCCTCTGCCAATCCGCACGCTCTGGCGACGATCCTCGACGCCAGCCAGACCCAGAAGATCATCGCCGCGCGCGACATCTTCGACATCTCCGGCATCAAGCTCTGGGCGCAGGACCAGCCGGTCTCGCAGGCGCTGCAGCGCAAACTGCTCGATCGCCAGTTGCGGGAGCCACTGGAAAGCTGCCTGAAGGTCGAGGGCGGCGTCACCGCGCGCACGCTGACCGATGAGGTTCAGGCGCTGCTCTACGAGCCGATCCCGCTGGCCGCGCTGCTGCACCCGCATGCCGACGCCCTTCTGCGCGAATCGGCCTCCCTGCCGGTGCACCCGGTCGCACAACTGCTGCTGAGCGCGTCTCGCGCCAGCAGCCCGGCCCGCTTCCATCACGCGATCCATGCCATGGCGCTGAATGGCGCACTGATGCTGACGCACGGCGGCAGCGCCGCCGACCTGCGCACGGCGATGCTGTGCGGCCTGCTGCACGACCTGGGCGAGATGTACATCGACCCGGAGTTCGGCGAGGCGGGGGCCGAACGCACACTCGACATCCTGAGCTACCAACAACTCGTCGTGCACCCACATGTCGGCAGCCTGCTGCTCAAGCAACTGACCGACTACCCGGCGGACATCGTGCGAGCGGTTGCGGAGCACCATGAGCGCATGGACGGCTCGGGCTTTCCGCATTGCCTGCAAGGCGAACAGACTTCCTCGCTGGGGCGGCTGCTCGCGGTCACCGAATCGACGCTGGCCGCGCTGGCCGATGAGCAGGCGCCGCTGTCGCGCGCCAGCATCGCGCTGCGCGTGGTGCCCGGTGAATTCGATCTGCGCTGGGTCGGCCTGATCGCCCAGGTGGTGCGCGAGCAGCCCCCTGCGGTGGCGCATTGCCGAGGCGATGAATTGACGCGCCGCCTCACGACACTCTCCAACGTGATGGACGACGCCAGCGATGCGGCCGCAGCGCTGCTGCACGACGCGATGTCCGACGATCTGAAGGGCGCCCTGGCCCTGACCGAACACCTGCTGAACCGCCTGCGCCGTGGACTGACCACGACCGGTCTGTGGCATCTGGATCCGGTGGCCTCGCCAAACGCTGCCGAGGTCGAAGCCGTGGAAGGCGAGCTGCGCTACCGGCTGCGACGCATCGAACGCGCGGTGCGGCTGCGCGCCGGCCTGCTGACCGATCAGGACACCCAGCGCCTGGACCGCGTCTGCCAGCGGCTGACCATCAGCGCCTGACCCAGCGACCTCAGACAGCTCGTCCATTCGACATGCTGCGTGACCGCCAACCGGTGCGCGAGCAGAATAAGCGGCCATGAACCTTTCCGAACAGCTGCTCGCCGGACTGACATTGGCCGTCTGCGCCGTGCTGCTGGTTCGGCTCTGCCTGAGTCCGGCGCGCCGAGATCGCTTCGATCGGACGTGTCGTGGCTGGGGTTGGTCGTTGCGCCGTGGCGCGCTTCAGCTGTGGCATTGGCGCGCAGCGCGGCGCGTGGCCCGCACCGAGGCCGAAGCCGCCATCAGGCGTGCCCAGGGCGGCAGAGCGCGCGAGGACGAGGGCGAGTGGACCGGCAACGTCTACACGCCGAAGTCGTTTCGCAAGCCACGCCGACCCGATCGATTGCATTGATGCCCCGAGCCGCATCGCATTGCTTCATGCGAGAACCGGCCAAGCAATAGCTTTCTCATCCGTTGTGTGCTGCGGCGATGGCGCGAGGGCGAGGCGCCTGAATTCACACCTCAGCCCACATCCGCAGCAGGTTGTGATAAGTCCCGGTGAGCGCGACCACGGACTCGGCGTCGCCATGCTGCCGGCGCAGCGTCATCAGGTTCATGTCCATGTCGTGCAGCAACTGACGCCGGCCGTCGTCGCGCACCATGCTCTGCAGCCAGAAGAAGCTGGCCAGTCGCTCGCCTCGCGTGACCGGCTCGACACGGTGGACGCTGGTGGCCGAATAAAGCACCAGGTCACCCGCCGGCAGCTTGATTCGCGGCTCGCCGTGCATGCCCTCGATGGTCAACTCGCCACCGTCGTAGTCGTCGGGATCGTTCAGGAACAGCGTGCCCGACAGGTCGGTGCGCACCTGCTGGCCCATCGCCTCTCCGAAGGTGATGGTGCGCACTGCGCTGTCGATGTGGTTGCCGAAGGCGTTGGAGCGGCCGCCATAGTGGTTGAACAGGGGCGGGAAGATGCGCCGGGGCAGCGCCGCACTGAAGAAGATCAGGCTGCGGCTCAGGCCTTCGAGCACGATCTGCCGCAGCGCAGCGGTCACCTCGTGGTCCTGCGGCAGTTGCCGGTTGTTCTTCACCTGTGCCGACTGGTCGCCGGCTGTGGCGCGGCCATCGCCCCAGGGCGCCTCCCGCAGCAGCGCCTGCGCCTGCTGCAGCGGCTCGCCGGACAGCACCTTCGGGATCACGATCAGCATGAGGACCTCCTTTCGCTATGACGTGAGCGCCGCGCCTTAGAACGTGGCCGACACCGTCAACTGCGCGGCGCGCGTCTCGCCCGGCACAGTGAAGCCCCGGTATAGGCCATCGGCGTACACCCGGTCGAAGAGGTTCTTCAGGTTCAGGCGCACGGTGTAGGGGCCGCTCAGGTATTCGACCAGCGCATCGACCTTGGCATAGCCTGGTGCCCGGTTGAGGCCGGTCTCTGCCAGCGCGGGCTTGCGGCTGCTCATGCCGTCGGCACCCACACCGATGCGCCAGCCCGGGCTCACACGGTAGGTCGCCCAGATGTTGGCGGTGATCTTCGGCGTCAGCCCCGGGGTTCTGCCCACCGAAGCCTGCGATGCAGGAGAGCTGCCTGCCGCATCGATGCGGCCCTTCATCCAGGCGATGCCACCAAACACCTCGAGCGCTGGCGTGATCTGGCCCACCGCCTCGAACTCGATGCCATCGGTGTGGCGCTTACCGCTCAGCAGGAAGGCATTGCTGGCCTGGTCGATGTCGGTGTTGCGCTCGTTGTACTTCTGGGTGCGGAAGATCGCCGTGCGCAGCGAGAGGTTGCCTTCAGCCAGATCCCATTTGGCGCCGACTTCGATGTTGCGGCTCTTCTCGGGCGCGGTGTTGGCGCTGGTCGGGTCGAACTGGTACAGGTCGCCCGAGGCGTTGAAGGAAGTGCCATAGGACGCATACCAGGTGACGATCTCACTGGGCTGGTACAGCACACCCACACGGTGGCTCCACACACGGTCGGTGCGCGACAGCGGCCCGGCCACACGCTCGTAGTCACCCGAGAACCGGTCGTAGCGCAAGCCAGCGATCAGCTTCCACCGGTCTGTCAGCGACACCGTGTCCTGTGCGTACAGCCCGAGGGTGTCGGACTCGAACTTCGTGTTGCGCGCACGCACCCGCGTGTCGGCGAGGGCAGCGCTGCCACCCGCATCGGCCCAGGTGATTGGTGATTTGGCCGGCGTGCCGGTGTAGCTGTAAGTGGTGGTTTGTTCATTGGCGTACTCGGCCCCGGCGAGCAGTTGGTGCTTCAGGCCCAGCCACTCCACACGGCCGCTGTAGTCGGTCTGGACGAAGCGGTGATGGTCCTTGGCGGCCCGTGTCTGGTTGCCTCGGCAGACCAGGCTGTTGTCGCTGACCGAGGCGATGGGGGTGGTGACGGTGCCCGTGGGGTAACTGCAGGCGGTGGCCATTCCGCTCGATGCGGGCGGGATCGCGGCGAATCCGGCGGTGGTCGCCCAGAGGTCCCGTTTGTAGCGCCCGTCGCGCAGCGTGGTCTTCAACTGCCCACCGCCGTCGAAGCGATGCAGGTGGGTGAAGAAGAACTGCGTCGCCGAGTCGTCCTGGTAGTCGGACTTCGCGCCGAACCACCGGTTCACCGCCGCATTGACGGGGCCGCCGTTGAGCCAGCGGAAGCCGAAGTCGGGCACGTCGTCGTATTCGAGGTGATAGGCGCCGACGCTGAACTCATCGCGGGTTCCGATGCCCCACTGGAAGGTCGGGGCAATGCCTCGGCGATCGGTCGACGGCCCGTTGCGGAAGCTGTCCGCCTCGGTCTTCATCAGGTTGACGCGCAGCGCAGCGTTCTCGCCAGTGACCATGTTGAAGTCACCCGTCAACCGGTAATAGCGGTCGGTCCCGGCGGTGAACGCCACTTCGCTTTGATTGATCAACAGTGGCTGCTTGCTGACCTGGTTGATGATGCCGCCGGTGGAACCGCGGCCATAGAGCATCGAGGCCGAACCGCGCAGCACCTCGACGCGGTCCTGGTTGAAAGTGTCGCGGTTGTACTGCGCGATGTCGCGCAGTCCGTCGAGGTAGATGTCCCCGCGCGTCGAGAAGCCGCGCAGCCGCACCAGGTCGCCAATCGCGCCGCCTTCGCCGGCCTCAAATGCGATGCCAGGCACGCTGTGCAGCGCGGCTTTCAGCGTGTCGAGGTTCTTGTCATCGATCAGCTTCTCGGTAATGACAGTGACCGATTGCGGAATGTCACGCAGGGCCTGCACGCCCTTGCCCACCGTGGTCGTCACGGCCTGGTAGGCCTCCTTGCCGGTGGTCTCGGCAGAGGCCTGGACCTTCACGGCGGGCAGAGTCGCCTCGGTCGTGGTGGCACCTGGCACCGGCGCCGCGATCTGTGCGTGCACCGAACCGGCCATCGGCAGCAACGCGAGGCCGAAGCCGGCCGCGAGTGCGCCCAGGGGCAGTAGGGGCGCAGCAGCGCTCGGGGTTCGGGGCCGCTTCACGCGAGGTGATGGTGGGTTGGCTCGGGGCATTCGGTGATCTCCTGTGGGGTTGTGAAGAGCGCGTTGGGTGGTGTCGGTAGCTTGCGAATGGCAAAGCGCGGCCTGCACCCGTGCGCGGCGGGTGTTGTTCGGTGCGTGGGAGCGGGGCTATCGGCCCGTGTCTGCGGGTCGCGTCATGGGGGGAGTTGTGCCGACGGCGGCTCGCTGACGAAGCCGAGCCGGGTGAGCCCGGCGCGCGAGGCATCGGCCAACGTCATGGCCACATGGCGGTAAGGCACGTTCTGGTCGGCGCGCAGATGCAGCTCGGGCTGCGGGCGCTTCGCAGCGGCCTCGGCATAGCGCGCGTGCGCCTGATCACGGGACACCGCCTCGCCGTTCCAGAACAGTGCGCCCTGCGCATCGATGGACAGGCTCACCGCCTCGGGCGGCGGGCTCAGCGGTACCGCGCTGGTTTTCGGAAGGTCGACCTTGATGGCGTGCGTCATCAGCGGTGCGCTGACGATGAAGATGACCAGCAACACCAGCAGCACGTCGATCAGCGGGACCATGTTGATGTCGCTCATCGGACCGCTGGCCCGTTGAGCGCTGTCAAAGGAGGAGAAGGCCATGCCGCGCTCCTCAGGCAGCGACCGGGCCGCTGTGGCGCGCCAGTCCTGTTGCTTCGGGGTCGCTGTCGCGATCCCCGGCTGGCGTCGCCGCCTGGGCAGCGGTGGTGGGCGCACCCAATGGCTGGCCCATCGCCACGAAGGTGCACAGCTCGCCCGCGAAAGCATCGAGTTGCGATGCGATCACACGGTTGCGCCGTGTGTAGAGGTTGTAGGCCATCACCGCAGGGATCGCCACTGCCAGGCCGAGCCCGGTCATGATCAGGGCCTCGCCCACCGGTCCGGCAATCTGGGCCAGTGAGCCGGGAGCGTCGGCAGTGCTGGCGCCGATCGCGAGCAGTGCGTGGTACACGCCCGAGACGGTACCGAACAAGCCGATGAAAGGCGCAGTGGCGCCGATGGTGGCCAGCAGGGACAGCCCGCTCTCCAGCCGCATCGCCTGCGCGTCCAGCCCCTTCTTCAGCGTGCGAGTGACGAACTCGGCCGCGGTGCCTGCTTCTGCCAGCCGCGTGACGCCATGGCGCGCATGGTGCGATTGCGCCTGCAGCGCCTGTAGCGTGAGTTGCGCGTAGGGATCGCGCGCAGTGCCTGCCGTGCCGTTCGCCAGCGCGGTCTCGATGTGCGACAGCGACCCGGCGTTCCAGAAGCAGGCGACAAAGCGCTGGCTCTCGCGGCGCTGCCGCCAGCCGCTCAGGGCTTTCAGCACGATGACCGTCCATGACATCACGGACATCAGCAGCAGCAGCACCAGCAGGCCCTGGCCGACCGCGTCGGCCTGCGCGATGAAATGCGAGAAGCCGAGCGCAGTGTCGCCCGGCAAGGGGTTGGCAGCAATGGCTGCCGGATCGGTATCGAAGCTCATGGTCATTTCTCCAGATCGAAGGTCAAGGGAATGAGCGCCCAGCCGCCCATCGGGCGCCCGTTCTCGGTGTATGGCTTGAAGCGGGCCCGCAGCACGGCCTGAAGCGCTGCTTCATCAAGGCGGCCATGACCCGAGGACGCGCTGAGTTGCACGGTGCGCGGCAGCCCGGCCTCGTCGATGTAGACGCGCACCTGCACCTGACCTGTCTCGCCCTGTTGGCGCGACAGTCGCGGATAGACCGGCGCCGGTGGCACGAGGTAACGCACCGCTTCGGCGGGCAGGTCTCTGGGCAACTTAGGCGATGTGAGCCGCGCCACCGCTGCCTCGGTATGCGGGACGGTCAGTGCTGTCGACACGGCTGTGAGCGCGGGCGATGCGAGCTCAGCGGGCGCGACCCGCAGGTCGTCCGTCGCATCGGCGGACGGCGATGCGGCTGTTGTGTTGGCCACAAGCGGGGACGCTTCGACAGATGAGAGCAACACAGAGGGCGCCTTGCTGGCTGGCCGGGCGAACGGCTTCGGTGCTGGCAGCGCGACGGCAGGGGCAACGGCTGCGGGCGCCGCAGCGGCGTCGGCAACGGTGATCCAGTCCACTTGCAATACCTTCTGGTGCGATGCCGACCATGGCGGTGTCGGCGTGGGCCGCAGCATCCAGAGGGCGGCCATCAGGTGCAGCAGTGCGACCACGATCACCACTGCCCAGCGCAGGGGATCTGTGCGCGCGGTGGCGGCATCCATGAAACTCGGTCGCCGCTCGAATCCGGGGTTGTGCGGTCGCGCCGTCGCGCGAACGCCGGGGAGGCTCGTCGCGTGCGAACGGGCCGCAGCAAAGGCAATTTGTCGGAGCATGTGAGAGACGGATGAGAACGGCGGATGGAAACTTGGGCGGCGCAGAATGGCTCAGAGAATAACGCATATGAGAACGATTCCTATTAGCATTTCAATTGAAGGTGTTTTTGGCCTGCGCGGACGTGTCGGTCATGGGTGATGACACCGATCGCGGAACGCTGAGGGGGCTGACCCGCCAGTTCCCACGCGCCGGTCGGCTCGACATGATCCTGCTGCGGCCGGCACGGCGGGTACCGATGGTGTCGGTAGCCTCAGCCGAGGCGCTTGCGGGTCGCGGTCTGGAAGGTGATCGCAGTGCTGGACCTGCGGTGCGCCCGCACGGATCTGCCGGTGGTAGCAAGCGACAGGTGACCCTGATCCAGGCCGAACACCTGCCGGTGATCGCGGCGCTGGCTGCCCTGCAACACGTCGATGCCCAGGCGCTGCGGCGCAATCTGGTGGTCTCGGGGCTCAACCTGCTGGCCGCGCGCAGCCTGTTCAAGGATCAAGCGCTGCGGCTGCGCATCGGCGCGGAAGTGGTGCTGGAGATCAGCGGGCCCTGCGAGCCTTGTTCACGGATGGAGGAACTGCTGGGTGCGGGTGGCTACAACGCGATGCGCGGGCACGGCGGACTGACGGCGCGCATTCATGTCGGCGGGACGCTGCAGGTCGGCGATGCGGTGGTCTGCGAGGCCGTCGCGCAATCGGCTTAGACGGCGCCTGGCGGCTTCATCGCCACTGCCGTTCGCAGCACCGACTGCACCACCTTCACTAACGCTGCATGGGCCTTCGCGTCGATCAGCGCACCCGCTGTGTCGAAGGCCTGGTCGGCCAGGCCCAGACCGAACTGCTCGGGCACGATCAGCATGCCCAGGTTCATCTGCAGGAACTGGCGCGTGAACAGCAAGCTGCGCAGGCCACCGAAGGCGCCGGGCGAGGCACTCAGAAGGCCAGCGACGGTGCCGCTCATGGCGGCCGGGCCCGACGGCAGGCCATCCTCGGCCACGGGGCGCGAGGCCCAGTCGAGCGCGTTGATCAGCAGCGGGGTGGGGAAGCCGTTGTACTCGGGCGAGACGAGCAGCAGCGCTTCGTTCTCGGCGAACAGCCGCCGCAGGGTGCGCGCGCCCTCGGGCATGCCGAGCGCCTCGATGTCGGCGTCGTAGATCGGTAACGACAGTGCGCGCAGATCAACCGGCGTGACCACTGCGCCGGCCAGTTCGAGTTCGCGGGTCGCCACCGCCGCGAGACGCTGATTCAGCGACCCATGACGGGCGCTGCCAGAGATGACCAGAACACGGGGGGCATTCATAGATGGCTCTACAGGGGCTGGGACAAGGTGAGGGGTGATTGCATTGTGACGCTGGCTACCTGGCCACACTGGCTGGCCGAAATGATGCGCAGGGATCGGGCCGCTCGACCGGCGCTGTGAACCAGGCCTCATCATAGGGACCGTCGGCCGCTGTCTGGCCATCGCTGGCGCGCTCCAGGAAGCCGATGCTGACGATGTCATCGGCCCGCGCCGCCGCCAGGTAGTGCGGCACGCCGATGTCTCGCCGCACATGGCCGTTGCCTGCGATCAGCACCACCCGCACGTTGGGCGGTGCGCCGGTCATCGCCGCCGCCAGCGCTGCATCGCGGGCCCGCTGCGCCAGCGCCATCGGCGCGATCATCGCGGGCGGCAGCGCGCCGCAGTGACCGACGTCGACTTGATGGCGCAGTTGGGCGTCCTGTGTCGGCCTCCAGGCCGACGGCGGCGCGGTTCCGGAGTCATCGGGCGCCGAAAGCCAGCGCTGCAGTTCGACCGGCGCCTGCGCCACGCCGCCCCGAACCACGCTGCTGGCCTCGGCACGGCTCAGATTGCCCCCGAGCACAGTGGCACCACCGGCCAGTGCCGCATCGAACAGTGGGCGGTGCAGCGGCCATTTCCAGCCTTTGCGGTCCAGTTTCCCGGCGGTCGCGACTGCCTCGGTGTCTCGCGGCGCGGCAGCAACTGCCGCGTTGTGCTGACGATCGATCTGCTCAAAGACGACCCAGGTCGGCCGGCCATCGGCCAGCAGCGCACGCAGCAACGCGGCACGCAGGCGGTGATGCTGTGCATCGTCGTGAATTTCGCCGAGCAGCACGTAGCGCGCGGCGCGCAGACGCTCGGCCAACGCCGGGATATCGAGCGATCGCCCGGATGAGTCCACCGCAGCATCTACTGCGGCGTCACTGAGCGCCGACCCCGGCCCGGCGGGCGCCACGCCATCGGCTGCGAACGCGACTCGAGAGGCCATCACGCAGACCGCAGCGGCCAGCAGCAAGCCCAGGGTCGAGCGCTTTCGAAAGCGCACCGGGCTCAGCTCGCGTACTTGATGGCGCAGCCGTAGGGCGCAGCGGTCGGCACACTGACCGCCTTTCCGGCCAGGCTTTCATCGAGGGCGGCACGCACGTGGTTCTTCGCGTCCTTCACGTCGCTCGGGTTGGCCGAGCGCTTGTCGTCGATGCCGCCCGCATAGATCAGCATGCCCTTCGGGTCGATGACAAACATGTGCGGGGTGGTCTTCGCGGCGTAGGCCTTGCCGACGGCACCGCTGTCGTCCGACAACACGTGGGTCGCCGCAGTGCCCCAGGCCTTGTACTTCGCGGACAGCGCAGCCGGCGCCAGATGGTCGGAGGTGCCGGGCGCCGTCGAGGTGACGACGAGCCACACGACGTCCTTCGCCGTGAACTCTTTCTGCAGCCCTTGCATGTTCTGCGTGCCATAGTGCTTTACGACGAATGGGCAGCTGGGGTTGGTCCATTCAAGGACCACATGCTTTCCCTTGAAGTCGGCCAGCTTGACGGTCTTGCCGCCGGCATCCTTCAGCTCAAAGGCGGGGGCGGTCTTGCCGACGGGGGCGGCGTGCGCCGGTGGCACCAGCAACAGTGAGATCAGCGGCAACGCGACGGCAGCCAGGGCCAGGCGATGGAGGTGTCGGCGAGGGGTCATGCGGAACTCCTGAGTCGTTGGGATGGCAGCCATCGGTGAACGAAAGGGATGGCACCTCATGCACTGAGCCCGAAACCCACCAAGGGTTCCGACACGGTGACACCGCGGCAGATCGTCACAGCGTGGCGAGTGCATCACGCACCACCGCCGCGGTCAGGATCTCCGGCAGCAACAGCGGTTCGCGGCCCGGACGCAGCAACACGTAAACCGGCACGCCGTTGCGGCCATAGCGGGCCAGTGCCTCTGTGATGCGCGGATCCCGCTGCGTCCAGTCGGCCCGCATCAAGGCCACATTGGCCTGCGCAAAGGCCTGCATCGTCGCGTCGGTCTGCAACACCAGCCGCTTGTTGACCTGGCAGCTGACGCACCACGCCGCGGTGAAGTCGACGAACACCGGCTGGCCGGCGGCGAGGCGCTCGGCGATCAAGGTTTCGTCGTAGGGCGCCCACGCCGCCTCGGGCGAGCCCGGCGTTGCGGTGCGGGCCGTGGCGGGCTCCCCGCCACCGAGGGCGCCAACCGGCCAGCTCCAGGCCAGTGCACCCGCCAGCAGCAGTCCCCCGATCAGGCGGCGCACCAAGGCCTGGCCCTCGCCGCCCGGGCCTGCAGTGCTGCGACCGCTGGCGACCCAGATCGCGAACGCCAACACGACCAGTGCCATCAGCGCCTTCGCAGCGCCGTCGATGCCGACCTGTTGGCCGAGCACCCAAACCAGCCAGACCACCGTCAGGAACATCGGGAAGGCCAGTGCCTGTTTCAGCCGCAACATCCAGGCGCCGGGTCGCGGCAGCCGTGAGCGCCAGCCCGGCAGCAGGACCAGCAGCACATACGGCAGCGCCATGCCCAGACCGAGCGCTCCGAACACGCTGAGGCCGACGGCCGGCGACTGCGTGATCGCGTAGCCGAGCGCGGCACCCATGAAGGGCGCGGTGCACGGGCTGGCTGCCACCACCGCCAGGACACCCGACGCCAGCGCATCGACCGCCGGCCGCCGGTCGCGCCAGGTGGCCAGACCTTGCGGCAGCAACCCGCCGAACTCGAACGCGCCCATCAGGTTCAGGCCGAGCGCAAAGAACAACAGCGCCAGCACGAACACGACTCCCGGTTCCTGCAGCTGGAAGCCCCAGCCGATCACATTGCCGGCAGCGCGCAAGGCCAGCAGCAACGCTGCCAATGCGAGGAAACTCAGCACGACGCCCGCGCTGTAGGCCAGCGCATGGGTCCGCAACGCAGCGGCATCCGTCGGCTGGTCGCCGCCGTGCTTCGCCAGGCTCAGCAACTTGATGGACAACACGGGGAAGACACAAGGCATCAGGTTCAGCACCATGCCGCCGACGAAGGCGAGCAACAGCGCCGTTGCCCAACCCAGATCGGCCCCGCCACCAAGCGTCTCGGTTGTCAAAACGGCATCATGGGAGAGCGCCTTCGCGCCCGCCGGCCACTCGAGCGCAGCAACAGCGCGAACCGTCGTGTCGAACTCGGCCGATCGCCGCGTGCCGCCCCAGACCGTGGGCGTGCCGGGCACCGAGTCGCCCAGCGCCACCGCGATGCCGGAGAACGACACCGGCGCAGCCGCGCCATCGAGCAAGCGCAGCTTCACCGCATACCCGCTGTCGGTGCGAAACACCTCGTGCTGCGCCGGCTCGATCACTTGCTCGGCATACGGAAACAACTGCAGCGCCGGCCGCGATGCGGCCGCTTCGAGCGGCTTCGAGAACGTGACCAGCAACTCTCGCCCGGCCTGCTGCGCATCGACCGTCCAGCCAGAGAGCGGCTCGGCCTGCGCATCCCGGGCGCGCTCGAACAGTGCCGTGTGCTCGGTGCTGCCGGGGGTGAGCGCATCGAGGGCAGCACCGCCACCGACGACGGGCAGCTGCAGTCTCAACGTGGCACTCTCCGGTATGCAGACGTCCCGGCACACCAGCCAGGTCGCTTTCGCTTGCAGGTTCAGCGTGCTGCCAGGCTGCGCATCGGCCGGGGCCGTGAAGACCAGCGGCAGCAGCAGCTCGCCCTCATAGCCGTAGTTGACCAGTGGGCCGATCGGCAGTCGTTGGGGCGCGGGCCATTCGATCTCACCGGCCTCACTGCCGGCGGGCAGCGTCCAGGTCAGCGTGGTGGGCAGGCCGGAATCGCCCGGGTTGCGCCAGTAGGTGTGCCAGTGCGGGATGTGCTGCAGACGCAGACCGATGCGCAGCGACTGGCCTGGCTGCACCGCGCTGCGCTCGGCCACCAGTTCGGCGGTGACGTGCTCGGTCTTCACCGGCTGCGCGAACACCGGCAAGGTGCAGACGAGCGCAGCGATCAGGCCGATGAGCCGGACATGCATGGCGGCGATGGCCGATCGTGCGTCGGGACACCCAAAGGGTCGTCGATCAACCGCCGATGGATACATCAATGGCTTTCATTTTCTCGAGGAGAGAGCTGGATTCTGGTGGGCGATGGGAGTTCCACGCGCACGGAGCCACCAGTCCAGCGCGTCGATCAGGTCGAACAGGAACGGGTGGTCATCAGTGTCGGGTTGGCAGCGAAGCGGGGCATGCAGCGATTGTCAGATGACGTGGCGGGGTATCGGGGGGTGGTGATAAGGTTCTCTACAGGCTGGGCGATCTCCTACCCGTGCCATTTCAACTTGCATCTCCGGGATTGAATTCATGGCGAAGATCGATCGCTTGATGGTGGGCGAATCCATGGTCGGCGAGGGCCACGAAGTGGCACACATCGACCTGCTCATCGGCCCCCGCGGCAGCGCGGCCGAAACCGCGTTCGCCAACGCGCTGGTCAACAACAAGGATGGCTTCACGTCGATGCTGGCCGTGATCGCGCCCAACCTGTTGACCAAGCCCTCCACCGTGATGTTCAACAAGGTCACGATCAAGGGCGCGAAGCAGGCCGTGCAGATGTTCGGCCCGGCGCAGCGGGGCATCGCAATGGCTGTCGCCGACTCGGTCGAGGACGGCACGATTCCCCTGGCCGAAGCCGACAACCTGTTCATCTGCGTCAGTGTGTTCATCCACTGGCTGGCAGAAGACGACCGGAAGATCCAGGACTACAACCACCTCGCGACCAAGGAAGCCATCCAGCGCGCCGTGACGGGCTCGCCGACTGCCGCCGAGGTGCTCGCACGCAAAGGCTCGGTGCCCCAGCCGTTCACGGCGGGCTGAGTCAGCGATCAGGCGTGCGCGCGCCGCTCGATGACGACGCCCACGGCCTCCACATCGGGAAACTTTTTCGGCTTGACCGCCTTGACGCGCACCCAGGCGGCGCCGAAATCAACGATCAGCATGTGGGCAATCGCCTCCGCGAACGACTCCAGCAGCGCCAGGCGGTGATCGCGGTACAGAGCGGCCAGCCGTTCATGCACCGCACCGTAATCGATGGTGTCGGCGATGCGGTCGGTCTCGCAGGCCTTGGCGCGCGGCAAGCCGGCGTGCACATCGACCACGATGGTCTGGGGGCGGTGCAGTTCGGCGTCGTGGATGCCGATCACCGTCTGCCCGGTGTAGCCCTCGATGAAGATCACATCCATCGGCTGCGCAGCGTCCGCCGGCGCAACCCTGCGGAGGGCCGGCGTCCCGGAGGCGAGCTCGTTGTTGGTGTGTAGGGGCACGGCAGCGTGGGTTGGGCGAGGGGCCGTCGGGGCCACTGCCACGACGGGGCTTGTCATTCTGTCATCGGTGACCTCAGTCGCAGAAACAGCAGGCAAACACAGGCCAGTTCTGGCTCAAGTCGCTGCCCGCGTGGTCGATAGAACGATCAACACCGAAGAGTTTCTTCGCCCTGCCGAGTTCACCATGTCGCGCTTAGTCCTGTCTGCCCTGATTGCCGTCGTCGCACTGCCACTGGCTGGCTGCGACCAGTTGGGCATCGAGTCGCCCGAAAAGATCGCCGCGGCCCGCACTGCCGAAGGCTCCGCCATCGGGGGCGCCTGCCGCCATGCCGGCCGGGCCATCGAGGACTGCTACTCGCTGAACAAGAAAGCCGACAAGGCGGCGGTCTTCGCCGGCTGGCGCGAGATGAACGACTACATGCGAGAGAACAAGATCGACGCGGTATCGCCGGAACTCGAGGATCCGGTGGAAAGCGCGCGCAGCAAGACTCCGGCAGCTGAAGCACCCGCGTCAGCCACCCAGACCGCGAAAGCGCCCAAGGACGCCAAGGAGCCGGCAGCCCAGTGAGGGCACAGGGCTCGCGGTTACAGCGCGAGCCGTGTCGAACGTGGCCCGGGGCCACGTCAGCAGCCCCTTCCTTGCGGCGCGGCTCGAGCCCGCACAATCGTTCCATGCCCTCCGCCATCCGGTCGCTGCTTGACGACCCCGACTTCCGCCGCGGCGCGCGCGAGATGCGCGGCCTGGCAGCCGGCATCGGCGCATGGGGGCTGGTCACGGGCGTGGCGATGGTCAAGGGCGGCCTCAGCGTGCCGATGGCGGCTCTGATGACGCTTCTTGTGTATGCCGGCAGCGCCCAGCTCGCGGCACTGCCCTTGCTGGCGGCCGGGGCGCCGATGTGGGTGATCTGGGCGGCGGGTTTCTGCGTCAACCTGCGCTTCGTGATCTACAGCGCCCACTGGCGCTCGGTGTTTGCACATGTGCCCCGGCGCTACAGACTGCTGCTCGGCTACCTGGCGGTGGATTTGAGCCTGATCGG
Source organism: Rubrivivax sp. (assembly GCA_027490215.1). Taxonomy (GTDB): domain Bacteria; phylum Pseudomonadota; class Gammaproteobacteria; order Burkholderiales; family Burkholderiaceae_C; genus PBB1. The sequence continues at coordinate 148,111 of JAIXYO010000007.1, forward strand.
TTTCCAGCGCGCCTACCCGGCGGATGAAAACGGTCCGAGCCGAGCGCCCGGGCAGTTGCCCTACTTCGTCGGCGGCGCGCTGCTGTTGTGGGTGGCCTGGCAGGTGCCATCGCTGATAGGGATCGCACTGGCCAACGTGATCCCAGAGGCCTGGGGCCTGGGCTTTGCCGGGACGCTGGCGATGATCGGCATCACCTGCAGCCTGTTGTCCGACCGCGGCTCCTGGGTGGTCGCCGGGGTCGCCGGCAGCGCTGCCGTCGCGGCGTTTGCGCTGCCGTTGAAACTCAACATCATCGTCGCCATCGTGGCGGCCGTGGCGGCGGGGCTGCTCATCGAGCAGGGTCAGAACGCGGCGCGGCGCCTGCAACGGCCGAGCTGAAGGCACACACGATGACCGAAACCGCCTACACCGCACTGACCATCGTCGGGCTGGCGATCATCACCATCGTCTCGCGAGGGTTCTTCCTGTTTCCCGAGCGCGAGGTGCCGATTCCCGACTGGCTGCAGCGCGGCTTGAAGGTCGCTCCGCTGGCCGCGCTGTCGGCCGTCATCGTTCCGGAGATCGTGATGACGCAAGGCCAACTGATCAGCACCTGGCAGGACGCCCGGCTGCCGGCCGCGCTGGTGACCACGCTCTGGTACGCCTGGCGACCCGGCGTGCTCGGGCCGCTGCTGGGGGGGCTCGCAGCCTATCTGCCGTTGCGGCTGATGTTCGGCTGGTGAGCTACCCAGCAGCCACAGTCCACCTTAGACTCAAGCCGCTACCAGCGCCATCACCCCCCCATGAAAGCCATTCGATTCACCGATCTCATCGCCGCGAACCGCGTCGCGGGCCAGCGGGTTTTCATCCGCGTCGATTTCAACGTGCCACAGGACGATGCTGGCCGCATCACCGACGACACCCGCATCCGCGCATCGCTGCCCTGCATCGAGGCTGCGCTGAAGGCCGGCGCGTCGGTGATGGTCACCTCGCACCTGGGGCGGCCGAAAGAAGGCCACTGGACCGCCGAAGACTCGCTGGCACCGATCGCCGCGCATGTCAGTGAACTGCTGGGCCGCCCGGTGCCGCTGATCAAGGACTGGGTCGATGGGGTGACTGTGGACGGCCGTGCGCTGGCCTCTGGCGAGCTGGTGCTGCTGGAGAACTGCCGTTTGAATGTCGGTGAGGCCAAGAACGATGACGCGCTGAGCCACAAGATGGCGGCGCTGTGCGACATCTATGTCAACGATGCGTTCGGCGCCGCGCATCGCGCGCAGGCCTCCACACACGGCATCGCGAAGTACGCACGCATCGCCTGCGCAGGCCCGCTGCTGGCGGGCGAGGCAGATGCCATCACGAAGGTGCTCGCCGCACCGAAACGGCCGCTGATCGCGATCGTCGGCGGCAGCAAGGTGAGCACCAAGCTGACGATCCTCGAGGCGCTGTCGGCCAAGGTCGACGGGCTGATCGTCGGCGGCGGCATCGCCAACACCTTCATGCTGGCCGCTGGCCTGCCGATCGGCAAGTCATTGGCCGAAGCGGACCTGGTCGACAAGGCCCGGGCGGTGATGGATTCGATGAAGGCGCGTGGTGCAGAAGTACCGATCCCGGTCGATGTGGTCACCGCGAAGACCTTCGCGGACGACGCTCCGGCCACGACGAAGGCGTCAACCGACGTGGCTGCCGACGACCTGATCCTCGACATCGGTCCCAAGACCGCTGCGGCCCTGGCCGAGAAGCTGAAGTCGGCAGGCACGATCGTCTGGAACGGGCCGGTCGGCGTGTTCGAGTTCGAGGCCTTCTCGCATGGCACCGAAGCCATCGCCCACGCGATTGCCGCTTCGAGCGCATTCAGCATCGCCGGTGGCGGTGACACCCTGGCTGCGATCGCGAAGTTCGGCGTCGAGCGCGGCGTCGGCTACATCTGCACCGGCGGCGGCGCCTTCCTCGAAATGCTCGAAGGCAAGGTACTGCCCGCGATCGATATCCTCGAGCAGCGCGCGCAAGACGCATCGGCCTGAGCGGCCAGCGATCCCGAAACACACGGCCTGGCACCCCCGCGAAGATCAGACCATGCTGCGTGCCACCAAGATCGTCGCCACGCTCGGACCAGCTTCCAGCTCAGCGGAGGTGCTCGAGCGAATGATCCGCGCCGGCGTCGACGTGATGCGGCTGAACTTCTCGCACGGCAGCGCGCAGGACCACATCGACCGGGCGGCGCTGGTGCGTGAGGTGGCGAAGCGGGTCGGCAAGGAAGTCGCCCTGATGGCCGACCTGCAGGGTCCGAAGATCCGCGTCGGCAAGTTCGAGGGCGGCAAGACGATGCTCGAGGCCGGACAGGCGTTCATCCTCGATGGCGAGACCACCGCGCTCGGCACGAATGAGCGGGTCGGTCTGGACTACAAGGAGCTGCCCCGTGACGTGCGCCCGGGCGACACGCTGCTGCTCAACGACGGGCTGCTGAAGCTCACCGTCGATGCGGTGCGCGGCGCCGAGGTGCACACCACGGTGGTGATCGGCGGCGAGCTGTCGAACAACAAGGGCATCAACAAGGCCGGTGGCGGCCTCACCGCGCCGGCGCTGACGGCCAAGGACATGGAGGACATCAAGACCGCGATGAGCTTCCAGTGCGAGTATCTGGCGGTGAGCTTTCCGAAAAGCGCCACCGACATGGAAATGGCGCGCCAGCTCGCCAACCTGGCCGGCGAGCCCTGCAAGCACAAGGCGGCGCTGATCGCGAAGATCGAACGCAGCGAGGCGATTCCGGTGCTGGAAAGCATCCTGAAGGCGAGCGACGGCATCATGGTGGCGCGCGGCGATCTCGCGGTGGAGGTTGGCAACGCGACGGTTCCGGCGCTGCAGAAGAAGATGATCAAGATGGCGCGTGAACTCGACCGCATCGTCATCACCGCGACGCAGATGATGGAGTCGATGATCGTCAACCCGGTGCCCACGCGCGCCGAGGTCAGCGATGTGGCGAACGCGGTGCTCGACGGTACCGACGCAGTGATGCTCAGCGCCGAGACGGCCGCGGGCAGGTACCCGGTCGAGACGGTCGAGATGATGGCGTCGATCTGCATCGAAGCGGAGCGCGCCGAGGAGATCTCGCTCGACGCCGGCTTCACCAACAAGCTGTTCGGCCGTATCGACCAGTCGATCGCGATGGCCGCGCTGTTCACCGCGCATCACCTGGGCTGCAAGGCCATCCTGGCGCTGACCGAATCCGGCTCGACCGCGCTGTGGATGAGCCGTCACAAGGTCCATGTGCCCATTTACGGCCTGACCTCGAAGGTCACGAGCCAGCGCAAGATGGCGCTGTACCGCAATGTGCGCCCGCTGCTGATGCCCAACTTCACCGACCGCGACCAGGCGCTGGCCTGCGCCGAAGCCTTGCTGGTCGAGCAGGGTGTGCTCAAGCCGGGCGACACCTACGCCATTACCGTGGGCGAGCCGATGGGCTACCCCGGCGGCACCAACATGCTGAAGGTCTGCCGCGTCGCCTGAGGCGCGTACGTCGCCCGGTTCAGGCGGTCTCGGCGGCCGCTTCGCGCACGCTGGCGATCATCGCCGCCACGCGTGGCGCCATGCCCACTGGCACGATCTCAACGCCCGCGTTCTGGCGCGAGAAGACGCGGAACAGCTCGTCGGCGAAGCCATGGCCCACGTCCTGGATGCCTGAGAAGTCGATCTCGGCGCGGCGGAAGCGCTGCAGCCGCGAGGCCACACGCTTGGCCTGGGCTCGGGACTCCAGGCCGGTGTGCAGACCCGTCATCAGCTGCAGCGGCACGCTGGTTGTTTCGAAGGTGTAGCGGTCGCCTTTCATGCTGTGGGCCTTCAGCACGCTGTCCAGCGTGCGTTCGGTGTCGAGGTTGACCGCCAGGTAGATGGACGTGCCATCGCGCGGCATGGCCTTGGTGGTGTGCCAGCTGCGGCGGTCCCAGCCGCGGTACTGGAAGGCGCGGCGGTTGGCATGCAGGTCGAAGACATCGGCCAGCCGTGAAGTGAAGAACAGGCCGTGGCCGCTGTGGGCGTCGGGTGAACTGGTCAGCTTGCCCTTGCTCAGCTCCAGCATGGCCAGCGTGGGGTCGGCGATGTCGAAGTTCTGCTGGATGCGATTGAAGACGCCGCAGCCGTCGTCGGACACCAGTAGTTGGAGGTGCATCGCGGTCTGCCGCAGCGACACAGTGACCTGGCTGCCACCGCTGTGGTCGATGGCGTTGTTCAGCAGTTCGCTGAAGGCATGCTGGGCCATGCGCGCCACGTTCGCAGGCAGTTCGAAGTGCAGTGCGAAGTCGCGCTGCCAGGGCAGGTCTTCCTGCAGGCCGTCCAGTGCGTAGCGCTGCACCACCTGCTTCAAGGCGCCGGGGCGGTACGGGGTCTTGCGTCTCTTGCCATCGCGCACCAGCCACTGCGCGCCCACCAGCTTGTTCAGCAAGGCCAGTGCCGAGCGTCGGCTGAGACCCAGACGCTCCATCACGTGTTCGGGCAGGCGTTCGCCATGCTCGCGCGCGGCGGCGGTGATCCACTGGGTAATGGCAGGTAGGTCGTGCTTGGCCATCTGGATTGCCTTCGTTGGGCAGCGCCTACGCGCCGCCTTTTGCGCAGTGTCAAACAATCCGCCTGTGACTTGAGGCTGAAAAACGGGGTGAAGGCTGGGTATATCGCCGCCAGGACTGGCCGCTAAAATCTTCGGCAGTTGCGGCGGGGTTACAGCGCATTCCGGGTCAGGTCCTGCTGAACCCACACCGGCGCCCGGCCCGGCCGTTGAAAGCTTTTTCACTACGACTGGGTCACACCATGCCTCTCGTCTCGATGCGCCAGTTGCTCGATCATGCTGCCGAGCACTGTTACGGCATTCCGGCTTTCAATGTGAACAACCTCGAACAGGTGCAGGCCGTGATGCAGGCCGCCCACGAGGTCGGTGCGCCGGTCATCCTGCAGGCCAGCGCAGGCGCCCGCAAGTACGCCGGCGAGCCCTTCATCAAGCACCTGATCCAGGCTGCCACCGAAGCCTACCCGCAGGTTCCCCTGGTGATGCACCAGGACCACGGCACCAGTGTCAAGATCTGCGAAGGCGCGATCAACCTGGGCTTCGGCTCGGTGATGATGGACGGCTCGCTGATGGAAGACGGCAAGACGCCCTCGAGCTTCGACTACAACATGCAGGTCACGCGCAAGGTCGTCGACATGGCGCATGCGGTGGGCGTCACCGTCGAGGGAGAACTGGGCTGCCTGGGCAACCTCGAGACCGGCGATGCCGGCGAGGAAGACGGTGTTGGCGCGGTCGGCAAGCTGGACCACAGCCAGATGCTGACCGACCCCGAAGAAGCCGCCGTCTTCGTGAAGGCCACGCAACTCGACGCGCTGGCCATCGCGATCGGCACCAGCCACGGCGCCTACAAGTTCAGCCGCAAGCCCACCGGCGACATCCTGGCCATCGGCCGCGTGAAGGAGATCCACAAGCGCATTCCGAACACCCACCTGGTGATGCATGGGTCCTCCAGCGTGCCGCCGGAGCTGTTGGCCATCATCAACCAGTACGGCGGCAAGATGAAGGAAACTTTCGGCGTGCCGGTCGAAGAGATCCAGGAAGCCATCAAGCACGGTGTGCGCAAGATCAACATCGACACCGACATCCGCCTGGCGATGACGGGCGCGGTACGCAAGTTCCTCGCCGAGAACCCGGACAAGTTCGACGCCCGCGAATGGCTGAAGCCGGCGCGTGAGGCAGCCTATCTGGTCTGCAAGGCGCGTTACCTGGAGTTCGGCTGCGAAGGCCAGGGTCCGAAGATCAAGCCGGAGTCGCTGCAGGTCATTGCGCAGCGCTACGCGAAGGGCGAGCTCGCTCAGACCGTGGTCTGATGCCTTCCGAGCAAATCGACTGAGCCGCCTCGCCATGACACAAGCCTTGCTCGAAAGCCGCCTGCACAGCCTGCCCTTGCTGGCGCGGGGCAAGGTCCGCGAAAACTACGCCGTCGGCGCTGATCGGCTGCTGATGATCGCCAGCGATCGCCTCAGCGCCTTCGACGTGGTGATGGGCGAGCCCATTCCGGGCAAGGGCCAGCTGCTGACCGAGATGGCGCTGTTCTGGTTCGAGAAGCTCAAGGGCATCGTGCCCAACCACCTGACCGGGGAAGCTCCCGAGAGTGTCGTGGCCGCTGATGAGCGCGCCCAAGTGGTCGGGCGGTCGATGCTGGTCAAGCGGCTCAAGCCGCTTCCCGTCGAGGCCGTGGTGCGCGGCTATCTGGCGGGCAGCGGCTGGAAGGAGTACCAGCAAAGCAGATCGGTGTGTGGCGTGGCGCTGCCCGATGGACTCGTCAACGCGTCCAAGTTGCCACAACCGATCTTCACGCCTGCAACCAAGGCCGAGATGGGCGACCACGACGAGAACATCTCCTTCGAGCGCATGGCCGAAATCATCGGCGCGCCACTGGCCGCGCAGGTGCGCGAGGTGGCCATCGCGCTGTACCAGACGGCCGCCGCTTATGCGCTGACCAAGGGCATCATCATTGCCGACACCAAGTTCGAGTTCGGCCTCGATGCCGACGGCACGCTGACACTGATGGACGAGGTGCTGACGCCCGACTCCTCGCGCTTCTGGCCACTCGAGGGCTACCAAGCCGCCTTGCGCGATGGCCTCAACCCGCCGAGCTACGACAAGCAGTTCGTGCGCGACTGGCTGGAACAAGTGGTCGTCGCTGGAACGCCCTGGAACAAGCAGCCGCCGGCACCGGCGCTGCCGGCATCGGTGGTCGAACACACTGCGGCGACTTACCGGGAAGCCCTGCAACGCCTGACCCGATGAAACCCCTCGCGTCCCCGATGATGGCGCGGCTCGATGCCGCGCTGGCTGCCTCCAGGCATCCGATCGATGCGGCCTGCGTGCGGGCCGAACGGGCAGGCCTGCTGGCTCGGCAGGGCAAGCTGGACGAAGCCAATGCCGAGTTGCAGACCCTCAGGCGCGACTTCGCCGAGCGACCGGAGGCGGTGGTCACCGTGTGGATCTGCATCGTCGAGGCCTGGATCGAGCAGTACAGCGGCCGCCTCTCGGTCGGGCGCGACAAGATGCGGCGCGCCCAGGCACTGAGCGCCGCAGCCCGGCTGAAGCCCTTGCAGGCACTGAGCGCGGCCTGGCTCGCGCACCTCGGGTACATGCAGGACGACTTCGATGACATGGCGAAGTACCTGACGCTGGCCCTGCAACTGGCTGAGCCGGATCACCATGCCGCGCGGGCCCGCGCCTCACTGGTGGCCGCTTCCGGCTACCACTGGGCCAATCGCCTCGATCTCGCGCAGCCCTGGTACACCCGCGCCCGCGAGCATGCGGTGGCCGATGCCGACGAAACGCTGCTCAGCATCGTCACCTTCATGATGGCGTGTCACCGCAGCAACCATGCGTCGCGGGCGTCAATCTTCGGCAGCGTCGACACGGCCGAAGCCCGCCGTGCACGGGCCTGGCTCGATGCATCTTTCAACTTCGACCAGTGGATCGGGTCGGCACCCCAGAACAGCTTCCTCTGCTCGCTGCGCGCACAGCTGTATTCCGCGGACGGTCAGCATGCACAGGCCCTCGCCCTGTACGAAACTCACCTGGCCGAAGCGGAGCGGCAGGGTCTGGCGCACATGCGGGCGGTGCATCTGGCCGACCAGGCCTGGTGCCGCTTTCACACCGGTGACGCGAACGGTGCTCGCACGGACGCGAACGCCGCTGCCGCCTTGATCGACCCGGGCATGTACATGGAGGACCTGGCCATCGCCTGCGGACGGCTCGACCAGGTGTTCGCAGCGCTGGGCGACGTCGACGCCTCGCTGCGCCACCGTCAGATGGCCCGCGAGCATTGGGCGACGCACCAGACCATGATGCAGTCCATGATCGATCTGCTGGATCGAGCGCTGGCGACAGCGGCGCACTGAACGTGCCGACGGCCGCCCCGATGGCCGCGCAGCAAGGCGGGCTTCGCTGCGTCGCGCTGCTCGACGACCGCGACGCCTCAGCCGAGCGACCCACCAGCCGCGCCTACAGCGGTTTCGTGCGTGAGCACCGATGCACCGATCCCGCCACGCTGGCGGAAACTTGGGGCGCCGTCGATGCCGATCTGAGCCGAGGACTTCATGCGCTGCTGCTGGCCGATTACGAGTGGGGCGCGAAGCTGCTGCGAGCAGGCCACCAGGCCTTGACCACGGGTGACAGATCGGCGCTGAGGGTGCTGATGTTCGCCGACTGCGCGAAGCTGTCCAAGGTCGAGGCCGACCAGTGGCTGGGTGATCTTGACGCGGAGTTCGCTGGCGACTGCGGCATGCGCGATGCCGCCGGTGTGATGAATCTGGAAGCAAGCGTCGACAAGCACGCCTTCACCCAGGCGATCCATCGCATTCACGAGGCCATTCGCGCTGGCGAGACCTATCAGGTCAACTACAGCTACCGGCTGCACGGGCAGGCTTACGGCTCGCCCGTGCAGATGTATCGCCGTTTGCGGGCACTTCAACCGGTGGCCTTCGGCGCCTACATCCAGCTTTCGAACGCTGCGGCTGAACACTCGTTCGATGACGAGACCACGCATGTGCTGTCGTGCTCGCCCGAGTTGTTCCTGCGGCATGACAACGGGTTGCTGACCGCGCGGCCGATGAAGGGCACCGCGTCTCGCACTTTCACGCCCGAAGCCGACAGTGAGACCGCACGTCACCTGTCGCTCGATGTGAAGAACAGGGCCGAGAACCTGATGATCGTCGACCTGCTGCGCAACGACCTCGGCCGCATTGCGCAGACCGGTTCGGTGCAAGTGCCGGATCTGTTCGCGATCGAGCCGTACTCGACGGTGTTCCAGATGACCTCGACGGTGCAGGCGCGCGTGCGACCCGAGGTGGATTTTCCGGCGCTGCTGCGCGCGGTATTCCCCTGCGGCTCGATCACCGGCGCGCCCAAGCACCACACGATGGACTGGATCGCCCGCCTCGAGTCGAGCCCACGCGGGCTGTACTGCGGCACGATCGGCTGGCTGGATGCGCCGCGTGGCGATGCGCGACTGGGCGACTTCTGCCTGTCGGTGGCGATCCGCACCGTCACGCTCGGCGCCGAGGTACTTGGCCTGCGCCCGGCGCGGCTGGGCATCGGTGCGGGCATCGTGCTGGACAGCAGGGCCGACGAGGAGTTCGAGGAGTGCCTCCTGAAAGCCCGCTTCCTGACCGCGGTGCCACCGGGCTTCGAGCTGTTCGAGACGATGCGGGCCACCCGGGGTCAGGGCGTCGAACACCTCGCCTTGCACCTGGCACGGCTTGGCAGCAGCGCACGGGCGCTGGGTTTCGCCTTCGATCGCGACATCGCTGTGCGCCTGGTCGATTCGCAGCTGAGCCGCTTGGCCGATGACACGCACGAGCACCACCGCCTGCGGCTGTCGCTGGCCCACGACGGCCGCCTGCAACTGACACACGCCGCGCTGAACGACTCGCCGCCCAGCACAGAGCGCGCAGTCGTTTCAGTGCTGATCGCCGAGCATCGCCTGCCGAACGCGCAACCGCTGTCCGCCCACAAGACCACGCTGCGTCAGCACTACGACGAGGGCGTTCGCGCCGCCGAGCACGCTGGTGCCTTCGACAGCCTGTTCTTTACCGAGGATGGGCGCCTGGTCGAAGGTGGGCGCACCTCGGTGTTCCTGAGGTTGGCCGGTCGCTGGTACACGCCGCCGGTCACTGATGGCGCCCTGCCCGGCGTGATGCGCAGCCTGGTGCTGGCCGATCCGCAATGGCAGGCCACGGAGCGCAGCCTGAGCGCCGGCGACCTGGCGCGCGCCGAAGCCATGATGGTGTGCAATGCCTTGCGCGGCACGTTGATGGCACGGGTGATCACCACCTGAACCTGGTCCGGTTCGACCTCAGCGAACGACTTGCCACTGCAGGGCGCCCTGGGCGAACCGGCAGGGGTGTCGCCTCAATCGCAACCCATCGCACAGACGCTTTCGTGCGGAATGCCCTCACAAGCGGGACGTCGCGGCCGATATCTCTGTCATGGCGGCCGCTGCCGCAGCGATTTGAGCCCAACACTCTCGACAGGAGCCTTCATGAAACTCGAGCAGATCGTTTTCGCCGTGGCTGCGAAAGTGGACATCGACCAGGCCTTCGTCTTCGAGTACGTCATTTGTCGCCACATCCAGGCCATCCTGCTCAAGCGCACTGCCTTGCCGACATTGATGATCAACCCCGCGCACCACATCTACGCCGATTCGATCGAGCTTCAACAGTGCATCGACCAGGCTGCGCACATCTTCCTCAGTGACCTGGTGCGAGCAAGCGAGATCAGCGAAGCGGCGATGGCCCGTTGGCAGCTCACGCTCGCACACTGAGGCTGTTCAAACCCCCGAAACGCCTCAGTCGCCGTCGTCGTCTGGCAGATCGGGCGGTCCGGCCCACACCTGCTGCGTCGCCCCTGGCCATTGGCGCGAGCGTTTGGCCGAATTGAGGCGCAGGTCGGCCAACGTCAGCAGGTCGTGCGCACACCAGGGCCCGCGGTCGGGACGTTCGGCCACGCCGATGCAGACGTCGATCGTGCCAATGTCCGGATGCACATCGTGCGCCCGGCCGATCAGGCTGCGGATGCCACAGGCAAACTGTGTGGCCGTGGCCAACAAGGTGCCCGGCAGCAGCAGTGCAAACTGGTCGCCACCGAGCCGCGCCAGCGTGTCGCCTGCGCGCGCCGATCGCTGCAGCGTCATGGCCAGCGCGACCAATGCTCGGTCTCCGCTGTCGCGGCCGCGCTCCAGGTTGATCAGGAACAGGTTGTCAAGATCGACCAGCAGCAGCGCCAGTGCTCGCTGTTCCGTCTGTGCGGTCTCGGCAGCTTCGCTGAGACGATCCAGAAAATACGCCCGGTGATGCAAGCCTGTCAGCTTGTCGAGGAACAGCGGCGTAGCGTTCATCATGGTGCGGACTCTACAGCCGCTGCTCCCTGATTCAGAAGCGGTTGACCAAGGATGCCGCACCCGAGGCGCCAGGCAGCGCTGAGGTGGCTGACAGACGTCGCACCCGCTCGACATCGGTGTACGACAGCGTGGCATCGCCGAGGGCCGGCTGGCGATAGATCAGCTTCATGCCGCTGGCGAAATCCCAGTCGAAGGTACCGCGAGGTGCAAACCGGGCGGCGAATGTGGGGAAAGGACGGCGGGCACCGTCGGCCATGTTTGGCAGGCCGTACTTGCTGACCAGCAACTGACGCAGCGCCTCGTTTTCCTGGCCGTAGGGCTTGATGACGAACTGGGCGCTGACCAGCCCGGTCGCATCGCTCAACACCGTCAGGCGCTGCAGGGCAGGCACCCCCGCGGCTCGGGTGTCGAAGCTCGGCGGCTCATCGGTGCGCGGTGCCAGCGGGGTGGCCCCTGCCTTCAGCGCTGCGGCGATGAAGGCCTCGGTGGACGCCCCTCGCAGGCGCACGCCATACAGCGTCAACTCGCCCAGCGGGGGTGGGGCCTGCGCAGGCGTGGCTCCGGCGACGCAGAGCAGCAGCATGACGGTGGTCGCTGCGCCCAGTGAGCAACGGGACTTCAGAAATCGCATCATGCTGCGAACAGACGCCTCAGTCGGATGCTGACAAGGCTTCGAGGATCGCCGCGGTGGTGTTGGCCGCATGCGTGGCGATCTGCGCGTGGTTGGCGCCGATGACGTGCAGCGGGTAGGTGCCCGACACCACGCCTCGGAACCAGACCTCGGCGCCCGCGACCTCGGGCGCCAAGCCTTCTACCGCCGCGACCAGCGCGTCGGCGAGCGAGGGCAGTTCGGCATCGGCGTACAGCGTCTGCCCTTCGTCGGTGACCCGATAGTCGAACAAGCCTCCAGGTGGGGCGTCGATTTCGATGCGAACGATCATGGGCAGATCCTGAAACAGGGATGACAGGCGTTGGTGCACAGCCCGACGCCGCGGCGCCACGGCATCGCCAGTGCGATGATTTCACTCAAGGGCATGATCACGGCGCGCCTTCAGGGCGTGCAGCGACATGCTGAAGTGTGCGCCAGTAACGGTGTCAGCCTAGAACGCGCCAAACCGAACTGCCCGCAGCGCTGTGGACCTCGGCGCGGGTGTCGTCGAGTGCCTGCCAGTGCATCGCTTCGGTGCGACCCTCGAACTCGGGAAGGCTGGATCGCTCGATGTGCCAGGCACCGTTGTGCAGCCGCCCATACGAGATCTCGAAGTCGAGCAGCGTGGTGGCAGACGCCGGATGTCGAGCGAGCAGGGTGCCCAACGTGTCGCCGGGAACGGTGCCGTGTGGCCAGCCGACCCGCCGCGGTCGGACGCGCATCAAGTACTCACCGGCCAGCAGCAGATAGGCACGTGCTGTCGCCAGCACCTCGGCATCGTCGCCTGGCGATGCCGAGGTATCGGCCAGCACCCGTGTGCGCCCGGTTGAGCCCGGCACGCGCTCCCAGACCTCGCGGTACACGCCATGCACACCGGTTTCGACGACGCGGTCGTCTCCGTCGAAGGCCATCCAGCCGGCATCGGGCGTCAGCCCTGGCGGATGCAGGTCGAGTCGGCGGTGCCAGGTACACACATCGCGTGGTACCTGCGCCAGCACCTCGGTACGACCGAAGAAGCCCTTTTGCTGCGCCAGCGCGAGGCACTGTTCAGTGCTCATCGTGGCCAGCCCGCTCTCCGCCCGGCCCACTTCGGCTTCAGCGGGCACACGCAGGTCGGCGTGCCAGCGCGCGGTCTGCAGCCAGCGCACCCAGGTGGTGGTGTCCGAGCCCTGCGGCGTCTCGAGCAGCGTGCGCTGCCATACACCGCAGTAGCGCTCGGGAACGTCGAGCCAGGCGACGCGGCTGCTCACGCCACGAACTGCGGAAACGCCGGCAGCGAGCGGAAGAACGGAAAGTCGTGATTCGGCCACAGCCAGGCGCCAGTGTCGGCGGCCAGCGCCTTCAGCTTGCGGATACTGGCAATGGCCTGCGCCTCGCGGCCCTGCCACAGCGTGCCGGGCGCGACCTCGTCATCGATGTTTTCCTGCAGATCGGCCGCATCGCCGGCCAGCAGGACCGGTGGGCCTTTCGGCATCTCGATCCACATCGACATGTGGCCGATGGTGTGGCCGGGCGTTGCCACCGCCTGCACGCCGGGCACGACGCTGTACTCACCCGCGTGCAATCGAAACTGCAGCGGCGCGCCAACGTCGTCGATCAGGTCGTCGGGGAACACCGCCGGGTCCGCGCCGCTGAGTGCCACCTCCATCTCGTCACGCTGCACATGGATTTCGGCACCGCAGCCGCAGCGTCGCAACTCGCGCAGCCCGCCGGCATGGTCGAAATGCAGGTGGCCGATGAAGATCACGTCGACATCGGCCGGCGTCAGACCGAGCCGCGCCAGATGCTGCGGAATACGCTGCTCGTCGCGCATGTCCGGCGCGCCAAATTCGAAGGTCGCCGGGTTGTAATGACGATCGCGGGCGACCGGGTCGGCGATCTTTGTGTGGTCGCAGCCCACGTCGTACAGGATGCGGCCGTTCGCGGTCTCGATCAGGTACGCGAGGATCGGCGCCTCGATCTGCTGGCCGCGTCCACGCTGCCAGGTCGAGATCGATTTGTCGTACCGATGAGTCGCGGTCAGCAATGGCCAGAGTTTGCGAACCTGTGTCATGGAGTCTCCTTCTCGCTGATGCGCCGCAGCTGCGCAATCAGTGTGGTGCTGTCGATCACCGTACCGAAGATGCCGCCCTCGACCGCAATCATCGCCAGCGCCGGTTGCTGCAGCGCCGGATCAGAGGCCGCACAGGCGTCGCTGACCGTGATGCAACGCAGGCCGTGGTCGGTCGCCGCGCGCAGCGTGGTGTGCACGCAGACCTCGGTGGTGACGCCGCAGATGATGACCGTATCAGTGCCCCAACCACGCAGGATCTGGTCGAGATCGGTCTGGTGGAAGGCGCTGTAGCCGGGCTTGTCGATGACCGGCTCGTCGGCACGCGGCCGCAGCTCGTCGACCAGCCCGTGGCCCGGTTCGCCACGCACCAGCAAGCGACCCAGCGGCCCGGTCGAGCCGATCTCGGCGCCTGCGTGGCGGCTGCGCTCCAGCTTGGCCGGCGGGCAGTCGGACAGGTCGGGCCGGTGGCCTTCTCGGGTGTAGGCGATGCGCAGTCCGGCCGCTCGCGCCGCATCGATCAGCGCACACACAGGTGCCAGCGTGGCGCGCAACCGCGATACGTCGACGCCCGCCTGTGCCGCGTAGCCGCGTGGGTCGAGGAAATCGCGCTGCAGGTCGATCACCAGCAGCGCAGTGCGGGCCACGTCGAACATCGGCTTGCTCGTCTCGACCGAACTCGTCAGCCGAACTCGTGCGTGATCGCTGCGGCAATGCGCGTCGACAGCTCGGCCGCCATGACTGCACCTTTCTCGACGCTGGACCCGCGCGCCGACGACAGCACACCCGACAGCGGCACCCAGTGTTTGCGCGTCGGGTACACGTCATACGGCGGGAAGTCGGCCGGTGGCTCGTCGGGGATCAGGTCCAGCCGCACCAGGCTCGGGTGGTAGTGCAGCATCATCGAGGTCTCGATGACCGCCGCATGTTCCAGTGCGAAGCCGGGGAAGCCGTCGGGGAACACGCTGGCCAGCGTGGCCTCCGACAGGAAGTCCCAGTACTCGAGGCGCATCACCTGCAGTGTCGAGTGAGCACCCAGGTCGCGCAGGCCGAGGTCGATGCCTTCGGTCAGGAACCACTGGTTCTCGTAGTGGCCGTTGACGAACACCAGCTTGGTGGCGCCGTGCCTTGCGAACTCGCGCACCGCGTCACGCACCGAACCGATCAAGGTCGCTGCGTCGACGCTGGTGGTGCCGCAGAAGTGCTGGCCACCGCCGCACTTCGGCTGCGACTTGTAGCCGTACGACAGCGTCGGTGCGACCAGCGCGCCGATGCGCGCGGCGGCATCGGCGGCGACCGCTGCGGACAGCAGGCCGTCGGTGCCCAGCGGCAGGTGGGGGCCGTGCTGTTCGAGCGCGCCGACCGGCAAAAGGATCGCCGGCTGGTCCTGCTTGATGCGCGCCTCATAGTCGACCCACGACAACTGGTTCATCCAGACAGTGCTCATGCAATCTTCTCCTTGGGTGTGGAATCGTTCGGATCGGTGGCTTCGATCAATGCGGCAACAGCAATCAGCACGCCACCAGCCCATTCAAGCGGCCGCAACGACTCATCGCCCAGAATCACGGCCGAAACCACAGCCACCAGCAGCTCGACGGTCAGGATCACGCCCGCGCGGCCGGATTCGAGGTGGGTCACACCGTACTGCCAGGTGGCTGTCGCCAGCACCAGCCAGATGAAGGCATAGGCGGCGAGGCCCAGCGCGAGCGGGGCACTGATCACCGGCACGACGTCTCCGGTCAGCAGCACAGTGATAGCAGACACGATCCCGCTGCCCAGGAAAACCACCGCTGTTTTCGACAGCATCGGGATCGCTTGTGCGGCGCGCGCGATCAGGTTGTTACCAGCAAAGGCCAGGCCTGCTGTCAAGGCCAGCCAGTCTGCGGCGCCCAAGGGCTTGGACCAGGCCGCATCGCCACCGATCACGAACCACAGTCCAACCAGTGCCAATGCCACTGCGAGCGCTCGGCGGCGGCCGATCTTCTCGCCGAGGAACACGCGTCCGCCCAGCACCGACCAGACCGGCGCGAGGTAGAACAGCAGCATCACCCGCACCACATCGCCGATCACCAGCGCCTGCACGAACGCGCTGTTGGCAAAGCCGCCAACCGCCATCAACGACAGCAGCAGTACAACGTGCGCTTGCCAGGCGCGGCGTTCGCGCCACAGGAAGCCGATGCCGCACACACCGAGGACGCCGTAGCAAATCAAGGACAACACAGGCCCCGACAGGCCAGCGTCAGCGAATCCCTTCAACGGCAACCACAGCAGGCCCCACAGAAAGGCCGAGGCCAACAGCACCAGCGTTGGTCCGCGGGTACCGCGCGAGGTCGGGCTCGCAGCGACGATCACAGGAGAGGTCGCGGGAAACATCGGCGTTGTCGGGGACTCATGCCATCAGCGAGCCGCCATTCGGGCTCAGCAATTGCCCGCAATAGAAGCGCGACAGGTCCGACAGCAGGAACAGCACTGTGGCAGCGATCTCATCGGGCTCGCCGAAGCGGTGCTGGGGGATGTCGAGTTCCTTCGCTATCCATTCCGGGCTCATGTGTTCGGTTGACACCATCGCGGTGGCGACCGCACCAGGGGCGATCGCATTGACGCGGATGTTCGGCGCGAACTCGCGGGCGAGGGAGCGCGTCAGGCCGATCACCCCGGCCTTGGCGGCACAGTAGGGCGCAAATTGCGCGCGGCCCAGCACGCCGAGATCGGAGGCGATGTTGACGATCACCCCGCTGTCACGGGCCACCATGCCGGGCAGCACCGCCTTGCACATCAGGAAGACCGACTTCAGGTCGGTGTCGAGCATGCGGTCCCAGTCGGCTTCGGTCGTGTCGAGGAAGGGCTTTTCCTGCAGGATTCCGGCGTTGTTGACCAGGCCGTCAATCGGCCCGAAGCGCTCCTCCACCGCACGGACCATCGCGGTCGTCGCGGCGGGCTGGGTCACGTCGGCCTCGAAGGCCCGTGCCGAGGCGCCGATCGCGGTCAGCTGCGCCACGACGGCCTCGGCCTCGGCAGCGCGGCCGAGGTGGTTGACCGCAACCGCCGCGCCGGCACGACCACAGGCCAGTGCAGTGGCTCGGCCGATGCCAGTCGCAGCCCCCGTGACCAGCACGACATGGCCGGCCAGGTTCAGGCGAAAGGCCTCGGTGTGTGCTTGTTCGGTGGTCATCAATTCATTACCTCCCCATGGCTGGCGCTGATGGCCTGGCCGGTCAGAGAGCGCGCATCGCGGCTCGCCAGGAACAGGAACACGCCGGCGATGTCGGCTGCGTCCAGCATCGTCGGGTTGGCCTGTCGCGAAAGAATCTCTCGTTCGACCTCGGCTTCGCTGCGCCCCTGCGCGACCGCCATGCTGGTCAGTGAGCGCAGGGCAGCATCGGTGCGGATCCAGCCTGGACACACCGCGTTGACGCGAATACTGCGCGGCGCCAGCTCCCAGGCCAGTGAACGGGTGAGACCGATCACCGCATGCTTGCTCGCCACATAGGCAGAGAAGTCAGCCACACCAGTGAGGCCCCAGATCGATGATTGGTTGATCACGCTGGCGCCTTGCGGCATCAACGGCAGCAGCGCCCGGGTCAGTTGCACCATGGTGTCGACGTTGTTGTGCATCAGCGCCGACCAGCGCGCGGCCGCATCGGGTGCTGCATCGGCGAGCGGTGTCGGGTATTCGGTGCCGGCGTTGTTGACCAGCACGTCAACCTGCCCGTGGCTCGCCTGCACGGCGGCGGCGAAGGCCTGCAGATCGGTGTCGCGGCTCAGGTCAGCCGGGATCGGTGTCACATCCTGCGCGTCGGCCAGTTCGCCGACCAGGCGGTCGAGGGTGGCCGTGTCACGGTCGGTCACCACCAGTCGAACGCCTTGCCCGGCAAATGCACGTGCCAGCGCGCGACCGATGCCACCAGCTGCCCCGGTCAACACCACGGTGAGGCCCTGCAGGCCGTGACAGGGCTCGGTTCGCCGCCCGAACCGCGAAGACGTGTCGACCGTCACCTCAGACCGCCGTCAGGAACGACACGCCCACCGCACCGACGAAGCCATCGGCACGGCCGGGCACCTCGGGATCGCGAACCTCGCCGTAATCGCCCGAGAGCACGCGGGTGACGCGATGGCGGTGAAACGCCTTCAGCAGTTGACTCACCGGCACCACCTGGCGGTAGCCATCGCCGTAGAGCTCGCGGTGATAGGCCGGCAGGCGATGCCAGGGCACGGTGGGTCGTTCGTGGTGGGCGTTGTGATACCCGAAGTTCAGCCACAGCAGGTTCAGCCAGAAGCTGTCGAGCCCGACAACGTTGCTGAAGGTGTTGGCCTGTTCGTAGGCACGGTCACGCACCTTGTCGTTCGGGATCGGTGCGTCACCCAGGATCGGGTAGGCGTCGTAGGTGTGCTGGAAACAGTCGGCGAAGCGCAGCACCGTGACGAACGCCAGGTAGGCGATGAAATACAGCACCAAGGCTTTCGGCGAATACCAGCCGAGCGCGGCGAACGCGCCGAATCTCAGCAAGGCAATGCCGACGATGCGAGCACGTGTGGCGTTGGAGCCGCCCGGCTTGAACGGCAGCGCGACCACGAAGCCGCGCATCAGGAATTCGACTGCTGGGAAGTAGGCCCACTCCAACGCCAGCACCCCTCGGCGCAGCCAGGAGGGCGCGGCCAGCAGAAAGCCGCGCGCATCGAAGGTGATCACGTCGGCCCGCTCGACGTGATGGCGCATGTGCTTGCGCCGCAGGTCGCCGAAGCGTGCATAGCAGCTGCCGTTGAGCCAGCTCATCAGCGTACCCCAGCGCTCGTTGAGCGCCGGGTTGCGGAAGATGGCCTGGTGGGCGAATTCGTGGATGTAGTACGCCGACCACACAAGGGTCAGCGTCAGCAGCACGAATCCGACCGCGTTGAGCGCCCAGGACGGCACCGTCAGCAAGGCGATGCCGACCGGGTAGCCGACCAACGTGAAGGTCAGCGCCGCGATGTTGGGCGCGACGCCGTCCGGGGCTCGGAAGCTCACTTCTTCACCAGCGCGTTGACGAATTGCGCGTCGATGGTCGCCTCGGTGGCAGGCACCGTGGTGATCTGGCCCTTGGCCTTCAGCAATTCGGAAATGACCTCACCGCTGGCGTAGTACGAGGTGGTCTCGGTTCCCTTGGTGAAGGCCTTCGGCATCTCGGCAAGCGGGATGTTGTAGACGCCCGACCACTGCTCCTTGACCTCTTTCGCCGAGACGCCCATCACCTTGCCAATGATCTTGGCCGCCTCGTCCGGCTTGGCCTTGATGTAGGCCAAACCATCCAGGTAGGCCTGGATGACGCCGGAGATCTCGGTCGGCTTGGCCTTGATGACCTTCTCATCGAACACCAGCACGTCGGCGATCAGGCCGGGGGCATCCTTCGACGAGAACACCACCTTGAACTTCTTGCCGCCGCCCTGGCTGACGATCTGCGACAGGCTGGGCTCGTAGGTGACGCCAATCTGCATCTGACCGGACGCCATCGCGGCAGGCACCGCTTCGGGTGTCATGTTGACCGGCACGATGTCCTTATCGGTCAGGCCGTTGACCTTGAGCGCATACGACAGCAGGAAGTCGGACGGCGACAGCGGGTTGAAGCCGACCTTCTTGCCCTTGAAGTCGGCGACCTTGGCGATGCTCTTGTCCGCCACGATCGCGTCACCGCCGTTCGAGTAATCGATCGGCATCACCACCTTCTGCGGCCGGCCGGCGGCGACCTGTCCGATGACCTGGTCATAGGTCAGCATGCCGCCATCGACCGCGCCGCTGGCGATGGCCGACGGGATCAGCGCCGGGTCGGTGAAGATCTGCAGGCTGACCTTCAGCTTGTATTTCTTGAACAGGTCGAGCTTTTCCGCCACATAGAACGGCCCATAGCCGATCCATACGACGGTGCCGATCTTCATCGGCGTCACATCGGCCGCGTGGCCGGCCACTGCGAACGCAGCCAGCGCCAGACCCGCCACCGGTTTGGCCAGCGAGTTGCCGAGACGACGCAGCAGCGCCGCAGGAGGGAAAACGGAAGAGCGAAGGGGACGGAAAGAATCCATGTCGAGAGCTCCAGGTGAAAGAAACGGGCGCAGGAGAAGACGTTTTCGATCCGTCAATCTCCCGGGCTTTTATCCCTCCGTGGAGCCTCGACAGTGCCGTTGACACGGCAACCATCCAGGCCGGGCCACTCTCGGACCAGCACCGGCATCGCTGCCGATCGGAACCCTAGTGACCCTGAGTGTGAGGAGTGCCTGGCATGAACCTGCGAACTCGCTCCACCTGCCCACGTATCCAAGCAATCCACATGCCAGTGGTTGACGGTCCATTTGCACCAAGTTGAGCCACGCCGGTGTCAGGCCAGTGAAGCCAGGTAGGCGCGCCAGCCACCGAGCGCGGTGATGTCCTTCGCGTCCGTCACGGCGTGGCTTTCGCAGACGAAGCCCTGGACCGACGAGCCGTCCTCGAGCAACACCGTACCGATGCCCAGCGGCGCCGGGATGCCTGCGACGAACGAGCCGAACTCGCGCGCCGGCAGCTCCCACACCTCCAGTTCGACGGCACCCCCCCCTTGTTCGACGCGAACCATGCCGGGGCGGAACGGCGGGCCGCCGGGCAGGGCATAGAAGCGGTAGGCCGGCGCGCTGCGAACCGTCCGCACCAGCGTGGCACCGCGCTGCGTCAGCTGCCCGTTCAACGGCAGCCCATTCAGGTGCGCGCCGCACACCGCGACCCGCACCTGGCCCGACGGGAAGGCGGCTTCGCTGGGCACGCCCGCAGTCAGGTGCGGCGCATGCGCGGTGGCACCCACGGTGGCGACGGTGCGTGCATGCAGCCGCGAGGCCAGCGTCAGCAGGGGCAGGTCCTGACCGCAGCGGCCGATCAGCGTGACGCCGTGCGGCAACCCGCGCGCGGCGCCCTCGGTGGCAAAACCTACGGGCACGGCCACCGCCGACAGGTCGAGCAGGTTGACGAAGTTGGTGTAGTGGCCGAGCTGCGAGTTGAGCGCGATCGGGTCGGCTTCGACAGCGGCGATCGTGTGGATCGTCGGCGCGGTCGGCACGACCAGGCAGTCGATGTCGCCCCAGGCGGCGCGCGTCTCGTGTTCGAGAGCCTTCAGCCGGTACAGCGCCGCAAAGGTGTCCACGGCGGAGATGCGTGCACCCGCTTCGGTGATTGAACGCGTCACCGGGTGCAGCGCTTGCGGATGCGCGTCTATGAACGATCGGATCGCCGCATAGCGTTCGGCCACCCACGGGCCCTCGTACAGCAGGGTCGCCACGCTGCGAAACGAGGTCAGATCGATCTCCACCGGGACACCGCCGAGCGCTTGCAGATGCTCGACCGCCTGAGCGTAGTGTGTCGCGCCGAAGGCGTTCGCGTAGAAGACCAGATCCTGCGGACGCGGCACACCGAAGCGGAACGTTGCCGTCGCGCCGAAATTGTGTCCGTGCGGTGGCATCGTGCGGGAATAGGCGTCCCCCGTATCAGGCCCTTGTGCGGCGGCCAGCACGGTCGCCGCATCGGCGGCAGTCAGCGTGAACACCGACACCACATCGAGCGTGCGACAGGCCGGCACAACGCCGGTGGTCGGGATGCGGCCCAGGCTGGGCTTCAAGCCAATCAGGTTGTTGAACGCCGCAGGCACCCGGCCTGATCCCGCGGTGTCGGTACCCAGCGAAAAGCTCGCGAGGCCCAGGGCCACCGAGACCGCTGAGCCCGATGACGAGCCGCCGGAGATGAAGGTCGGGTCGAACGCGTTGCGGCAGGCGCCGTACGGTGAGCGCACGCCGACCAGACCGGTGGCGAACTGATCCAGGTTGGTCTTGCCCAACGGAATCGCCCCGGCGTCGATCAGCCGCTGCACCACCGTCGCGCTGTGCTTGGGCGTGTACGCGAATGCGGGGCAGGCGGCGGTGGTCGGCACTTCGGCCAGGTCGATGTTGTCTTTGATTGCGAACGGGATGCCGTAGAGCGGCAGCGTCTTCGGATCACGGCCTTCCAGTGCGCGGGCGTGATGCGTCAGCGCCTCCAGCGACAAGCGCTGGATCCAGATGTTGCGCGGCGAGGCCTCCTCCAAGGCCTCGATCTGCGCATGCAGTTCGGCGACGAGTTGCGTCGGCGTCAGCGTGCCTGCCAGGTAGCGCGCCCGCAAGGCGGGCAGGGACAAATCGAGTGGCATGCGGGGAATCCTTGGCTGGTTGGCGGGGAACGAGCGGGTGGCAGGGGCGGCCATCAGCGCAGCAAGACCAGCGGCTGACCTGCGGTAACCGGTTGCCCTTCGGCACACAGCACCTCGTGCACCACGCCATCGCGCGGCGCCAGCACGGTGATCTCCATCTTCATCGACTCGACGACGATCAGCGTGTCGCCGGCCTGAACCACGCGGCCCTTCGCGACCGGCACCGACCAGACGCCGCCCGAGACTTCGGAGGTGACAACCTCTCCGTCGAAGGTGCTGGCGGCTGCGGCACGAGCTTCGGCAGCGGGGTCGATGCTGTCGTCGACCACCTCCGCCACGCCGGCCTCGCGCCAGCGTTCCCGTTCGGCCTCGAAGGCCGCTTGTTGCCGGGTCTTGAACGTGGTGATTTCCGCCGCGTTGTCGACCAGGTAGCGCTGGTAGTCAGCGAGCTTGAAGCGGCCCTCCTCGATGCGCAGCTGGGCCCGGCCTGCCACGAAGTCGGCGCGAAGTGTCAGCAGCTCGTCGGCACCGACCGGATAGAAGCGCAGCCGGTCGAAGAATCGCAGCAGCCATGGCTTGCCAGGTTCGAAATCTCTCGTCGCCTTCCAGCGATTCCACATCTGCACCGTGCGGCCGACGAACTGGTAGCCGCCCGGGCCTTCCATGCCATAGACACAGAGGTAGGCGCCGCCGATGCCGACAGCGTTTTCCGGCGTCCAGGTGCGCGCCGGGTTGTACTTGGTGGTAACCAGCCGGTGCCGCGGGTCGAGCGGCGTGGCGACCGGTGCGCCGAGGTACACGTCGCCCAGGCCCAGCACCAGATAGCTCGCCTCGAACACCGTGTCGTAGACGGCCTGGATATCGTCCAGACCGTTGATGCGGCGGATGAACTCGATGTTGCTCGGACACCAGGGCGCATCAGCGCGCACCGACTGCATGTACTTCTCGATGGCCAGGCGGGTCGCAGCGTCGTCCCACGACAGCGGCAGCCAGACGGTGCGGCTGGGCACCTCGATGTCGTCCGTCGACCCGACGCCGTGCTGCGCATCGAGCAAGGCGTCCATCAGCGTTGTCAGTGCGATGCGCGACGGGTCGTAGTGCACCTGCAGCGAGCGGATGCCCGGCGTCAGGTCGACGATGCCATCGAGTTGCCCGTCATCGCGCCAGGCTTGCAGCCGCAGCATCAGCGCATGCACATGGAAGCGCAGCGTCAGGTCGAGCTTCAGCTCGCCGAACTCGATCAGCACATAGGCATCGCCGGCTCGGCGGTAGACGATCTCGATGCCGTCCTCGCCAGCGGCGCGGCGGTGCAGCACCGCCGCATCGGCCAGCTCCGTGCGTGCGGGCGGTGCAGCGACAGGTGGTGCAACATCGGTTGCCAGCACCGCATCCTGTGCCCGGGCCAGTGCTCTCGCCTGTTCCAGCGTCAACGGCTTGAAGCGCACCGTGTTGCCGGGAGACAGCTGCCCCAGCTTCCACAACTCGGCCTGCACCACCGTCGCCGGGCAGACGAAGCCACCGAGGCTGGGCCCATCGGGGCCGAGGATGACGGGCATGTCGCCGGTGAAGTCGATCGCACCGATCGCATAGGCGTTGTCGTGGATGTTCGACGGATGCAGCCCGGCCTCGCCGCCGTCGCGTCGCGCCCAGGCGGGTTTCGGGCCGATCAGCCGCACGCCGGTGCGGCTGGAGTTGTAGTGCACCTGCCAGTCGGTCGCGAAGAAGGTGGTGATGTCGTCGGGCGTGAAGAAGTCGGGCGCTGCGTGCGGGCCGATCAGCACCCCGATGTCCCAGTGCGTGGCGTAGACCGGCGTGAGCGCGGCAGCGGCGGCGACATCGAGCGGCGCCACCCGAGCCGACACGGGACTGATGTGCAGCACATCGCCACCACGCAGCACACGCCCGCCATGACCGCCGAACTGGCCCAGCGTGAAGGTCGAGGCGCTGCCCAGGTAGTCGGGTACATCGAGGCCGCCCTGCACGGCAAGGTAAGCCCGGCTGCCGCCCGCTGGGTTGACGCGGCCGATGCGCAGCGTCTGACCGGCCTCGACGGCCAGGGCCTGGCCCATGACCACCGCCTGGCCATCCAGCGTCAAGTCGATCGGTGCGCCGCACACCGCGATGCATGCGGCACAGCGGAAGCGCAGCGTCGGTCCGGCAACGGTGATCTCGAGCCCGGCCACGCCCTGTGCGTTGCCGACAAGCCGGTTTGCGACCCGCAAGGCCAGCGGGTCCATCGGGCCCGACGGCGGCACGCCGACATCCCAGTAGCCCAGCCGGCCCGGCCAGTCCTGCACCGAGGTCTGCACCCCGGGGCTGATCACATCCAGTGCGCCGCTGGGCGCGCTGAACGACGCGAGGCTGCGCGTGGTGTGCGTGCCTTGCTCGAAGGGCACAAAGGACATCACGCCGCGCAGGTAATCGAGGTTCGATTCAAGGCCGTCGACGCGGGTGTCGACCAGCGCCTTCGACAGCTTGGCGGTCGCGTCGTGGCGGTCGCTGCCGTGCGCGATCAGCTTGGCCAGCATCGGGTCGTAGTAGGCCGTGACCTCGGTGCCGCGCTCGACCCAGGTGTCGACGCGCAGGTCATCGGGGAACTGCACGCGCGTCAGCACGCCGGTGGCTGGCTGGAAGTTCTTGTAAGGGTCTTCGGCGTACAGGCGCGCCTGCACCGCATGGCCGGTGCTGGCGATGTGCAAGCTGTCCAGTGCCGGCATCTCGCCCGCGCCTAGCTTCACCATCCATTCGACGATGTCGATACCGGTGACCGCTTCGGTGACGCCGTGCTCAACCTGCAGACGCGCGTTCACTTCGAGGAAATAGAAATCCTGCGTGCTCGCGTCGACAACGAACTCGACGGTACCGGCGGAACGGTAGTTCGCCGCCTGAGCCAGTCGGCGTGCGGTGTCGTGCAGTGCCGCGCGCACTTCGGAGCGCAAGTTCGGCGCCGGGGCTTCTTCGACGACCTTCTGGTTGCGCCGCTGCAGCGAACAGTCGCGATCGCCGAGCGCCAGCACACCGCCGGCGCCATCGCCGAAAACCTGCACCTCGATGTGGCGCGCGTCGGTGATGTAGCGCTCGATGAACACGCCCGCATCCGAGAAATTGCTTTGAGCGAGCCGCCGCACGGTGTCGAATGCCGCGCGCAACTCATCCGGGGTGGTGCACATCTGCATGCCGATGCCGCCGCCGCCGGCGCTGCTCTTGAGCATGACCGGGTAGCCGATTCGCTCAGCGTGGGCCAGTGCATCGCTCAGGTCGGACAGCAGGCCGGTACCCGGCAGCAGCGGCACGCCGCTGTCGGTGGCCAGCGCGCGGGCGGTGTGCTTCAGGCCGAACAGCCGCATCTGCTGGGGCGTCGGCCCCAGAAAGACCAGGCCCGCGGCTTCGCAGGCTTCGACAAAACCGGCGTTCTCCGACAGGAAGCCGTAGCCGGGGTGGATCGCCTGCGCGCCCGTGGCGAGCGCCGCGTCGATGATCCGCGTGTGGTTCAGGTAGCTCGCAGCGACGGGCGCCGGGCCAATGCAGACCGAGGCATCGGCCATCGCCACATGGGGCGCGCCAGCATCGGCGTCGGAATACACCGCGACTGCGCCGACGCCGAGGCGCTTGAGCGTCCGGATGATGCGGCAGGCGATGGCGCCGCGGTTGGCGATCAGGACCTTGGTGAACATGGCGGGCTCAGCGGAAAGCAGGTCGTCCTGCGCTCATCGAATGCACGCACCGGTCGTCCGGCGCGGCGTGGCCATCAGGCCGGGTCCCAGACCAGGAAGCGCACCGGCGTCGGGTTGTAGCCATTGCACGGGTTGTTCAGCTGCGGGCAGTTCGACACCAGCACGACCACGTCCATCTCGGCGCGCATCTCGACGTACTTGCCAGGCGCTGAGATGCCGTCCTCGAAGGTCAGCTTTCCTGCGGGCGTCACCGGCACGTTCATGAAGAAGTTGATGTTGGAGACCACATCGCGCTTGGTCAGACGCGGCACACCTGACATCGCCTCGCTGCCCGCTTCGATCTGCGCCAGCGCCAGCATGAAGCTGTCGCGGCAGCTGTGCATGGTGCGCTTCTCGATCGCGTAGCGCACGGTGTTGCTCTCGCAGGAGCAGGCACCTCCCAAGGTGTCGTGGCGGCCGCAGGTGTCTGCGGTGATGGTGAGCATCGGGCGCGCTTCGCTCGACATCAGCACCGAGCCCGCCGTCAGGTACAGCGCACCCTGCGCCTGGATCGTGTGCGTCAGGCTGTAGCGCTCGCCGACATCGGCCGCGCTGTAGAAGATGGTGTCGACAGCCTGGTTGCCTTCGAGGTCGACGATGCGAAATGTCTGCCCGCGTCTGAGCACCTTTGCCCACGGGTCTCCCGCCAGGCACACCTCATCGATCACTGCGTCGATGGGGTCCAACTTGCTTTCCACGGTGGCGTGCATCACAGGAACCCCCGCTCGGTGTTGATGTAGCCCCGGTCGTTTTCGGGGCACAGCAGGCGACACACATCGTCGGCCCCGGCGGTGCCGGAACGCCAGGCGGTCAAGCGCACTGGGGTCGGCGCATAGCTCGTCGCGGGATCGAGCGGGTGCGGCGCCGACGACAGCACGAGCAGCACGTTCATCTCGAAGCGCACATCCACATGCTGGCCGGGCGCGCGATGCGTGGTGTCGAAGCGCAGCCGGCCCGCCTCGTCGGCGACCGCCTTGCTGAAGAAGTTGACGTTGGCGACCACGTCGCGCCGGTCCAGACCCCACTTGGCCAGCTCGACGAGAAAGCCGTCGTGGCCGTTGCGGTACATCCCGTTCCGATGGGCCTGGTAATTCGCCTCGCCCCAGCGGCGGCGCACGGTATCGGCATCGATCACGCCGCACACCGTGTCGTGCCAGCCGCAGCTGTCCTCGGGGATCGAACACAGCACCCGACCCATGTCGGAATACAGCGCATGGCCACGCGTCAGGTGCGCGGTGTGCTGCGCCTTCAGCGTGTCGGGCATGTTGTAGCGCTCGGTCTTTTGGTCCTGGTTGAAGAACAGCGCCGACACATTGGCGCGGCCTTCGAGGTCAATCAGCCGCAGCGCGGTGCCACGGCGCAGCACGCCTGACCAGTGGGCGCCGCCGGGCAGGTTGTCTTCCCACAGCACGAGCTCGGGCGAATACGGCGTGGAACGGTCCGGCACGGCAGCGCGTGCCAGCGGCGTGAGGGTGTTGAAGTTCGTTTGCATGGGTGTTGCGGCGTCAGAAACGGCTCTCAGCCTGCCTCGCCCTGCTGGGAAATCTGGTCCAGCAGATCAAGGTCGGTGGTCATGCCCGAGCTGACACGGATGTGTTTCAGGATCTCGGCTTTCAGCTCGCGGAAGGGAGCACTGTGCTTCATGTCCTGCTCGCGGCGTTCCGGCAGCGGCACCGGGTAGATGCTGTGGATGCGGCCCGGGCGCGGCTCCATCAGCACGACCCGCTGTCCGAGGTAAATCGCTTCGTCGACATCGTGGGTGACGAAGACGATGGTGGTCTTCTCCATGCGATGGATGTGCAGGATCAGGTCGTGCATCACCTCGCGGGTCTGCGCGTCGAGTGCACCGAAGGGTTCGTCCATCAGCAGCACCTGCGGGCGGCCCATCAGCGCGCGGGCGATCGCCACCCGCTGCTGCATGCCACCCGACAACTGGCTCGGGTACGACTTGGCGACCTTGGCCAGGCCGATCAGGTTCAGCAATGCATCCGCACGGCCCGACGCGGCCTCGACATCCGAGGAGCTCAGGTCTTCGCGGTTGACCTTCAGCATGCGGCTGAACTTGATGTTCTCCATCACGGTGAGCCACGGATACAAGCTGTAGTGCTGGAACACCATGGCCCGCTCGGCGCCGGGGCCGGTGATGGCCTGCCCGTTGCAGATCACCTCGCCCGAGGTGTGGTGTTCGAGCCCGGCCAGGATGCGCAGCAGCGTGGACTTGCCGCAGCCTGAAGCGCCGACCAGTGTGACGAACTCGTTGTCCTCGATCGACAGGTCGATGTCCTGCAGCGCGGCCGGGGTGCCGGCCGCCGCACCGCTGAACACCTTACCGAGGCGGCGAATCTCCGCCTTCGCGACGCTGACTTGGGGGGCAATGTTGGGCATGGCAGGCTCTGGCTCAGCGTTTGAAGTGCATGTACGGGAACGCCCGGCGATGCAGCCAACGGAACGCCTGATCCATGAGCAGACCGATGACGCCAATCAGGATGATGCCGCCGAAGATGGTGTCGGTTTTCAGGAAGCGCTGGGCCTTGAGAATCGCATAGCCCAGTCCCGAATTGCTGGCCACCAGTTCAGCCACCACCAGATAGGTCCAGGCCCAGCCCATCGTGATGCGCAGCGTGTCCAGGATCGCCGGCTTGGCTGACTGGAGCAGCACCAGCCGAATGATTTCGTCGCGGGTTGCACCCATCGTTTGCGCCGCTTCGACCTGTGCGGTGGGCACCAGCCGCACGTTTTCCGCCACCATCAGCACCATCTGGAAGAAGGTGCCAATGAAGATGATCGCGATCTTGGCGCTCTCATCGATGCCGAACCACAGCATCACCAGCGGGATGAACGCCACCGCCGGCATGTAGCGGATGAAGTCGGTCAGCGGCTCGAGCAAGGCCTCGACCGGCCGGAAAGCCCCTATCAGCAACCCGATCGGCAACGCCAGTGCGGCCGAAAGCGCGAAGCCGGCGAGCACCCGGTAGACGCTGATGGTGGTGTCGGCGAGCAGGTCATCTTCTATCAACCAGGTGGTGAGCCGCTGGAAGACGGCTGACGGGCCCGGCATGAACACCGGGTCGATCCAGCCGGAAGCCGACAGCGCCGCCCAGACCACGAACGGCACCACCAGGCCCAGAGCGGCAAACGCCCAGTACTGCGTACGGGAGAGCCGTCCGGCGATGCCCCAGATGCTGGGCTTGGGCGGCATATTGGGTGCTCGCGCTTTCGCCACGGAACCGGTTCCGACGGGGGGTGCTGTCGCAGACATCGAACGCTCCAGGGCAGTGGCACAAAGCGAGAGGGGCAGCCACCGTCCGCTGACGACAACTTCCTCCCGGGCTTTTGTCCCTCCGTGGAGCCGCGATGCATTGCGGCCGACCGCTCTCGGACCAGTCCACCTGGCGCTAGACCAGGCACGGAACCCTAGCTGTCTTGCAGATCAAGCAGCGCCGCTGAAGCAGGTGCCACTCTCGCATCTCGTAGAAAGCAAAGTCGGTGCCAGCACAGTACAGACACCCAGGTCGGCGGCACGGCCTGACCCCGAACAACGGCAGCATCAGGACGTATCGCGGCCCCGGAGGCGATGGCCGCCCACCAAAGTGGACAAGCCTGCACCGCATTGGGGCGTCGTCGTGGGTGTTCGGAGATCTGGCTCGACACGCCGCCGGAACCCGATCGCGACCGCATCACCCAGCTGCTGGCGCACGGCTGCGAGATGCCAATTGCCCTGATCCGCCTGGTGGACGGAGACCGCCAGTGGTTCAAATCGGTGCATGGCACCGCCTGGACCGAGATTGACCGCGCGATGTCGATCTGCTCGCACGCCATCGAGGAGCAAGCGCTCTGAGTGATCCAGGATGCCAGGATGCGCTCCCGAGCACTCGCCGCCAGTCGAGATGCGCCTGAGCTGGTACCCGTCCCTGTTGCGCGAGAGCGAGGAGCGCTTTCGGAGTGTCTGGCGGGCCCCCGCAGACGCGATCTCGTGGAGCGACGGCATGCCGCTGCTGTTCGTCCACGCACTTGACACGCTCGAGCCAGACAGTCGGTTGTGGTCGCGAGTCGCCGGGCCCTGGTCCGCGACGCGGATGGTCGACCCAGCGCGATCTTCGGTGTCGGCACCGACGTCACCGCCCGGCTCGGGGTTGAAGCGCAACTGCAGCAGGCGCGCCGGCCCGAAGCCATTGGCCAACTGACGGGCGGTGTCGCTCACGACTTCAACGACCTGTTGATGTTGATCCTCGGCAACGCCGGACTGCGGGTCGATCAGCTGCTGCCGCTCAACGAGATGACGCCCATGGCCGCGGAACGCGGCGCAGAGGCGCGCCGCCTGGCGACCTGACAGCAGAGATTGAAGGCACACGCCGAGCGCTTGCCGCTGGGTGCGTCGCGAGTCGGCTGCGCTGTGACCTCCCCCTTGTCGGGGAGGGACGCGGCATGGTGATTGCATGGACAATTCACTTCCGCAGACGATGCTCCCGCTCGGCGCGGGCAACAAGACTTCTCTGCTTGCCATGACCACACGCAACGCCAAGACCGACAAGTCCACAGACTCTGCCCAGAAACTACGGCAGACTCAGGCTGAGTATTCAGCAGCCCGACCGCCAGCAGAGCCCGGCGCCAAGACAATGATGTCCAGTTCGAAGATGTACGTCTGCCGACGCTGTCAGGCCAACTTCAAGACAGGCGATGGTCGGCCCGATGTGCGCATGGCGGGGCTGGGCAAGTGCAATCCCTGCCTCGCCCTGGCTGCCGCCAGCGCTGCATCGGCGGGCTCGCCTGCCGCCT
Source organism: Rubrivivax sp. (assembly GCA_027490215.1). Lineage (GTDB taxonomy): Bacteria > Pseudomonadota > Gammaproteobacteria > Burkholderiales > Burkholderiaceae_C > PBB1. The sequence goes on from JAIXYO010000007.1 coordinate 178,366, forward strand.
CGCTGGGCCCGGCATCGAACTGACGGGGGCGGCCATGCCGCCAGAGCCTGCCATCACAGGCGACTCCAGCGCTTCCGGCTTTTCCGGGGGATTGGCTTTGGTGATCGGGGCGCGTGGCGGCCTGGGTGCTGCGCTGCACCAACAGCTGCGCAGCGATCCCCGATTCAGCCAAGTGCTGGCCGCCGGGCGCCGCGTCGACTCGACACGTTCGGCAGATTCCGACGTCGATCTCGACATCGACCTGACGGTCGAATCCCGCGTCGCAACAGCCGCCTCACAGGTTCACAAGCTCATGCAGGCAGGCCTGCCGCTGCGCCTGATGATCGACGCCACCGGCTTCCTGCACGGCAAGGGCTTCGAGCCGGAGAAATCGTGGCGTGATCTTGACGCTGCCCACATGGCGCATGCCTTTGCCATCAACGCGATCGGTCCGGCACTGCTGATGAAGCACTTCCTGCCGCTGCTGCCGCGATCGGGCAAGTCGGTCTTTGCCACCCTGTCGGCCAAGGTCGGCAGCATCGGGGACAACCGGCTGGGCGGCTGGTACAGCTACCGCGCCTCGAAAGCCGCGCTGAACCAGCTGGTGCACACGGCGGCGATCGAGCTGGCGCGCCAGAAGCCGCAGGCGATCTGCGTCGCGCTGCACCCAGGCACCGTCGACACGCCACTGTCATCGCGTTTCGCCAAGTCAGGCCTGGAGCTGCAGACGCCCGCCGTGGCCGCGGCGCGGCTGCTGAACGTGATTGACGGGCTGACGGCCGCCAACACCGGCGGCTTCTTCAACCACCACGGCGAACCGCTGCCATGGTGAGCCGCCCTTCAACTGCCTGCGATGGTCACTGCTCGACGAAGGCCCGCTCGACCACGTAATCGCCGGGCTTGGAGGTGTTGCCTTCCTTGAAGTGCCGCGCTTCCAGCAACACCTTCAGGTCGCGCAGCATCTCGGGGCTGCCGCACAACATCACCCGGTCGTGCTCGGGGTCGAGCGCGGGCAGTCCGAGGTCGGCGGTCAACTTGCCGGTCTCGATCAGGGTGGTGATGCGGCCCTGGTTGACGAAGGGCTCTCGGGTTACCGTCGGGTAGTACAGCAGCTGGCTGGACACCATCTCGCCGAGGAATTCGTGCACCGGCAGGTCCTCGCTGAGGTAGCTGTGATAAGCCAGTTCCTTCACCTCGCGCACACCGTGCACCAGGATCACCTTCTCGAAGCGCTCGTAGGTGTCGGGGTCGCGGATGATGCTGAGGAAAGGCGCCACGCCGGTGCCGGTGCCGATCAGGTAAAGCCGTTTGCCGGGCAGCAGGTAGTCGATCAGCAAGGTGCCGGTGGGCTTCTTGCCGACGATGATGGTGTCACCGACCTTGATGTGCTGAAGCCGCGAGGTCAGCGGGCCGTCGGGGACCTTGATGCTGAGGAATTCGAGCGTGTCGTCATGGTTCGGGCTGACGATGCTGTAAGCGCGCAGCAGGGGCTTGCCGTCGACGCGCAGGCCGATCATCGTGAAATGGCCGTTGCTGAAGCGCAGGCTCGGGTCGCGGGTGGTGGTGAAACTGAACAGCCGGTCGGTCCAGTGGTGGACGCTCAGCACGCGCTCTTCGTTGAATGCACTCATGGGTGGGGCCGGATCGACAAAGCGCGTATTTTCCACGCCCGGGTCAACTCGCACCGCAAAGATCGATATGCGCAATTCAAGGGCATGATCAGCGCCCACGGATCCAGGCCACACGGAGCTTCCGCATGAACCCTCTCCCATCTGCCCGCTTCGCCTGGGATGACCCGCTGCTGCTGGACACGCAGCTGTCCGGTGACGAGCGCGCCGTGCGCGAAGCGGCAGCCGCCTACTGCCAGCAGCGGCTGGCCACGCGGGTGCTCGAGGCCTTCCGCCACGAAACCACCGACACGTCGATCTTTCGTGAGATGGGTGAGCTCGGTCTGCTCGGCATCGTGATTCCGCCCGAATACGGCGGCGCCGGCATGAACCACGTCTGCTACGGTCTGGTGGCCCGCGAGGTCGAGCGAGTCGACTCCGGCTACCGCTCGATGATGAGCGTGCAAAGCTCGCTGGTGATGCTGCCGATTCACGCGTTTGGCACCGAAGCGCAGAAGCAGCGCTACCTGCCGAAGCTGGCCACCGGTGAGGCGATCGGCTGCTTCGGCCTGACCGAGCCCGATCACGGCTCCGACCCGGGCAGCATGATGACGCGGGCGGTTAGCGTGCCGGGTGGCTATAGCCTGACGGGCACCAAGACCTGGATCACCAACAGCCCGATCGCTGATGTGTTCGTCGTCTGGGCCAAGGACGATGCCGGCGAGATTCGTGGCTTCATCCTCGACCGGGGCACGGCCGGCCTCAGCGCGCCGACGCTGCACGGCAAGGTCGGGCTGCGCGCCAGCATCACCGGGCAGATCGCGATGGACGGGGTGTTCTGCCCGGAGGAGAACGCCTTCCCCGACATCCGCGGCCTCAAAGGCCCGTTCACCTGCCTGAACAGTGCTCGCTTCGGCATCGCCTGGGGGACGCTCGGGGCGGCCGAGGACTGCTGGTTCCGGGCGCGCCAGTATGTGCTTGACCGGCATCAGTTCGGCCGCCCGCTGGCGGCCAACCAGCTGATCCAGAAGAAGCTCGCCGACATGCAGACCGAGATCTCGCTTGGCCTGCAGGCCTGTCTGCGCCTGGGCCGCATGAAGGACGAGGGAACCGCCGCACCCGAGATCACCTCGATGCTCAAGCGCAACTCCTGCGGCAAGTCCCTCGACATCGCGCGGATGGCGCGCGACATGCTTGGCGGCAACGGCATCAGCGACGAATACGGCATCGCACGGCACCTGGTCAACCTCGAAGTGGTCAACACCTACGAAGGCACGCACGACATCCACGCACTGATCCTCGGCCGGGCGATGACAGGGATCGCCGCCTTTGCCAACTGAGCATCCAGCGCATGGCGGGTTCATCGATGGTTAAGCCCCCGCCTCCACGATCTCTTGTTTGCATGCGGGTCACTGCCCGACAGTGCTTGTCTGGCACGCCTGCAGTGCTGACAGGTTCGTCTCTCCCTCCCACGCTACCTGGACACGATCATGCGTTCATCAACCGGCAGCCCACGGGGCACGCATAAGACCTGGGCGCTGTCGACCGAAACGCTGGCGCTGTGGGTCAGCGTGTATTTCGTTGTGGTCTGCAACCAGTCGTTCTGGGCCAGCGCGCTGGCGGATCGATCGCCCAGCGACCCAGGGACCTGGCGCTTCGGCGTCGCCGTGTTCGTGCTGCTGGTGATGGTGCACTTCCTCCTGTTGTGCCTGGTCGTCACGCGCCGAACCGCCAAGCCGGTGCTGATCCTGCTGCTGGTATGCACCGCCTTCGCGACCTACTTCATGGGCAAGTACTCGGTGTTCCTGGACCCGACGATGCTGCGCAACCTGGTGAATACCGATGTCGGCGAAGCGCGTGACTTGCTGGCCTGGGACATGCTGACGCACCTGGCCTGGCAGGCTGGGATTCCGGCGGCGCTGGTGTGGGTCACACTGGTGCGCGATCGGCCCTGGCGGACGGCGATTCCCTGGCGCCTGGGCGCGTTCATCGCCGCGATGTTGGTCGGCATCGGCGCGGTCATGTCGGTGTCGAAGGACTTGTCGTCGCTGATGCGGTCCAACAAATCGATGCGCTACCTGATCACGCCGGCCAACTATGTTTACTCGCTGGCGCGTGTCGCCACCGCCGACGCGGTCCAGGCGACCAAGCCGCTGGTGCCGGTCGGCACGGACGCGGTGGCCGGCCCCGCCTGGGCCGGGCGCAGCAAGCCGCTGCTGTTCGTGCTGGTCGTGGGCGAAACCGCGCGTGCGATGAACTGGGGGCTGAATGGCTACGCGCGGCAGACAACACCCGAATTGGCCGCGCTCGATGTCGTCAACTTCAGCGATGTGGGCAGCTGCGGCACCAACACCGAAACCTCGCTGCCCTGCATGTTCTCGCGGATCGGGCGGCGCGACTACGACGAGGACCGCATCCGCGGCGAAGAGTCGCTGCTGCATGTCGTGAACAGGGCCGGATTCGACGTGCAGTGGCGAGACAACCAGTCGGGGTGCAAGGGCGTGTGCGATGGCCTGCCGAGCCGGAAGATGGTCGACACCCCCGACCCCGCGCTGTGTAGCGGCCGCGAGTGCATGGACGAGATCCTGTTGAAAGGCCTGGCGGACGAAGTGGCCGATGGCAAGGGCAACCACCTGATCGTGTTGCACCAGATGGGCAGCCATGGCCCGGCCTACCACCGGCGCGCGCCCGACAAATTCAAGCGGTACACACCGACCTGCGACACCGCCGAGCTGCGCAAATGCTCGACGGAAGCGGTCGTCAATTCCTACGACAACTCGATCGCCTACACCGACCATGTGCTGGCCGACGCGATCCGCTTCCTGCAATCGCAGAGCGAGCGCTACGACACCGCCTTGCTGTATGCGTCGGATCACGGCGAGTCGCTGGGCGAGAACAACCTGTTCCTGCATGGCCTGCCGTACGCCATCGCACCGATCCAGCAGACGCAGGTGCCGATGGTGATGTGGCTGTCGCCGTCGTTCACCGAGAGCCGTCAGATCGACCTCGCCTGCCTGCGCACCCGGGCCGCGCAGCGCGCCACGCACGACAACCTGTTCCACACGATGCTGGGCCTGCTCGACGTGCAGACCAGCGTCTACGAACCGGCGCTCGACCTGGTCAAGGGCTGCCGAGCCCAGGCGAAGTGACTTGGCGGCGTTGGCTTGATGCAAAAGCCGGCGCGCCACGCGACGAACAGCGGGAAAATCGGTGCCTGATCCCGCTGGCACCGCTGGTGCACGACGCGGCCACCCCCGCTTTTGAAGAGAGTCTCCATGCCCAGCCCCACCATGCGCATCGCGCCGAGCCTGTTGTCTGCCGACTTTGCCCGTCTCGGCGAGGAAGTCACCGCGGTGATCGCCGCTGGCGCCGACGTCATCCATTTCGACGTGATGGACAACCACTATGTGCCCAACCTGACGGTGGGGCCGCTGGTCTGTCAGGCGATCAAGCCCTACGCGGTGAAAGACGGCCAGCCGGTGCCCATCGATGTGCACCTGATGGTCAAGCCGGTCGATGCACTGATCCCGATGTTCGCGCAGGCCGGCGCCTCGATCATCTCGTTTCACCCCGAAGCCAGTGAACACGTCGACCGCACGATCCAGCTGATCCACTCGTTCGGCTTGAAGGCCGGGCTGGTGCTCAACCCGGCGACGCCGCTGAACTGCCTCGACTACGTGCTCGATGAGCTCGATCTGGTGCTGCTGATGTCGGTCAACCCCGGCTTTGGCGGTCAGAGCTTCATTGAGCATGTGCTGCCGAAGATCGACGCGGTGCGAAAGCGCATCGATGCCACCGGCGGCGACATCTGGCTGGAAGTCGATGGCGGCGTCAAGGCCGACAACGCACAGCGCGTCGGCAACGCCGGTGCCGACACTCTGGTCGCCGGCTCAGCGGTTTTCAGCGGCGGGCGCTATGCCGAATCGATCGCGGCGATCCGCGCCAACGCAATCGCTGGCGCACTGGCTCGTCGCGCCTGAGCTCGACAGCCGCATGCCTGCTGAACTGCGCGCGATCAGCGCGGTCGCCTTCGCCCTCGACGGCACACTGATCGACAGCGCGGCTGACATCGGCCACGCGGTCAACACGGCACTGGCGGCCTCGGGGCTCCAACGCTTCGATCTGACAACCGTTCGCAGCTGGATTGGCGATGGCCCGGACGCGCTGATTTCCCGCGCGTTGGAGGCACAAGGCGTGTCACCGGACGATCTGGCCCTGCGAGAGACGCTGCGTGCCGGCTTCGACGCGGCAACGCTTGCATCGCCTCTGGCGCATGGGCATGTCTACCCCGGCATCGCTGAGCTGCTGCGTCAGCTGAGCGCGCATGGCTACCCCCTGGCGCTGGTCACCAACAAGCCGACACAGCTGGCACGCGCCGTCGTCGAGGCAGCCGGCCTGCTGCCCTGGCTGTCTCATCTCCAAGGCGCCGATTCGACAGCGCAGCGCAAGCCCTCGCCGCTGATGCTGCAGACCACAGCCGCGCACCTGGGGGTGTCGACATCGGAGCTGCTGATGGTCGGCGACGCACCGCCCGACATCCTGGCGGCCGTGGCCGCCGGCTGCCCGGCTGCGCTCGTCAGCTGGGGCTACGGCGCGCATGCGGTGCCTGCCGGGCTGAACCCGTGGCGGGTGGACCAGCCGCAACAGATCAGCGCCCGCCTGATCGGGTAACACACTCTCGCGTGACACGGGCGCACGGCGCGGCTCGTGACGTGGGACTTGCGCTGAAGAACGGCTCGGCCAGAATGGGGTATGACCCCGTTCAACGTGTGCCCGTCATGTGTCCGGCTGAACCTGCCTGACGCCAGCATCTGCACCACCTGCGGTGCAACCCTGCGCGGCACAGTACGGCAAGCGGCTGAGGAGCACTCCGAGACCTTCGTCAACCTGACGCAGATGGAGCTCGACGCCGACACGACGCCGTCAGTACACCTGGACGAGCCGGAACTGCAGCGCTGGTTCAATTCGCGCACCGGTGGCCTCGGTGGCCATGCCGACGCGCATCATCCCGCCGCGACGCGCGAACCCGAGACGCCGCTGCCGCCGCTGCCACCCTTGCAGCTGCGCGAGTTCGAGTCGCCTGCGAAACCCAGCGACGACGAAGCAGCCTTTGCCAACGCGCTACCGCCCGGCGTGATCCTGGCCGATCTACAGGTACCGTTCCCCTACCTGCCACCTGAGCACCCCCCGGCGGCAGCCGCATCGCCGCCACCCCGCCGCGGCGCAACGCCTGCGAGCACGCCACCGGTCGCGACGGCCGCCGCCAAGGCGCAACGGCGTGCGCAGGTGCGGCGCACTCTGCTGGCCAGCAAGGGTCAGCCGGTGCCCGCAGCAACGCCTTCTGACGCACTGGTGCTGGAGGGCGACGATTCGGCTCGCGAGCAGCTGTGCGCTCTGCTCGAGGTATTCGGTTTTCGCACGCACCCGGTGCAAAGCACGATGCAGGCGGTGCGCATGCTCGCTGCCAAGCGCTATGCCGTGGCCTTCCTCAACCTCATCTTTGACGGCTCAGCCGCGCCGGCCGCCCACGACCTGTGCAGCCGCGTCAAGGCGCCGCCCACCCACGCCAGCGACACCGTATCCGCGCTGATCGTCGTCACCGGCTCGGCGCGTCCGGTAGAACGCGTGCGCGCCGAGCTGGCAGGCTGCGATGCCTTCCTGTTGAAGCCGGTGAGCCGTGGCGCAGTCGCCCAGGCTCTGGAGGCCTGCGGGGTGGCGCTGCCAATCGACTCGCGGCGGGCCTGACGGCCCGCCACCAACACCTCGACGCCGAGCGTCGAACCACCTAAGGAGACCGCCCATGGGCACCACGATCCAGTTTCAGCGCCCTGACGGGCAGACGGCCTCAGGCTACCTCGCCGAGCCAGCGAACCCTGTCAATGCGCCCGGCATCGTCGTCATCCAGGAATGGTGGGGCGTGAATCAGCAAATCCGCGGCGTGGCCGACCGGCTGGCACAGGCCGGCTACCGCGCGCTGGTGCCCGACCTGTATCGCGGCCAGCTGACGTTGGAGGCCGAGGAGGCCCACCACCTGATGAGCGGCCTGAACTTCGGCGACGCTGCGTCCCAGGACATCCGCGGCGCGGTGCTGCACCTCAAGCAGGGCAGCGGCCACGTGAGTCCCAAGGTCGGTATCACCGGCTTCTGCATGGGTGGCGCGCTGACGCTGCTCGGCCTGTGCGCCACGCCCGAGGCCGACGCAGGCGTCGTCTGGTACGGCTGCCCACCGCTGGAATACATCGACGCCACGAAGATCAAGGCGCCGCTGCTCGGCCACTGGGCCACGCAGGATGAGTTCTTCACGATCGCCACCGTCGATGCGCTGGAAGCCAAGCTGCGCGAGGCCAGCGTGGACTTCGAGTTCCACCGCTACCTGGCGCACCACGCCTTTGCCAACGAAACCGCCGTGGGACCGGGGCGGCTTGCGCAGACTCAGTTCGATCCGGTGTGGGCACAGCAGGCCTGGGATCGGACGTTCGGGTTTTTGGGGAAGTGGTTGGGGTGAGGCGATGCGTTCAGGGTTGCATGCTGCCGATATGACCGGGCGCGCCGCCATGCCCATCTCTGCGATTCCCTTGCATGAACAGTCCGTCAAGGCGGGCGTTTTCACAAGGGCGGTCACGCTCCGCGCCGCGCTGGTTCTTGGCTGCGCCGCCAGCATCGCTCTGGCTGCATGGGTCGGAAAGCCGGCGCCGTATCTGGAGTCAAACCCAGAACTCGGCCGCCTGCTTCGAGGCATGGCGCTGTTTATTCAAAAGCCGCCGTTGAGTTGCGCGCCGACTGGCTCCCACACACGGCCTTGCGTGGGCCACGCGCGCCTGTAACGCCTGCTCACAACTCGAAGATCACTCCGTTTCAGCGGGATTTCGTCACAGCAGGGACAATACGGGTTTTCGTTGGTACGTTCTTGCCCCGACGTGCCGGCTCAACCTGAGAGGTCTACTCCCGCGCCATGGCCACACAACGAACCAAGACTACACCGAATTCCGCCCCCAACCCGATCGCCGCCAGCGCTGAAAACATCAAGCTGCGGCAAACCCAGGCCGAGTATTCGGCTGCCCGGCCCTCGTCCGAACCTGGCATCAAACCCATGATGTCGAGTTCGAAGATGTACGTCTGCCGTCGCTGCCAGGCGAACTTCAAGACGGGCGAGGGCAGGCCAGACCCGCGGCTGCGCGGCCTCGGCAAGTGCAACAAGTGCCTGGACGCCGCAACCGCGGCGCAGGCGGCACAGATCGCCGCCTGACGCCCCAGGGCTCGTCAGAGGTAGATCTGACCGCCCCCTTCGCGGAACTGCTGCGCCTTTTCTTCCAGCGCGGCATGGATCTGGATCACCGGCGAGGCGGCTGAGGCTGGGGCCTCGGCCTTCTGCAACCGAGCGAAATCGCGCACCTCCTGCGAGATCTTCATCGAGCAGAACTTTGGTCCGCACATCGAGCAGAAGTGCGCCACCTTGGCGTTCTCCTTCGGCAGCGTTTCGTCGTGGTACGCCATCGCGGTGTCGGGGTCGATGGCCAGCTTGAACTGGTCTTCCCAGCGGAACTCGAAGCGCGCCTTCGACACCGCGTTGTCCCACATCTGCGCACCGGCAAAGCCCTTCGCCAGATCCCCCGCGTGCGCAGCGATCTTGTAGGCGATCAGGCCCTGCTTCACGTCGTCGCGGTTGGGCAGGCCCAGGTGCTCCTTCGGCGTCACGTAGCACAGCATGGCGGTGCCGTACCAGCCGATGTTGGCCGCGCCCATCGCCGATGAGATGTGGTCGTAGCCCGGTGAGATGTCGGTGATCAGCGGGCCCAGCGTGTAGAACGGCGCCTCGTAGCAGGCCTCGAGCTGCTTCTCGACGTTCTCCTTGATCAGCTGCAGCGGCACGTGGCCGGGGCCTTCGATCATCACCTGCACGTCGTGCTTCCAGGCGATCTGTGTCAGCTCGCCCAGGGTGTGCAGTTCAGCGAATTGCGCTTCGTCGTTGGCGTCGGCAATCGAGCCGGGGCGCAGGCCGTCGCCGAGAGAGAAGCACACGTCGTAGGCCTTCATGATTTCGCAGATCTCGTCGAAGTGCTCGTACAGGAAGCTCTCGCGGTGGTGCGACAAGCACCACTTGGCCATGATTGATCCACCACGCGAAACGATGCCTGTGAGCCGCTCCGCAGTCAGCGGGATGTAGGCCAGCCGCACGCCGGCGTGGATGGTGAAGTAGTCGACACCCTGCTCGGCCTGCTCGATCAGCGTGTCGCGGAACAGCTCCCAGGTCAGGTCCTCGGCCTTGCCGTGCACCTTCTCCAATGCCTGGTAGATGGGCACGGTGCCGATGGGCACGGGCGAGTTACGCAGGATCCATTCGCGCGTTTCGTGGATGTTCTCGCCGGTCGACAGGTCCATCACCGTGTCGGCGCCCCAGCGTATCGACCACACCAGCTTGTCGACCTCCTCCTCGATGCTGGAGGTGACCGCCGAGTTGCCGATGTTGGCGTTGACCTTCACCAGGAAGTTGCGGCCGATGATCATCGGCTCACTCTCGGGGTGGTTGATGTTGTTCGGGATCACCGCACGGCCACGTGCGACCTCGTCGCGCACGAATTCCGGCGTGATGTCCTGCAGGTTGGCGCCGAAGGAATGGCCGCGCTTGGGCACGCGCTCGGTCGCCAGACGCTCGCGCAACTGCGCCTTGACCAGGTTCTCGCGCACCGCGATGTAGTGCATCTCGGGCGTGACGATGCCGCGCCGAGCGTAGTGCATTTGCGAAACGTTGGCGCCCGGCTTGGCCACGCGTGGCAGCGGCGCCTGCGCCATGCGCAGCGCGGTCAGTTTCGGGTCGTGCAGGCGCTCGCGGCCATAGGCGCTGCTGATGCCGGGCAACGCCACCGTGTCGGCACGGTCGGCGATCCACGCGGCGCGCAAGGGCGGCAGGCCGCGGGTGATGTCGATCGCGGCCTGCGGGTCGGTGTACGGGCCCGACGCGTCGTAAACGCGCAAGGGCGGGTTGGGTTCGCGACGAGAGCCGCCGGCACCGTCATCCACCAGCGTGTCGCTGAGCGTGATCTCGCGGAACGGCACGCGGATGTCGGGGCGCTGGCCTTCGAGGTAAATCTTGCGCGAGCCGGGAAACGGCGTGCGGGTGATGCGCTGCGACAGTGCGGCGGTGTCGACGTGTTGTGCTTGCTTGGCCATGTCAGCTCCAGGTGGCGTGTCGTTTTGCGCTTGCCTGGCACCGCAGCAGGATGGGTACCCCGCCATGATGGCCGCTGCACTTGATTCCTACGCGGGCATGACCCCGATCAGGTTCAGCGGGTTCCACATCAATGTGGTCTCAGCCGCCGACCCACGGTCTGCGGCGCCCCGACAAGCCTGCGCAGTGTAGGCGCCGCGGCCCGACCCGTGGCCAGCCGGGGTCGCTTCCTATAATGAAATCTCACGTCCCCGAGCGCATTGCGCCCCCTCATGAATCCCGATTTCAAGCCGACCGAGGTCGAACGCGCGGCGCAGACCGCCTGGAACGCACGCGACGCCTATCGCGTCTGCGAAGGGGCTCTGGACAGCCACGGACAGCCCAAGCCGAAGTTCTACGCCTGCTCGATGCTGCCTTACCCGAGCGGCAAGCTGCACATGGGCCACGTGCGCAACTACACCATCAACGACATGTTGACGCGGCAGCTGCGGATGAAGGGCCACAACGTGCTGATGCCGATGGGCTGGGACGCCTTCGGCCTGCCGGCCGAAAACGCGGCCATGAAGAACAAGGTGCCGCCTGCCCAGTGGACCTACGACAACATCGCCCACATGAAGGGTCAGATGCAGGCGATGGGTCTGGCGATCGACTGGAGCCGTGAGGTCACCACATGCCGGCCCGAGTACTACCGCTGGAACCAGTGGCTGTTCCTGAAGATGCTGGAAGCAGGGATCGCCGAGCGGCGCACCCAGGTCGTCAACTGGGACCCGGTCGACCAGACCGTGCTCGCCAACGAACAGGTGATCGACGGCAAGGGCTGGCGCAGCGGCGCCACCGTCGAAAAGCGCGAGATCCCGGGCTACTACCTGAAGATCACCGCCTACGCCGACGAACTGCTTGATCAGGTGCAGCACCACCTGCCCGGCTGGCCCGAGCGCGTGCGGCTGATGCAGGAGCACTGGATCGGCAAGAGCACGGGCGTGCGGCTGGCGTTTCCGCACGAGATCCGCGACGAGACCGGCGCGCTGGTGCAAAGCGGCTTGCTGCACGTCTTCACCACCCGCGCCGATACGCTGATGGGCGCCACCTTCGTGGCCGTGGCGCCCGAGCACCCGCTGGCCGCCCTGGTGGCGCAGCGCGACGCGAAGGTGGCCGCCTTCATCGAAGAATGCAAGAAGGGCGGCACCACCGAAGCCGAACTCGCGCTGAAGGAAAAGACCGGCGTGCCGCTGGGCCTGAGCGTGAAGCACCCGCTGGTGGAGCGCGAGGTGCCGCTGTGGGTGGGCAACTACGTGCTGATGAGCTACGGCGACGGCGCCGTGATGGGCGTGCCCGCGCACGACGAGCGCGACTGGGCCTTTGCCAAGAAATACGGCATCGAACTGCTGCCGGTGGTGCACGTCGACGGCGAGCACTTCGACGACCAGCGCTGGCAGGACTGGTACGCCGACAAGACGCGCGGCATCAGCATCAACAGCGGCAACTACAGCGGCCTGCCGCATGCCGAGGCGGTGGATGCGATCGCCGCCGCGCTGGCCGAGCGCGGCCTGGGCGAGAAGAAGACGACCTGGCGGCTGCGCGACTGGGGCATCAGCCGCCAGCGCTACTGGGGCACGCCGATCCCCATCATCCACTGCCCCAGCTGCGGCCCGGTGCCGGTGCCGGAAAAAGACCTGCCGGTGCTGCTGCCCGAAGACCTGGTGCCCGACGGCAGCGGCAACCCGCTGAACAAGTGCGAAGCCTTCCTGAACGTGCCCTGCCCGAGCTGCCGCCAGCCCGCCCGGCGCGAGACGGACACCATGGACACCTTCGTCGACAGCAGCTGGTACTACCTGCGCTACTGCTGCCCCGACAGCGAGGGCGCGATGATCGACGCCCGCGCCGAGTACTGGATGCCGATGGACCAGTACATCGGCGGCATCGAGCATGCGGTGCTGCACCTGCTCTATGCACGCTTCTGGACGAAGGCGATGCGCGACTTGAAGCTGGTGAGCTTCAGCGAGCCGTTCAAGAACCTGTTCACGCAGGGCATGCTGCTGAACGAGAGCTTCTACCGCGAAGACGCCAGCGGCAAGAAGACCTGGTTCTACCCGAGCGAAGTCGAGATCCAGACCGACGACAAGGGCCAGCCCACCGGCGCGGTGGCCAAGGCCGACGGTCTGCCGGTGCAGACGGGCGGCATCGAGAAGATGTCCAAGAGCAAGAACAACGTCGTCGAGCCCAAGGACATCATCGCCCGCTTCGGCGCCGACACGGCGCGCGTCTTCGTGATGTTCGCCGGCCCGCCCGACCAGAGCGCGGCCTGGAGCGACAGCGGCGCCGAGGGCGCCGCGCGCTTCCTGCGGCGCGTCTGGGCCTTCGGCCTGAAGCACCGCGACGCGATCATGGCCGCACCCCGGCAGGCCAGTGGCGCGGGGGCGCTGCGCCTGGAGATGCACAGCCTGCTGCGGCAGGTGACGAGCGACTACGACCGCATGCAATACAACACGGTCGTCAGCGGCGCGATGAAGATGCTCAACGCGCTGGAAGGCGCCCAGGGCGCCGCGCCCGAGGCGCTGCGCGAAGGC
>JAIXYO010000040.1 GCA_027490215.1 Rubrivivax sp.
GCCACCGCCAGGCCGACAGCGGACAACACCGCCAGGCCGTCACGGAACGCGATGCCGACCCCCAGCACCACGATCGCCAGCGCCGGGAGGACGTTGCCGAAAGGCAGAGGCAGGAAGATCACCACGCCCATCAGCGCCAACTTGGGCGCCACCCAGGTGCGGCGCTGCAGCACTGTCAGATGGCAAAGTCGTTCGCGCGACCAGCGTCCAGCCTGCTTGTAGATGTGGGCCAGGAGCAGCAACACCCATCGAGCCGCGCGCGCAGAGATCTCCAGACGGGCCACGCGCGCGGGCAGGACCGCCCAGTCTTGGCCGCGCCACATGGCCAACGCCATGACCATCAGCGCGAGGCCAAGCACGTTGCCGATGCCCGGAATCGGCAGGACGCAGGGCGCTGACACCAGCACCAGCAGCGAGCCCGGCAGCGCAGGCCCGTGCGCCTGCGCCAGGGCACCAAGGGTGATCGGCTGATCGTCCAACTCGGCCGCGTGGTGCTGAAGGCGCTGATGCAGAGCGTGTGTCATCCTGGGAAACATGGTCGCATGCTTCGGTGACAGCTCGGCGCACCGCACTAGTTCCCGTTGCGCGGATCGGGTCGATCGCCACGGTTGTTGTCGCGACCATCCCGACCCTGGCGGTCTTGGCGATCCGGCCGGTCGCCGCGGTCATTGCGCGCAGCCCCGCCGTAGCGCCCGTCGCCAGAGCGGTCCATCGGCTGACGGACCTCCTCGTTCGAACGGCCTCGGCGGTCGTCTTCGCGCATCGCGGGGCGAACTGCTGGCGCGGGGGCGAGGACGGCCGGCGCCGCTGCGGCTGCGGGCGCCACGGGCGCTGGCGGCGCCGCGGGACGGACATCGCGGTCCCGGTCCGGGCGGCGTGGTTCATCACGCGGGGGGCGTCCGCGGTCCTGCCCGAGATCACCGGGAACCACGATGGCGGGCGCGGCCGGCAACGGGTTCGACGGCCTGACAAACGGCTCCGGACGACCCGATTGCTCGCGCGGCGGCGCGGTTGCGGGCCCGGCTTGGTGAGGTCTGTCGGCTCCGTCGCGTCGCCTGTCGCCGCGATCGTCCGGGCGTCCACGATCCCGGCGGTCCGGCCGCGCATCGTCTGGCCTGCCGTCGAATCGCGGCGGGAAGTTGGCGCCACGATCAGGCCCACCTCGATCGAAACGCGGTTGCGGCGGTGCATAGATGGGTCGCTCATCACGATCCCGCCCATGGTCACGGTCCGAGCGTTGCGGCCGGCTCCACTCGCGTTCATGGCGCGGGTTGCTTCGGTATGCCGGCACATACCGATCGCGCGGGCTCAGTGGGTACCAGTGACGCCTGCCACCTCCACCGATCGATATGTCGATGGTGACGCCTGGGCGATAGACCGGCGGCCCACCCACCCAGCCGACCAGCGCTGGCGCGTAGACGGGCCGTGCCACATAACGGCCAGGTGACCAGGCCCAGAACGGCCCCCGCTGCACCCAGCGGCCATAGTGGAAGGGCGCGAATCCCCAGGGCGAGGCATCGACCCAGGTCCAGCCCCAGGGCTGCACCCAGGCCCAGCGGCCGGTGGTGTACGGCGCCCAGCCTGGTGCCACACCGCTCGGTATCCACAGCGGCCCGTACTCGGCGTCTTCTTCCCAGCGCCCGTGGCGGTCGAGCTCCTCGGCACCGGTCATTTCGGGCGACACGTAACGCTGCGAGATCGAGGCCGCGCGATCGATGCGGTCGCGCTCGTTGTTCCAGGCGGCGAAGGCATCGCGCTTGGGCTCGATGATGGCGTACTGCGCGCGGCCGTTGCCATCGAACAGGAACTCGGCGCGCTGGCCGCTCTCGATGGTCAGCGCCTGTTGCTGGCCTTCATAGAACAGTCGGCCGCTCAGCGCAGTGGCCTGGGTTCGGCTGCCGATGCGGTCGAAGCGGTAGTTGCCGGGTCGGTCGGTGCGGAAACGGCCCTCCTCGGTCACCATTTCGAACTGCTGCGCCCATTCGCTGTCACGCAATTGCACCTGGGCAGCACCGCGGTTCAGCTGCAGTTGCAAGCTCTCGTCATCGAGGCTCAGCACTTCGAACTCGGTGTCACCGTCCAGCCGCACCACGGTCGAGCCCACACGAATCTCGGCGTGCGCTGAGCGGTCGGTGGTCAGGCGATCGCCCGTGGTCAGCGGCCGGTTGCGCTCGGCGCTCACCCACTCGCGCTGCTCCGGATTGAAAAGCCAGACCTGCCCAGTGATTTCAGACAGGCGGCCCGCGCGGCTCGGGGCAGCGACCTGGCTGCTGTCGGCCGTGGAAAACGTGTTGCCCTCGAAACCTCCGGCCGGCTGGGCCGTCACCGGGGTGGAAGCAGCGAGCAGAAGGGCGCAAAGCGCAGGGATCGCCAACAGCGCTGCGGCCGGGCGTGAGATGAAACCGTCTTTGGACAGGGTGGCTTGGTTCGTCATCTACCGGTCAACGCGCCGTCCGAGGACGGCGCCGACACCGGCAAGCGACTGCAACACAGCTTTACATGTCGCGCGCGGGGAGCTCAGTCGTCGCCCTGGTCAGCCAGGTCGGGAAACAGCACTTCGGTGTAGCCGAACCGCCTGAGATCGCGCATCCGCATCGGGTACAGCACGCCGAGCAGGTGATCGCACTCGTGCTGGACCACCCGCGCATGAAAACCGGTTACTTCGCGCTCGATCGGCAGGCCTTTCGAATCAAAGCCGCTGTAGCGGATGTGCGCGACACGTGGCACCACGCCCCGCATGCCGGGCACCGACAGGCAGCCCTCCCAACCTTCCTCCTCGGCATCGCCCAGATGCACGATCTTCGGGTTGATCAGCACTGTCTGCGGCACCGCCTCGGCATCGGGATAGCGCGTGCTGTGCTCGAAGCCGAAGATCACCACGGCCAGGTCGACGCCGATCTGCGGCGCCGCCAGCCCAGCCCCGTGGGCCGCCTCCATGGTGTCGAACATGTCGGTGAGCAGCGCGTCCAGCTCCCGCGTGTTGAAGGCCGACACCGGTTGCGCGATCCGCCACAGACGCGGGTCGCCCATTTTCAGAATTTCGCGCACGGCCATCGCTCTCTCCGCTGTGATCCAGACGCCATGATGAACCAGTCTGCCGTGGCCAGCCATCGATTGGCGTTGACCGCCCCACCCCTGGTCGACAATCGCCGGGTGAAAGACACCACAGCAGCCACTGCAATCGACGCCACAGGTCAGGACTCTGACACATCAACTCGGCCTCCATCAACACCCAGCGGGCTGGCCGGCGTGCTGTGCCTGGCGGGCGCTACCGCCACCGGCAAGACTTCGGCGGCGCTGGCGATCGCGCAGGCATTCGCCAACCAGCAGCCGCCGCGGCAGGTCGAGATCATCAGCGTCGACTCCGCGCTGGTCTACCGCGGCATGGACATCGGTACCGCCAAGCCCACCGCGGCTGAGCGCGCAGCGGTTCCGCACCACCTGATCGACATCATCGACCCCAGCGAGGCTTACTCCGCGGCCCGCTTCGTGGGCGATGCGCAGCGGCTGATCGGCGAGATTCGCTTGCGTGGCCACCTGCCCTTGCTGGTGGGCGGCACGATGCTGTACTTCAAGGCACTGTTCGAAGGCCTGGACGCCATGCCTGCGGCCGACCGCGCGGTGCGCGCAGCACTCGACGAACAATGCGAGCGCGAAGGGCTGCATGCGCTTTACCGCGAGCTCAAGCGCGTCGATCCGGTCACCGCAGCGCGCTTGCCGCCTGGGGACCGGCAACGCATCCAGCGCGCGCTGGAAGTGCATCGCGTCAGCGGCCTGCCCTTGTCGTCATTCCACCAACAGAAGACCGCGGTTGACACGCCGCCGCTGATCTCGCTGGAGCCGAGCGACCGCGCCTGGCTGCACCAGCGCATCGAAGCGCGTTTCTCGCAGATGCTGGATGCAGGCCTGGTCGATGAAGTGCATGCGCTGATGCAACGTGGTGACCTGCACGCCGACCTGCCCTCGATGCGCTGCGTCGGCTACCGGCAGACCTGGGAGGCGCTGGAAGCCGACGATCTGAGTGACCTGCCCGAACGCGGCGTCGCGGCCACACGGCAGCTGGCCAAGCGCCAGTTGACCTGGCTGCGCAGCATGCCGCAGCGCAACGTGGTGGCCTGCGATGCGCCCGATGCTCAGTCGCAGGTGGTCAACATTGCCTTGAATTTCGCTGCCTCACCGAGGCTCGCCATCGTCCTGAGCTGATCAGGGCAATCTGGCCTCAGCGAGAA
>JAIXYO010000002.1 GCA_027490215.1 Rubrivivax sp.
GGTGCTGCCGGCCTCGATGGCGCCGGCCGATGTGACTTGGAGGTTCAGAGGCTTCAGGTCGGGCGCCGGAGTGACTTCGAGCGCGGTGATGCGCACCGGAGGAGCATCGGGCAGGGGTTGAACCAGGAAGCGGTAGTCGTTGGCCGCGGTCTGGGTGGAGCGGCCTTCGATGGCGAGCACGTAGGTGCCGGCATCGGACAGCGTCAGAACATCCTGATCGGTGGAGACGTTGTCCCAGAAGACCAGGTTGCCGCCAGGCCCGAACAAGCGCCAGCTCGAGTTGCTGTTGGTGATGGCCTGCGCGTCGAAGAAGAACTTGTCACCGGCGGCGGCAGTGAACTTGTAGAGGTCGGTCTCGTTGCCGGGGCTGAGCGAACCGGTCTGCGCGGTGCCGAGTACGAGGGCGGTGGCCGACGTGAGGTCGAGCAGCCTGAACGCAAAGGTGCCGGTGGCATCGGCCGCGCCATCGATGGTGAGTGTGTAGTTGCCGGCAATGAGGTCGAGCGATGCGTTGCCACTGCCGACATCGTTCGAGTCCGAGCTGCGCAGCGTTCGGGCTTCCCCCAGGAACCCCACTCGATTGGCGTCATCGCGGCCGACGACGATGCCGCGTGGTCCGGTGAGCGACCACGACAGCGTGGTCGAGTCGGACAGCGCATCGAACAGAAGGCGAGAGCGCTGAGCCAGGCTGAAGGTGTAGCTTGATCGATCACCCGTCTTGGCAATCGCGCCGTCGACCCGTTGGCCGATGGTCAGCGCAGCGGTCGGCGTGACCGCCGGCTGGACGTTGAACCGGAACGCATTCGTCGACGCCGCCTGGTAGCGCCGACCCTCGAGCACCAGCACCCAGCGACCCGTCTGGTCGAGCGTGGTGAAGTCGACATCGCTGCCCAGGCTGATGAGCCACCGCTGATCGCCACTCGGGCTGATGAGCCGCCAGCTCGAATCGCCATTGGTGACCGACTGCATGTCGAAGTAGACCTTGTCACCCGCTATGGCGTCGAAGGCGTAGAGCGCGGTGGAATTGCCTGGGGTGAGCGTCCCCGATTGCGCCGCGCCGGGCGTGAACAGCGTGGCGCTGGCCAGGTCGAGCAGCCTGAAGCCGTACGCCCCAGTGGTGTTGCCGTCGATGCGCAGCGTGTAGGTGCCGGCCTTCAGGCGCATCACCGGGTTGGTACCGAAGTCGGAACTGCGCTGCTGGAAGTTGAGTGCTCCGATCACGCCGCGCTCATCCGTCAGCGTCCAGATCAGCGAGCCGTTGTCGACGCGCGGGTCCATCACCACCTGCGTGTCCTCAGCGACGGTGAAGGTGTAGAGGTCGCGCTGGGTGTTCAGCGTGCGGTTTCCGTTGACCAGGTTGCCGAGCACGAGCGGCGTGGGTGCCGCGGGCGTCGACGTCAGGCGCGCCCAGTCAATGGCGACATCGGTCTTGGTGGCCGCGCCGTTGCTGATGGCATTGGACTGGTACAGGCTCGCGCGCGCGCCGCTGGCAAAGTCCTCGGTGTTGCTCGAGCCGAAAGACAGCGTCGCGAGTTCGGCGCCGGCATCGCTGGACAGCACCGCCCTGAAGCCGCCGCCGGACACCGCCTCCAGCCGCAGCCGGTACCAGGTGTTGTCAGCGAAGGCGATGGGCGTCGTCTGGAAGAAGTTGTTGCCGCTGAGACCGCGCGCGTCGATTCGCAGTTGACGCGAGCCGCCGCTGTTGTCACTGCCCAGTGCCGTGGCGATCCAGACGTTGGGATCTGCGGCATCGCGCAGCATCAGCCCGATCAGCTCGTTGCTGGCAACGCCGGTGTTCTGGGTGAGTGTGTTGAAGCGGGCCTCGTACCGGATTCCTGCGCCGGTGACATTGCTGCTGCTGAGCAGGCTGTAGCCAGCGGCACCAGAAGTGAAGGTGCCCTGTGCGCGCAACACCGATGCGCCGTCCAGCGCCTCGAAACTGGTGGTCAGCGCGCCGCGGTCTGCGAGGGTCGGTGGTACGCCGCCACTGCCAGTCCAGATCGGATCGAGAGCGGGCCCGGCGAACTCCTGGTCGAAGCCGGTGACGCGCTCGGCGAGCGTGTTGCCGCGGGGCACTACGTTGAAGCTGAACGCGTTCGGCGCGGTGGTGTAGCGGCGCCCCTCGATCAGCAGCGTGTAAGCGCCCGCCCGAAGGTAGGTGCGCTCGGCCACGTCAGTGAAGCCGTTGCTCCACAGTTGCTCGCCCGTGGGCGAGATCAGCCGCCACTGCACATCACCGTTGGTGACACTCAGCTGATCGAAGAGGAATCGATCCCCGGCAGCTGCCGTGATGCGATATGCCTGCGTCGAGTTCCCGGGGTTCAGCGTGCCGTTGACCACCGTGCCCGGCGTGATGGCGTTGGCACTGGCGAGGTCGATCAGGCGGAAGGCGAAATCTCCGATCGAATCACCCGGAGCATCCACGCTCAGCGTGTAGCGCCCCGGCGCCAGCGTGTAGACCACGCGGTCGCCGCGCGCCGGGTCGCCGCTGTAGCCATTGAAGCCACCGCGGTCACGCGAGTCGCTCGACTGGAAGCTGCGGGCCGACACCAGATCGCCATTCGGGCCCGAGAGGCTCCAGGTGAAGTTGGTATCGGTCAGCGCGTCGAAGACCACGGTACGGGTCTGGGTGACATCGAGCGTGTAGACCACCTGTTGGCCGGGCGTCGAGATGCGGCCTTGCACTGCGTCGGGCAACCCACCGCCATAGCCGGCCACGACGCCATTGCGGCCACCCGGCCCCGCATCGGTCACGGCGATCGTGGCGCCGGTGTCGTTGAGCCGGTAGTTCAACACCAGGCCGGCTTCGCTGCCGGTGAGCGCCGCGTTGCGCGTGGCCGCGATGTCGGCCGTGCTGCGCGCGACGTTCCAGACACGCACTTCGTCGATGCGGCCGGCGAAGGGTGAGAAGTTTTCGACCGACGCACCGATCAGCAGCGGCGAGCTTGCACTGCTGGCGTCGTTGTTGCGCACCGTGGCCGTGCCCTGCGCGAGCGGCACGGCCACGCCGTCGATCACGATGCGCATCGTGCCGGCGTCGCGGTCGATCACGCCAGCGACGTGCTGCCAGGTGCCGGGCGTGATCAGGCCGGGTGCCGTCAGGAAGAATTGCTCAGTGCCGTCGCCCGTGGACAGCAGCACCGACCCGTTGGCATTGAGCCAGAGCGAGTAGCTGCGCTGCTGGAAGTTGCCATCGCCCTTGTAGAACACCGGCGTCCAGGTCTGACGGAATGGGGCGGGATTGATCCAGGCCTCGACCGTGACCTTGCGTGTCAGATCCAATGCCGGCGTGGCTGGCGCCTGGATCCATCGATCGCCGTTGAGCGAGAGCGCTCCGCCGACCTGCCCGCCGGCGGGCTGCCATCCGGGGTCGACGGCCTGCGGCTGTCCGATCACCAGCGCGCGCTGGGTGTCGGCCACCGGCTGCAGGTTCAGGCGGTAGGCGTTGGGGACGTCGGTGTTGTAGCGGCGGCCTTCGACGAGGAGCGTGTACGTGCCGGCGAACGGCAGCGCGAAGGTGTCGACGTCGCTGCCGAGCGCCGTATTCCAGACCTCATCGCCAAACGGCGACAGCAGGCGGATGCGGCCATCGGTGTTGGCAACCGAAACCAGATCGAGATAGAACCGGTCGCCCGCGTTGCCGGTGAAGCGGTATGCATCGGTTCGGCTGCCTGGGTCGAGCACGCCGTCGATCGCCGTGCCCGGTATCAGCGCGGGAACCGTCGACAGGTCGATCAGGCGAAGTCCGTAAGGCGCGATGTTGTCGCTGCTGGCAGACAGGCTGAGGGTGTAGGTGCCGGGAGCGAGGTCGAGCACCGTCGAGCCGTCGGACGAATCGGTGCTGACGATGGCCTTGGTGCGGTCCAGCCCACCCGGACCTGTCAGGCGCCAACTCACGGCGCCAAAGCTGTTGCTCAGGTTGTCGAGCGCAACGAGCTTGCGCTCGGTGATGGTGAAGCGGTAGCGGTCGACCTGCCCGGCGCTGCTGAGGTTGCCGGCCAGTGTGCTGCCGACCTGAGCAAAGCTGTGGACCACGGTACCAGCTGTGCCGCCGGAGATGCCGCTTGCCGTGGACGTGCCGGCCACTGAATCGAGCGGCAGGTACACCGCAAGTCCCGACTCATTGCCTGCGAGCGGAGCGTCCTTGGCGCCGGCGATCTGCGCTGCGTTGCGCGCCATCGACCAGATGCGCACGTCGTCGATCGCACCATAGAACGGCGAGTACACGCTGTTCGGATCACCGGTCCCGCCGATGCGCAGCGGTCCGCCGGTTCCTATGGCGCCTGCCGGGTTCGGCGCGCCGCCGCTGTTCGTTGACGTGACATCGACGCCGTTGACGAGGATGCGCACCTGCGGTGTGCCACTGGAACGATCGACGACCAAGGCGACATGCGTCCATGTGCCGGCCGCGACGACGCCGGATGCTGTGCTGGCAGTGTGCAGGCCAGACGCATCGCGCGAATCGCCGTACAGATAACCGTTCGAATTCAGCCACAGCGAGTAGGTGCGCTGTGCGCCCGCGGCGTCCTTCGTGACGATCGGCATCCAGGTGTTGGAAAAGCCCGCCGGGTTGATCCAGGCTTCGACGGTGACGTTGCCACGCTGGTCGGTGGCGGCGCTGTCGGGCACCTCGATGCGGTTGATCGCGTCGAGCGAGACGGCATTGCCGAGAAGCCCGGGCACGACCCGCGGCGCCAGACCCACCGACTGGCCGAGGGTGAAGTCGGTGGTGGTGTCGACGACCGGACGCAGGTTGAAGCTGTATGGGTTGGTGGTGAAGTGGCTGTAGCGGCGGCCCTCGACGAGCAGGGTGTACACGCCACTCAACGGCACCGCGAAGGTTCCGACGTCGCTCGACAGCCCTGTGGCCCAGACCAGCGCTCCCGTCGGCGAAATGAGTCGGAATTGCCCGTCTGCGTTGGCCACCGACAGCTGGTCGAAGAAGAACCGCTGACCGGCCGTCGCGGAGAAGCGGTAGGTGTCGGTTTCGCTGCCCGGGGACAGCGTGCCCGACACCTCGGTGCCAGGGGTGATCGGCGTGGCCGCAGACAGATCGAGCAGCCGCAAGGCGTAGTTGCCGGTCTGATCGCCCGGCGCGTCGATGGTCAGCGCGTAGCTGCCTGCCTTCAGGTCATAGACCGGGAAGAAATCCGACGAGTCGGTGCTGTTGAAGCTGCGCGAGGCCACCACCCCTTGAGGCCCGGTCAGAGTCCAGTTGATGCCGCTTGGAGCGCTGATGAGCGAATCCATCGCAATGCGGCGATCGTTGGCAAGCGTGAAGCGGTAGGTTTCGGTCTGGCCGGGCAGGGCGAGCACGCCTGCAATGGCGCCGGCGGCGCCGCTGAACAGGTGGCCGATGCTGCCGTTGGCGCCGTTGCCGCTGCTGTCGGTCGTGACGGCACCTGCGCCTTCATCCAGGCCGAAACGCAGTGCGAGGCCGGCGGTTGGCGTCGTGATCTTGTTGTTGCGGTCGGCGGCGATCTGTTCACCGGTGCGCGCCACATTCCACAAGCGGAACTCGTCGATCACGCCATCGAAGCGGTCGTAGTCGCCCCGGCTCGTGACTGGCGACGTACCGATGCGCAACGGATCGGGCAGGTCGATTGCCTGTCCTGCGCGATAGTTGATCTGACCCGCGAGCACGCCATCGATGTAGAGGCGCAACTGCGGCGTGGCCCCGCTGCGGTCGATGACCGCGGCGACATGCGTCCACCGGCCCAGCTGGATCGATCCGGCCGCGCTTTGCACCTGTTGTCGGCCAATGGCGTCCCTCGTGCCAAACCAGAGGTAACCGTTGTTGTTGAGCCAGAACTCGTAGGAGGCCTGGTCAGCGGCGCTGCCCTTGACGGCAATGGCCGTCCAGGTATTGGGATAGCGGTCAGGGCGGATCCAGGCCTCGACCGTGACGTCGTTGCGCAGGTTGGTGGCCGACGAGCTGGGCACCGTAACGTCGCGCATCGCGTCGAAGGCGACGGCGCTGCCGCTGCCCAGTGCAGGCGCACCAGACACCCAGCGAGGCACCACGCCGACTTGCTGCCCGAGTGTGATGTCAGTGGTCGACGTGACCGCAGGCTGGACATTGAAACGGTAGTTGTTGATCGAGGCGGCCTGGTAGCGGCGACCTTCGAGGATCAGAGTCCAGCGGCCGGTCTGGTCGAGCGTGGTCACATCGACGTCGGTGCCCAGGCCGTTGATCCAGCGCTGGTCCCCGGTCGGGCTGATCAGTCGCCAGCTCGAGTCGCTGTTGTCCCACGCTTGCATGTCGAAGAACACCTTGTCGCCGGCGGTGGCGTTGAAGGCGTAAAGCGCGGTTGAATTGCCGGGGTTCAATGCTCCCGACTGCGCAATTCCTGGCGTGAACACCGTTGCCGAGGCCAGGTCGAGCAGGGCGAAGGCGTAGGCGCCTGTCGTGTTGCCTTCGACGCGCAGGGTGTAGGTGCCTGCCTTCAGCGCGACGACCGGGTTGCTGCCCCAGTCCGAGCTGCGCTGCTGGAAGTTCAGTGAGCCCATGACGCCGCGCACATCGGTGATCGACCAGCGCAAGGCGCCGATGTCGTTGCGCGGGTCCATCACCACCTGCGTGTCTTGCGCGATGGTGAAGGTGTAGAGGTCGCGCTGGGTGGTGGCGGTGCGATTGCCGCTGGTGAGCTGGCCCAGCACCAGAGGCTTTGGTGCTGCCGGCGTCGTCGTCAGCCGGGCCCAGTCGATGGCGACGTCGCGTGGGGTGGTTCCGAAGGCGGTGTTGTTCTGGAAGATGCCGAAGCGCGCTCCCTTCGGGAAAGCGTCGGTGGTGATCCCCAGGTCGCGACTGAAGAGCTCGACGCCGGCATCGCTCAGCAGCACCGCACGAAGATTGCCGTCGATTGCCGCTTCAAGCTTGATCCGGTACCAGGTGTTGTCAGTAAAGGCGAATCCCTGCTGCGTACCGAAAGCGCCGCCGCTGATGCCGCCCGTACCGGTGCGGATGACTCGCCCGCCACCATTGCTGTCGCTGAACAAGTCGATGTAGGCGAAGCGGCCCGGATCGTCGACATCGATGACGTTCAGCCCGATGAGTTCATCGACACCCGTCGCGGCCGACTGCACCAGGGTGTTGAAACGGACTTCGTAGCTCAAGCCCTGCGCGACGACGTTGGTGGCCTGGGTGAACCCCGCCGCGCGCCCGGTGTAAGGCATGCTGCCCTTGAGGCGGAGAACACTGGCGCCATCCAGCGTTTCGAAGCTGTAGGGAACTGGATTGTCCAGACCAGGATTGCCGTTAGGCCCGACGAGCCAGAGCGGGTCCAGTGCCGGACCGTTGAACTCCTGGTTGAAGCCGCTTGTGCGCTGGCTCAACGTGTTGCCTTTTGGCACCACGTTGAAGCTGAAAGCGTTCGACGCTGCGCTGTAGCGCCGGCCTTCGACAAGCAAGGTGTAGACGCCGGCCTGGAGGTACGTGCGCTCGGCGACGTCGGAACTGAAGCTGCTGTTCCACAGCTGTTCGCCGGTGGGCGAGATCAGGCGCCATTGCACATCGGTGTTTGCGGCGCTGAGGTAGTCGAAAGCAAACCGATCGCCGGCAGCGGCGGTGAAGCGATACGCCTGCGTGGCGTTGCCGGGGTTGAGCGTTCCGGTCACCACACTGCCTGGGGTGATGGCGGCGGCGACTGCCAGATCGACCAGCCGGAAGGCGAAATCGCCGACCACGTCGCTCGGGGCGTCGACGGTCAAGGTGTAGCGGCCTGGGGTCAGATCGAAGGGAATGCGGTTGCCGCCCTGGAAGGGGTCATTGCTGTAGCCGTCGAACCCGCCGATGTCGCGCGAATCGCTCGACTGGAAGCTGCGGTTGCTGACCAGTGCACCACGGGGGCCGCTGAGGCTCCAGGTGAAATTGATGTCGGCCAGCGAATCGAAGACGACACGCTTCGGATCGGTGACGTCCAGCGTGTAGATGACCTTCTGGCCGGGTGTCGCGATGCGGCCTTCAATGACGTCGGCCAGGATGTCGTTGCGGCTGACGACGCGACCCGTGTTGGCTGCCGGGCTGCTGTCAGCGACCGAAGTGCCGGAAGTCTCGTCAAGCTTGTAGTACAGCGCGAGGCCGGCGTCGCTACCCGACAGCGCGATCGAGCGCGCGGCGGCGATGTCAGCCGGCGTGCGTGCGACGTTCCAGATGCGCACGTCGTCGATGGAGCCCGAGAAACCGGTGAAGCCGCCGAAAGGCTCGTTGGTGCGGCCGATCAGCAACGGCTTGGTCGCGCTCGAGGTGGCACTGGTCAGCTTGTCGACCGCGCCGGATTGCACCTCGACGCCGTTGACGAAGATGCGCATGAAGCCGGCGTCGCGGTCAATGGTCGCTGCCACATGGGTGGGTGTTCCGGCTGTGATGAGCCCCCCAGCGGTCTGGATGTACTGCTCGCCCGTGGTGCTGTTTCCTGTGCTCAGGAGGAGAGATCCTCCGCTGACGACGAACAGCCCGTAGGTTCGACCTGCCCCGAGACTCCCGTCGTCGGCGCCCTTGTAGATCACCGGCATGTAGCTGTTGGTGAATTGCGCGACGTTGATCCAGGCCTCGAGCGTGACGGTGCGGCGCAGGTCGAGCGAAGCCGCCGCCGGGCCTTCGATCCAGCGCCCGGGGTTCAGTGCCGCGGCGTTGCCGAGCGTGCCAGCCGTCCAAGAATCGACAGGCTGGCGTTGTGGCTGCCCGATCACCAGCGGGCGCTGGATGTCGTTGATCGGCTGGACGTTGAAGCTGTAGTTCGCGGTCGGGGCTGCCGACGTGACACGCCCTTCGATCAGCAGCGAGTACGTGCCCGATTGCGTTGCTGTGTAGTCCTCGACGTCGGTGACGAGGTTGGTCGGGCCCCAGGCGGTCTTGCCGTCGGGCGCGATGAGGCGCCAGGAGATATCGCCTTGCGAGGCAGTGCGATTGAAGAAGAAGCGCTGACCAGCGGCGACGGCGAAGCTGTAGGCGTCGGTCTCGTTGCCTGGCGAAAGCTGACCGCTGACTGCCATGCCCGGTGTGATCGTCTGCGCCTGGCCGAGATCGACGAGGCGGAAGCTGTAGTCGCCCGTCTTGTCACCGACGCCATCGACGGACAGGGTGTAATCGCCCGCCTTCAGGTCAAGCGCCGTGCTGCCGCCCAGAGCGGCGCCATCGGCAGAACCCAGGCCCGTCGGTGGCACGACTGCGCCGTTCGGCCCGTTGAGCGACCACTGCAACTGGTCGTTGGGCGTGAGCGAGTCGAAGACGATGCGCACATCGTTCTTCAGGTTGAAGCTGTATTTGTCGACTTCGCCGGGGACGTCGATGCGGCCATCGACGCGTGGAACCACCGTGTCGCCCGACAGCAGCACCCGCGGTTCGAGTGCTTCGACAAGTGGCGCGGTCCGGATCGTCGGCGCGGCCGGGACGATCGCTTCCAGGGCGCGTTGAACCAGACGGCCCAGCAGAGTACGCTCCGCCGGCCCCTTCTCCCGGCTGCCCTTCTTGCCTTTTCGACGCGAACTGGGACTCTTGACTTCGGTATCCAAGAACGGCTCCGCTAACTCATGGGCCTGCACCTGTGCTGCCAAGCCACCCGTCGATGGGTGACTTCAAGTGCGCGATTCGACCCTCAAGGCAACCCCAGCAAACTCCGGGCCGGGAGCAGGATTATCACGAGCGACCTATGAATAGCGATACGTGAAAAGTCTCATTTGGGCGCTGCACCCCCATGAGTGGGGGGTGGTGCTGGCGGGGACTCAGCTTTCGATCGCCGAGGGTTCGTCGGCCGATCCCCAGCGGGCCTGGCCTTGGCAGATCTCGCTGATATGACGCACGAATTCGCCGGTCAGCCCTTCAGCCACGCTGATGGACATCTCGACGTCGTCACCATGCACGATCCCCTGCAGCACATGCCCACCGGTCTGGATCTCACGGCGCAGCAGCCCCTCCATGGAATACGGCACGCTGCACTGCAGTGTCTTGCGTCGGATCAGCGGCACCTTCTCGGCGCCGATCAGCGCTTGCGCGACCGCGCTGTTGTAGGCGCGGACCAGGCCGCCCGCACCCAGCTTGATGCCGCCGAAATAGCGAATCACCGTGGCGAGCACGCCTTCCAGCCCCTGGTGCCGCAGCACCTCCATCATCGGTCGGCCCGCCGTGCCGCCGGGCTCGCCGTCATCCACGGCCGCCGATTCGCCGCCTGCCATCAGCGCCCAGCAGATGTGCGTGGCCTCCGGGTGCAAGGCCCACAACTCGTTGACGAGCGCCACGGCCTCGGGACGGCCGGCGACGGGTTGCACACAGGTGATGAACTGACTCTTCTTGATCCACAGCTCGCCGTGCACGGCTTCTTTGAGGGTGTAGGTGATCTGGGCCATCGGGGGTGAGCGTGTTCGCAGAAATGGAGCAGTCAATCAGCGCGCCAGCACTGACGCCGAAGCGACGACAATGCCGCTCGCGCCTCGCGAGGCTGTCGGGTCGGACAGCACTTTGCGGCAGGCCAATTGTCATGTGCTGGGAGAGCTGATTTTGAATCTGATGGTGCCGATCACGCTGTTCGATGAGTTGACGGAGTCGATCATCAAGTCCAACGGAACGCTGGACCTGGCCAGCGGCGAGATTCGTTCGATCCAGTACGAAGACCACGACATCGACCTGCAGGGCCTGCCGGCCGACGATGAAGACTACGAGTTCACCTCGGGCACGCTGTCGCACCGCGGCAAGGAAATCGAGTTCCGTGTCGACGTCGATGTGCTGACCGGCAAGTACTCGGTGACGCCGAGTGAGTTGCTCGAACTCAAGGGCCGCGCGGCCAAGCTCTTCACCGCACCGCCGGGCTGAGTGGTGGATGGGGGCGCTGTCGGGCCTTCGGGCCTTGGCGTCACCAGTCTTCCTTGACCGCCAGCGCCATGTCGCGGCCAGCAGCGCGACGCGCGGCCAGGCCTGCGGTGACGGTGCCTGCCGCGATCACCGCCGCGCACAGTACAGCCAGCCGTGCCCACGGCAGCATCAGGTCCATCGTCCAGTGGAAGCTCTGCGGGTTGACGACCTTCACCAGCACCACACTGACTGCGATGCCGAGCGCAAGGCCGAGCAGCGCGCCGGCAGCCGTCCACACCGCGCCTTCGGCGGTCACCACCGTCAGCACCTGGCGCCGCGTCAGCCCCAGGTGGGCGAGCAGGCCGAATTCCTTGCGACGCGCCAGCACCTGGGCTGAGAAGCTGGCCGCGATGCCGAACAAGCCGATCGCGATCGCCACACCCTGCAGCCAGTAGGTGACGGCGAAGCTGCGGTCGAAGACGCGCAGCGAAATCGCGCGGATTTCACTTGCCGAGGCGAACTCGATCAACTCGCCGTCCATGCCATGTCGCGCCGCCAGTGCGCGCAGTTGCTGCTGCACCAGCGCGACATCGGCACCGGGTCGCAGCCAGAGCGCAAGGTCGTTGATGCGCGTGTCACCGGTGAGCCGACGCCAGTCGTCGGTCGCGAGCACGACCGCGCCGTGCTGGCGCGCATAGTCACGCCAGACGCCACGCACGAACACCGTGGCGCGCTCGCCATTCGGCAGAGGCAGCGCCAGTCGCGTGCCGATCGCCGCACCGTACAGCGTCACCATCGCCTCGCTGACATAGGCGGCGGTCTCGCCCTGTGGCAGTGTGGCCAGCTCACCCACCAGCGGCAGCGAACGCGCCGGGTCGGCGAGGGGCCGCGCGATCAACGCCACTGCTGGCTGCGCCGCGTCGATCTGCACCGAGGACACCCGAAGCGTCTCGATGCGGATGACGCCGTCAACGCCAGCGGCATCGCGCACCCAGCCGGGCGCGAGCGTGATCACATCGCTGCCACCGGTCGAGGCGCCAGCCCGCGCATACAGGTCGGCGGGCAGCACGGTGTCGAGCCAGGTGGTGATTGATTCCCGGAAGCTGGCCACCATCACCGTCAGCGCCACCGACAGCGCAAGGCTGGCCACCACACCGGCCACCGCCACGGTGGCGGTTTGGCGCTGATGCCGTGCGCGCTCGACCGCCAGCAGCGCGAGTGCGTGCCGCGGTGGTGCGATCACGCGCAGCAGCAGGCCGACACCACCCGGCACGCAGACGATGCCGCCGAGCAGCAGCAGCGCGACGGACACATAGGCCGCGAGCGGCATGTCGAAGACCGGCGGCACGAACAGCAAAGCGAGCGACACGGCGATCAACATCGGCCCGAGCCAGGGTGCGCGAGCGCTGCCAGACGAATCGCCCAGACCCTTCAGCGCCTGAGCCGGCGCCAGCCGCTGGGCCTCGCGTGCCGGCAACCAGCCACCGACCAGGGCCGCTGCGACGCCCAGCGCGCCGTACGCCAGCGCCGCCGGAATGCTGAAGTGCAGCGTCGGTGCGACGCCAGGGAAGTAGCCCCCGCCGAGGTCGCCAGCCAGCAAGCGCAAGGCGGCAGCAGCGAGGCCTGTGCCGAGTGCCAGGCCCAGCAGGCTGCCTGCCACGCCGAGGAGTGCCGATTCCGCCAGCACCAGCCGCAGCCGCTGCGCGGCGCCGAGGCCGAGCACGCCGAGCAGTGCGAACTGTGGCTGCCGCTGGGCGACCGACAGCGACAGGATTGAGAACACCAGGAACGCACCCGTGAACAGCGCCACCAGCGCCAGCACCGTCAGGTTGACGCGGTAGGCGCGCGAGACATTCGACACCCGCTGCGCGGCTTCGTCCGGTGTCGTGGCGCGCACGCCTTGCGCGGCGAAGTCCTGCAGACGCAGCGAGGCGACGACCTTGTCACGGTCGGCCCCCGGCTTCAGGCGCACGTCGATGCGGCTCAGCCGGCCCAGCATGCCGAACTGCACTTGTGCGCCCGCAATATCCATCACCGCGAGCGGCGGGCCGCCCGCCGACACGCTGCCGTGCACGCGCAGTGCGGCGATGCCGTTCGGTGTCTGCACCCGCACCGTGTCTGTGGCGCCGAGTCGCAGCCTCGCGGCCGCGTTCAAGGCCACCGCGTCGGGATCGAACAGGCCCAGGCGATCAGGCTCGGTCTCACTGTCGTGCTTCGATAGCTTGGGCAGCAGCGCTGGCGACATGGGCGCGGCAACCAGCGCATCGATGCCGAGCACGCGCAGCGGCACCCGCCTGGCCGCGCCCTGATCGTCTTGCGTCAGCGCCTGCGTCTCGACCTCCACCACCGGGCTGGCCAGTGCGATGTCGGGGTGCGCCGCGACACGCGCATACAGCGCCTCGTCGAAGCCGCCACGCTGGCCTCGCAATTCAAGGTCGGGTTCGCCGTTGATCGAGCGCACCGCCGCGCTGAACTCGCCGAGCGCTGACTGGTTGATCAATTGCACCGAGAAGGCCAGCGCCACGCCCAGCGTCACCGCCAGCAGCGCCGCCGCCTGGCGCCACGGGTGGTGCCGCCACTCGGGCCAGGTCAGGTGCGTCAGCAGTGCGAGCATGGGCTCAGCCCGCTGCTGCGCGGGGCCGCCTGACGATGCCTTGAGCCGTCAGCGTGAGCACCCGGTCTGCCCGTGCCGCGGCGGCCTGCGAATGGGTGACCAGCACGCAGGCCGCCCCCTGGCCACGCACCTGTGCTGACAGCAGATCCATCACCTTCTCGGCGGTGGCCGGGTCGAGGTTGCCGGTTGGTTCATCGGCCAGGATCAGCGACGGCCGGTGCACCAGCGCCCGGGCGATGGCCACGCGCTGCAACTGCCCGCCGGAGAGTGTCTGCGGCAGCCGATCGGCCAGTGCTTCGAGGCCCACGGCCTGCAGCACCGCGTGCACCCGTGGCGCGTCGGGTTGGCCCTGCAACAGCAGCGGCAGCCCGACGTTGTGTGCCACGCTCAGGTGCGGCAGCACATGGAAGGCCTGGAACACGAAGCCCAGCTGCATGCGGCGAAACACCGCTTGAGCTGCGTCATTCAGCGCGGTGATGTCGGTGCCGGCGATCTGCACCGATCCGCCCTGCACCGTGTCCAAGCCAGCGATGCAGTTCAGCAGCGTCGATTTGCCCACGCCCGATTCGCCGAGGATCGAGACGAACTCACCGCGCTGCACCTGCAAATCCACGTTCGAGAACACCGGCGCGTCGCCATAGCGCTTGCACAGCGCGCGAACATCGAGCAGTGGCGAGGATGGGGGGATCGGGGGGGACGACATGGCGAGCGCGCGGGACGATTGTCGGCGCAGCGATCGTCGGAGGCGCTGCGCAACTTGCATGCCCCTCAGGTGCGCTGTGGCGGTTACGACTTGTCGCCACCGAGAAGCGCGCCATGGCGAGCAGCACGATAGAGTGATTCGCATGAGCCGTGCACCACCGACCGTCCTCCGCAGCGCTGAATGCTCTGTGCATGAACCGCTTCGGCGCTGGGCGGGCCGCATCGTCACGCTCGGCCTCATCGCGCTACTCGCGGCCTGTGCCAGCCCGTCCACCCGTTCCGTGGGCAGTGTCTCGGCGCCCCGACCTACGCTGGTGCAGGAACGCCAGCGGCTGGCCGATCTGTTCGACGGCACGCCGGTGGTGCTGGCGATCGATCGCGATGGCAGCCTGCGCGCTGAAGTGCCGCTGCGCTTTTGCTTCGAACCGGCCCGCGCCGTGGTCAAGCCGCCGCTGGCGGCATTGCTGGAGCGCCTGGCCGCCAGTCCGGCGACGCGAGGTGGCACGTGGCTGGTCGCCGCGCCTGGCGATCCCGCGAGAAAGGGCAGCACACTTGCCAGCGAGCGTGCTGCCAGCGTGCGCGATTACCTCGTTGGCCATGGCGCTCAGGCCGCGAACGTGGCCATCGGAGCGCTCGCTTCCTCAGGCGGGCCGACCACGGTGGTCCGGGTGATCGTCACGGCGCCGAGCGGGAAGGCAGCTTCTCGCTGAGGCCAGATTGCCCTGATCAGCTCAGGACGATGGCGAGCCTCGGTGAGGCAGCGAAATTCAAGGCAATGTTGACCACCTGCGACTGAGCATCGGGCGCATCGCAGGCCAC
>JAIXYO010000001.1 GCA_027490215.1 Rubrivivax sp.
CCACGGATGTTGAATTGCGGCACCGCGCCGAACGGGCTGCGCTGTTTCGCGTTGGCAAGGAAGGCGACGACGTTGTTGGCGTCCTGCCCGAAGGTGATGAGCTGGATCGCCCGGCTGCGGCGCGTCATGTCCGAGATCGCCGAGATCATCATGTCGCGCGTGCCGACACTGACCTTCTTGGTCGAGTCGCCCAGGTCTTCCATGATGACGCTGACATCGCGCGTGCCATAGCGCAGGAAGGTCTCGTCCATGCAGCGCAAGCCGTCGGTGAAGTCGGTGACGTTGCGCTGCGGCGTCGTCGAGATGCGGCTGCTGGCGGCGGCGGCGACGTCCTGCTGGCGGGTCGGCGGTGCGGCACAGCCAGCGAGGGCGGCGACCAGCGCGGCGATCAACCAATGGGTCTTGCGGTGTGGGTGTGTCATCGCTCGCTTTCCTGCGCTCTGGTTGACGGCCTTACTTGCAGCGATTGTTCGCCATGATCACGTCGCCCTGGACCACCACCGTGGTCTGCGCGCGTGCCGAAGTGCTGAAGCCCGGCTTGGACTGCTCGAACACATTGCCGATGGCGATGTTGCAGCCGTCACCGAGCACGTCGCCGCCCCGCCCGGCAGGCTGCGACGCATCGACCGGCTTGACCTTGTTGCCACCCTCGGCACCGCCGCGCTGGATCTTGGCGCGGGCGATGCGGGCGTTGATGTCGTCGCCGACTTCGGGGACACCGGCGTGAGCCGGCAGGGCCAGGGCGGCGCCAATGAGCGCGACCAGGGTCAGGGTACGGCGGATCGAAGGCGTGTACATGGTCGTTCTCCTGGAGGTTTCAGCGGCCGTCGATGCCGCCGAGGATCATTTTCTGCGTATTGTTGTTGCCGGCTGATGCGCCGATCTGTGTCAGGTTGCCGGTCACCACCACGAACGTCGTGGCGTCGCGCACCGACGAGTTGTTGACGCTGCCGACGTTGATGACCTGAAGGTTGCGTCCGCCCAGCCCGCTGCCGGCAATTTGTGTGACGAAGCCGCCAACCGCGCCATTGGTGGTGACGTTGCGCACCTGCGAATCGTGGATGCTGCCGATCAGCAGTTGCTGGACATTGGTGCCACCAATCGCGCCGACCGCAGTCTGCGTCACCACCCCGCCCACTGCGCCGGTGGCCGTCAGGTTGCGACCATCGACATCGCTGACGCCGCCGACCAGGATCAGCTGCTTGTCGGTGACGCTGTTGCCGGTGCCGGTTTGCGCGATCACCCCCGCGGCCACGCCAGTGGCGGTGATGTTGCGTGCCGCCACCGTGCCCTGCACCGCACCGATGCCGATGCGCTGGTCGATGCGCCCCAGGCCGTTCTGCGTGATCGCGCCGATGGCCGTTCCGTTGACGGTCACGTTGCGGGCATCCACATCGCCCTGCACCGCACCGATGCCGATGTTCTGGCGGCTGGATCCGGTGGTGGTCTGCGAGATGGCAGCGAAGACGTTGGCCGTCGCGTTGATGTCGTTGGCGTTGATCTTGCCCGAGACCCCGCCGATCGCGATCGTCTGCCGCGTCGACTGCCCCGGCTGCCCCGCCGCCGTCTGGGTGAGGCTGCCGGTGATGTTGCTGCGGATGGTGATGTTGTTGGCGTCCACGCCGCGGTCCTGGGCGTGGGCGCTTCCGAGGCCGGCTGCGATCAGCAGCAGCGCCAGCGGGAGTAGGCGGGTTGAGATCATGTTCGAACTCCGGTGCGGTGGTTGGGTCACGAGGGCCGGGAAAAGCCGATCACTTGGCCGGGTCGTTGCCTCCAACGGTGGCGCCTTCAACACCACCGACAACCGCGCTCTGCAGGCTCGATCCGGCGCCAATCGCCGCGTTGGTCTGCGTCACACCGCCCGTGACCGAGCCGTTGGTGGTGATATTTCTAGCCCGCGTGTTGTGCACTCCGCCGACGTTGATCACTTGCGAGTTCAATGCACCGATGAGCGCCACGTTGGTTTGCGCCAGTACGCCGCCGAACGTTCCATTGAGGTTGAGATTGTTCGCCTCCACGTTGCGGGCGCCACCAATCGTGGCGAGCTGCTCATTGCCGAGCGCGCCTCCCTGCGCCGTGATCTGACTCGAAACGCCGACCAGGCTGCCCCGGGCGCGAATGTCATTGGCTTTGGTGTCATCGACGCCACCGACTTGCAGAACCTGCACATTGGCGCCCGTAGCGACAGAGCCCCCGAGCTGGGTCACGATTGCGGTGGTGGAGCCGGCCACGTCGATGTTGTTGGCGGTGGTGTTGGACACCGAGCCCACCGACACGAGTTGCTCGTTACCGCCTTCAAGCGCACCGATGCGGGTCTGCGAAATCAATCCACCGACTGTGCCGTTGGTGGTGATCTGACCCGCCTTGACGACGCCAGCGACGCCGCCGACCCGCGCATTCTGTCCTCCGCCGACAAACGGAGCGCCTTGGGAATTCAAGCTCAGGCGCCCGCCGTTGCTGAAGGTCAGCACGCCGCCACCGATCTGGTTGATGCCACCGATGACGGTACCCCGGGCGTTGATGTTGCCGGCGTCAACACCTGGCTTGGTCAGGGATTGAGCTTGCACTGCGAAAGCAGCGAAGGCGGCGACGAGGGCGATGGTGATTTGGGTGGCTTTCATGGTGATCTCCGTAAGGGTTGGCTGGTTGGGTTGCGGTGGCCTCGTGGCCGCCTGAACCCACTTACGGAG
>JAIXYO010000047.1 GCA_027490215.1 Rubrivivax sp.
CGGGCAAAGTCATCGACATGCTTGTGCAGCAACCTGGCCGCCTTGTTCAGCACTGCTGCGCGTTCTGAAAATGCGATGTGCTTCCAGGTCTGGAAGCAGTTATGGGCCATGGCGAGGGCACTGTCGAGCTGTGCGTCGGTGAGGTAGTCGAAGCTCCTCGTCAGCTTGCCGTCGTTGGGGTTGACGCTTTGATAGGCCATGTCGATCTCCAGTAGGGCGGTTCAAGGCCGTCGCCGGACCATGCGCGACACAGCGCCATGGGTCTGTCTGTTCGCGCACATACGACACCAGGACAAGTGCGTACCGTCGGTGCCAATGCGGCCGTCGTGTCGCCCCGGCTTGTGCCCTCATGAGGAGTTGCGTGATGGCCACATCCGATGACGCGAAGATGAACCACTTGCTGGCTGCGCTGCCAGAGGCCGACTGGCAACGCTGGCGACCGCAGCTCGAGGCGGTGGCCATGCCACTCGGCCAGGTGGTGTATGAATCGGGCAGCGCGCTCAGCCACGTCTACTTTCCAACGACTGCCATCGTGTCGTTGCTCTATGTGATGGAAAGCGGCGCGTCGGCCGAGATCGCCGTCGTCGGCAACGAGGGCATCGTCGGCATCTCGCTGTTCATGGGAGGTGAGTCCACGCCGAGTCGCGCGGTGGTTCAAAGCGCGGGCCGTGGCTACCGTCTGACGGACGCGGTCATCAAGGATGAATTCACGCGGACTCCGGTGCTGCATCTGCTGCTGCGCTACACGCAGGCCCTGATCACACAGATGTCTCAGACAGCCGTGTGCAACCGGCATCACTCGCTCGATCAGCAGCTCTGTCGGTGGCTGCTGCTCAGCCTGGACCGGCTGCAGGGCAATGAACTGGTGATGACGCAGGAGCTGATCGCCAACATGCTGGGCGTGCGCCGCGAAGGCGTGACCGACGGCGCGCTC
Source organism: Rubrivivax sp. (assembly GCA_027490215.1). GTDB lineage: Bacteria > Pseudomonadota > Gammaproteobacteria > Burkholderiales > Burkholderiaceae_C > PBB1. The sequence goes on from JAIXYO010000047.1 coordinate 935, forward strand.
AAGCTGCAGAAGGCTGGCCTCATTCGATACGCCCGTGGTCACATCACGGTGACAGATCGCCCGGGCCTGGAGCGGCGTTGCTGCGAGTGCTATGCCGTCGTCAAGAAGGAGTACGACCGGCTGCTGCCCGACAGGACTGCCAGCTGAGCCATGAGCCCGGAACGCGACCCGAACGCCAGTGGTCGCCGGGACGTAGGACGGGGATGACAGAGAACCCCGTTCAAGGCCTCTACGTCGACGCCTGCGATCTCTTGAAGATCAAGGCAGTCCAACGAAACGAGAGTGCCATGAACACAGCAGCCAAACCCACCACCTCGCCCCAGGAGAACCAACTGCTGGCAGCGCTCAGCCCCAGTGAACGGGAGCGCTGGTGGCCGCACCTGGAAACCGTCACGCTGAAGCGGGGGCAGGTGCTGTGCGAGTCGGGCGTCGATCCCGACCATGCCTACTTCCCGATCACCGCCATCGTGTCGCTGGTTTACCTGACCCTGGACGGCGAATCGACAGAAACGGCGGTCGTCGGCCGAGAAGGCATGGTGGGCATCTCGCTGTTCATGGGCGGGAGCGCAACGCCGACCGAAGCCGTGGTGCAAAGCGCAGGCGTGGCTTGCAGGCTGCGGTCGCAGTTCATCAGAAGTGAGGCAAACGCTGCCAGCCCCGTGCTGAAGGTGCTGCTGCGATACACGCTGACCATGATGGCGCAGGTGGCGCAGACCGCGGCCTGCAATCGCTTTCACTCGATCGACCAGCTGTACTGCCGCCGGCTGTTGATGGGGCTGGACCGTTCATCGAGCGCCGAGCTGACGCTGACCCAGGAACATGCCGCCAGCCTGCTGGGGGTGCGGCGTGAAGGCGTCACCGCTGCCGCGCACAAGCTGCAAGGGCGAGGCGCAATCCGCTATCGGCGCGGGCAGATCTGCGTGCTTGATCGCCAGCAACTCGAAGCAAGCACCTGCGACCACATCCCTTACCGCCAGAGCGCAGCGTCCGCGTAGCTCGCATTCCTGGCTGGCAGCACGGTGACAAATCACAGACCCTGATCCGGGGCATCCCAAACCCGTGCTGAGAGCACCTGAGTGCACGCGGGCCTTTCGCGGACCGCAAAGCTCGCGAGCTCAGGACGCTGCCGCCCGCGCCCGAAGCAACCAGCGCAGCACCGTTTCGAACAGCAGATCAGGGAGCACCGGCTTGGTCAGGAAGTCGTCCATGCCGGCCTCCAAACAACGGCGGCGGTCGTCGGTGAAGGCGTTGGCGGTCAGCGCCACGATGGCTGTGGCCGCGCCGCCGGGCAGCCCGCGGATGCGGCGGCATGTCTCGAGACCGTCGATCCCTGGCAGCTGAACATCCATCAGGATCAGGTCGTAGGGCTGCAGCTCCGCTCGGCGCACCGCTTCCAGTCCGTTGCCCACTGCCTCCGCTTGGGGAAACGCAGAACTGATGAGGGCCAGCGTCACTTCGCAATTCACGGGGTCGTCGTCGACCACCAACAGGCGTGCGCCAGCGAATTCCTCCGCCAGCCGCGCCTGCGCCGAGTTCGCTGCAAAGTGCAGCGGCGCAGCCACCCGGTTGTCCTTGCGCAGCCGTGCCGTGAACCAGAAGGTGCTGCCCTGGCCGGGCCGGCTGCTGGCGCCGGCATCGCCACCCATCAGTCGGGCGATCTGGCGCACGATGACCAGGCCCAGGCCCGTGCCACCGTATTTGCGGGTGTTCGAGTTGTCGGCCTGCTCGAAGGGAGTGAACAGACGAGGCAACACTTCTTCGGCGATGCCGATGCCGGTGTCCTGTACCTCGAAACGCAGCAGGGCGCTGCCGGCCGTGTCCTCGACGCAAGCGGCGCGCACCGTCACACCGCCGCTGGGCGTGAACTTGATGGCATTGGCAACGTAGTTCAGCAAGGCCTGCTGCAACCGTGAGGCATCGCCGACCAAACCTTGCGGCAGCGGCGCTGTCTCGACATTCAGAGTCAGTTTCGCGGCCGAGGCGGCCTGGACCAGCATGGACACGACGTTGGCGGTGATGCGCGGCACGCTCACCGGCACCTCGTCCAGAGCCAGCCGGCCCGACTCGATCTTGGACAAGTCCAGCACCGCGTTGATCAGCTCCAGCAGGTGCTGCGCCGCCAGTTCCAGTTTGGTGAGCCAGTCGGCCTGCTGCGGCGTGACCTGCGAACGCCGGATGAGGTAGGCCATGCCAGTGATGGCACCCAGTGGCGTGCGGATCTCGTGGCTCATGTTGGCCAGGAAGGCGCTCTTGGCAGCGTTGGCGGTCTCGGCTCGCCGCTGGCCCGTGATGTCACGGATGTTGCACTGCATCACCTGCACACCATCGCAGTCGTAGGAGGTGCTGACGAACTCGACGCTGATGAAGCTGCCACCGCAAGTCTTCAGCGGCATGTCGTCGTAGCGCACGTTGCCCTGGGCCTGCAACTCGGCAAACATGTCCTTGCAGCGCTGGACGTCGGCAAACGCGCCCACCTCCCACAACTTCTTGCCCAGCATCTCCCCGTGCGTGTAGCCCAACAGCTGCACGAGATAGGGGTTCACATCATCGATCTGGCCAGTGCTGGCGTTGAGGATGAGGATGCCGTCCTGCGCCGCCTCGAAGAGCCTGCGGTAGCGCGTCTCCGAAGTGCGCAACGCCGAAGCTGCGGCTTCTGGCGTGTCTGCCGGCGCATCGGAAGGCAGCGGTGCGGGTGTGCTGGTTGATGTCATTGGAACTTGTAGCAACAAGCTCCTGGGCTCGTCTGTTCGTCAGCGCACACACCTGAGCTTGGGCAGAGGTGAGGGTTGACTTGAATCCATGCTTCCGGGAAACTAGAAATATGGAAGAAAAAGCCGCCGTCGCGTCCCTCGCTGCTTTGGCCCAGGGCATGCGCCTGCGGGTTTTTCGGGCGTTGATCGGCGCGGCCCCCAAGGGCATGACCCCGGGCGAGTTGTCTGCCATGCTGGATGTGCCGGGCTCCACCCTGTCCTTCCACCTCAAGGAACTGATGCATGCCGGCCTCGTGACCCAGGAGCGCGAGGGCCGTAATTTGATCTACCGGCCATCCATCGAGCAGATGAATGCCTTGCTGGACTACCTCACCGCCCACTGCTGCCAGGGCGCGGCCTGCGAGCTTGTCTCTGCCCCTGGCTGCACCACCTGCTGACCGGTGACGACTTCGAACTCCTGCTACTAAAGGCGCGCCATGAACGACAGGGTCTACAACGTGCTTTTCATCTGCACCGGCAACTCGGCCCGGTCCATCATGGCCGAGGGTCTGATGAACCACCTTGGAGGCGGGCGATTCAAGGCGTGGTCGGCAGGCAGCCACCCGAATGGCACCGTCAACCCGTTCGCACTGAAAACCCTGGCCGGCTGGCATATCCCGACGGACGGTTATCGAAGCAAGAGCTGGGACGAATTCGCCCAAGCGGGTGCACCAACGCTGGACTTCGCATTCACGGTCTGCGACAGCGCCGCCGGTGAGGTCTGCCCCGTGTGGCCGGGCCAGCCATTGACCGCGCATTGGGGTGTGCCGGACCCTGCCGCCGTTGAGGGCAGCGATGAAGAAAAGGCCAGGGCTTTCATGGATGTCGCCAACACGCTGAAGCGCCGGATCGAGCTTTTGCTGGCATCACGCATGAACTCGCTCGCCCCGATGTCGCTGCAGAGGCAGATCGAGCGTATCGGCCGTCGCCAGGCAGACGAAGCGACCATCAACGTCCTGATCCTGTGCACCCACAATTCCGCACGCAGCGTGCTGGCCGAAGGCATGCTCAATGAACTCGCAGCGCGCCGAGGACAGGCGGTCCGCGGCTACAGCGCAGGCAGCGAGCCCAGCGGACGCATCAATCCATTCGCCTTGGAGGCGTTGCAAAACGTTGGCGTCGACACGAGCGAGTTCAGGAGCAAGAGTTGGGACGAATTCAGCCGCGATGACGCCCCGCCGCTGTCGATCGTCATCACGGTGTGCGACAGCGCAGCAGCCGAGACCTGTCCCGTGTTCTTCGGGGGCTCGGGCGGCGCGCCACTGAAGACGCACTGGGGGTATCCCGATCCTTCCAGAGCGGAGGGCGGCGACGAGGGCAAGCGCCGCGCTTTCGAGCTCACCCGGCAGGCGATCGGCTTCCGAATGCTTCAGTTGCTCGAGCTTCTAGACGTACCCGAAGTTGTCAAGACTGCCGACCGCAGTTCGATCCAGGCGGTGCTGGACAGCATCGGCGGGAGCTGAGCATGATCAGAATCGAGTGGCACAAGCTCTTCTCAGAGTTGCTGGGCACCGCGCTGCTGCTGGCCATCGTGATCGGCTCGGGCATCATGGCTGAACGACTGTCCGGCGGCAATGTCGCCGTTGCCCTCCTGGCCAATACGCTGGCCACGGTCGGTGGCCTTTACATCCTGATCGAGGTGTTTGGACCGGTCAGCGGTGCGCACTTCAATCCTGCGGTGAGTGCCGTGATGGCCTGGCGTGGCCAACTGGACAAGGCCACATTGCTGCCCTACATCGTCGCCCAACTCATCGGAGCGATGCTGGGGGCTTGGCTGGCCCACGCCATGTTCGACATGGCGATCCTGCAGTTCTCGACCAAGTTGCGCACTGGCACGGGCCAGTGGATCGCCGAGGCAGTGGCCACCGCCGGTCTGCTGCTCGTCATCCTGCGTGCCCCGGCGGGCCGGGCGGCGCCCATGGTCGCCGCCTACATCGGTGCGGCCTACTGGTTCACAGCTTCGACATCGTTCGCCAATCCAGCTGCTGCTTTCGGCCGCATGTTCAGCGACAGCTTCGCGGGCATTGCACCGGCGAGCGCTCCTGCTTTCATGGCCGCGCAGTTCGTCGGCGCAGCGATCGGCGTGGGCATAGACCAGGCGCTGCGTCCTGCCCGCGCCACTGCGGCGAGACTGATCGAGTCCGGGGAAACCGGCACCGCTGGGCCCCCTTGACCCCATCTGCAGTTGATTGGGTGCGCGGGTATCCTCACCCTGCGGACAGCATGAGTGGAAATCAACATGGGCACTCCAACGGCAGTGGTGGTGGGCGTCGGCGCCGAGCGAGGCATTGGCGCTGCGGTGTGCAGGCGTTTCGCCGCCGGCGGGTTTCACGTCCTCGTCGCGGGTCATACCGAATCCAAGATCGAGCGGGTGGCCAGTCGCATCCGGGCGGAGGGTGGAAGTGCACAGCACGTCGTGGTCGACACCACCTCGGAGGCCGATGTCGAAAAGCTGTTTGACCTGGCCATCGCACCTGGCGCAGGTCGCGAGCCGGTGAACGCGGTCGTCTTCAATGCCGGCAACAACCAGGTCATCGACTTTCGATCGCTGTCGGCGGAACAGTTCGAAAGCTTCTGGCGGGTCGGCTGCTTTGGTGGCTTCCTCGTCGGGCGCGAGGCGGCACGGCGGATGGTCCCGTTGGGGCGTGGCACGGTCATCTTCACCGGCGCCTCCGGAAGCCTCCGTGGCAAACCGGGATTCGCCCACTTCGCAGCCGCGAAGGCAGGGCTTCGCATGATTTCGCAGAGCATGGCGCGCGAGTTCGGGCCTCAAGGCTTGCATGTGGCCCATGTGCTGATCGACGGCGGTGTGAACGGCGACCGGCTGCGGAAGATGGCGCCCGGCATGGTCGAACAGCGCGGCGAAGACGGCCTGCTCGATGTCGACGCGATTGCCGAGACCTACTGGCATCTGCACCAGCAACCCAGTTCAGCGTGGGCACAGGAGATCGATCTGCGCCCCTACAAGGAGTTGTTCTGACGCGCTGCGGCGACAGCGCGCACGCAACCACGGACGTGATCAGGCTGGCTTCGGTTCGACCTGAATCGTCCTGGTATTTTTTGACCGCCACCCCACCACAGGAGACCCCATGAAACTGCTCAATTCCTTCGGCCCGAATCCGCGCATGGTGCGCATGTTCTTGCTCGAGAAGAACATCACGCTGCCCTTTGAGAACGTTGACATCCTCGCGGGCGAAAGTCGCAAGAGCCCTTACCTCGAGAAGAACCCCGTCGGCCAAACGCCCAGCCTTCAGCTTGATGATGGACGCGTCATCGCCGAGACGGTCGTCATCTGCGAATACCTGGAGGAGCAGCACCCTGCGCCCGCGTTGATCGGTACCAACGCGCTGGAGCGAGCCGAGGCACGCATGGCCCTGCGGCGCATGGAGCTCAACGCCACCGAATACCTGTACAACGGCTTCCGCTTCGGCGCAGGGCTGCAGTTGTTCAAGGACCGTGTGCGCTGCCTGCCGGAAGCTGCGGAAGGCCTGAATGCCAAGGGCGCGGACGGCCTGAAGCTCGCCGACTCGCTGCTCAAGGGCCAGACCTTCCTCTGCGGCAACCGCCTGACGATCGGCGATCTGGTGCTGTACTGCTGTGTGGACTTCTGCGCGTCGGCGGGCTTCAAGGTCTCCCCTGACCTCACGAACCTGCACGCCTGGCTCGAGCGCATGAACGGTCGGCCCAGTGCGACAGCGTCGCTGTCGTCCAATTGGAGCGAAATCGGCCTGCGCGGCTGAGGAACTCGCCGAAACCTTCCGCGTTGAGGGCAAGGCGAGTGCCGGAGAGCGCCTGATCGAATGTCACTCACGGTGGCGTGACTGCAACTGCTGATGGCTTTCTGATCAGCGCGGACAGCGCAGCGAAACCGATCGGTGGCGTGGTCAGCCAAGGAATGGTGAACATGCGCCTGGCCAGCCCAGCGGCCAGGCGCTCCATCTGAAGGCGTTCTCCGGCCAGCCGCGCGAGCAGCAATGGATCACTGGTGCCTGCCGCCAGCACGCTCTTGTTGAGCACCCAGGCGTACGGCTCGATCCCGGCACGGCGCAGGTCTGCTTGAAGTGCCGCAGCCTGTGACACTGGCGTCACCTCGGGCAGTGTCACCAGAATGATCCGGGTGTACGAGGCGTCCTGCAGCCTCATCAACGGGGTGACGATGCGGGACATGCCCTGCCCGGCGAACTCCTGCATCATCTGTCGGTGATAGGCGCCAGTCGCATCCATCAGCAACATCGAATGGCCTGTAGGCGCTGTGTCCAGCACGACGAAGGCGCCGCGCGCCTCGCTGACGATGCGCGAGAACGCGTGGAACACCGCCACTTCTTCCGTACAGGGCGACTGCAAATCCTCCAGCAGCAGCGCCTGCTCGGCCGCGTCGAGGCCGGGTGATTTGGCCGACATGATCTTGTCGATGTAGCGCTGCGTTTCGACTTTCGGGTCGATCCGGCTCACGTGCAAGCCGGGTACATCGCCGTTGAGCGTTCCGGCAAGGTGGGCTGCAGGGTCGGTGGTGCTGAGATGCACGCTCTTGCCGCGTTCGACGAGCCCCAGAGCCAGGGCCGCAGCGACCGTCGTCTTGCCGACGCCACCCTTGCCCATCACCATGATCAGCCCGTGCCCTGTGGCAGCCAGTTCGTCGGCCAGCGCGTCCAGACCCTGAGGTTGAGCACCAGCGACCGGGATCGACACCATGGGCAATTCGACCGGGCGGGCACCGGTGCTCAGCAGTGCGCGCAATGCAGGCAAGCCGACGGTGTCGAAGGACCGCAGTGGAATCCGATCCTGCGGCAGTTCGCGCAGCGACGCTGGCATGGTGTCCAGCGCCTGCTGGCCCAGGTCCTCGATGCTGCACGCCACCGCATCGGTTCGTGCGCTGGCGCGGAAGACACCATTGATCGCGAGCCGCTGGTTGTTCAGCCCGAGTTCGCGCAGTTCGTCCGATGTGTGTGCTGCTTCAGCAATGGCGCCCTTGTCCGGTCGAGTCACCAGGATCACCGTGGTCTTCGCCGGATCGCTCATGGCTTCAAGCGCAGCCTTGAATCGCGCCTCCTGCATCTTCAAACCTGAATGCGGCCCCAGGCAGGAAGCGCCACGATCATTGCCTTGGAGGAATCCGGTCCACGCCTTGGGCAGGCTGAGCAAGCGCAAGGTGTGCCCCGTGGGCGCCGTGTCGAAGACGATGTGATCGTAGGTTCCGGTGTGGCCCGACAAGAGCGACGAAAACTCATCGAAGGAGGCGATCTCGGTCGTGCAGGCACCGGACAGCTGTTCGCGCACCGTCGAGAGTTCCTTGGCGCTGGCACTCGCGCCGATCTGCGCCAGAACCCGTTGGCGATAGGACTCGGCTGCGTTGTCGGGGTCGATGTTCAGCACCGACAGGCCGGGCGCGCCGGGCACAGGCACAGGTGTGTTGCGAAGTTCAATGCCGAGCATCTCATCCAGATTCGACGCCGCGTCGGTGCTGACCAGCAGCACCTTCTTGCCGGCATCCGCCAGGCTCACTGCGGTTGCTGTCGCGAGCGAGGTCTTGCCGACCCCGCCCTTGCCGGTGAAAAACAGAAATCGGGTCGGGTGCTTCACGAATCGGATGTTGCCAGGCCGTTACGCCGGAGGCGCGCGGAAGCGGACCGGGTCAGCTCGCGAAAGCTGTCGGTTCGGTCAGACATCGCTGGCTTTACGCGCACTCATCGGCTGGTTTTGGAGCTCGACGCAGAGCAGGTATTGAGGCCGAACAGCGAGTAGGCGGGACAGACCTGAAACAGGCCCGATGCAAGCGGCAGGATGCCGAGCCAGCCCCAGACGCCGATGTAGCCCAGGAGGGTTGCTGCAATCAGCGCCACGCCAGCGGCGATGCGGATCGAACGGTCGATGGTTCCAACGTTGTGAATCATGTGTCTCTCCAAGGGTGCCCGGGTCATGATCGTCCGAATGGAGAGGGCCCACATGATCACGATCAAGGTTCTTGTGTGCGGCCTGCGCACCTGCGTCCCAAAGCCCGGCTCAGTTCGGCGTCGCTACCGACACCGGCGACCTGCGATTGTTGGCGCCGAGGGTGCTCGACATCCACCTGCCCGACGCCTCTCGCGATGCGGTGGGGATGCGCTGGCCTGCGGCCTTTATGACCGTTGACTTGACCAGACCGCGGCCTCGGAGGCGAGGGACGAAGCGACTTCAACCAACCTTGATCTGGCGCAAGCCTCACTGCACAGCGCGATTTGATACTGCACTCAACGCACGAAATGAGCAACAGGCTGTAACGCGTTTTCGGTGGCGTCGGGCCCGCTCAGTCCCAGTGCTCGCTATCGCAGCGAAAGGAGCGGCAGTTCATGATCAAGACGATTCCCGTCACCCGGTTGCGTCTGGGCATGTTTGTCCATGACGTCAACGCCTCCTGGCTGGATCACTCGTTCTGGCGATCGCGCTTCAAGCTGAGCGAGGATACGGACATTCTCCGCATCAGACAAAGCGGCATCCGCGAGGTGCGGATCGACACCGACAAGGGCCTGGACGAGAGCTCCGAGCTCGCAGCGGCCGACACCCCCGCGCCGCTGGCCGATGCCGCGCCACCCGCACCCGTGCCCGTGGCAATGAGTGCGCCTGCGCCCACCAGCCGCCGCGCAGCGAACCGCGAGGCCGCGGTGGCCCAGGCCGCCGAGCTGTACCGTCGTTCGGTGCCGAAGATCGCCTCGATGTTCAGCCAGGCGCGGCTGGGCAAGGCCGTCGACAGCGCCGAATGCGAACCCCTCGTCGAGGAAATCTCCGACTCGGTGCTGCACAACCCAGGTGCTCTGATCAATGTCGTGCGCCTCAAGCGCCGCGACGAATACACCTACATGCATTCGGTGGCGGTTTGTGCGCTGATGCTGAGCCAGGGCCGTGAACTGGGCCTCGAGGGCGAAGAGCTGAGGCAAGCCGGCATGGCGGGCATGCTCCACGACCTGGGCAAGGCCTGCATCCCGCTGGAGATCCTCAACAAGCCAGGCAAGCTGACGGACGCCGAATTCACCATCGTCAAGACGCACCCGGCGCGCGGCCATGCGCTGCTGAAGCAGGCCGGTTCGGCCAGCGACACGGTTCTGGACGTGTGCCTGCATCACCACGAGAAGATCGACGGCAGCGGCTATCCACACGGCCTGTCGAGCGAGCAGATCACCCGCATTGCCAGGATGGGTGCGGTGTGCGACGTCTACGACGCCGTCACGTCCGAGCGACCCTACAAAAGCGGGTGGGACCCGGCCGAGGCGCTGCGCCACATGGCGCAGTGGAAGGGCCATTTCGACCCCTACGCGCTGCAGGCGCTGGTCAGGGCCGTGGGCATCTATCCCGTCGGCTCGCTGGTGCGCCTCGAATCGAACCGGCTGGCCGTCGTGGTCGAGCAGAACCCGGCAGCGCTGCTCTCACCAAGGGTCAATGCGTTCTACAGCCTGGCTTCGAAGGAGCGCATCGACCCGCTGGAGATCGATCTGGCCGAATACAACTGCAGCGACAAGGTGATCGGCTGGGAGTCCCCCGAGCGCTGGTCATTCGGGGATCTGAATGCGCTCTGCGGGTTGTCGCACGCGTAACCGGGCAGCCGTTGGGGCAGCTCCTTCCTTGCGCTTTAAAGTCCATCATCTCCATTGGCGGCCACAGGTGCGAGGCCGCTTCGTCAGCAACCAGCGCCGGATTTCTGCTTCCTGCAGGTCTTGCGAACGGTTGGGTTGAATCAATAAGAGCGAGTCCTGAGTGGCTAATTGCCAGACCACAGGATCAAGCACGTGGGAAGCTCGCGCTGCCGAGAAGGTGCGCCTTCAACAGAGGACTCGATGACCGAATTGCCACCACATTTCGCAGTTGCTCCCTTCTCTGACGAGGACACCGTACTCCCAATCGCGCCGCCAGGCGAAGGCCAGACCGCAGACGCGTTGCGGCTGATGGGCCAGATCGTTCAGCAATTGCCCATTGGCGTGGCAGTCATCGATTACGAGGGTGTCTTTCGCAGCGTGAACCCCTCCTATTGCCAGATGTATGACTATCGGCAGGAGGAGTTGCTGGGCCAAAGCTTCACGATGGTTTTTCCTGTGCACCAGCGCGAGCGCCTCATGGCGCTACACCGCGAGTATGTTGATGATCGACGCCGCGATCTGAGCGGCGAGTGGGAAGTGCTGAGGCGCGACGGTGCTCCGCTGAACGTCATCGCGCGTTCTGTCAAGGTGCCCGGAGCCGAGGGGCGGTGGAGTCGCCTTGTCTATGTGGTGGACATCACCGATCGACGGCGCATAGAGGCGGAGCTTCAGGCTTCGCAAAGATTCACGCGATCGGTGCTTGATGGAATGAGTGCCCATGTCTGCGTGATCGACGCCACCGGTGTCATCGTGACCGTGAACCGGGCGTGGCTCGACTTCGCAGCCAGCGACGGTGGTTCGCTGGATGACTTGCGAGAGGGTGCCAACTACCTTGGCGCTTGCGAGGTCGCTGCTTCCATGTCCACCCCTGATGCAAAGGAAGCCGTGCAGTTCCTGGCACTGCTGCGAGAGTTGCTTGCGGGGCATCGCACGTGCTTCGAGCTTGAGTATCCGAGTCACTCACCCTCTGAGCAGCGCTGGTTCATGGTGCGCGCGTCGCACATCGAGGCAAGTGACCCGCCCCGTTATGTCATTGAGCGTGACAACGTCACCGCCCTGGAACTGGCCCAGCAAGCATTGGTCATGCAAGCCACCACAGATGAGTTGACCGGTGTGGCCAACAGGCGCGCCTTCTTTCAAGCGCTGGGTGTCGAGTTCGCGAAGCTGCGGCGTCACCCAGACTCGCCCTGCAGCGTGATGGCTCTGGACCTGGATCATTTCAAGAATGTCAACGACACCTGGGGCCATGCGGCTGGCGATGCCGTGCTCAAACACTTCACACGAGTGATCAGCGGGCACACGCGAGAGGGTGATGTCTTGGGCCGCACGGGTGGGGAGGAGTTCACGATGATCCTTCCGGACACCGCACTCGACGAGGCCGAGGCATTGGGGGAACGCCTTCGTCAGCAAGTCTCGCTGGCACCTTTGCAGTTCGACGGACACACGATCTCGATCACTGTCAGCATTGGAGTCGCCATGCTGACAGCTTCAGACACGAACGCGGCCGAGGCGGTGGCGCGTGCCGACCGTGCGCTCTATGAAGCCAAGCATGCAGGACGCAACACGGTTCGACGCTGGAGTACCAGCGCTGACTGACCCTCTGGCACCACAAGCCGGTGCCTTGGCGGGATTTCCATGGGGCAAGAACCCGATGGCTCAGTCGAAGGTACCTTGAAGCGACGGGTCGAAGCCTGATTCACGGCAGGCTGCCGCCGCCCGCTTTCTGCAGCTTCGAGAGGTCGAAGCCCTGCGCGCGCAGGCGCGCTGTCAGTGCATCCCAGCTCGCCGCATCCACCTGCGGCTGGCGCGCCAGCACCCAAAGGTACTCGCGCTTCGGCTCGCTCACCACGGCCAGGGTGTAGGCGGGATCGAGGTCGATCACCCAGTAGTTGCCCCAGACCATGGGCAGCCACGACAGCCAGACAGGCGCGAACCGCACTTCCAGTTTCGGCGAGCCCGTGCCGCCGATGCGTCGTGCCTCGCCGAGGGCCTCATCGGTCTTGCCGTCTGCCTGCGGGCAGCGGTTGGTCACCTGCACGCGGCCACCCGGCTGCAGCGCGTAGTCGGCGGTGGCCGGGCCGCTGCAGTCCTTCTGGAAGCGGTTGGGGAAACGCGCGATCTCGTACCAGCGGCCCATGTAGCGATCCAGGTCCACGCTGGACACGGTGGCCAGCGGGGCCGGCGTGGCGGTCTGCGCCTGTGCAGTGCCGGTGATCAGTGCGGCAGACAGGACCAGGCTCATGCCCAGGCCGAGAGCCGTCCGGACCCAGGCCGGGGACGAGGACGAGTACGAGAAGGGATTCATTGGCATTGGCGATGTCATTCCGCGATTGTGGGCGTCCAGCGCAGCCGGTTGCATAGCATTGCCTCCGATTTCTACCCCAGAGTTGTGGGTCTCTTGCGGGGCAACAGACCTGCCCGCACGCCATGGGCTCAGGCAGGCACCGACTCCTCAGCCAGCGACGCCATATCGATGCCGTAGCGGAAGCGAACTTCGCCTTTCTCGATGCGCGTGTAGGCCTCGTTCAGATCCTGGATGCGCAGCATCTCGATGTCCGGGCCGATGCCGTTCCGATCGCAGAAATCGATCAGCACCTGGGCGGGCACGTCCGGCCTTTCCAGGGCGATGAAGTGACCGGCGCCAGCCACCTGGATGAAGTCGGCCGCGGGCAGGAGTTGCTGGTTGGCTTGTCGGTCCGACGGTCGTGACCAATCCTTTTCTCCATAGATGAGATGAACCGGTGCGCTGACCTCGGGATACCGGGAACGCGCCGCTATGAGGCTGGGCAGGTTTCCGTACACCGCGCGTGCGACGTTCGGGTAGCCAGGGCGGCGTCCGACCTTCAGCAATTCATCGACGTAGTCGCCGTGCAGGGCAGCCGAGTCGCCCAGACCTCCACGCAGCACGGCACGCATGATCGGCTTGGGTTCGATTCCGGCGAAGGTCGGGCCGATGACCGGCGCCAGAACGCCAGTCACGACGAACCGGGCCAGCAGGCTGGACCGCGCAATGCCGCCCGCGTAGTCATAGGCATTGATCGCCACGACACGCCGTACGCGCTCGCGCAGATCGGCCGCAGTGGTGAGGGCGAGCGTCGCGCCCATCGACTCACCCAGTAGCGTCACGTCACGCAGGTCGAGTTGGGTGATGAGACTCTTCACAGCCGCGCGCATCGCGGGCTCGTCATACGAAGCGCCCGGCACGATCTGCGAGTAACCCATGCCGGGCAGATCGAGCGCGTAGACCGTGTACCGCTCCTGGACCAGCGGGATCAGGCGGCGGAAGTGTTCGGCCTGCGTGCGCACGGTGTGCAAAAGCACCAAAGGCGCCCCCTTTCCACTCCTGAGGTAACGCAGTCGACCATGGCTGCGGGGTTCTGGCCCGAGCGGGTCGAGAAAGTGTTCGGTGGTTCCCGGAATTCGGATATCGGATTGGGTGTTTGCAGACATGTTTGTCTCCTTGAGAAAGAGGTTGGATGCTTTGATGGATCAATGGCCCGCGGGTGCAGCCGTCGCTGCAAGCGGCGCCGCAGCCGATGCCTGCGCCGGGCTGTCACGCCGGATCTGGAACCACGTGGCATACAGAGCCGGTACAAATACGAGGGTCAGTGCCGTAGCCACGATCAGGCCCCCCATGATCGAGATCGCCATCGGCCCCCAGAACACACTGGACGTCAGCGGGATCATGGCCAGTACCGCCGCGGCGGCCGTCAACACCACCGGGCGCGAGCGCCTGACCGTTGCATCAACAATGGCTGTCCAAGGCGCCACGCCGCGGGCGATGTCCTGGTCGATCTGGTCGACCAGGATGATCGAGTTGCGCATGATCATCCCGCCCAGGGCGATCACACCCAGCAGCGCCACGAAGCCGAACGGTGCCTGGAAGATCAGCAGCGCCGGCACGACACCGATGATCGCCAGCGGCGAGGTCATGAACACCATGAACATGCGCGAGAAGCTTTGCAGCTGGATCATCAGCAACAGCAGCGTCACCGCGAACATGGCCGGGAAGATCGCGAACAGCGCCTTGTTGGCCTTGTCGCTTTCCTCAATCGCGCCACCTTCCTCGATTCGGTAGCCCGCGGGCAGGCTGTCCACGATGGGCTTGAGCGACGGCCGGATCTGCTCCGTGGCGTACGGACCCTGCACGCCATCCATCAGGTCGCTGCGCACAGTGAGCACGGTGTCGCGGTTGCGCCGCCAGAGCACGGGCTCCTCGAACGTTGGCTCGATGCGGGCGATCTGCGACAGCGGCACCGTCACGCCGCTGCGGGTGAAGACCTGCAGATCGCCGATCCGGCCGATGTTCCTGCGCTCTTCCGGCGAGGCTCGCACGACGACGTCGATCAGCTCCTCGCCACGCCGGATCTGCGTGACCGGTGCGCCGTCCAGCGTGGTCTGCACCAGGCCCTGGATGTCGGCGTTGGTGAGGCCCAGCAGGCGAGCCTTGTCCTGGTCGACTTGCACCTTGACCGAACGCACCTGCTCGTTCCAGTCGAGCTGCGTGTCACGCACCAGCGTGCTCTGGCGCACCACATCTCGCACCTGGTAGGCGATGTCGCGTACCACGGCCTTGTCGGGCCCGATGACGCGGTACTGCACCGGGAAGCCCACGGGGGGGCCGAACTCCAGCCGCGTCACCCGCGCCTTCACGTCGGGCAGGGCCTCGTCCTTGGCAAACAGCTCCAACAGCCGCGCACGCACCCGCTCACGTTGCTCGATGCCGGCGGTCTTGACGACGACCTGGGCGAAGCCCGGGTTCGGCAGCTCGGGTGTGATCGAGAGGTAGAAGATCGGCGTGCCGCCACCGGTGTAGGCGGTGAAGAACTCGACGTCGGGGTCCTTCGCCAGCACGCTCTCCAGCACCTTGACCTGGCGCTCCGTTGCCGCGAACGACGCGCCTTCGCGCAGCCGCAGCTCGACCAGCAGTTCCGGCCGTGCCGCCGTCGGGAAGAACTGCTGCTGAACCGTCAGCATGCCGGCGCCGGCGGCACCGAGCAGCGCCACGGTCAGCGCCAGCACGACCAAGCGACGTTGCACAGCCCAGTCAACAATGCGGCGCAGTCGGCGGTAGAGCGGCCGGTCGTACACGTCGTGGTGCGTGCCTTGGCCCAGATTCTTGGGTAGCAGCTTCACACCGAGATACGGGGTGAAGATCACCGCGACCAACCAGGACAGAATGAGCGCGAGGCCAACCACCCAGAAGATGCCACCCGCGTATTGGCCGGCGATGGACTTGGCGAAGCCGACCGGCATGAAGCCAGCAGCGGTGACCAGCGTACCGGTCAGCATCGGGAAGGCGGTCGAGGTGTAAGCGTAGGTCGCGGCCTCAAGACGGTCCCAACCTTCTTCGAGCTTCACCACCATCATCTCCACCGCGATGATCGCGTCATCGACCAGCAGACCGAGCGCGATGATCAGCGCCCCCAGCGAGATGCGGTCGAGGTTCCAGCCGAGGGCATACATCACGGCCGCGACCAGGCCCAGCACCAGTGGCACCGACGCCGCCACCACGATGCCGGTGCGCCAGCCCAGAAACAGGAAACAGACCGCGAGCACGATCGCTAGCGCCTCCAGGAAGGAGCGCTCGAACTCCCAGATCGACTCATCGACCACGCGCGGCTGGTCGGCGTACTGCTGGATCTCCACACCCGCGGGCAGTTCCTGGCGGATCTGCGCCAGGCGCGCCTCCATCGCCTTTCCGAAATCGGTGACCCGGACCTTCTTTTGCAGCTTCACGCCGATCGCCAGCACCTGCACGCCGTTGTGGCGGATGTTGAAGCTCGGCGGGTCTTCGTAGCCGCTGCGCACGGTGGCGATGTCGGCCAGCCGCAGCAGTTGGCCGCCAACTTCAAGCGTGACGTTGGAGATGTCCTGCACGCCGCCCAATTGACCGTCCACCCGCACCTGCACGCGGTCGTGGGTGGTGTCGGTCGAGCCGGCCGGCGCCACCAGGTTCTGGCGAGCCAGCGCGTCGAACACGGCAGTGGCTGGGATGCCGAGTGCGGCCAGGCGCCGCGTGGAGATCTCCACGTACACGCGTTCGGCCTGCTTGCCCAGCACGTCGACCTTGCCGGCGCCGGGCACGCTCTGCATCTTGCGCTTCACGTCTTCAGTGACCGTCAGCAGTTCGGCCATCGAGAGGTCAGGCGCGCTCAGTGCAAAGAGCACGCTGTAGCGATCGCTGTACTCGTCGTTGAGGAAGGGGCCGCGCACACCCTCGGGCAACTCATGGCGCATGTCGCCGATCTTCTTGCGCACCTGGTACCAGGCGGCGTCCAGTTCTTCCTTGGTGCTGCCGCCCTTCATCCACAGGTTGATGCCGCCGAAGCCTTGGCGCGCAAAGCTGCGCGCGTTGTCGAACTGGTCGATCTCCTGCAGCTTGCGCTCGATGCGGTTGAGCACCTGGTCTTGCACTTCCTGTGCCGTGGCGCCGGGCCACACCACGACGGCCGTCATCTGCGGCACCTCGAAGGTCGGGTCTTCGAGCCGGCCCAGGCGACTGAACGAGAAGATGCCGACCACGAGGGTCATGATGATGAGGAACAGCACCATGGACTGGTGCGTGACCGCCCATTCGGAGAGATTGAAGCGTTTCATGGGTTGCTCTTCGTGACGGTTGTCAAGTTGGTCTCACTGGCGCGCTCGATGGCGCGTACGGTCAGCCCGGCATCGAGCTTCTGTGCGCCCACACTCACGATGCGGCTGCCCGTGCTCACGCCGGTGACCTGCACGGTTGATTCGTCCATCGCGACTACCTTGACCGGCGTGAATACCAGGCCGGATCCCTTGCCATCGAGGGACCACACGCCCTCGGGGCCGCTGCCTTTGACCAACGCACTCACCGGCAATGAGACCGTGTCCGGGCCGGCCTGCAGCCCAGACAGCGTCAGCTGCACCGTGCTGCCCAGGGGGAGCGCTGAGACCTGCGCGCGCGACTCGGTCGCGGCGGCGTAGCGGGCGCGGTAGGTCCGCCCCTGGTTGCTGGCCTGCGGCGACAGCTCACGCAGCACCAGCCGCAGCTGTGCCTTGGCGTCGGTCCACGGCGCCGCCGTCGCCGAGAGGTTGCGTACGCGGCCTACCCAGTCCTCGGGAAGATCGACCACCACCTCGTTGTCGCCTTCACGCGCCAGTGCGACCACCGACTGGCCTTCGGGAACCACCTGGCCCCGCTCGAAGCGGATCGCGGTGACGACGCCGGCGTACGGCGCAACCAGGCCCGCGTAGCCCTCGCGATTGCGCGCCAGTTCCAGTTGCCGACGGGCCTGGTCCAGCCGGGCCGCTGCGGCGTCGGCGCGGGCCTTCTGGCGCTCGTGGTCGGCCGCGCCGACCGAACCGTCGGTCAACAGGCGGCGGAACCGCGCCTCGTCAGACGCCGCCTGCTGGGCATCGACGCTGGCTGCCTGCACCTGGTCGGATGCCGCCTTGACGGCCAACTGGTAGTCAGCCGGGTCCAACCGCGCTAGCAGTTGGCCGGCCTTGACACGGTCGCCGACCTCGACGAGCCGCTCGACAACCTTGCCGCCTGTGCGAAACGCCAGGTCGCTTTCGACGCGGGCTCGGACGACGGAGTTGAACGTGCGGCTCTGGGCAGAAGCGGTCTGCGTCACGGTCGTCACGAAGACGGGCTTCACGATGGCGGGCGGTGCCGGCGGTTCGCCGCAGCCTGTCAACAGCAGGCTGGCGGCCGCCAGGGGGATGAGCGAGTAGGCGAAGTGGGTCCTGTTCACGGGGTCGTCCTTGCGGCAAAAGATGAGGTGTCGGCGCGGGCTGGGGCCGCCGGTGAGAGGCCTCCTCCGAGCGCCTTGTAGAGCTGCACGTCGGCCAGCGCCTGCTGCAGGCGGCCGTCCGACAAGGCAAGTTCACTGGCGAGCACCGAGCGCTGCACGTCCAGCAGGACCAGCAGGTCGATCTGGCCTTCACGCTGAAGCGACTCGGCGCGCTGTAGCGAGCGGCGCAAGTTCTGGACGGTGAGCGCGAGCGCCGCGGCGCGGTCGGCCTCCTGCGTGCGCACGAGCAGGCTGTCTTCCACTTCCTGCACCGCCACCAGCACGGCCTTCTGCCAGGCCAGCAGGGCCTCGTCGGCGCGTGCGGACTGCACCTTGATACTGGCCTCGATGCGACCGGCGCTGAAGATCGGCGCGGCAAACGCCATCGCGACGTTGGAGAAGGGCACTGGGGCGACATCCAGCGCGTTCACCCGCAGATCCTGCCGACCCAGCAGCGCGCTCAGGAACAACTTGGGCCACCACTGCGCGCGGGCTTCGGCGCTGCGCAGCGCTTCGGCGCCGACGCGTGCCTCCGCGGCGACGAGATCGGGACGACGCCGGAGCAGTTCGCTCGGCTGGCCTGCAGCGATGACCCGCGGCGCCGGCCATGCGAAGGCCTGATCCGCTTCGACGACCTGTGCTGACGGGTTGCGGCCGAGCAGCACGGCCAGCTTCGTTTGCGTGGTGCCGACCAGCATCCGGAGTGCCGGCACCTGGGCATCCAGCGCATCGGCGTCGGCGCGCGCTCGGTCCAGGTCGAAGGCACTGGCCTGGCCTTCGCGCTGCCGGCTTTCCACGCGAACTGCCGTCTGACGCTGCGCAGCCGCCAGGGCCTGCGCGATGCGCAGGCGTTCCTCCGCACTGCGCAGCACGAAATACTGGCGGGCCACCTCGCTGGACACGAGCAAGCGTGCGCCGCTCACGCCGGCCTCAGCGGCTTGCTCATCGGCCTGCGCCGCGTCGCGCGCGGCGCGCACACCACCGGACAGGTCGATCTCCCAGGCGACATCGACACCGACGCGGAGCACACGCGTGTCGGGCATTCCCCCTTGCTTGACCGCGTCCGGAAGGCCGCTATGGCTTCGAGAGGCGGCTGCCTGCACGCCCACCGTGGGCAAGAGCCGGGAGCCTTGCGCGTCGGCTCCCGCGCGCGCCTGCCTGACACGCTGCAGCGCCATGGCCACGTCCTGGTTGGCGGACAAGGCCTCGTTGACGAGCCTCGCGAGCGTGGCGTTGCCGAAGCCATCCCACCAGGCTTCGTCGAGCCCTGGCGCCGAGCGGGCGCCGGGTTGTTCGTTCGAGAAGTTGGCCGTAAGCGCCACGGGTGGGGACGGCGCACGTGGCGCTGGCGTCGAACAAGCAGAAAGGATCAGCAGGGCCAAGGCGGCAGCGGCGGGGCGACGGATCGCACGGCTGGCGTCAAGGTTGCGGCGCGATGCAAGTTTCATGGAGCAGACTCAAATTAGTGGACCAGTCGGTACAGTAAGTTTATCGAAATATAATGGACGGTCAAGTCCACAAACAAAAGAATTCATGGCACTGAAAAACGACGATCCCGCGCCCGCGCCGCGTCGAGGTCGCCCCCGCGACCCCGAGCGCCTCCTGCGCATCGTGGAAGCGGCGCGCAACCACTTCAATTCGCACGGGCTGGAGCGCGCCAGCGTGGACGCCATCGCGGCGGAAGCGGGTGTCTCGAAGATGACCGTCTACAGCCACTTCGGGTCGAAGGAGGGGCTGTTCGAGGCGGTGATCCAGGACCGCACCGGCCGGGTAATGGGCGGCTCATACGGTGTAGAGGCCCTGGATCCGATGCAGCCGCGCAAGGCGCTGCTGGCGGTGGGCGAGCAGTTCCTGGCGCTCATGCGCGAAGACGACACGCTCGGCAAGTTCCGCTCGCTCTACGGTGCCGCCAGTTCGCATCCCGAGGCTTGCCGCGCGTTCTTCCGACAGGGCCCCGAGCGGCTCAACGGGGAACTGGCCACCTACCTGCGTCGCGCGAACGACGCGGGCACGCTGAAGGTGAAGAACCCACGCCTGGCCGCCAACCTGTTCCTGTCGATGTTCCTGGGCGAAAACCATATCCGCGGGCTGCTGATGCTGGGGAAGCACGACGAACGCGAAGACAAGGCGCTGCTGCGCGAGGCCGTGCGCGTGTTCATGGCGGGCTACGAGGTCGCGGGCTGAAGGTCTTCCGCAGGCTGGTGTCGACGGGGCCGGCAGGAAGCCCAGCACCGAGCTCATATTGAGGATGCGTCCGGACCGCTGTGCGCGCATGTGCGGCAGCACGGCCTAGCTCGTAAGCAGGATGCCGAACTCATTGGTGTCGAAGAGCGCCTGCGCCTCGGCGACGGAGGTTTCCTCGACCGCACCGAGCAGCGTTCCGCCAGCGCTGTTGACGAGCACGTCGATGCGCCCGGCCTTGCCGATGATGAGCGCGACGGCCCGCTTCACCGAGTCGGCATCGCGCACATCCATCTCGACGAACTCGACACCGGGAATGGCCTCGGCCCTCCTGGCATCCCGAACGGACCCGAACACTTGGCAGCCGCGCTT
The DNA here is from genome assembly GCA_027490215.1 of Rubrivivax sp. GTDB lineage: Bacteria > Pseudomonadota > Gammaproteobacteria > Burkholderiales > Burkholderiaceae_C > PBB1. The sequence goes on from JAIXYO010000047.1 coordinate 21,611, forward strand.
GGCGAACTGGACGGCGGTGGCGCGCCCGATGCCCGAGGAGACACCGGTGACGAAGACAACTTTTGAACTTGACATGATTTCTCTCGTGAGTGGGTTGATGTGGACCTAGTTGGCTCGCTGGCGCACGATGAGCGCGGCCACCTCGGCGGGTTTCTCGAGCGAGGTGAAGTGCCCGGCCTGGTCGATGGTGAACAGCTCAGCCCCGGGAATCGCGACGCGATTGCGCTCGCGCTCCGGCGGACGTGACCAGTCGTCGCTGCCGTAGATGAATGTCACCGGCACCTTCACCTTCGAGTAGAGCTGGCGAGCGTCCAGCCAGGTGGTCCAGTTCTTGAAGACCGAGTACTCCACGCTGCGGTACCCGTCGCGGCTCCCAGTCCGGGAGAACTCGTCGAGCAAAGCCTCGGGCAGACGCGCGGGGTCATGAAAGCCACCCCGCAGCACCGCGGCCGTGACGAACCCCGGCTCGAAGGTGTAGCTGCCAAAAACGTTGAACAGTCCCACCATCCAGCCGCTGCTGCTGCGTCGAATGCCGCCGCCGAAGGATTCGCCGTAGTCGTACGGGTTCAGCGACACCACCCGCTTCACCCTGTCGGGTTGATCGACGGAGACCGTGAGCGCCAGGACGCCTCCGATGGATTCGCCAACCAAGGTGACGTCACGAAGGTCGAGTCGGGTGAGGAACTCGCCCACCGCCTTGCGCAGCAAGGGCTCCGTGTAGTTCTCGGGCAGCAGGCTGGCTTGCCCGTGGCCCGGCAGGTCCAGCGCATAGACCCGATGGCTGCTCTTCAGCTCGGGCACCAGCTTCTCGAAGTAGTCCAGCTGCGTGCGGATGGTGTGCAGCAGGACCAGCGGCGGGCCGTCGCCAGACGCGACGTACCGGACCGTCATGCCGTTGTCCAGCCGCAGGAACTGCGGCGCGGACGAAGCCCATGGGGTCGGGTAGTCGCGGTCGTGGGTCGTCGCGCATCCGCCGAGCAGCAGTGCCAGTCCGACACTGATCAACATTGAAATCTGTTTCATGGCCTTGCCTCCACACTCGATTCGCCAAACTGAAGGGACATGGCGCTCGGTGTCGATGCCGCCACGCGTACTGGACTGTCCAGTACAGTAATAGTAGCCGCATTTACTGGACTGTCAAGTACTGTTTATCGGGCGGCCGCAAGGCTCGCGCGCTGCCAACACCGTTCATTCGAGAACGCGGTGCAGATGGACGGAAGATCCGGGAACCTGGCAGTACGCCGCGATCGACGCCATCCGAAGGCTCTAAGCGAGACAAGTCTTCAACGGGCACGGCGAGAGGCCAACGGCACGTCAATGCGCCCACGGGAAGCCCGACGAATGGACAGGCAGGCCGTACACCGAGCTCGGGGCCCGATGGGTTTGCGTCGATCTCCGGAGGTGGCTGGCGTAAGCCAAGAGCTGTTGCACGTTGACGCCACCGCAGAACATCGTCCAACACGGACACTGTTTTTGGGTTATCCCCTGTCGCTGGGGCAGCTCCAGGAATCCCGCAAACCCTCGGACGTAGCCGACTCCTGCGGCCCTGATGACTGGGTCGCGTGATGGGTCACACTTGGGCAGCCTCAGACCGCTTGCAACGACTGGCCACGGGCAGGTGAGCGAGGCGGTGCCCGGGCCTGCAGCCCCAGGCGCATGAGGCTCTTCTCGATCACTGGCTGTTCCAGGCTCGCCGCGATGATCTTCAATCCGCCGCCGCTGTTTGGGCAGTGCTCCATTTCGATCTCGAACACGCGCTTGAGCAGCTTGGTCCAGCCCTGGCGAACCCGGCGGTGGTGCGGCCAGCCCACCTCGCACTCGGCATGCTTTGCTTTCTGGACGGGCGCCGCGGGCTGTTGCAGCACCACCAGCTCACGCAGCTTGAGATCTGGGGCCAACACGCTGCGGAAGCGGATGCGGTGAAGGCGTGGCCAGGACACCAGCACCACCAGCCGCTGCGTGAACCCTGGCCCGGGTGACTCTGTCTGAGGGTCAGACCGGCCGCTTCAGGGCGGCGAGTTCAGAGCCGCGAAGTCGCTGAAGGGTCGGGACCGGCCAACCAATCCGCTGAACTCTTTGCCCGAAACCGGCCAGTCGAAAGGCAAATAGCGCGCATGTCACGCCAGCGTAGAACTATCGCGAGGACGGGGCCGCCAAGCCAGGCGACGCAGCCCGCATATGCGCAATCTGCCCAGCGCAGCGTCATCTTGCGCACAGACTGCAGGTTCCTGAGCAGACAAGCTGCGTGCAGTAGCCACCGCGCGATGTCCGCCAGCGGGGCCTGTCTCAGACCACAACCGGCCATGACCACACTGAATTCCAGAACCACCTCGGCCTCCGCTTTGTCGTACACATGAAGCCGATCCGCATCGCTTGGCTCGCATGCGTCCTGGTGCTCACCGGCCTTTGGTTGTTGGCCGACCCACTGCTGTTGCAGCAGCACACGTTCATCGCAGTTCGCAACGCTCTTGTGAACTACACCGGTCTGGTGGCCATGGGCGTCATGAGCGTAGCGCTGATGTTGGCGACGCGGCCGGCGGTGCTCGAGCCCGCGCTCGGCGGCCTGGACAAGATGTACCGGCTGCACAAGTGGCTCGGCATCACCGCCCTGGTGATGGCCATCATGCATTGGACATGGACGCAGGCCCCCCAGTGGCTGGTGGGCCTGGGCTTGCTGCAGCGGTCGCAGCGGACTCGCGCTGGCCCACCCGATGACGCCTTGCTGCGCTTTCTGCAGTCTCAGCGCGGCGTGGCAGAAACCGCAGGTGAATGGGCTCTCTACGCGGCAGCGGTGCTGATTGCTCTGGCGCTGGTCAAGCGCTTTCCGTACCGATACTTCTTCAGCACCCACAGGCTGCTGGCCGTGGTCTACCTCGTGCTCGTCTTCCACGCCCTGATCTTGATGCCGGCCACGTACTGGGATGAGCTCATCGGGCCGCTGATGGCGCTGTTGATGGCCGGCGGCAGCATGGCCGCCGTCTTGCTGCTGTTCAGGCGGGCTGGGCGCAGTCGCCAGGCCTTTGGCGTGGTGGAGCAAGTGACCCATCACGCCGAAATGAAAGTGCTCGAAGTCAACATCCAACTCGCGACTCCCTGGGCAGGCCACGCTGCAGGCCAGTTTGCCTTCGTGCGCTTTGATGGCGATGCCGAACCGCATCCCTTCACATTGTCGTCAGCCTGGCAAGACGACGGCCGGCTGCTGTTGCTCATCAAGGAACTGGGTGACTACACCGCCAGTCTGCGGAAACGCCTGCACGTCGGTGATGTCGTGCGAGTGGAGGGGCCGTACGGCCGATTCAACTTCAGGGGTGTCAAGGGAGTGGGTCAGGCATCAGGGCAAATCTGGATCGGCGGCGGCATCGGAATCACGCCCTTCATTGCGCGCATGAAGTACCTCGCGCTGCACCCGGTTGGCGAGCCCGTTGACCTCATACACACGGTTCCTCAACTTGACGATCAAGCCGCGGCCAGACTGAAGCACGATGCGCAGGCCGCCGGTGTCAAGCTGCACGTGATGCTCGACGCTCGCGACGGCCGACTCACAGGCGAGCGGCTGCGGACCATGGTGCCAGACTGGACTGCGCGCAGCATCTGGTTCTGTGGCCCGACCGGAATGGGAGCGGCACTGCGGCGCGATCTGCGCGCTCACGGCCTGCGCGCGTCGGCTTTTCATCAGGAGCTGTTCAACCTGCGCTGAACAAAGCGCGAATGGCGCCCGGCACGATTGATAGGCGAACTGCCTGAGCGAGTTGATGTGCTGCCTGCCGCAGATCGCTGCGGGCATGGTGGAGCATCGCGCGAAAAGCATAGTATTTGAGCCAGTCCCCAACGATGCTTGTGCATCTTGGTTTCAATCGGCCCATTGAAAGAACACTCATGCGACCAGAACGCCCAACGGTCAAAGCGCTTTACCAGGACCGCGACGGCATTCGCTACATGGTGCGCGAGGTAGAAGACATTTCCATCTTCGGTCTCGGCGATGGATATGTGGTGACGATCGCTGACGAACAGCAACTACGTCAGGAAGAGCGTGGCGAACGATTGCTCGATGTGCAGTTCGAAACGTTCTACCGGGAGAAAGGACTGGTGCCGCTCACCACCCCAACCGAAACGCCGTGATCGGATATCGCCAAGGGCGAAAGGCGAACGGAGCAGGGAATCAAATCGGGCTGAACAGGGAAATCATTCAGCTCTACAGCCATCCCACGCAGCAGAGAACGACGAGTGAGCCCATCCGCCAAGGCCCCCACCGCCGTCGGCCTGTACCTGGCCGGCGTGCAGTTCCTGTTCGCGGTCGGCTGGATCGTCTACGTGATCTATCTGCCGGCGCTGGCGGAGCAGGCCGGGCTGCCCAAGTCGGTCGTGCCCTGGCTGCTGCTGATGGACCAGTTGATCTTCGTGGTCTGCGATCTCGCGGTGGGCGTTTGGTCGGACCGGGCGGCGGGCGTGCTGGGTCGCATCGGCTGGTGGGTTCTGGGCGTCACCCTGCTGTCCACCGTGGCCTTCCTGGTGCTGCCCTGGGTGGCGCCGCGCGGATCACCGGGCCTGTTCGTGGCGATCACAGCGCTCTGGGCGGCCACCAGCGCGGCGTTGCGGGCGCCACCGCTGACGTTGCTGGGCCGCTATGTGGCCCAGCCGGCGGTCCCTTGGCTGATGAGCCTGGTGTTGCTGGGCACGGGCATCGCGTCCGCCATCGGCCCCTACCTGGGGTTGGCACTGAAGGGGCTGGACCCGCGGCTGCCGTTTGCTCTGGCCGGGTTGTCGCTGGCCGCCATCACGGCCGGCATGGTGTGGGCCGAGCGCGCGCTATCCCAACGCCAGGCTGCCAACCGGGCGGCCGGTTTGGACACCGCGCCGCCGGCTTCGCGCACCGCGCGCGATGGCGTGGTGCCGATCTCGGGCTTCCTGCTGGCCGCCCTGCTGGCAGCGACTGCCGCGCAGGTGCATGCCAATCTGCTGGCCGCGCCGCTGTACCTGCGCCATGCGCCCGCATCGATGCTCCCGGTGCTGTTGCCGGTGTTCTGGGCCGGCTTCAATCTGGCGCTGATGCCGGCGAGCCTGGCCGTCAAGCGTCTTGGCGCCTTGCCGGTGATGGCCGGCGGCGTGCTGGTGGCCGCCGCGTGCAGCGCGGGCGCCTGGAACGCCACCTCGCTGGAGGCGCTCGTGCCACTGCAGGGACTGGCCGGCGCGGCGTGGGGCGTCAGCCTGATGAGCGGGTTCTCCGCGGCCGTCTTCTTCGGTCATGTTGGGCGCGAAGGCTTCATGGGTGGCGCACTCAACTCGGCGTTGGCGGCGGCTGCGTTTTCGCGCATCGCCGTGGTCAGCTTCGTCGCGCCGGCTCCCGTGGTGGCCACTCAATGGGGCTGGGTCCCAGGCCTGCTTTTCGCCTTGAGTGCGACCCTGTTGTGGGCCATCTGGTCGCGCAGCCGCAGCGGCCATTGATGAGCGACTGAGCTGACTTTGCCGGTTCAGGCAATCACGTGGCGATTTTTCGCTACGTGTTCTGACCTCTCTCGCTTGCCGGGCAGCTACGTTCAGGGCACCAAAGCTCGCGAACAACGCACACCCGCCTGCACACCCTTTAAAGCATTGAAAAGAACACTGCCACCACCGCCGGCAAAAGAATGAACCCAGGCGCCGGCTGCGCCGGAGACCGCCGTCTGGGTTGAACCCCAGTAGACACCTGCCAGCAGGTTGAGGCCATTGAAGTCGACGAGGTTGGATTGCATGTTTTGCAGTGCGGGACTACCGGCACTGCCACAGGAAGTAGCAGAGCCATACCCCATCTCACACTGCGCAGGCAGATACCAATCTGAATGACCATTGATGGTTTGCTTGCACAACCCGGCGGCATAGTCACTGACATTGGTCGGGCCTGTTGATGCCGTAAAGGGGCTGGCATTTCCCGACGCCGCAGTGTTGTTCGTGATGAATTGGTTGTAAAACGCCACGATATTGCTCGTGTTGCATGCACCGTCGAAGGAACCATCACACGAACCGAAAGAAGCCGCGATGAACGGATTCAGATTGGTGTAGGCCGACGCAAAACCAGCGCTGAACGTCGCGTATGAAGGAGAGCCGCTGGCAGGGGTCGAGGTTTCGTCGATGCCAGGGATGGCGTCGTAGCTGGCACCCGTCAAGTTCGCACCGCCTGATCCGCCCCCGGTCGATCCATTCGACGACCAGACGATCCCGTTGGGGAAGGCGGATGCCTGGTCTGCTGTGGCGGCTACCTTCCCGCCAACACTGGCGCTGGTTGGCGTGGTGTCATCGAACGCATACGCATAGCCGCCCTGGTAGATACAGCCATAACTCAACACCACGGCGTTGCTGGAAACGGTGTTGGTGTTGGCGCCGGAAACCTGAATGGTGCCGGGCACGGGTGCGGTTCCGACCGAGCAGGGGTTGGTGCCATCGGACGATGCCGTCGCCCCAGGCGTGATGGTGATGGTGCAACTGCTGCTCGCGCTCAGCGTGCTACCGCAGTCAGTGGAACTGGTCGTACCGGCGGGCCAGGTCGGCGAAGACACTGCCACGTTGATTGCGGTATTGCTGCCTGTATTGGTGACGGTGATCTGGCGGGCTACTCCGGATGAAGGTGTCCCGCTGACGCCGTATTCCGTCAGCCCCGTCACGCTGAGGGCAATGCTGCTGGCGCTGATGGCCAGCGTTGTCTGGGGTGGACGAGACGAACTGGAGGAGCCACCACAACCGGTGGCCAACATCATCCACGCACCAACAAGCGCGGCAGCAGCAAGATTCTTTGCAGTCATACCTCATCCATTTCTGAGGATCGATCGGGCTCGAGCGTTCGGAGTCTTGTCAGGCATCAACACGTCTAAGTCTGGCCCGGCCCCGCCGGCGGGGGTGCCGGCTCGGGGCCGAAGAGTTCGGACACGGTCAACCCGGTCAGGCGGCTCGCGCTCTGCGCCAGCCACCACATCAGCGCCATCATCATCAGCATCGATGGGATCGCGATCACCGGGTAGCTCAGCAGCGTCAGGCGGCCGAGTTCCTGATTGAAAGCCTCGCTGCCCGACGGGCTGGTGACGACCCAGCGCGTGAGGAAGAAGTTGGCCACCGCCGAAAACGCGAAGGTGCCGGCCAGCAGCAGCGTGCCGGTGCGAAGCCGGGCCTCGAATTCGGCCTCGCTGCGGCGTTCGGCCAGGCGCTGGCGGATGCGTTCCACGTCGAAGAGCGAGGCGTCAAACACCAGGGCGTGGATGAGCGGCCGTCGCATCCAGGCCGAGCCGGCCACCACCAGGCCGATGAGCGCCGAGATCGAGGCCTCCTTGACTGCCAGCCACTGCGTGTCGATCTGCAGCAGCGCGATGCCGCCGGTCATCAGCGTGCTGACCGCGCCGATGAGGGCCAACCAGCTGACCTTGCGCCGGCGCATGCCGTCCCACAGACCCCAGCCGATGGGAAAGGCCAGCGCCAGCACCAGCGCGCCGACGCGGCCGAGCGAGTCGTCGCCGCTGAGCTGCATCAGCACCAGCGAGGGCACGACGATGGTGACCGCGATCTCGAGAAAGGGGTTCGGCTTGGCCGCGACGGCGCGGGGCACGGGCGGCGGTGTGTCGGGTGTCGTCACGGTGTCTCGTCCGGGCCTGAGGCGGGGGCGCCGGCGCGGATTGTGGCGTAACCGGATGTCACGGAATCACTGGCGGTGGGCTGAATCTCCAGCGAACCGCTCTCACCGTCGGATTCCCGATATCTGGAAATCTACAGGGAGTGTTCTCCGCTTCAAGACACCTGCCGGCGCAGACTCACCTTGTTGAAAGTCCGCCTTCGACCCATCGGCGACATACGCGGCATCGAACTCAGCGCCCCGAAGCGGCTGTTCGTCTAAAGGCCAAGACCCCCGAAGTTACAGTTGGCCGGCGACTGATGTCGACTCGAGAAGGCAGCCGAGTTCGACCTACCTCGGACTCGTTGTCCCAGTCGACTTACAGCTTTCGACCGCGTGCTTCGTCGTCAATCAACAGGATCGCCTCTGTATGAGTTGAAATTGGGCTGTTCAAATCCGGCTGTTCGGCAACCGTCAGGCTTGCACCCAATCCAATGCTGCACTTCCTTGTCACTGCTGACCATTCCTACACGCTGAAGCAGTACTTCTCGCAGTGGGGCGCGCACCTGCGGCCGCAGGTGCGAATCTTGAAATACGAGGCGAAACCCTGGACACGCGACGCACTGCCCGGCACCTGGATCTTCACGGACCTGGAGCGGTTGCGGGACGACGAGTTGCAGACGGTCAGCGACTTTGCGCAGCGTCTCGCGGCAGACCCTTCGCGGTGGCGTGTACTGAACGATCCGCGCCGCGTGTTACTCCGCTACGCACTGTTGCGTGATCTCGCTGCTGCAGGGGTCAATGACTTTCGTGCCTTTAAGCTGTCTGAGCTGCCGGACGGTGCGCGCTATCCGCTATTTCTGCGACGCGAGAACGATCATGCCGGCGCGGCAACGGATCTGCTGCACGATCCGGAACAGCTCCAGGCGGCACTTCGCAACCTGCCCAATGTCGAAGCACTCCTCGCCGTTGAGTACCTGCCCTATCAGCGCTCAGACGGACTGTTCCTCAAGTACTCGATGATGCGCATCGGCACCGAAATGGCGCCGCGCCACATCCATTTCAGCCGCCACTGGTTACTCAAGAACCAGGAACTTGTCGACGAGCCGTTGATGCAGGAGGAGGATCTTTACGTCAGGGAATCCCCTCACCGGCAGATGCTGTGGGAAGTGTTCCAGCGTGCCGGGATTGACTACGGCCGCATCGATTACACGATGGCGAATGACCGCATCCAAGTCTTCGAGATCAATACCAATCCCATCTTGTTGCACGGCATCCAACATCTTGCGCCTCGGCGCTGGGAAAGTCAGGTCTTTTCCGCGCAGCAGATGAACGATGCCTTCAGCAAGCTGGATGCAGGAATTGCCGTTGCGGATCCTGCCCAGCTTGAGGCCGATCGCCGCGCGTTTCGTCGGCGGATCAGAATCCACAACGTATTGCGAAAACTCGCGGTTCGACCGGGCGCTCGCCGCTGATTCCGAGGGCATGTGTCGAATTGGGTTGCGAACAGTCTGCTGGAGCAGGGTGATGCACACTTCTTTGAACCGCCCCGGCTTTTGAGCAAGCTGCGTGGCCACCAACTGACCTGCTCCAAACCTGCCGTTCACGAATATCGGCAAATGGCCGATAGCCAACCTTCCAAACTTCGAATCGACGTCCCGGAAAACTGCCGGGCACACGGGGGGAGTCATCGCCGCGGCTTGGCCAGCGCCTTCATGCCGACGGTGGCGGCGATCAGGATCGCGTCATAGACCGGGGCGAAGGGCGGCGCGTAGGTCAGGTCGAGAGCCTCGACCTGAGCCAGTGTCATGCGCGCATGCAGCGCGGTGGCGAACACGTCGATGCGCTTGGCCACCGCCTCGCCGCCGATCATCTGTGCGCCCAGCAGGCGCCCACTGCCGCGCTCGGCATAAACCACTGTGGTGATGGGCTTGTCGCCCGGATAGGAGCGTGCCCGGGTGTGGTGAGTCGAGACGGCTGCAACCGCATCGAGTCCGGCACTGGCGATGTCTGCAGCCCCCAGGCCGGTGCGCGCCACCTCAAGGTCGAAGCACTTGAAGCCGGCGCTGCCGACGATGCCGCCGAAGTGCTGGTCGCCACCGGCGGCATTCGCACCGGCCACCTTGCCCTGCTTGTTGGCGGTGGTGCCGAGCGGCACCCAGGTCGGGCGATCCAGCACCAGATGATGGGCTTCGGCGCAATCGCCAGCGGCAAAGACCATGGGCGCGCTGGTTCGCATGGCGCTGTCCACCGCGATGGCGCCACTGGCACCGAGGGCGATGCCGGCCTCGCGCGCGAGCGCCACGTCCGGGCGGACGCCGACCGCGACGATCACGATCTGGGCGTGGATGACGCCGCGGTCGCTGTGCACCAGCAGGTCGGCACCGTCGCGCTGCACCCGTTGCAGGCTCGTCGCAGTCTGCACGCTCACGCCGTGGCGTTCGAGCGTGTGCGCGGCAACTTCGACGATGGCCGGGGCGAAGCCGGGCAGCACCTGGTCGGCCTTCTCCAGAATGGACACCGCGATGCCCAGCCCGTGCAGCACATCGGCCATCTCGATACCGATGTAGCCCGCGCCGACGACCACGGCCGTGCTGACCTTCACATCGGCCAGGTAGCGTTTGATGTGCCGGGCATCGGTCAGATCGCGCAGCACGAAGACGCCTGCCAGGTCGAGCCCCGGCACCGCGGGGCGAATGGCTGTGGCGCCGCTGGCGATGACGAGGGCATCCCAGGTCAGCGCGTAGTTGCTTCCCGCCTCAAGATCCGAGACCTCGACGACGCGGCGCGAGACATCGAGGGCCTGCGCTGCATGCCGGGTGCGCACGTCGATGCCGCGTTCGCTGCGCGCGGTCTCGGCGTTCAGGATCACCAGATCGTCCACACCGCGCGCCGGGTCACCGATGTTGTAGGGCATGCCGCAGGCGCTGTAGGAAATGTCGTGCCCACGATCGAGCACGACCACCTCGCAGCCCGGATCGCGCCGGCGCGCCTGGCTGGCTGCGCTCATGCCGGCGGCGACACCCCCGATGACGACGATGCGCATGGGTTTACTGCCCGTGCTTGGCCCAATGGCCGGCGAACAGCACCTCGTCGGCTACCGGCATCGCTTTCGCATCGACCAGCCGTGACACCCAGGTGGTGTTGATGAAATGGCGCACGTTGACGTTCTCGGTCGTGATGTTGCCGCCCCAGCTGCCGCAGGAGAGCGACAGCGTGTACGGCAGGCCGTTGCGCGGGCTGCCCGCGCCTTCGTTCAGGTCCTGGTTGACCATCACCCGCGCGGTGCGGGTGCGCATCGCCAGGGCTTGCACATGCGCGTCGTTCGCGGTGTGGATGCCGCAGGTGTGGCCCAGGCCCTGGTAACCGGTGATGGCGTTGACGAGGTCGATGGCGGCATCGATCGTCCCGCCATAGCGGTAGAGCGTGAGCACGACCGAGAGTTTTTCGCCGGAAAACGGATGGGCCGGGCCGACGCCGTCTTCCTCAACGATCAGGAAGGTGGTCTTCTCGGGCAGCGTGATGCCAGCGAGCTGCGCAATGTGGCTGGCCGATTTCGCGATCACGTCCAAGGTCGGGATCGCCTGATTGGGTTGGGGCCACATGGCGGCCTGGAGCTTGGCTTTGTCGGCAGCATTGAGCACATGGCCGCCGCGCGCCACGAGCTTGCCAACCAGCGCGTCGTAGATTTTTTCGTGGGCGACCAGCGCGTTGTCGGCCAGGCAACTGGTGGCGTAGTCGAACACCTTGGCGCGCGCGATCATGGCTGCCGCATCGTCCAGGTCGCCGGTCTCGTCGATCACATGCACCGCGTTGCCGACGCCCACGCCATACGCGGGTGTGCCCGAGCTGTAGGCGGCCTTGACCATCGCCTCGCCGCCGGTGGCGACGATCAGATCGGCCTGCCGCATCAGTTCGCCCGTCTTGCCGATGGACGGCTTGCTCACGATCTGGATCAGGTCCGGCGGCGCGCCGACCTGCTCGCAGCCCTGGCGCATCAGTTGCACCGCGAGCGCCGAGGTCTGCGCGGTGCGCGGGTGCGGGGAGATGATGATCGCGTTGCGCGCCTTCAGCGCTGCCAGCGCGTTGACCGGCGGTGTCGCGTCGGGCCCGGTGGTCGGTATCAGCGCAGCGATCACGCCGACCGGCTTGGCAATCTTCACGATGCCGCGCTCGGGCAGTTCCTCGATCACGCCGACGGTCTTCACGCCCTGCATGTCGCGGATCGTTCCGTTCACGCGGTTGCGGATCTTCAAGACCTTGGAATCGTAGTTGCCGAAGCCGCCTTCATCGACCGCGGCGCGGGCCAGCGCCTCCTTGTGCTTCACGACGCTCCAGCCGACGGCGAGCACCAGCGCGTCGACCTGCTCCTGGGTGTAGTGGGCGATCGCCTCCTGGGCAGCGCGGGCACGCTGGACGAGCGCAGCGATCTCGGCGTGCGTTGCTGCTGCGGCGTCACTGCTGGTGGAAGGGGTCGTGCTCATGGAGGTGTCCTTTCGATGCGCATGCGCGCGTCAACGATGGTGAAACGGTTACCGCTGACGATCAGCGGGTTGAGGTCGAGTTCGGCGCACCACGGGGCACGCGCGACGGCGATGGACAGTGTCGAGATCAGCGCCGCCAACGCCTCGCGATCGACACCGGGTGCGCCGCGCAGGCCATCCAGCAGGGGGCTGCCGCGCAGTTCGGTGAGTGCCTGCAAGGCCCCGCTCGGTGCGATCGGGGCCAGGCGCAGCGCCACATCATTCAATGCTTCGGCCCAGATGCCGCCGAGCCCGCACACCACCAGCGGGCCGAAGGTCGCATCGCGCACCGCGCCCAGCATCAACTCGACACCGCGCGTGGCCTGCGCTTGCACCAGCACCGGGCCGGGACCGAGCGACGCTGCCAGCGACTCAAATGCGCTGCGCACCGCCGCCGCGTCGGTCAGGCCCAGGCGCACAGCGCCGGCTTCGGTCTTGTGCACGAGGGCCGGGCGCACCGCCTTCAGCACAGCGGGGTAACCCAGCGCCATGGCAGCAGCCACAGCGGCATCGCCGTCGTCGGCAAGCCGCCAGGGTGCCATCGGCAATCCCCATGCGTCGAGCAGCGTGAAGAGCGCATCGGGCTCGAGCCAGCCGTCGGCCGGCACATCGCGCGGGCACGGGAAGGGGTCGCCCACCGCGAGGCAGGGATCCGGCGCCGTGATGCGGCAGTGCGCCAGCACCCGCGCCGTGCGCGCGGCCCACTCGTGGCATGGCAAGCCGGCGTCCTGCAAGCGGCGGCGCAGCGCATCGCCTTGCGCCGGCCCGACCCAGCAGACGTGCACCGGTTTTGGGGCCGCGCTCGCTGCTGTACTCGCCTCCGCACTTTCCTCGATCACCGCAGCGACCACGCCCTCATCGAGTGCCGAGCGCTGCAACAGCACCGGCACCACGGCATCGATCTCGTCGCTGGCGAGCAAGGCGCGCAGGCTTTCGCGGTACATCGTCGCAAAGCGCTTCCAATCGGTGGTCACATCGACCGGGTTGGC
>JAIXYO010000051.1 GCA_027490215.1 Rubrivivax sp.
GACAACGTGAGCATCACGGTCAAGCTGATCAACCCGATCGCGATGGAAGAAGGCCTGCGCTTTGCCATCCGTGAAGGCGGCAGAACCGTCGGCGCCGGCGTCGTGGCCAAGATCATCGAGTGAGTTGATTTCAGTAGGGGCGTAGCTCAATTGGCAGAGCGCTGGTCTCCAAAACCAGAGGTTGGGGGTTCGATGCCCTCCGCCCCTGCCACCCGAGTGGTTGATACCGGTGGGTGGCGAGACAGACAAGCAAGATAGAAATAGCGCTGGTCACAGCGCCTTGCGGCGAACAGCCCGCTGGCACCCACAAAGTGCTTGCGGGCTTTGCTCATGAAGCGCGGTGCGTTCCCGGCCGCGGGTTTTCAAGGTAAACGAACGAGATGGCGAATCCAACCATAGAGACGGTTTCAACCGGCGCTGACAAGGCCAAACTGGCCGGTGTTGCAGTGTTGGTCGTCGGCGCGGTGGTCGCGTTCTACGCCTTGGGTCAGCAGGACCTGTGGTTGCGCGTACTGGCATTGCTGGCCCTGCTTGCTGTCGCCGTGGCGGTGTTTTTCACCTCGGAGCCAGGCAAGCAACTGATTGCCTATGGCCGCGACTCGGTCAAGGAGGTCCGCAAAGTCGTCTGGCCATCGCGCCAGGAAGCGATGCAGATGACCGGCTATGTGTTCGCATTCGTGGTGGTGATGGCGCTGTTTTTGTGGTTGACCGACAAGACCCTGGAATGGGTTTTCTACGACCTGCTGTTGGGTTGGAAGCGTTGAGGATCACGCCATGAACGAAGAAACCGTCAGCAACGAATCGAGCGCAGCGGATGAGATATCCGCAGCCGTCGAAGGTGGCGCGGTACCCGTGACAGCTGCTGCGCCATCGAACAAGCGCTGGTACGTGGTGCATGCTTACTCCGGCATGGAAAAGGCTGTCGAGCGGAACCTGCGTGAGCGAATTGATCGCTCTGAGTTGCAGGACAAGTTTGGCCGCATTCTGGTGCCGATGGAAGAAGTCGTTGAGCTGAAGAACGGCAAGAAGTCAGTCAGTGAGCGCCGTTTTTTCCCCGGCTATGTGCTGGTCGAGATGGAAATGGCCGACGACAGCTGGCATTTGGTCAAGCACACGAACAAGGTCACCGGCTTCGTCGGCGGTGCGAAGAACCGCCCCTCGCCTATCTCCGAGGCCGAGGTAATGAAGATCGTCCACCAGATGCAAGAAGGCGTCGAGAAGCCGAAGCCCAAGACCTTGTGGTCGGTCGGCGAACTGGTGCGCATCAAGGATGGCCCGTTCACCGACTTCAATGGCGCGATCGAAGACGTCAACTACGACAAATCGAAGGTGCGCGTCGCTGTCACGATTTTTGGCCGCGCAACGCCGGTCGAACTCGACTTCGCGCAGGTGGAGAAGGTCTGACGCCGATTTGAATGCAAGGGCCCGTCGAGAGCTCGCCTGCACCGAAAGGCACAGGTCATCTCGTCCGTTGCTGCCGATGACGTGACATCGGCTTGAGGAGCCCGGGTAACCAATCCCTGGCGTTTGCACTCGAGAAGCCCGCAACAGGTCGCGAGACCGGGTTTCTGATTCAAGGACAGACATGGCAAAGAAAATCATCGGCTTCATCAAGCTGCAGATTCCTGCAGGCAAAGCCAACCCCTCCCCACCGATCGGACCGGCGCTCGGTCAGCGTGGCCTCAACATCATGGAGTTCTGCAAGGCGTTCAACGCCCAGACCCAAGGCGTTGAGCCCGGCCTGATGCTGCCAGTGGTCATCACCGCGTTCGCCGACAAGTCATTCACCTTCGTGCTGAAGTCGCCGCCGGCGACCGTGCTGATCAAGAAAGCACTGAAGCTCGACAAGGGTTCGGCGCGCGCCAACTCGCAGAAGGTCGGCAAGATCACCCGTGTGCAGCTCGAAGAGATCGCCAAGATCAAGATCAAGGACCTGACGGCCGCCGACATGGACGCCGCCGTCCGCACGATTGCTGGAACCGCCCGCTCGATGGGCGTCATCTCGGAGGGTGTCTGACATGGCCAAACTGACCAAACGCCAAAAGGCCCTCGTCGGCAAGGTTGATACAACCAAGCTGTACGCCATCGACAGCGCACTGGCGCTGGTGAAGGAATGCGCGACAGCGAAGTTCGATGAATCGATCGACGTCGCCGTGCAACTCGGCATCGACGCGAAGAAGTCTGACCAGGTCGTTCGCGGCGCTGTCGTGCTGCCCAACGGCACCGGCAAGACCAAGCGCGTCGCGGTGTTCGCCCAGGGTGCCAAGGCTGAAGAAGCCCGCGCCGCGGGTGCTGACATCGTCGGCATGGAAGACCTCGCCGAGCAGATCAAGGCGGGCGTGATGAACTTCGATGTGGTGATCGCCTCGCCCGACACGATGCGCATCGTCGGTACGCTCGGTCAGGTGCTGGGCCCACGCGGCCTGATGCCGAACCCGAAGGTCGGTACCGTGACGCCCGATGTCGCGCAAGCCGTGCGCAACGCCAAGGCGGGTCAGGTGCAGTTCCGCGTCGACAAGGGCGGCATCGTGCACACCACGATCGGGCGCCGCTCGTTCGAGTCGGACAAGCTCGTCGGCAACCTGCGCGCGCTGATTGAGGCCCTGAACAAGGCCAAGCCAGCATCGAGCAAGGGTGTGTACCTGCGCAAGGTGGCGGTGTCGTCAACGATGGGCGTTGGCGCCCGCGTCGACGTGGCATCGATCAACGCGGCAGCCGCCGGCGCTTGATCACAAAGAGTTTGGTGGGCTGGGCGCGGCGCAATCCGAGCCCAGGTCATCCAAGACCGCTGGTGCGATCTTCGTGATCGCTTAATGGAAGGCTGGTTTCGGTGATGAACCGAAGCAGGCAACAAGCCAGCGCAGATGGCGGTCCCGCTGTATAGGATTTTTCCTGGACAGATGGTCGCTGAACCCCGGTGCACCCGGCTGCTCATCAGAGCGAAGGGTGCGTGATGTGAGGAGCAGACCTTGAGTCTCAATCGCAACGAGAAAGCAGCCGTGATCACGGATGTGTCCGCGCAAGTCGCGCGGTCGCAGACGCTGGCGCTGGCCGAATACCGTGGCCTCACCGTAGAACACTTGAACAAGCTGCGCCGCGAAGCGCGCGACAAGGGTGTGTACCTTCATGTCTTGAAGAACACGCTCGCCCGTCGCGCTGTCGCCGGCACACCGTTTGATGTGGCCTCGGAGAGCATGGTCGGTCCGCTGATCTACGGTTTTTCGGAAGACGCAGTTGCTGCGGCCAAAGTCATCGCCGACTTTGCCAAGGGCAACGACAAACTGATCGTCAAGGGCGGCGCGTATGCCGGCAAGGCGCTCAACGCCGACGGGGTGAAATCCCTGGCGGCCATTCCGAGCAAGGAAGTGCTGCTGGCGCAGCTGCTCGGTTTGATGCAATCGCCGATCTCGCGCTTCGCGCGCGTCCTGGCCGCGATTGCCGAGCAACGTGCCGAACCCGCGGCGGCTGAAGCCTCGGCTACCGAAGCGCCTGCTGCTGACGCAGTGGCCGCCGACGCGCCTGCCGCCTGACCGATCTTTTTTCAACATTCATTGCAAATCTAGGAGCCACAAATGGCATTCGATAAAGACGCTTTCCTGACCGCACTCGACGGCATGTCGGTGATGGACCTCAATGACCTGGTCAAGGCCATCGAAGAAAAATTCGGCGTGTCCGCCGCAGCCATGTCGGCTCCGGCCGCCGGTGGCGGTGGTGCCGCTGCAGCCGTCGTCGAGGAAAAGACCGAATTCAACGTCGTGCTGCTCGAAGCTGGTGCGAACAAGGTGTCGGTCATCAAGGCCGTTCGCGAACTGACGGGTCTCGGCCTGAAGGAAGCGAAGGACCTGGTCGATGGCGCACCGAAGAACGTCAAGGAAGCCGTGCCGAAGGCCGATGCCGAAGCCGCGCTGAAGAAGCTGGTCGAAGCTGGTGCCAAGGCTGAAGTGAAGTAATTCACCTCGCCTCTTGGGGCTGGGCGCCGGAACGGGCACCCGGCCCTTTGCGCTTCAAGGGCCGTCTTCGCGATTGGCCTTTGAAATCACTTGAGAGAATCCTGCGGTGACAATCAGGGTCTTCCCAAGTGATTTCAAAACAGTTCTCTGATCCGACTGCAGAGAACGGGTTTGGTCGGACTCCGGTGCAACGCCGGGGTTGTCCGCCAGCGGTTGGTAGTGGCCAACCACCGAACTTCGAAATTCCTTGTTGATGAAACAAGGATCGATCGACAGTCGCCGACGAGAGCGAGGCCTAGGCCAGGCGTCGCTCTTTGAGACGGAGTGGAAAACCACCTATGGCGCAGCACGCAACCCCTTACAGCTACACCGAACGCAAGCGAATCCGCAAGAGCTTCGGTAAACGCGAGAGTGTTCTCAAGGTTCCCTATCTGCTGACCATGCAGCAGGAGTCCTACATCGCCTTCTTGCAGAAGGATGTGCCTCCGCAAAAACGCAAGCCCGAAGGCCTGCAAGCTGCTTTCCTGTCCGCGTTCCCGATCGTGTCGCACAACGGGTTCGTCGAGATGAAGTTCATCGAATTCAACATGGCCAAGCCTGCGTTCGACACGCGGGAGTGCCAGGTGCGCGGCCTGACCTACGCGGCCGCCGTGCGCGCCAAGCTGCAAATGATCATTTACGACCGTGAGTCGCCACAGGCGAAGACGGTCAAGGAAATCAAGGAACAAGAGGTCTACATGGGCGAAGTGCCGCTCATGACCGACTATGGTTCCTTCATCGTCAACGGTACAGAGCGCGTCATCGTCTCGCAGTTGCACCGTTCGCCAGGCGTGTTCTTCGAGCATGACAAGGGCAAGACGCACTCCAGCGGCAAGCTGCTGTTTTCCGCCCGGATCATTCCCTACCGCGGTTCGTGGCTCGACTTCGAATTCGACCCGAAGGACATCCTTTATTTCCGCGTCGATCGCCGCCGCAAGATGCCGGTGACGATCCTGCTGAAGGCCATCGGCCTGAACCCTGAATCGATCCTCGCGCACTTTTTCGTGTTCGACAACTTCCGTCTGATGGACTCGGGCGCGCAGATGGAGTTCGTGGCTGATCGGCTGCGCGGCGAAATCGCGCGCTTCGACATCACCGACAAAAACGGTGCGGTCGTCGTCGAGAAGGACAAGCGCATCACCGCGCGCCACACCCGTGCCATCGAGACGTCTGGCACCACTCACATCAGCGTGCCGGAAGACTACCTGGTGGGCCGCATGCTGGCCCGCAATGTCGTCGATGCGGACACCGGTGAGATCATCGCCAAGGCCAACGACGAACTGACCGAAGCCTTGCTCAAGAAGCTGCGTGCGGCAGGCGTTGCGGAAATTCCTTGCCTGTACACCAACGAGCTCGACGAAGGCGGATACATCTCGCAGACTTTGGCTGCCGACGAAACCGCCGACCAACTGGCCGCGCGCGTCGCCATCTACCGGATGATGCGCCCCGGCGAGCCGCCGACCGAAGATGCGGTCGAAGCCCTGTTCCATCGCCTCTTCTATAACGCCGACACCTACGATCTGTCGCGCGTCGGTCGGATGAAGTTCAACGCCCGCGTGGGTCGCGATTCGGCCGAAGGCGCGATGACGCTGTCCAACGACGACATCCTCGACGTGGTCAAGATCCTGGTCGAGTTGCGCAATGGCCGCGGCGAAGTCGATGACATCGACCACCTGGGCAACCGCCGCGTGCGTTGCGTCGGCGAACTGGCCGAAAACCAGTACCGCAGTGGTCTGGCGCGGATCGAGAAGGCCGTGAAGGAGCGTCTGGGCCAGGCCGAGACCGAGGCCCTGATGCCGCACGACCTGATCAACTCGAAGCCCATCAGCGCTGCGCTGAAGGAGTTCTTCGGTGCGAGCCAGCTGTCGCAGTTCATGGACCAGACCAACCCGCTGTCCGAGATCACGCACAAGCGTCGTGTCTCTGCCCTCGGCCCTGGCGGTCTGACCCGCGAACGCGCCGGCTTCGAAGTCCGCGACGTGCACCCGACCCATTACGGCCGCGTGTGCCCGATCGAGACGCCGGAAGGACCGAACATCGGCCTGATCAACTCGCTCGCGCTCTACGCGCAACTCAACGAGTATGGCTTCCTGGAAACGCCGTACCGCCGGGTGGCCGATGGCAAGGTGACGATGCAGATCGATTACCTGTCGGCGATCGAAGAAGGCAAGTACGTGATCGCGCAGGCTTCGGCCACGCTCGATGCCGAAGGCAACCTGATCGACGAGCTGGTCAGCGCGCGCGACAACGGTGAATCGATCCTGACCTCGGCCGAGCGCATCCAGTACATGGATGTGGCGCCGACGCAGATCGTCTCGGTGGCTGCCTCGTTGGTGCCATTCCTCGAGCACGATGATGCAAACCGCGCGCTGATGGGCGCGAACATGCAGCGCCAGGCCGTGCCAACGCTGCGCCCTGAAAAGGCGCTGGTCGGCACCGGAGTTGAGCGAGTGGCCGCGAAAGACAGCGGCACCGTGGTCGCCGCCAAGCGCGGCGGCATCGTCGATTACGTCGACACCAACCGCATCGTGATCCGCGTCAACGACAAGGAAACGGTTGCCGGTGAAGTCGGTGTGGACATCTACAACCTGATCAAGTACCAGCGTTCCAACCAGAACACCAACATTCACCAGCGCCCGATCGTCAAGCGCGGTGACAAGGTGGCGGCCGAAGACATCATCGCCGACGGCGCCTCGACCGATATCGGTGAACTGGCGCTCGGTCAGAACATGCTGGTCGCGTTCATGCCCTGGAACGGCTACAACTTCGAAGACTCGATCCTGATCAGCGAACGCGTGATCGCCGACGACCGCTACACCTCGATCCACATCGAGGAACTGGTGGTGATGGCGCGTGACACCAAGCTGGGCAGTGAAGAAATCACCCGCGACATCCCGAACCTCAGCGAACAGCAGCTGAGCCGCCTGGACGAAAGCGGCATCGTCTACATCGGCGCCGAAGTGAACCCCGGCGACGTGCTGGTCGGCAAGGTCACCCCGAAAGGCGAGACCACGCTGACGCCGGAAGAGAAGCTCCTGCGGGCCATCTTCGGCGAGAAGGCCAGCGACGTGAAGGACACGAGCCTGCGCGTCGACCAGGGGACGAACGGAACCGTCATCGACGTGCAGGTCTTCACCCGTGAAGGCATCGTGCGCGACAAGCGCGCCCAGCAGATCATCGATGACGAGCTGAAGCGCTTCCGGCTGGACCTGAACGACCAGCTGCGGATCGTGGAAGCCGACGCCTTCGACCGGATCGAGAAGCTGCTGGTGGGCAAGCCCGCCAACGGCGGCCCGAACAAGATCGCCAAGGGCACGGTGATCACCAAGGAC
>JAIXYO010000057.1 GCA_027490215.1 Rubrivivax sp.
CATCGCATAGCCTGACATGCCAAGGATAGGTGTCGTGGAAAAGCGCTTGGCGTTGCCACCGTGAGAGCTGGCCAGTGCGCGGATGGTGCGGGTGGCATCGATCCCGCTCATCTCGGGCATCGAGATATCCATCAGGATGATGTCGAACGGTTGGGACCTCACGGCCGCCACAGCCGTCTTGCCGTCGAACATTTGCGTCACAGTCATGCCCGCCGACGTCAACCAGCGAGACAGCAGCGTCTGGTTGACCCGGTTGTCGTCAACCACGAGCACGCTGGCGCCGTGCAAGGCAGTGAACAGGGACGTTTCCATAGGTCTTGTATCAACGAACGGCGACATGCCGTAGGCAAGCTCGCAACGCACCATGAACGTGAAGATCATGCCTCCCCCAGGGCGAGCGGCCGCCGAGATATGGCCACCCATGGCCTGGCACAGCTGACGGCACAACGCCAAGCCCAGCCCCGTGCCCCCGAAGTGGCGCTTGACGGAACCGTTGGCCTGGACGAACGGATGGAAGAGATGATGCACCTGGTCTGGCGAGACGCCGCGGCCCGAGTCCTGCACGGTAACCCAGAGCTTGCAAAGCGCTTGATCAGGATCGGGCTGCTCAGTGCGGACATCGACGGCGACGAAGCCCGACTCAGTGAACTTCAGTGCGTTGTCGATCAGGTTGTTGAGCACCTGAGTGATGCGGAACACGTCGCCCATCAGGATGCGCTGTGGCAGGCGGTGCCTGAAGCTCAGCGTCAGGCCCTTGCCTTCCGCCGTGGCGCTGAACACCTTGACCGCGCCGCCAAGCTTCTCCTGCATGTCGAACGGCACACTCTCCAACTCGAGTTTGCCGGCTTCGATCTTCGACATGTCGAGCACGTCGTCCAGCAGAACGCGGAGCTGCCGCGCCGACACCTTCGCGGTCGCGAGCAGTTCACGCTGGTCGTCGACCAGTTCGGTTTTGGACAAGAGGTCGAGCATGCCGAACAGCCCATTGAGCGGCGTACGGATCTCGTGACAGACGGTGGCCAGGTAGAAGCTTTTGACCTCATTGGCGAGCTCGGATTTGCTCTTGGCCTCCGGCTCTGGCGGATCGGCGCAGATTTCTGCCTTGCGGTTCAACGCATGCCCCACAAAAAAGGTCACACCTTCCACCGCTTCGCCAAGGTTGCTCGGCTGCACCGGGACGAAGGTGAAGCGGTCCGAGGGGCCTTTGGCTTTGAGAAACCGGTCTGAAAGCGGATGCCCGGCTCGGGCGAGCAGTGCGCCACATTCACCGACCCTCAACTCGGACTTGATGGACGCCGCCATGGCTGGCGGAATCAGCTGACCGACCAGCGATCGGCCCTCGGATGAAAAAAGTTCGTTGGCGGCAGGGTTGCTGAGCAGGATGCGGCCATTGAAGCCGCATGCGACCACCGGTTCGGTGACGTGTTGGAGCACCTGTTGCGCGAGGACGATGATGCGCTCATTCGCACTTTCGTTGCTTTTATCGTTTTTCTGCGCACTCGGGTAAAGGCGACCCACCAGCATGAGTGCGCTGCTGGCCCACCGGGGTAGTTTCGACCGAACTTGGCCGGCCGCTTCATTGCTCATAAAACGCAGGCACTCGTACTGGCCAGCCAATGGTTCGTGCAGTCAGGCCTGAGGAGCAGGGTGGTGAATCGCTCGATGGACGCTCGAACGCTTGGATACATCAGCGCTCCCCGGACGGTTACAACGCGACTCGAATGCTTCGTTTATATCCGGGTGCCGGGGCTTCGTCTGCCGCGCACACAGCATATGGCCAAGAAGCGTCTGCTAAATGCGACGGTCGCAGCAGCGGGTGCTGACGTCACGCCAACGCTGGTTGACGGCTCAGCAGAAAACTGACGATTGAACAGATAGCCACGCAATCCGTTTTCAGGGGACTGGTCGATGGGCACGACCCGTGGGCCCACCGCAAGGACGTGCCGGCCCGGCTGCCCTCGCATCCCAACGGCCGAACCAACAAACTGCCGCCGCATCGCGGGTCGGTGCTCACCCTGGGGAAGAGAGTCCTGCCAGCCCAGGGATCGGCGGGGACCGTCAAGCACAACATCGATGAGCAGACGCTGCGCGGCGACGGCTACCTGCCCTACCGGCCGACCGAACTGCGTTAAGGCTTCGCCGCCGACCCTTTGGCTTCACCAGATGCAGTTTTGAAAAAGGCATCGAATCGCGTTTTGACGACCTGATAACACTCGCAAGAGGCTTCTTCCAGGGCGGGCCGGTCGAGTATCTTTATTTTTCCACGACTGTAATCAATGATGCCTTTGTCCTGCATCGCCTGGGCGGCCAGCGAGATCGACGTGCGATTGACTGCCATCATTTCTGCGAGGAATTCCTGGGTATAAGGCATCGACTGGCCCTCCGCTCGGTCGTCCATCATCAAAAGCCATCGGCACATCCTCTCGCCGACAGTATGAAGGGCATTGCATCCCACGGTTTGCTGAATTTGGGAGAGCAAGGTTTCTGAGTAACTGACGAATAGATTCCGAGTATGGGGACTTCTCTCGAATTCTTTTTCGATAGCTAAGCATGGGCATCGAAGCATCGGGCCTTCGAGTTGCACGATGCATCGATTGAAAGAGACACGGCTGTACATGGCCGAGAAGATCCCGAACGCACCCTCGCGTCCGATGTTGGCGGTTTCGATGGTTGTACCGTCCTCCATCAAGGTCAGCAAGGACAACACGGCGCCCTGTGGGAAGTAGGCGTGATCGAGGTTTGAACCCGCTTCGCAGATGACCTGTTTCAGATTGACGTTGACGGACTCCAATTCGCCTTCAAGCCGTTGCAGGCAGTCCGCCTCAAGTGCATCCAGCAAATGGTTACCTGTTTTTTTCATGAGCATGAAGCTGGCGTTTTTTTGTAAAACAGGTGGAATGCGAAAATAATTAATACCCACTAGCCACTGCAGTACGGATCCAATCCGTAAAGAAACTCGTTTTTGTCTTCATCCAGAACCACCGGAGAACCAATCTTCGCCAACCGAATAACGGGTTAGTCAACAGGGCTCTTAAGTTACCCGTAAGCAGGCAATCTGTCTGTCTGCTGGCCAACATTGGGCTGGTGCGCCCTGCGATGGCCTGATTTGGCCAAGACGTCCATCAGGGCCCAACGCTGCTGGTCATCTGATTCGAGAAGCGCAACGCACCAAGGGACTCGAACGTGAGGCCAAGGCTTGGCGCCGGGCCAACGAGCCCCTGAAGCTGGCCAGCGCTTTTTCGCTCGGGCAGAGCTCGACCGCCGGCTCGAGTGATGAAGAAGCTCAACGGCGTGCACTGGGACGTCTACCGTGTCGTAGCCCATCTGCAGGTCTATGTCGCCGACAAGGTGTGGGCGTAAATCGCTGGTCAGACCACCGCGTCGGAGGCCCGTCTTGAACCAATCAGCCGAAACGAATACCCATTCGCTTCGAATCCCCCCCCTTTTTTTTGTGGTTTTTATCTTGTAAACTGTTTTTATTGATTTAATACTTGAATCGTTTCACAAATCATTTTTCTGGAGTCGTTTTGGAGGCATGGAAGCGCGAACTCTTGCATCCGCATACCGCTTATTTGGCGCACGTGCCCGCGATCAACCGCACTCATCGGACAAGCCCTTGCCTGTGACCTTCTCTTTGAGCAAAAACTCAGACAACACTCAACCTCGCGAAGCGAGCTGGTATTTCCGCGGACTGCGGCGGGCTTGCATCATCCTCATCGTGCTCCTGATCGTCGGCGGGGGAATCGAAGCGACGGAACTGCGCGACATCGCCGAAGCTTCCCAGGTTGACCAACTGCTCAGCGAATCGAGCAGATTGGCCTTGTCGATAGAAGGCTCGCTGGAAAGTGCTGACCTGGTGCTGAGCGGCATTGCCCTTGATGTGAATCAGCGCCAGCGGTCCGACCCGCAAGACCTGCCCAAAATGTTCGCCGGCGAACAAGCAAAAGCAATGCTGGGCGCACGGATTTCCGGTCTGCCCCAGCTGGAGGTGGCAATGATCGTCAGTGCCAAAGGCAAAGTCCTGGCCTCGAGCCGCGACTTGCCCACTCCTGGCATCGACGCGGCTGATCAAAATGACTTCGAGTTCCACCGCCAGTTGGTGGGGCCCACGGGCAGCGTCCACATCACCGCCCCCCTCCGCGACCCAAGCACTGGGGCCTGGACCTTCTACATGAGCCGCTGGTTGATCGATCGCTCGGGAAACTTCCTCGGCGTCGCGGCAGTTGGGTTTTCGTGCGAGAAGCTGGAGAAGTTCCTCGGCACCATGCGCCTGGAAGCCGGTAGCGAAATCCACATCCTGGGGCAGGATGACATCGCGATAGCCAGTGCACCAGGACGCCCAGAACTGTTGGGCCAAAAACTGGTCACCGCAGACGATCTGGGCAACTGGAGGAACAACCCCGTGGAGCCATGGGTGGCGACCAACCGCCTCGGCAACGGGGACTTCCGGCAAACGAGTGAACCGCGCATCGCGGTCTATCGGCACCTCAACCGCTACCCAATTTTGGTACGAGAAGAGCTTTCGGGGCCCAGGGTCTACGGCAGCTGGTCCGAGGTCGGGCAGTCCATGCTGACACTGTTGGGCGGCATCGTCGGTATCCTGCTGCTCGGCCTCGCGGTGATCTCCCTCGAAATCCGCAAGCGCCACGAGCAGGATGCCGCAGACCAGGAGATACGCCTGCGGGCTGAAGCCGCCATCGCAGCCAAGTCGCGCTTTCTGGCGGTCATGAGCCACGAGATTCGAACCCCGCTGACCGGGATCCTCGGATTTACGGAACTGCTTTTGGAAGAAGAGCTCGACCCGATACAGCGCGAATTCGTGATGACGATCCACGAATCCGGGGAGTCCTTGCGCAGCATCGTCAATGACGTGCTCGATTTTTCGCAGATCGAGTCAGGGCAGATGGTCCTGAACAGCGAGCCTTTCGACATGGTCGGCATCGCCCACAGTGTCGTGGCGCTTTTCAGCGTGATCGCCAACAACCGCTGTCTGATATTGCAGGTGGAAGAGCCGGACACCCCGGCGCCGCAGGTGGTGGGCGACACGCAACGCCTGCGCCAGGTGTTGAGCAATCTGGTCAGTAACGCCATCCGGTTCACATCCGAAGGATCGGTGACGATTCGCGTGTCATACGCGCTCGCAGCGAAAGGCATCGACTCGCCCGCCGCTGATGCGGACTTGATGACGTGGCGAATCGAGGTCATCGACACCGGTATCGGCATGACACAGGCCGAGGCCACGAAACTCTTTCAGCCCTACGTCCAGATCAACAACACCCTGACCCGATCCACATCGGGAACCGGCCTGGGGCTGGTGATCTGCCGCCGACTCATAGACATGATGGGCGGTCAGATCGGCGTGACCTCGACGCTCGAAAGCGGAAGCAATTTCTGGTTCACGGTGACGCTGCCGGTCGCACACACCGGCTGAGAGCAGGCGGTTCCCAGCGAGAGTCCTGACTCCGACAACGCTGACGAGCATCAGGCAGCGGGGGCCGCCGCATTCCAATCCGTGTCGGCAAGATCGCTGGTGTTGAAGTGGTCGTGAATGCGGCGCAGCGCCGCCACCGAGGCACGCAACGAGCGGATGACAGCGGGATCAAAGCGCGTGCCGGCACCGGCAGCGACGACCTCGACGGCGGCCGAGAAGGCCGCGGCGCCGCAGTCGGGATTGGCTGAGAGCTGATCCTCCAGCGCATCGGCCACCGCCACGATGCGACCTGACAGAGGAATCTCGACACCCTCCAGACCCATCGGATAGCCAGCACCGCTCCATTGCTCATGGTGGGTCAGAGCGATCTCTGCCGCCAGCTTCAACAAAGGCGTAGTTTCGTCGCGCAGCAACTCGAAGCCAATCACCGGGTGACGCTCGAACTGCGCCTGCTCGGCCAGGTTCAATGGGCCGCGCTTGAACAGCACCTCGTCAGGAACGCCAATGCAGCCGATGTCATGCAGCGGAACCGCCGCGAGCAGATGGTCCTGCTGCCC
The DNA here is from genome assembly GCA_027490215.1 of Rubrivivax sp. Taxonomy (GTDB): domain Bacteria; phylum Pseudomonadota; class Gammaproteobacteria; order Burkholderiales; family Burkholderiaceae_C; genus PBB1. The sequence continues at coordinate 5,989 of JAIXYO010000057.1, forward strand.
TCGATCCAGGCCGTGGTGGTGGGCGATGGTGGCTGAATACTGGGCCAGACGTGTCGCACGCGCACTGACGCATTGATCGCGAAACGCCGTCAACTTGTCGAACAAGTGGTGCACCAGCCGTTCATGCGGCCGGCCGTCGAGCATCGTGGCCTTGCGCGCTGCCCGCCGCGTGCCGAAATGCGACTGGAAGCCCGGTGGGCCATAGGTCACCGACTGCTTCATGGCCGCCGACATGCGGCTGAGGTCCTGCACCATCTGCGTGAAAGCCTGTGGGTGGACCGGCTTGGCGAGCACTTCGTGGGCACCAGCGCTGAAGGCGCGACTGCGCAAGCTTGCGAGATCGGCGCAGCCAGAAATCATGGCCACTGGCGTCTTCTTGACGACGCCGGCATTCTGCAGAATTTCCAGCAGTTGCAGGCCGTCCATGTTGGGCATCAAGTAATCGATCAGGAGGATCGACGGCGGCGCATGACGGAAGGTTCGCAGTGCTTCATGGGCACTCGCGCACGTGCGCACGTCGTGCATGCCAGCACCGGCCAGAAGCAGCCGCATCTGAGCCAGCACCGCAGGGTTGTCATCGACAATGCCAATTGATGTCATCACCAGATCATAAACAAACACTATTGATTGCTTTACTCATTTCTGTGAATTTGGTGTCAATGCGTGATGGCGGTCACATGTGGCGCAGACCAGGCCATCGGGCCAGCACAGACGGCCATGTCGCGTTCGAGCGATCGGACAGGGTCACTGCTCTGCCCGCAGCTTGTGTTCATGTCCGAAGCAAACTCCTGTCCACTGAAATTAGCGGTGACATCGCCGATCGAAATGCGAGTCAGAATCGCAGCGCGACAAGCACACTGACCTAAAAAAAACGAGTGCATAATGCCTGTCAACTGCGCGTAATGATTGGCTGGCTGTAAATCGTTGCGTAAAACTTGTTCAGCGCTCGAAGGGAAGCTCATCAATGGCAAGACCCAAGTCACGTGCAGAGGAAATCATGTCCTCCAAGGAGGCAGTTGTAGGCTCTAAAGAAGCGGCAGCTATGCTCGGCGTGTCGGTCAGCACCATCCAGAAGATGGTTGAATCGGGAAAACTCAGGGCGTGGCGCACCCAAGGCGGGCACCGTCGCATTTCCGAGGCTGATGTGCGAGCAATCAGCCGCGACGGACAAAAAGGCTCGGGGCCTCACACCATCGGGCAATCCCTGTCGGTTCTGGTTGTCGAAGACAACCCGCTGATGGTGAAGTCATACAGCAAGGCTGCCGCCACTTGGGGCTCCGAGGTGGAGTTATCGTTTGCCAGCGACGCGGCCGCTGCGTTGCTGCGGATTGCGCAACGCCGACCTGACCTGGTGATCACCGACCTGATGATGTCGCCGTTCGACGGGTTCCACCTGATCAAGACGATCCGCGCGTCCATCGAACTGGCCGACACACGTGTGCTGGTGGTCACCGGCCTCACGAAGCCCGAGATCGAGGCCAAGGGCGGTCTAGACGAACTCACCACTTGCTACCACAAGCCGTTGTCGATGGAACGCCTGGGCGGCTACATCGACGCGCGGCTGCAAGACCGCCATCACCGGAAGTAAGGCGTTGCTGCAGGCCGGCCGGCGGGTCCCCTCGCCTGCTCCGTAGGCTTCGGCGGCTCGCCTCAGGGCGCAGGAGACAAAGGCCTGCTCGCCATCCAGTGCGTGAGCGCCTCCCCCGCCTCCATCACTGCCAGGCGCACGATTTCTGAAGCTTCTTCAGCCGCCACCGGCTCGCCCTGTCGCCACCGCCGCTCGAGCGCATGCGTTTGCGCAGCACCGCGCCGCGCGCCCATCACTCCCAGCGAATTACAAGCCTCGTGGATCAGGGAAAGCAAGGCGTCAGGGTTCGCACCCGCCGCATTGAGTTGCAGGGCGGCCAGCGTCTTCGGCAACTCATCCATGAAGATCTCGACCAACTCAGCGTAGTCACGGGGGTCATGGCCCATGGCCCGGATGACCCAATCGGTATCAAGCACAGGTAAAGCCTGGACGCTGCTGCTCGCGCCATGGTCTGCTGTGTCGCCAACCGAATTGACCATGCGCGTTTTCCTTGGGATTTAGTCGGAGAGGCAGTCCTCGAACCGACATAAGCCATGAGGGACGCCAACGCTTTGATTTTTGCATGATCGGACATGGGAAAACCCCGGGGACCAGCGTGTTTTCCATTGCACCAAATGTCAATAATGACCATATTGATCGCATAAAAGTTGTTTAAACCGTCTTAAGCAGTTTATATTGGCGACAAGCGTATTGACCAACGCCAAGCAGGCCCTCTGGTCCAGTGGCGCCCAGGAAAAATCATGGCCCAAGACCGAACACACCCGAGTAACTGCAGCTGGCGCTTATCGGAACCGGCGCCGCACAAGCTCATTCCGCACTGAGATGCCACTGCTCGCGCCTTTGCTGGGAACAAGACACGTCATGCAGACGAGAGACTCGTTGGCCAAGGCCCAGCACGAGCCCCCCTCATCCGCACACTCGCCGAATCTGGATGCCTCGCCGCTGAAGTTGGCATCAAAGGAACTTGGTGAGCGCGGTCTCGCATGCAGCATCAGATCAAGCATGTCGGCCGAGACTTTTCAGGCTTTGCAGCGTATCGAATCCGGTATCGAGGCGCCATCGCAGCGCCGCTTCTGCCTGAGACAGCATCTGTTTGCAGCCGTTCAAGCCCTGGGCAAGCTCGCTGACGAGCGCAAGCTGGCATTCTTCGTGCGCTGGAACCTGCCGCGGCAGGAACTGCTGGGCAATCCGGAATACATCGGCTTGATGTTCTACGGGATCATCCACGGCATGCTGACCACGCTGCCGCACGGCCGTGTGGTTGTCGACATAGCGGGCGTCTGCGCGCCAAACCAGGTCTGCGAGGTTCGGATTTCAGTGGCAGGCCGACCCAGCGGATCTGCCGGCCCCATCACCGACAGCGACGCCGCTGGCGCTCTGCAGGCACTGGGCATGTCGCTGGTGGACAGCGGCCGGCTGTGTGATGCCGTGGGCGGCCAAATGCGGTTCGGATGGCACAAGGAGAATGGCCCACTGGTGAGTGCCAGCGTGCCCTGCACCGTGGCCGACGGTGCGCATGCCACGGAGATGGCGCCGGTGCCACAAGAACAGGGCATCGCCGAGGCCCTGCCCGGCGCGACGATCCTGGTGGTCGACGACAACCAGATCAACCAGCGGCTTTTGCAGCAGTGGCTTTCCAAAGCCGGCGCAACCGTGGCCCTGGCTGGCGACGGACAGGCTGCGCTGAGCGAATTGTCCAAACACCCAGTCGATGCCGTCTTGATGGATATGTCGATGCCGACCATGAATGGTCTGGAAGCCACGCAGAAGATCCGCGAGGCGTTGGCGATCGGCCCCAACAACACCGTGACGGTACCGATCATCGGAATGTCGGCCAATTCGCAGCCCGAAGAACGCCTGCTTTGCCTGCAAGCCGGCATGAACGACTTCATCGCCAAGCCCTATCGACGCTCAGACCTGTTGACGAAGGTGGCCTCGCTGTTGATGTCGATCGAATCGAATGCTTTTTCAGCACGACCATGACACCGCAGCAAACACCGGGCGTTGCCAACGCCCATAACCTGTGCAGGACCTGCCCCCATGGATAGTCTGATCGTCATCGTGGCCCTGGCGTTCATGGTTCTGCTCCTGATGGTGTACATCGAGCTGAAGTCGGCGCAGCGCAAGCTGGAAGACTTGCGCGGCGACATGGACGCGCGGCTGCGCACCGGGCTGAGCAGCCTGGACGAGCCGCTGAAACGGCTGCCAAGCCTCGAACAGCGCCTAGGCGATGTCGAGCGCAACGTAGCCGAGATGCGCCCGGACCCCACGCAGCCGCCACCTGCGGAGGGCGCGGCGGCGCCATGAAGATGAGCACCAGAGACTGCGGCTTTGTGCTGCTGGTTCTGGGCATGGTGTTGTGGATCGCCTGGCTGGCTACGGGCAATGTCCGCACGGCGTGGACCATGACCGAGCGCCATGCAGTCGCGCTGCGCCTGACGCAACACCTGTCACGACACGACCGCTGGCCTGCCGGCTGCCGCCCGGGAGAGCAATTCGAAGATTGCCTGGGCCATTTGCGCTCGGTGCTGACGGAGCTGGAGACCGCTACCTCGGCGCAGCCGCATCTGCTTGACCGCTGTGATCGTCAACTCCCGATCAGCTTCGGCGCGGTGATCATCGATGTCGTGCGCCCGGATTCGACCGGGATGAGCCGCAGCGGCGTGAGCACTGCGCAGCTTGTGCTCCCACCGGGCGCATCCGTGCGTGTTGGCGTCTGCGGGCCGGGCTTCCTGCTGCTGCCGGTGGCCACGTTGGCGGGCCCGTGAGGCTGCCGCTTCGTCGCGCTCGCACCCGAAGGCCGTCAGCCTGGGCGGAGTTCCGTTCGCGGAACCCGAACCGCAACCTGCGTCAGCTGCTCCATGCGCTGCTCACGCCAGGGGAGCGCGGGGGGCGCCTGCATGACCTGTTCGACAAGGCCATGGCGACCTGGGTGCTGATCGCGGTGGTTGCCGTGGTGCTGGAGTCGGTGGCCTCGTTGCAGGGCCGGTGGGCCGTGGCTTTTGCCATCATCGACGCGTTGGCCGTGGCTGTCTTCAGCATCGAATACCTGGTGCGGCTTTATGCCTGCGCCGAAGACAACCCGGAACAGTCGCCATGGCGCAGCCGTCTGCGGGCCGCGCTGCGCCCGGCGATGATCGTCGATCTGCTGGCCATCGTGCCATTCTTCATCGAGGCCTATTTCGAGCACCTGGTGGATCTGCGCTTCCTGCGCATCTTCAGATTGCTGCGGCTGATCAAGCTGACACGCTACACAGGCGCCACGAACAGCCTGGCGGCAGCGCTGAAAACCGAGTGGCCGAAACTGGTGAACTCGGCATTCATCATGATGCTGCTGGTGGTCGTGGCCGCCAGCCTGGGCTACCTGTTCGAGCATGAGGCGCAACCCGACAAGTTCGAGAACATTCCTCAGTCGATCTACTGGGCCGTCATCACGTTGGCCAGCGTCGGTTACGGTGACGTCGTGCCGATCACGCCCATCGGGCGCGCGGTGACGGTGGTTCTTGCGCTGTTGGGCATCGGCATCTTCGCTGTGCCAGCGGCCGTTCTGGCGACGGCATTCAACGATCAGTTGCGACGCGAACGAGAGGCCTTGCACAACGAGCTGTTCAAGATGCTCGAGGACGGCGTCATCGATGAATCCGAACAGAAGCAGATCGATCAGGCAGCCGCGCGATTGCACCTGTCTGCTCTGGAGGTCGACCACATCGTCGCGCGAGCCCGGCATCGTCGGCGCGAAGCAGAAGGGAGCGGAAGTTCAAGCCTGCCGTGGGCCCTCATCGAGCGCGAGCCTGTAGTGGCGCGTGAGCAATACCGCGCGCTGGTTAGCCAATTGCGTCAGCTCAGCGTGCTGACCCAGCCTGACGTGCTGCAGGCGATGGTTCAGCGCGATGGCACCCAGCTGGAATCGAAGATCTGCGAGCTGCTGATCGCGGCTCAGGCGCCCCCGGACGGCTCGATGCCGAGCGGCGGCAGCGGCACGGGCACCCCGGACGAATCGCGCGTCGCATAGGCCCACGCCAGCAGCTGGGCCACCACGGCGTAGACCTCCTGAGGAACGGGTTGATCGACCTCCACATGGGACGACAGCCAGCGCGCCAAAGGGGGCGCCTCGGCCACAGGAACCTGGTGTTCGGCCGCCAACGCGCGGATACGCAGGGCCAGCGCATCGGTTCCCTTGGCCACGACGGTCGGCGCTGCCATGCTGTCACCGTCGTAGCGCAAGGCCACCGCATAGTGCGTGGGGTTGACCACCACCACATCGGCCTTCGCCACCGCAGACATCATCCGGCGGCGCGAGGCTTCGCGCTGCAGTGAGCGAATGCGGCCGCGGGTCTCGGGCGAGCCTTCGGACTCTTTCGACTCATCCTTCTGATCCTGCAGCGACATCTTCATGCTGCTGCGGAAATTGAACCACTGGAAGCTGGCGTCGGAGATGGCAACCACCACCAGCACCACCAGCAGATACTGCAGACCCCGGCCCAGAACATCTCCCATGCGAGCAAGCGAGGCAGGCAACGCCTCCGTGGGGACGGGGGTCAGGTTGTCCTGCTGGGCGTAGAAATAGACCGCGGCCACCAGCAGCACCAGGAACGTCACCACGATGCCCTTGACCAGCGAGAACAGGTTGGCACCAGACACGAGGCGCCCGAGCCCGGCAATGGGATCGAGTTTGGTCGGATCGAAACGGAGAGCGAACACTGGCTGAAACTTGACCAGCGCCAGCGGTCCCGCCGTGGCCAGGACAAACGCCAGCGCCAGGAACACCAGCAGCCAGATGGCAAACGCCAGCAGCGGCCCCTGTGCCCACTGTTGCAGATGGGCCAGAGGATCCGCCTGGCCCTTGAACTGCAAGGCGCCGTGCACCATGTCTTGCAGGACGGACCAGGCCTCATGGCCACCGATCGTCACCGACACCCAGACCATCACTGCCATCAGCAGGAAGCTGAGGTCGCGGGACTGCGGGAACTGCCCCTCCTCCCTCGCCTTGTCGAGCTTGCGCTGACTGGGCTCTAGCGACCGTTCCTGACCGTCTTCTCCTTCACTGGCCATGGTCAGTTCTTGTCGGGACGCTGAAGCTCGAGGCTCATGGCCTCGGCGCGCGCGACTTCGTCCTTGGACAGTTCGCGTTCGAGTTCATTGACACGGTCACGCGCCGCCGCACAGCCGGCCTTGACCGAAAACCGAAACCACGCGAGCGCCGCGACATCATCCTTGGGAACCCCGAGGCCCTTCACGAACATGACCGCGAGGTTGAAGGCCGCGACCGCGTGGCCCAGCCGTGCGGCGCGCATGTACCACTGCGCGGCGGCGGCGAAGTCGCGGTCGGCACCGACGCCGCTCTCGAACAGCGCCCCCAGTTGCACCATCGCGGCGGTGTTGCCACCGCCGGCTGCCGACAGAAGCCAATACCAGCCCCGCTGCCCGTCCTTGGCCGTGCCGATGCCCTGGAAGTAGATCTGCGCCAGGTCGTACTGCGCCCGGGTGTGACCGGCGTTCGCCAGCACCTCGAAGCGCTGGATCGCCAACGCGTAATCACCGCCTTCATAGGCATTGCGGGCCCGGTCGTAGTCCGAGCAGGCTGTCAGCAGCAGCAGGGCCAGGCACGCAATCACACGCGCACACGGACTGCGCGCCATGTCAGCCCTCCTCTTCAGGCGGCGGAGGCGGTGCGTACGAAGCGCCCATCGCCCCGCCCAGGATGCGCGCATAGCCGCCGAGCACCCGCCTCGTGATGTCGGGGTAATAGGGTGATTCAGCAAGGAAGCGGTGCTGCCGCATGCAGTTGGCCGAATCCTTCGACGATTCACACGCTGCGATCGCGCCGAGCCGCCGTGCCTCGACCTGCTCGCCCACCACGAACAACACCAACAGCGGCAAGCAGCCCCAGGCCAGCCATTTCGCCCCTGTCTTCAGCGAGGCCCATAGTTTCTTCATGGCCGATCCTTCACTGTTCGTAGTTGCCCAGAGTCAGCCGGTTTCGCCACATGGCCAGACCGTCGAGGTATCGAACCCGGTTCGGGTCGA
>JAIXYO010000048.1 GCA_027490215.1 Rubrivivax sp.
ATCCAGTCGAGCGCACTCATGATCACGCTGTCGGTGATCGCCATCGGCATCTTCTCGGCTTTCATCCTGTATGACCTCAAGCGGGTCAAGGATGGCGAGGAAACCAACTACATCACCGCCACGCTGGGCGTCTACCTCAGCATCTACAACGTCTTCCAGTCGCTGCTGGCAATCTTCGGGATGACGGGTTCGCGCGAAGAGTGAAGGGGTGAATGGCGGCGGGCGTGCCTGCCGCTTTCCCCAACCGTGCTGCGGCTGTTTCAGCCGTGCTTGACGACCCAGGCGATGAACGCATCGAGGGCTGGCCGGGCACGGGCGGCATCAGGGTGGTTGACGATCGCGGTCACCGCGTAAACGGTACCGCTGCGACCGCGCACGTAACCGGCCAGCGCGCGCGTATCGCTGAGCGTGCCGGTTTTCAGGAAGGCCTGACCCTTGGCCAGACCGTCACGCATGCGGTTGACCAAGGTGCCATCGACGCCCGCAATGGGCAGTGAATCGACGAACGCCTGGGCCCCCTTGGTGCGCCAGGCGTTGCACAGCAGTTGCACCATCGCGCGCGGCCTGCCTCGCTCTTCACGCGACTGGCCCGAGCCCAGATCGACGCGGATGTCGCCATCGACCAGCCCCTGACTGCGCAACCACTCGTGGATGCGGTTCTTCGCATCCTGCCTGGCCTGGCTGGGCGGCACGCCATCGGCTGACAGCGATAGCAGCAGGCTGCGCGCCGCCTCGTTGTCGCTCGTCTTGTTGATCTCGCGCACGACCTGCGACAGCGGGATCGAGAACTCGCTGCGCCAGGCCGCTTTCGCTTTCGAAACAGGCCCGTTGTCCAGGCGATTGCCTGTCTCGATCACGCGCCCGCGGATCACACCACCGGTTTCGGCCCAGAGCGTCGCAACCGCGCGGCCGACCGAGGACACCGTCAGCGGCGCCGACGCCACGCCGAGTGCGGGCAACACCACATTGGATGCCCGGGCCATGCCAGGCAGCGGTCGAACGTAAGCCACGTACTCCTTGGGGCAACTGGCATCCCAGCGGCCGCGCACCCACAGATGGGGTTTGGGACCGAAGTTGTCACCCGGGTTGGCCCAGCGTGCCCAGGCATCGCAGGGCCCACCCATCACCACGTCGTTGACGATCACCACATCGGGCGGTTTGGGTGTCAGCACGATCTTCGCGCGTTCCCCCAAGCCCGGCTCAATGGACAGCACCATCGACCCCTCGTTGTAGGCGCTTGCTGCGTCGCTGCGTGTCCCCGTGGACGTGGGTTCAGTCGCTGCGGCGCTGAGGTCATCTGCGTCTTCCGCGCTGCCCTCGGGCAACAGCAGCACCCCCTGGAGTACCAACTGCCCGCTGATGCTCTTCAAGCCCTCAGCACGCATCTGCTTGAACCACAAGCGCAGTTCGTCGGCCGTGATCGGATGCCGGTTCCCAGCGATGACCAAATCGCCGCGCAAATGGCCGTTGACAACCGGCCCAGTGGCGTGAGCACGCAACGGCCAAAGATAGCTCGGGCCCAGCAGGTCGAGCGCTGCCAGTGAGGTAACGACTTTGGTGGTGGATGCGAGCCAGAAAGTCTGCTCCGCGTTCAGCGAGGCCAGCGGTCTGGCAACGGCCCCGGACTCTGACCTGTCGATCCCGTCAGCGCGCTCAACCGGACGTGCGTAGAAGCCGAAGTTCTTGAGCGGTACGCCTGAATCGCGCATGGCCGTCATGATCTCGGATGGCATGGGATCGGCTGCAAGGGCGATCGGGCACACCAGCGCGGCGATGACACACAGCGACACGGCTCGGAGAAAAACGTACATCCGCCGAGCCTAACGTCAGAACGCGTTACCGCGAAGCTGCCAGCCAGCCACCGCAGCCCAAGTCGTGCGGGTTTACGCACCCTGGCGGGGTGCCGACCGGTCTCAGGCAGCGTGCATCTGCGCGTCGGTGGCCGTCAGTTGCTGCAAACCCGTCAACACATCGCCGATCAGGATGATGGCCGGGCTGCCGAGGCGGTGCTGGGCGATCAGTGTGACGAGTTCGCCAAGCACCCCGATCGCATGGCGCTGCTGCGGAAGGCTCGCGTGCTGCACCACCGCCACTGGTGTGCTTGCGGGCATGGTTCGCAGCAGTCCGGACTGCACCTCGGCAGCGGTGGTCACGCTCATGTAGATCACGAGCGTCAGGCCCTGCGCTGCAGCCGCGGCGAGCGTTGGCCAGTGGAGCCTCGCTCCGCCCTGCTTCGCATGACCAGTGACCAGGATGACACCATGCGCATGTTCGCGGTGCGTCAGCGGAATCTGCAAGGCCGTCGCCGCGGCCAGTCCGGCGGTGATGCCGTTGACGACCTCGACCTCGACGCCGTGCGCACGCAAATACTCCGCTTCCTCGCCGCCGCGCCCGAACACGAGCGGGTCACCGCCCTTCAGCCGCACTACCCGCTCGCCGGATTGCGCCTCGCGCAACATCAACTGATGAATGAAAGCCTGTGGCGTGCTCTGGCAGCCGCCCCGCTTGCCCACGTGAACGATGCGCGTGGAGCGGCGGGCATAGTGCAGCACGCCTTCACCGACCAGGTCATCGACGAGCAGCACCGTGGCGCGGCGGATCGCGCGCACGGCCTTCAGCGTCAGCAGTTCCGGGTCACCCGGGCCAGCGCCGACCAGCATCACCCTACCGCAGACGGAGGCGCTCGCAACAGGATTCGCGTTCATAGGGAGGATGTCCTTGTTGTGGCGGTGTTCATGCCGGCTGGGCGGCAGTCGCCCGGACCAGCCGCTTCAATTCGGGCACGCACGAGCCGCACTGCGTCCCACATCTCAGGCTTTGCTGCAGTTGCGACAGGCGCTCGTCCTCGCCGCCACTGCAGGCTTGCAGCACGTCCACGATCCGCGGCTCGCTGATATCAAGGCAACTGCACACCTGCTTGCCCCGCGCCGCGACGGCGACCGGCGGCTTGGCCCCCGGCGACAGCAGCAACCGACCATAGGTCTGCGCCGGCAGTTCGTCCTGCAGCACCGTTTTGACCCAAGCTTCTGCGCTGATGTCGCCGCCGAGAAGCAGTGCCTCGAGGCGCTGGCTTCCATCGGCTCGCGCAGCCAGGCGCATGCTGCGTCGCTGCCCGCGTTTGACATCGGCATAGTGCAGGACGCCGGACTGCCCCAGCCCGAGCAGGCTTTCCAGCGACTCCAGCCAGGCCTGCGGCGCCGGTTCGAGCGCCGCTGCACGCAGCAACAGGCCGGTGCGTTCGCGGCCGAAAGGCACGCACAGCGCAAACGGCATGGCGCTTCCCAGGCGATCGGTCAGTGCGGCCAGCTTCGGTTTCAGGATCAGTGCCTCGTCTGCCGGAAGCCAGGCCAGTGCCAGCAAGCGCCAGGGCAGGTCCACCTTTGCGATCCTGACCGCTGCGTGCTTCAGTTCCGGCTGCTTGGACTTCGGGCAGTAGGCGGGCGAGGTCAACGCATTGACGCCTGCCACGCGCTGGCCATTCGCGGTCGTGCCCCAGACGTGTTCATCACCCCAATGCATCGCGATGAAGCACTGCATCGGCGACACCTGCGGGCTGGCACGAGCGGGCAAGATGAGCTCGCCACGGCGCGAAGTGATCTGCACGAGATCATCCGCCGCCAGATCCAGGCGCAGCATGTCCTGCGGGTGCATGTCCACCGCCGGCTCCGGCTCGTGGCCGAACAGGCGCCCGAGCGTGCCGGTACGGCTCATGCCGTGCCACTGGTCGCGCAGGCGGCCGGTGTTCAGCGCGTAGGGATAGCGCACATCGCGCTCCTCGGCCACCGGCTCGTAAGCGGTGTCGATGAAGCGAGCTCGACCGTCCTCGGTGGCGTAGCGGCCGTCTTCGTACAACCTCGCCTGTCCAGCGCTGGCACCTGTGGGAAAAGGCCACTGCGTTGGCGATTGCTCCAGCCGGGCGTAGTCGAGTCCGGTGATGTCGAGGTCGCGTCCACGCGTCGACTCGCGGTGCTCGTTCCAGACAGCGCACGGCTCGTCGTATGGAAACAGCGTGTGCGGCTGGGGTAGCCTGACCGCCGCTCTCGGGTCGGCACGCAGACGTTGCTCGAGCCGGCGCGCGAAATCGACGCCGATGTGCCAGTCGTGGCGCGCCTCACCCGCTGCCGAAACCGCAGGGCGCACACGGCTGATGCAGCGCTCGCTGTTGGTGACGGTGCCATCCTTCTCCCCCCACGAGGTGGCCGGCAGCAGCACATCGGCAAACCGTGCGGTGGCTGTCGTGGCGTAGGCCTCCTGCAGCACGACCAACTCGCAGCGCTCCAGCGCGCGGCGCACCGTGGCCTGATCGGGCATCGACTGCGCCGGGTTCGTGCAGGCGATCCAGAGCGCCTTGATCTGCCCATCGGCCGCGGCCTCGAACATCTCCACCGCACTCTTGCCCGGCGCCGACGGCACATCCCTCACCTGCCACAGCCGCGCCACTTCGGCGCGGTGTTCCGGATTGGCCAGATCGCGGTGCGCGCTCATCGCCGTGGCCAGCCCGCCGACCTCGCGGCCACCCATGGCGTTGGGCTGGCCGGTCAGCGAAAACGGGCCGGCTCCAGGTTTGCCGATCTGCCCACAAGCCAGGTGCAGGTTGATGAGCGCAGCATTCTTTGCCGTGCCACTGCTGCTCTGGTTCAAGCCCTGGCAGTACAGCGACAAGGTCGGACGGCGCACCGAAGAATCTGCACCATCCAGTCCGGCAAACCACCGGGCCACCTGAACCAGGTCGGCCTCGGCGATGCCGCACAACTGGGACACGGCCTTCGGTGCGTAGTCGCGCACCCGATCGCGCAAGGCCTCGAATCCCTGCGTGTGCGCCGCGATGTGGCTCACATCGGTCAGGCCCTCCCACAGCATCAGGTGCAGCATGCCGTTGAACAGGGCCACATCGGTGCCGGGCAGGATCTGCAAAAACAGGTCGGCCGCCTCCGCCGTCTCAGTGCGGCGAGGGTCGACGACGATCAGCCGCAGCCCGGGCCGCGCCCGCTTTGCATCCTCGATGCGGCGAAACAGGATCGGATGCGCGAACGCTGTGTTCGAGCCCGCAATGAACAGCGTGTCCGCGTGGTTGAGGTCGTCGTAGCAGGCCGGCGGCGCGTCGGCGCCCAACGTGGCCTTGTAGCCCGCCACCGCGCTGCTCATGCACAGCCGCGAGTTGGTGTCGACGTTGTTGGTGCCGATCAGGCCCTTGGCCAGCTTGTTGTAGACGTAATAGTCCTCGGTCAGCAACTGGCCCGACAGGTAGAAGCCCACCGCGTCCGGACCGTGCGCGCTGATGACCGACGCGAAGCGATCGGCCAAGTGGTCGAGAGCGTGGTCCCAGCTGACCGGTCGTGGCACGCCACCGCGCTCGGAGCGCATCTGAGGTTGCAACAGCCGGGTCTGCAGCGTGACCGTCTGCGCAGCCGTCAGGTGCAAGGTGCTTCCCTTGGTGCAGAGGCGGCCGAAGTTCGCCGGGTGCTGCGGGTCGCCGCGCACTCCGGTGATCTGCCGGCCATCACTTTCGATGATCACGCCACAGCCCACACCGCAGTACGGGCAGGTGGACCGCGTTTCCTGCGTCATGGGCTGTGTGGCGTCTGCACTTCGAAAGTCGGGGCGCTGGTGGTGGCGTGCGGGCCGGCGCGCGGCGGCGTTTGATCCAATGCCAGCGAAGCCAACTCAGCCGCATTCAGCGACACCTCGCCCGCGTCCACCTTCACCGAGAACGGCACAGTGCACCCGACGTCGGGCGCCTGCGCACAGCCGTCGGCGAGGCCGATGGTCCAGTTGTGCAGCGGACAGGCGACGCTGGTGCCGAACACGATGCCCTGGCTCAGCGGACCACCTTTGTGCGGGCAGCGATCGAGCAGCGCAAAGACCTGGTCTTGTGCGTTGCGAAAGATCGCCACCGCGATGCCCTGTGGGCGCTCCACCCGCCTCGCCCCCAGCACCGGGATGTCATCGACGCGGCAGATCGCCTTCCAGTCGCTCATGCCGATACCCCCAGCGCGACGAACTGGCGCGTGTCCACTGCCGCCTTGTCGAACTCGAACCACGGATCGGGCTCGCCCTCAAGCGCAGCCTGCAGTTGCGCCCACAGCGCCTTGCGGCCTGCCGAGTCGTCGAGGATCTTCTTCTTCACGTGATCCAGGCCGACCCGGTTCACGTAGTGCACCGTGCGTTCCAGGTACCAGCCTTCCTGGCGGTACAGCTCGCAGAACGCACCGGTGTACTCCAGCACCTCTTCCGCCGTCTTGACCTTCACAAAGAAGTGAGCCACCTCGGTCTTGATCCCGCCATTGCCCGCGATGTACATCTCCCAGCCACTGTCCACACCGATCACGCCGACGTCCTTGATGCCCGCCTCGGCGCAGTTTCGAGGGCAACCGGACACAGCGAACTTGACCTTGTGTGGCGCGTACATGCGCCACATCGCGCGCTCCAGATCCTTGCCCATCTGCGTGCTGTCCTGCGTACCCATGCGGCACCACTCGCTGCCCACGCAGGTCTTCACTGTGCGGAGCGCCTTTGCATAGGCGTGGCCCGAAGGCATGCCGATGTCGCGCCAGACGTTGACCAGATCTTCCTTCTTCACCCCCAGCAGATCGATGCGCTGGCCGCCAGTGACCTTGACGGTGGGAATCTTGTACTTGTCGACCGCGTCGGCGATGCGGCGCAATTCATCAGCGGTGGTTTCGCCGCCCCACATTCGCGGGATCACGCTGTAAGTGCCGTCCTTCTGGATGTTGGCGTGGCTGCGCTCGTTGATGAAGCGGCTTTGCGGATCATCTTTCGCCTGTTTGGGCCAGGTACTGATCAGGTAGTAGTTGATCGCCGGTCGGCAGCTCGCACAGCCGTTCGGCGTACGCCAATTCAGTCGCTCGAACACGCTGGCGATCGTCAGCAGCTTGTCATGGCGGATCGCATCGCGTGCCTCCTGGTGGCTGGCATCGGTGCAGCCGCACATCGCCTTCTTGGTCGGGGCCTTCGAGTAGTCGCCGCCCGCGGTGAACATCAACAACTGCTCGACGAGGCCGGTGCACGAGCCGCAGCTGGCGCTGGCCTTGGTGTGCTTGCGCACCTCGTCGAGGGTGAACAGACCCTTCTCCTTGATGGCCTTGCAGATCGTTCCCTTCGTGACGCCATTGCAGCCGCAGACTTCGTCGGCATCGGCCATCGCCGCCGCCTTGCTGTGACCCTGGTGACCCGTGTCGCCGATGTTCGACTCTCCGAACATCAGCTTGTCGCGGATGTCCGCGATCTTGCGGCCCTCGCGAAGGAGCTTGAAGTACCAGCTGCCATCGACGGTGTCGCCGTACAGGCAGGCTCCGACGAGCTTGTCGTCTTGGATGACCAGCTTCTTGTAAACGCCGGCATAGGGGTCCGACATCACGATCTCTTCGCAGTCGGCACCGCCCGTGAAGTTACCGGCCGAGAACAGATCGATTCCAGTGACCTTCAGCTTGGTCGATGTCTGCGAGCCGAGATAGCGGCCAATGCCGAATTGCGCGAGGTGCGTTGCGCAGACCTTGCCCTGCTCGAACAGCGGCGCCACCAGCCCGTAGACCGTGCCACGGTGTGCGGCGCATTCGCCGACCGCGTAGATGCGCGGGTCGGTGATGGTCTGCATCGTGTCGTTGACGACCAGGCCGCTGCGGTTGTTGTCGCCGCAGTACAGGCCGCATTGGATCGCCAACTCGGTGTTGGGCCGGATGCCGGCGGCCATCACGACCAGGTCCGCCGGGATTTCGCGGCCGTCCTTGAACTGCACGGCCCTGACACGACTCCGGGTCGTGGCCTCCCCATCGGCCCTTCCCGTCTTGCCCTCGCCCTTGTCGCCGATCAGCGCCTGCGTCTGCGCGCCCATCAGGAATGTCAACCCGCGGTCTTCGAGGGACTTCTGCAGCAGCTTGCCGGCCACGTCGTCGAGCTGGCGCTCCATCAGCGACGGCATGATGTGCACCACGCTGACCTGCATGCCACGCAGCATCAGGCCATTGGCCGCTTCGAGCCCAAGCAGGCCGCCCCCGATGACCACTGCATGCCGGTATCTGGTCGCTGCCTCGATCATCGCGTTGGTGTCGGCGATGTCGCGGTAACCGATCACGCCCTCCAGGTCCTTGCCAGGCACCGGCAGCATGAAGGGGTTGGAGCCAGTGGCCATCAGCAGCCGGTCGTACTCGGCCTCGATTTCGACACCGTCAGCCCCCACCGCGAGAACAATGCGCTGCTTGCGGTCAATGTGCACCACCTTCGTCCCGGTGTGCAGCGTGATGCGGTTGTCGCGGTACCAGTCCAGCGGATTGAGGATGATTTCGTCGAGCGTTTGCTCGCCAGCCAGCACCGGACTCAGCAGGATGCGGTTGTAGTTCGGGTGTGGCTCGGCGCCAAACACGGTGATGTCGTAGAGCTCCGGCGCGATCTTCAGCAACTCTTCCAGCGTGCGCACACCCGCCATGCCGTTGCCCACCATCACGAGTTTCATTTTCTTCATGGCTGAGCCTCCAGGCGGGTCTGCCCGCACTCGGTGTGAAAAGTGTTGCGGGTCGGTACGAGGCAGCGCCAGGTGTTGAGGATTGCAGGTGAACGGACGCCAGCCCAGCGCTTGCGCAGCGGCAGTCGGTTCGATCTGGTCTCAAGTGCAGCAATGAGGCGTTTGAACACGCGTGCGACGCAATCCATGACCCACTCCAATGAAGCGCTGCAGGGAATGCCACAGCGCGGGAGATCCATCACCACACACTTCTTCGTGCGTGCGACCCGCCGCTTGCCGCAGCGGGGTCGAGTGCGTCGCTGCACCCACACGACTCAGCGCAAGTCTCGGGCCAGCCCGCACTGGATGGAGCGACCGCCTCAACCGAATCCGCCGGCTCGAGAACCTGCCGACATCACGGAATTGGTGCGCTGCACTGTGCCGCTTTGGTGCAGGGCAAGGCTGCGCTGCCGTGCGCATCGGTGAGCGGGGTGCGAGACTTCCCAGCAGCGCCCTCCGAGGTTGCTCGCTTCTTGCAGGGAGCCGGACGGGCCGCCGAAACTCAAGCTTCGGAGTCAAGGTGGCCATCAACTCCGACCGTGCCGGGATTTGGCGGTCGCCCAGAAACCCAAGCGAAGGCCATGCATGAAGAAGTTGTTGGGGATTGCTATCTTGGCGCTGCTCGTCAGCGGCTGTGGCGAGCTGTCATACAAGCGGGGCGCATCGACCCAGGATCTCGAGGCCGCAAAGCGGGCGTGTCAATCCGCTGGCAGCGAGAGGGCTGCAGAGCAATGTCTGCAGGACCAAGGCTGGACGGTCAAGAAGCTGGACGACATCGAACTGTTCCCAACGGCAGGTGTCAGCCCGGACAACCGAAACCCGAGCGTGTTCACCACGCCAGAGTTCGTGCCGGTCGTGCCAGCAGCGACAGTGGCACCTGCGGCGGGGGCAATGGCAGCAGTTGCCGCGTCGGAGAGGCAGGCAGCGGTCAGCAAGGCTTCAGTGGGGAGCGCTGCGCCGCAAGCGGCGACGCCTCAGCTGCTGGCGAGCACACCCTCAGCACCCGTGCCGCTGCCCGCCAGCCCGTTGGACATCTACACCATCAGTTCCTGGTGGAAGATGGGCGCCGATCGAGATGCCCTCGCGGGGGATACCAATGACTGCGTTGCGACACTCGGCGCGGCGCACAAGCCCAACGCGACCACACAGCAGGTGACACGAGGCTTTGTCGTGTGCATGCATGCCAAGGGATGGAAGGCGCTGCGGGCCGTGGCCGGCTGAGCGCGAAAGCGGTCGGATCAGCCCTGACTGTTCAGCAACGAACCCAGCATCTTGTTGCTGGTTCGGAAGACGGTCAGGTTAGCCAGGAATGCGTTCTTGGCAACCAGTTGGCCGACGATGTCGGATTCAAGAGCGCTGCCAACCTCGGATGCCTGTGCGAGCGCTGTCGTCACACCGCCATTCGGAGCGGTGGCCTGCGTCACCAACTGACGCCGAAATCCGGCGGTGCCACCATTGGCGATGTTGTGTGCCGATGCACCCAGCGCCGTCTGGGCCGCATTCATGCCGGACAAGCTGATGGAGGTGAGAGGTGACATGGGATTGGCAGGTGACCTAGCGTGGAAATCAGTTTCGCACCACGCGGCAGAACAATCTACGGGCTAACGGTTCAGACGCCGCGGAAATGCTCACTACCGCACGAAGACAGTCGTTCCCCGCCTTGCCAAGCGCTCGAGGGCTGTGCACTTCAAAGCGATGCAGACGTCCTACGCTCAGTCCCAATCCTGCGTCATTGCCGTCGCCTGCTGCAACATCAGATATACCCGGATGAGCACCAGCGGACAAGAAGAAACCCCTAAGTCATTGATTTACTTAGGGGTTTGGTCTCATGCGGCCCCTTGCGGAGCCTTGATTGGTGGAACCGGGGGGAATCGAACCCCCGTCCGCAAGCCATCATCAGGTAGTTCTACATGCGTAGCTGACTGATTTGGATTTAAAGGTGATCACCGCGCAGCAGCACGCTGAGACCACCTCGATTCACTTAGTTTGATCCTGTACCGAATGACGCGGTACAGGACGAGCCCATGTGTATGACTTCGCAGCCCTTGGGTTACCCCTCAGGCCCAGCCCATCGGCCAACTGTTGCGAAGCTCGCCGGTTTTAAGCGGCGAGAGCGTACGTAGAGTCGTTCGCAGTTACTTTGTTTCCAGTGGTTTTACGAGCGAACTGGTGCTCGGCATGCCCTAGTCCAAATCCGCACCCACGTCGAAGCCAGGTCGGTCCCAGAACAATTGAGTTTAGGCCATCCGCATCAATTGCAAGACGTCCATCGGATCGCCGATCGTGTGGTGCGCGCCCCAGGCCTCGACGGGCTCGCCCATGCCAAGGTAACCCCAGGTGACGGCCACGGTGAGCATGCCGGCGGCATGGCCGGCCTGCACATCGCGTGCATCGTCACCCACGTAAAGGCAGCGGGCCGGCTCGATCTGCATGCGGCGCGCCGCTTCCAGCAGCGGCTCAGGATGCGGCTTCGAATGCGGCGTGCTGTCGCCGCCAATCACCACTGCAGCGCGGTCGTACAGGCCGAGCGCACGCGTCACTGGCTCGGCGTAGCGAATCGCCTTGTTGGTGACGATGCCCCAGGGCACGGCCTGGGCGTCCAGCGCATCGAGCAGCACACCCACCTCCGCGAAGACGCGGGTTTCGTTCGTCAGCCGCAGCGCATAGCGGGCCAGGAATTCATCGCGAAGGGCAATGAAATCGTCATCGCCGGGCACCACGCCGAAGGCCTCGCCGACCAGGCCACGAGCGCCAGAGCCGACGGTGGCACGCAGCCGCTCGTAAGGCGCATCGGGCAAGCCGCGCACACGACGCATTTCGTTGGCGGCACCGGCCAGATCGGGCGCGCTATCGATAACGGTGCCGTCCAGATCGAACAGCACCGCGGCAAAGCCAGTGTTCATTGAGCGACCGTCATGCCGGCTTACGGCAGGCCAGCATGTAGTTGACGCTGGTGTTGTCCGACAGCCAGTAGCGCCTCGTGATCGGGTTGTATTCGAGCCCGCTGGACTCGGCCACGTCCAGGCCGGCCGCACGGCACTGAGCGGCCAACTCGCTCGGCTTGATGAATTTGGCGTACTCATGCGTGCCCTTGGGCAGCAGCTTCAGCACATGCTCGGCGCCGACGATCGCGAAGAGGAACGACTTCAGGTTGCGGTTCAGCGTCGAGAAGAACAACCAGCCGCCGGGCTTGCACAAGGCCGCACACGACGCGACGACCGATGCCGGGTCGGGCACGTGTTCAAGCATCTCCATGCAGGTGACGATGTCGAACTGAGCAGGCATGTCCGCAGCGAGCGCTTCAACAGCGACTTCACGGTACTCGACCGAAGGCGTGCCCGCTTCCAGTGCATGCAGCATGGCCACGCGCAGTGCCTTGGTCGACAAATCGATACCCAGCACGTTCGCCCCACGGCGAGCCATTGCATCCGACAGGATGCCGCCGCCGCAGCCCACATCGAGCACGCGTTTGCCTGAAACACAGGCGCGCTGGTCGATCCAGTCAAGTCTCAGGGGGTTGATCTGGTGCAGTGGGCGGAATTCGCTTTCTGTATCCCACCAGCGGTGGGCCAGGTCACTGAATTTGGCGAGCTCTTGGGGATCGGCGTTGATGGTCATAGCGACGATGGTATCCAAACAAAAAACCCCGCCGAAGCGGGGTTTGATGAGATCGACTGCTGTCAATTACTTCGGAGCAGCCTTGGTACCGACCACTTCGATTTCGACGCGGCGGTTCTTGGCGCGACCGTCAGACGTCTTGTTGTCGGCGACAGGCTGCTTCTCGCCCTTGCCTTCGGTGTAAACACGGTTCTTGTCGACGCCCTTGCCAATCAGGTACGACTTGACGGCTTCGGAGCGACGCACCGACAGCGCCTGGTTATAGGCGTCGGTGCCGACCGAGTCGGTGTGACCGACGGCGATGATGACTTCCAGATTGATCGAGCCGAGCTTGCTGACCACGTCGTCAAGCTTGGCTTTGCCTTCAGCCTTGAGTACCGACTTGTCGAAATCGAAGAAGGCGTCGGCGGCGAAGGTCACTTTCTCGCTGACAGGAACTGGGACCACAGCCGGAACAGCAGGAGCCGGCGCCGGTGTGGCGGCAGGCGCTGCCGGCGCCGCTGCGGCAGCAGGAGCCGGCGGCTTCAGCGCGCCATCGCACTCAGCCAAGGCCGTCGCTGGCGTCCACACGTTGTTGCGCCAGCAGTACTCGTTAGTGCCATTCTTCCAAACAATGCCGTTTGCGCTTGTCCAGTTATCTATGACTTGGGGCGCCTTGGTTGGTGCTGGTGAGCCAGTGCCTTGCGTGGCGCATCCACCAAGCGCCGCAACGGCGATCAACGTGGCCACAGTACTCAATTTATTCATGGTTTTTCCTCTCCAGGGAAGGTGCAATCAAATCGGTATGAAAGTACAGCGATTTCAAGAGCTTCCGATTGATTTCAACTCGATAAGCCAAAAAATCATTGTGCCATAGGGTATTCACGATGCTAACTGCCCTTGTGACAGCGGCACGGCACCTGGAAACCTGTTGCCTGTTCGCAACATAGACCGACACCTACAATGAGCGTCCCGGCGTGATGGAACGCCCTACGCCGAAGCCCAGAAACGTGCAATACGCCCGCTTTTCCGCATGAGTCAGTTCGCCAAAGAAACCCTGCCGATCAGCCTTGAAGAGGAAATGAGGCGCTCTTACCTCGACTACGCGATGAGCGTGATCGTTGGGCGTGCGCTGCCTGATGCACGTGATGGCCTCAAACCGGTGCATCGGCGTGTGCTTTATGCAATGCACGAGTTGAACAACGACTGGAATCGGCCTTACAAGAAGTCGGCCCGCATCGTCGGCGACGTGATTGGTAAATACCACCCTCACGGCGACCAGTCGGTGTACGACACCATCGTGCGGATGGCGCAGGATTTCTCGCTGCGCCATATGCTGGTCGACGGTCAGGGCAATTTCGGTTCGGTCGATGGCGATAACGCCGCGGCGATGCGTTACACCGAGATTCGGTTGGCGAAAATCGCCCACGAGATGCTGGCCGACCTTGACAAGGAAACCGTCGATTTCGGCCCCAACTACGACGGCAGCGAGAAAGAGCCGCTGGTACTGCCCAGTCGGCTGCCGAACCTGCTGGTCAACGGCTCTGGCGGCATCGCGGTCGGCATGGCGACCAATATCCCGCCGCACAACCTCAACGAAGTCGTCGACGCCTGTCTGCACCTGCTGAAAAACCCAGCGGCCACGATTGACGAGCTGATGGAAATCATTCCAGCGCCCGACTTCCCGACGGCCGGCATCATCCACGGCCTGAGCGGCGTGCGCGACGGTTACCGCACCGGCCGCGGCCGGGTGGTGATGCGCGCGAAGTGCCACTTCGAAGACATCGACAAGGGTCAGCGCCAGTCGATCATCGTCGACGAGATTCCGTACCAGGTGAACAAGAAGAACCTGCTCGAGCGCATGGCCGAGCTGGTGCACGAAAAGAAGCTGGAAGGTATCAGCCACATCCAGGACGAGTCCGACAAGGACGGCATGCGCGTGGTGATCGAGCTCAAGCGCGGTGAAGTCCCCGAGGTGGTGCTGAACAATCTGTACAAGCAGACGCAGTTGCAGGACACCTTCGGCATCAACATGGTGGCGCTGGTCGATAACCAGCCGAAGCTTTGCAATCTGAAGGACCTGATCGAGGTCTTCCTGGAACACCGTCGCGAAGTGGTCACGCGCCGCACGGTGTTCGAGTTGCGCAAAGCCCGCGAGCGCGGCCATGTGCTGGAAGGCTTGGCGGTCGCACTGGCCAACATCGACGAGTTCATCGAGACCATCAAGGCCTCGCCCACGCCACCGGTCGCCAAGGCCGCGCTGATGAGCAAGAGCTGGGATTCGGCCATGGTGCGCGAAATGCTCGCCCGCGCCGAGGGCGAAACGCCAGGCGGCCGTGACGCGTTCCGACCCGAGGGATTGCCCAAGAGCTTGGGCTTGCAAGCCGACGGCCTGTATCGCCTGAGCGAAGATCAAGCTGGAGAAATCCTGCAGATGCGTCTGCAGCGGCTGACTGGGCTGGAGCAGGACAAGATCATCAGCGAATACAAGGAGGTGATGACGACCATTGCCGACCTGCTGAACATCCTGTCGACGCCCGAGCGGGTCACGTCGATTATTGGCGATGAGCTGTCCGCGATCAAGCTGGAGTTCGGTCAAACCAAGGTTGGTGCGCGACGAAGCCATATCGAGCACAACGCGCAGGACCTTGGCACCGAAGACCTGATCACTCCGACCGACATGGTGGTGACGCTCAGCCACACCGGTTACTTCAAGAGTCAGCCGCTGGCCGAGTACAGCGCGCAGCGCCGCGGTGGCCGCGGCAAACAGGCCACACAGACCAAGGAGGACGACTGGATCGAGCAGTTGTTCATCGCGAACACGCACGACTACATCCTGTGCTTCACCAACAAGGGCCGCGTTTACTGGCTCAAGGTGTGGGAAGTGCCGCAGGGCTCGCGCAATTCGCGTGGCAAGCCGATCGTCAACATGTTCCCGCTGCTGCCCGGCGAAAAGGTCAATGTCGTGCTGCCGCTGACTGGTGAGGCGCGCTCCTTTCCCGCCGAGCGCTTCGTCTTCATGTCGACGGCCAAGGGCACCGTGAAGAAGACCTCGCTTGATGAGTTCAGCAACCCGCGCAAGGCCGGCATCATCGCGGTCGATCTGGACGAGGGTGACTTCCTCATCGGCGCGGCCATCACCGACGGCCAGCACGATGTGATGCTGTTCAGCGACGCCGGCAAGGCCGTTCGCTTCGACGAGAACGATGTGCGCCCAATGGGTCGCAACACCCGCGGTGTGCGCGGCATGATGCTCGATGAAGCACACAGCGTCATCGCCATGCTGGTCGCCGAAGACGAGACGCAGAGCGTGCTGACTGCCACCGAGAATGGCTACGGCAAGCGCACCAGCATCGTCGAGTACACCCGACACGGCCGCGGTACCAAGGGCATGATCGCCATCCAGCAGAGTGATCGCAACGGGAAGGTGGTTGCGGCCACATTGGTGCGGCCGGACGACGAAATCATGCTCATCACCGACAAGGGTGTGCTGGTTCGCACCCGAGTGTCGGAGATCCGCGAGCTAGGTCGGGCCACGCAGGGTGTGACGTTGATTGCGCTGGACCCCGGATCGACCCTGAATGGTCTGCAGCGCATCGTCGAGAACGATGTGACTGCCGAAGGCGCAGCAGACACCTCCACAGACACTCCAACTGGCGACGGCAACGATTCGCCCCCCACCGAGACCCCATGATGAAACGACTCCTCGCACTCACAGCCCTGTGCTTCGCCGTCCACGCACACGCGCAGACCGCGGCATCCGCCCCCGCACCCGTGCCGACCTCCCCCGCGAAGAAGGAACTCGTCAAGAAGCTGCTGCAGTTGCAGCAAGCCAATTTCGACGGACTGGCGCGGAGCATCGTGGAGCGGCCGGCGATTCAGCTGATGCAGGCGGCGGGCCAGGCATTGCAGACCCAGGTACCGGCCGACAAGCGCGAAGCCACTGGTAAGCAGATCGAAGCCGACGTCAAGAAATTCGTTGACGAATCGTCCACCCTTCTGCGTGATCGCACGGCCAAGCTGGTGCCAACGACCTTCGGCAGCGGGCTGGAAGAAAAATTCACCGAAGACGAGCTGAGGCAGTTCATCGCCTGGACCGAATCGCCGGTCAACAAGAAGTTCCAGCAGTTGCTGCCCGACATCCAGACGGCCTTCCTGCAGAAGCTGGCAGCTGACACATCACCGGTGCTCGACCCGAAATTCCAGGCCCTGCAGCAAAAGGTGCGTACGACGCTGACCACCGCAATTGGCAGCGCCTCCAGTGGTGCAGCTTCGGCCAGCGCGCCAGCGAAAGCGACAGGCAAGTAAGTCGTCCATGGCCCGACCGTTCAATTTTTCGGCCGGTCCGGCAGCACTTCCGCTGGAAGTTCTGGAGCAGGCCGCTGCAGAAATGCTGGACTGGCACGGCAGTGGTGTCAGCGTGATGGAGATGAGCCACCGCGGGAGCGACTTCATGTCGATCTGCGAGCAGGCCGAGCGTGATCTGCGCGAGTTGCTGGCGGTGCCCGCGTCGTTTCGCATCCTGTTCATGCAAGGCGGCGGTCTGGGCCAGAACGCGATCGTGCCGATGAACCTTATCGGCCATTCGGCCAGCCACACCGCCGATTTCGTGCTGACCGGCTCGTGGTCGATCAAGTCCCAGGCCGAGGCCCAGCGCTACGGCGAAGCGCATGTTGCAGCGAAGATCGACAGCGAGCGCCCTGTGCGGCTGCCGCCACCGCCGACTTGGCGGCTGAGCACCTGCCCGTCCTACGTGCACCTGTGCAGCAATGAAACCATCGACGGCATCGAGTTCCAGGACCTGCCCGACCTGCACTTGCTGGGCTGCGACGCGCCACTGGTGATCGATTGCTCGTCGCACATCGCGTCGCGCACCATCGACTGGCGTCGTGTTGGCGTGGCCTACGCAGGAGCACAGAAAAACATCGGCCCGGCGGGCTTGACGCTGGTGATAGTGCGCGAGGACCTCCTCGGCCACGCCCTGGCCATCTGCCCTTCAGTCTTCGACTACCGCACCGTGGCAGATCAGGGTTCGATGTTCAACACGCCACCGACCTATGCGATCTACATCGCGGGCCTGACCTTTCAGTGGTTGAGGCGCCAGACCGAAGCGGGGCTCACCGGGCTGGCGGCGATCGAGGCGCGCAACATCGCCAAGGCGAAACTGCTGTACGACTGCATCGATTCCTCGAGTCTGTATCGCAACGAGGTCGATCCGAGTTGCCGTTCGCGGATGAACGTGCCCTTCTTCCTGGCCAATGATTCGCTGACCGAACCCTTTCTGTCGCAAGCAAAAGAAGCTGGCTTGTTGCAGCTCAGGGGCCACAAATCCGTCGGCGGTCTGCGGGCGAGCTTGTACAACGCGATGCCCATCGAAGGAGTGCAGGCGCTGGTCCGACACATGCATGCGTTCGAGGCGAACCATGGCTGAGCCAAGCACCTCACCCCACCCTGAGCTGCTGACGTTGCGCACGCAGATCGACGCGCTCGATCGCGAACTGCTGGCCCTGCTCAATCAGCGCGCTGCGCTGGCGCTGCAAGTGGGCGAGGTGAAAAAGAAGGAAGGGTCGGTGGCATTCCGCCCGGAGCGTGAGGCGCAGGTGATCGATGGCTTGAAGGCTGGCAATCCCGGCCCACTGGCATCCGACAGCGTGGCACCGATCTGGCGCGAAATCATGTCGGCATGCCGAGCGCTGGAAACGCCAACACGGGTGGCCTACCTGGGCCCGGCCGGCACCTTCAGCGAGGCGGCAGCGCTCGGCTTCTTCGGCTCGTCGATCGTCAAGGTGCCCTGCAGCAGCATCGACGAGGTGTTCCGCTCCACGACCGCCGGCGCAGCCGATTTTGGCGTGGTCCCGGTCGAGAACTCCACTGAAGGCGTGGTCGCACGCTCGCTCGACCTTTTCCTGACAACGCCCCTGTTCATCATCGGCGAGACCAGCCTGTTCGTGCGGCACAACCTGCTACGGCGGGAAAACTCGATGCAGGGTATCGAGGCCGTCTGTGCCCATCCGCAGGCCTTGGCTCAGTGCCAGGGCTGGCTGAATACCCACTTGCCGAACATCGAGCGGCGGCCGGTGTCGAGCAACGCTGAAGGCGCACGGCTGGCCAGCCTGGACGCGCGGCTCGCGGCGGTGGCTGGCGACCGTGCGGGCAGCGAATTCGGTCTGCACGTGGTGTCGCCCGCCATCCAGGACGATGCTCACAACCGCACCCGCTTCGCGGTGGTGACCGACCCTCAGCGTCATCCACAACCGCAGGCCTCGGGGCATGACTGCACCAGTCTGGTGGTGTCTGTAGTGAACCGGCCGGGTGCGGTTTACGACATGCTCATGCCACTGAAGGCACACGGCGTGTCGATGAGCCGCTTCGAGTCGCGCCCGGCCCGGTCGGGCCAATGGGAGTACTACTTCTACATCGACGTGCAGGGCCACCCGAACCAGCCCGAAGTCGCCCAGGCATTGCAGGAGTTGCGTGGCGTATGCGCGTACTTCAAGCTGCTCGGCACTTACCCCATCGACGTGCACTGACATGTTCAATCAGCTGGGTGTAATCGGCTGCGGCCTGATGGGCGGATCGTTCGCTCTGGCGCTGCGGCGCGCAGGGCTGGTCAAGCGCGTGGTCGGCTACAGCAAGTCGCCATCGACGACCGAAAAAGCGCGACGCATGGGCGTCATCGACCAGGCTGCGGAATCGGCGCTGCTGGCGGTATCAGGCTCGGACATCGTCTTGATGGCAGTGCCGGTTTCGGCCAGTGAGGCGACCTTCCGCGCGATCCGCCAGCTGATCGAGCCCGGCGTGCTGCTGATGGATGTTGGCTCGACCAAGCGCGATGTCGTCGATGCGGCTCGACGCGTGTTGAAAGAGGCGCTTCCGAATTTCGTCCCGGCGCACCCGATTGCCGGCAAGGAAGTCGCTGGCATCGAGCACGCCGATGCCAGGCTGTACCAGGGCCGACAGGTCATCCTGACCCCATTGCCGCAGACCGAACCCGCCCTGATCCAGAAGGCCACCGACATCTGGGCGGCGATCGGCTCGCAGGTGCTTCGCATGACACCTGAGAACCACGACGCGGCCTTCGCCGCCGTCAGCCACCTGCCTCACCTGCTGGCTTTCGCTTACTTCAACGGCGTTACGGGGCAACCGGCTGCGCGCGATTTCCTGTCGCTGGCGGGCCCCGGCTTCCGGGACTTCACTCGCATCGCGGCGAGCGATCCGACTGTCTGGCGCGACATTCTTCTCGCCAACCGCGAAGAGTTGCTGAAGCAGTTGAAGCAGTTCCGCCAGGCGCTTGACGCAATGGAGTACGGGATGGGCAGCGGCAACGCTGACGCTCTCGAACAATTGATCCGTGCCGCCTCGACAGCCCGTGGTGGCTGGACCATGAACACCGGCAAGACACCGCCACGCTGACCGCGGCCGTTTGCGGCACCTCGATGTACGCCATTCCTTTCCTCGATATCCCTCCCCTGCTTCGTGCAGGAGGCACCGTGCGCCTGCCAGGATCCAAGAGCATCTCCAACCGGGTGCTGCTGCTGGCGGGCTTGAGCGAGGGCACCACCACTGTCCGCGACCTGCTCGATTCGGACGACACGCAGGTGATGCTGACCGCGCTACGCACGCTGGGCTGCCGCATAGTTCCCGAGGGCGCGGCCCTGCGCATCACCGGGCTGGGCGGACGGCTTGGGGTGCGTGAAGCCTCGCTGTTCCTCGGCAACGCCGGCACTGCGATGCGGCCGCTGACCGCCGCACTGGCGATGCTGGCCGCCACACAGGGCGGCCGCTTCGAGCTGAGCGGCGTGCCACGGATGCACGAGCGGCCGATTGCCGATCTGGTCGATGCATTGCGGCCATTGGGCTGCCGCGTCGATTACCTTGGGCAGACGGGTTATCCGCCGCTGCGACTGCTGCCGGGTTCGGATGACCTGGACTTGTCGGTACCGATCCGCGTTCGCGGCGATGTGTCCAGCCAGTTCCTGACCGCGCTGCTGCTCGCGCTGCCGCTGTTGACAGCCAAGCAGACTGCCACCATCGACATCGAGGGGGAACTGATCTCTAAGCCCTACATCGAGATCACGCTGAACCTGCTGGCACGCTTCGGCGTCGCCGTTCAGCGAGAGGGCTGGCAGCGCTTCGTGATCCCGGCTGGCAGCCGCTACCGCTCGCCAGGCGACATTCACGTCGAGGGCGATGCCTCGTCGGCCTCGTACTTCATCGCCCTGGGCGCGATTGCAGCCACCGACACACCGCTGCGCA
Source organism: Rubrivivax sp. (assembly GCA_027490215.1). Classification (GTDB taxonomy): domain Bacteria; phylum Pseudomonadota; class Gammaproteobacteria; order Burkholderiales; family Burkholderiaceae_C; genus PBB1. Next base: position 20,372 of record JAIXYO010000048.1, read on the forward strand.
TCGAGGGTGTCGGCACCGATTCGATCCAGGGCGACATCCGTTTCATCGATGCAGCTGAGGCGATGGGCGCAGAGGTCGCCGGCGGCGCTGGTTGGATCGAAGTGCGGCGCGGCCGCTGGCCGCTCACCGCTATCGACATCGACTGCAATGCCATCCCCGACGCGGCCATGACGCTGGCAGTGATGGCGCTGTACGCCGATGGACCGAGCCGCCTGCGCAACATCGCCAGCTGGCGGGTCAAGGAGACCGACCGAATCGCAGCGATGGCGAGTGAGTTGCGCAAGCTGGGGGCTGGCGTCGTTGAAGGCGCGGACTTCATCGAGGTCACGCCGCCCTTGCACTGGACACCGGCAGTGGTGCACACCTATGACGACCACCGGGTGGCGATGTGCTTCTCGCTGGCCGCTTTCAACCCGCTGGCGGAGCCACCACCGGCTGAGCCAGTGCCGGTTCGCATCCTCGACCCGAAGTGCGTGGCCAAGACTTTCCCTGACTACTTTGAGACGCTGTTCTCCGTGGTCTGCACGCAAGCCGACTGGATTCCCGTGATCACCATCGATGGCCCGACGGCCTCCGGCAAGGGCACGCTCGCCTGCGCAGTGGCCGATGCGCTGGGTTACCACGTACTTGATTCAGGCGTGCTGTACCGCGCTACCGCATTGGCCGCGATCCGCAGTGCGGTGGATGCCGACGACAAAAGTGCGTTGGCCGCGCTGGCTGAGGCGCTGGATCTGGCTTTCGAGCAAGGCAACGTGCGCCTCGACGGCGTTGACGTCTCCGCGCTGCTGCGCCACGAGAATGTCGGCACCCTGGCTTCGCGGATCTCCGCTTTCCCTGCCGTTCGGCAGGCGCTGCTGCGGCTGCAATGGTCATTTCGCCGCCTGCCGGGGCTGGTCGCGGACGGTCGCGACATGGGCACGGTGATCTTCCCGGACGCTCCCCTGAAGATCTACCTGACGGCCAGCGCCGACGCCCGCGCCCGTCGGCGCCATCAGCAGTTGGAAGCCGCAGGGGTTTCGACTACACTCGAGAGCTTGCTTGTCGGCTTGCAAGAGCGCGATGCGCGCGATCAAAATCGTACGGCGTCGCCTCTAAAACCGGCAGCAGATGCGGTGCTTCTGGACAATTCAGCCCTCTCCATCGAATCAACGGTGGACGCCGTGCTGAGTTACTGGTCGCGGCGCACGCCGCTCGCCTGACCGCAGCGGCTTTAGGCCCAGCGCCTTCCCTCCGTGCCGTTCGAGGCACACCAGGGCGCTGGATTTGACAACTCAAACCCGCAGCAACAGCTGCACCGGAAACACCCCATGTCACAAGCTCAAACTGCCATCACTGAAGGCGGCGAATCGTTCGCCGACATGTTCAACGAATCGCTGACGCGCTCTGAAATGCGCATGGGCGAGGTCATCACTGCCGAAGTGGTACGCGTCGAACACAGCTTCGTGGTGGTGAACGCAGGCCTCAAGTCAGAAGCCTACGTGCCCATCGAAGAATTCAAGAACGACCATGGCGAGCTCGAAGTCCAGGTCGGAGATTTCGTCTCGGTCGCGATCGACGCAGTCGAAAACGGCTACGGCGACACCATTCTGTCGCGCGACAAGGCCAAGCGCCTCGCCTCGTGGCTGTCGCTGGAAACCTCGCTGGAGTCGGGTGAGTTCGTCACTGGCACGGTGAACGGCAAGGTCAAGGGCGGTCTGACGGTGCTGGTCAATGGCATCCGCGCCTTCCTGCCTGGGTCGCTGCTCGATACCCGCCCGGTCAAGGACATGAACCCGTACGAAGGCAAGACGATGGAGTTCAAGGTCATCAAGCTCGACCGCAAGCGCAACAACGTCGTGTTGTCGCGCCGCGCTGTGGTCGAAGCTTCGATGGGCGAAGAACGCGCCAAGCTGCTGGGTACGCTGGCCGAAGGCGCCATCGTGACCGGCGTGGTCAAGAACATCACCGAATACGGTGCGTTCGTCGACCTCGGCGGCATCGACGGCCTGCTCCACATCACCGACATGGCCTGGCGCCGTGTGCGTCACCCGAGCGAAGTGGTTCAGGTTGGCCAGGAACTGCAGGCCAAGATCCTGAAGTTCGACGCCGAGAAGAACCGCGTCTCGCTGGGCATCAAGCAACTGGGCGACGACCCGTGGCATGGCGTGTCGCGTCGCTACCCGAACAGCACCCGTCTGTTCGGCAAGATCACCAACATCGCCGACTACGGCGCGTTCGTCGAGATCGAGCCAGGCATCGAAGGCCTGGTGCACGTCTCGGAAATGGACTGGACCAACAAGAACGTGGCCCCCTCGAAGATCGTCGCCCTGGGCGACGAAGTCGAAGTCATGGTGCTGGAGATCGACGAAGACAAGCGCCGCATCAGCCTCGGCATGAAGCAGTGCAAGGCGAACCCGTGGGAAGAGTTCTCGACCACCGTGCAACGCGGCGACCGAGTCAAGGGCCCGGTCAAGTCGATCACCGACTTCGGCGTGTTCGTGGGCTTGGCCGCTGGCATCGACGGCCTGGTGCACCTGTCCGACCTGTCCTGGCACGAGCCGGGCGAGGCTGCAGTGCGCAACTTCAAGAAGGGCCAGGAAGTCGAAGCCATCGTGCTGGCTGTGGACGTGGAGCGCGAGCGCATTTCGCTCGGCATCAAGCAGCTCGACAGCGATCCGTTCACCACCTACACCTCGGTCAACGACCGCGGCATGATCGTCACCGGCAAGGTCAAGACGGTCGATGCCCGTGGCGCTGAAGTGCAGTTGGCAGACGACGTGACCGCGTACCTGCGGGCGTCTGAAATCAGCCGCGATCGCGTTGAAGACGCGCGCAACGTGCTGAAGGAAGGCGACGAAGTCAACGCCGTGATCATCAACGTCGACCGCAAGACGCGTTCGATCCAGTTGTCGATCAAGGCCAAGGACAACGCCGACAACCAAGAGGCCATGCAGCGCCTGGCGCAGACCAGCGAACGTGAGAACGCTGGTACGACCAGCCTGGGCGCCCTGCTGCGCGCCAAGCTGGACAACCAGGGCGGCAATTCCTGACGGTCGGAGCCGTGGCCATGGATGGCATGAAGGACGGCATGACCCGTTCGGATTTGGTGGCACGGCTGGCCGAGCGATTCGGCCAGCTCACCCACCGGGACACCGAGACGGCAGTCAAGATCGTGCTTGATGCGATGTCCGATGCGCTCGCGCGCGGACATCGCATCGAAATCCGCGGCTTCGGCAGCTTTTCCATCAACCGCCGCCCGCCTCGCGTGGGTCGCAATCCTCGTTCCGGTGAACAGGTGGTCGTGCCAGAAAAACTGGTCCCTCACTTCAAGCCAGGCAAGGCTTTGCGCGAAGCGGTTGATGCCCATTTGCCAGCCGATGCACAGCCATCGGATGGCGATCTTCAATCGCGGCATTGAAGCCGCGTCGAATTCCGTTAGGCTGAAGCCCGAAGACGTTGCAGCGTCTGCCCCCGGCAGTGACCTGCAGCGCAGCACGTTGTAGCGGAGACGTCATGCGCGTGATCACCTGGGTTTTCAGACTGTTCATCTTTTTTGCCCTGTTCGCTTTTGCGCTGAACAACCAGCAGGACGCCGCAGTGCGCTGGTTCTTCGGGTATGAGTGGCGAGCGCCGATGGTGTTCATCGTTCTGGCCGCATTCGGTCTGGGCTGTGCCTTTGGCGTCAGCGCGATGGTGCCGGCCTGGTGGAAGCACCGCCGTGTCGCCACGCGCAAGTCGGTGCCAGCGCAAGCTGCGGCTGCGCAGACTCCGCTCGGCACCACTTCGGCCATGCCTGAACATCCGCCACGCGATGGACTTTGACCTGCAGTGGTTCCTGCTGGGCCTGCCCGTTGCATTCGCGCTGGGCTGGCTGGCATCGCGCTTCGACTTCAGGCAGCTCAAGCGCGAACAGCGCGATGCACCCAAGGCCTATTTCAAGGGCTTGAACCTGCTATTGAACGAACAGCACGACAAGGCCATCGACGCCTTCATCGAAGCCGTTCAGCAAGACCCCGACACCAGCGACCTCCACTTCGCGCTGGGCAATCTGTTTCGCCGGCGCGGTGAGTACGAGCGCGCGGTGCGCGTCCATCAGCATTTGCTCAACCGTGCGGACCTTCAGCCTGCCGAGCGTGACCGCGCCCAGCACGGTTTGGCCCAGGACTTCATGCAGGCGGGCTTGTTCGACCGCGCCGAGGCTGCCTGGCGCGCCCTGGAAGGAACCGCCTACGACACCGATGCGCGCCTGGCCTTGCTGACGCTGCACGAGCGTTCGCACGACTGGCGATCGGCCGTCGACGATGCGCTGAAGCTCGAACGCGGCAGCACAGGGTCGTATGCGTCTCGCATCGCGCACTACTGGTGCGAGCTGGCGCTGGAGGCCGATGCCAAGCAGCAGACAGCGGACGCCGACGATGCGCTCAGGCGTGCACATGAGGCGGCCCCTCAGGCCGCTCGCCCAGTGGTGACTGCCGGCCGGCGATTGGCACGACTCGGCCGACACACCGAAGCCATTGCCGTATGGAACCAGCTGCTGGCCACGCACCCGGCAAGCTTCAATCTGGTCGCCACCGAATATGCTGCCAGCGCCCTGGCCTGCGGAGGTCAAGAAGACGCAAGACGGCAACTGTTCGCGTTGCACCAGAAGAAGCCCAGCATCGATCTGCTGAATGCGCTTGGCGCGCTCGACAGCGATCCGGTCTCACGACGTGACCGCACCCGAACTCAGCTGGCATTGCTGCCCACGCTGTCGGCCGCACAGGCCCTGCTGCACGAACATGAATCCTCCGCGCTGCCCGTGTCGCCGACGGATCTGACAGCGGTGAGCGAAGTGATCGGCCGTGCCGCGAGGGCTGGACAGCGCTATCGCTGCGCTGCCTGCGGCTTCGATGCCCAGCAGCACTACTGGCAGTGCCCGGGCTGCCTGGGCTGGGACACCTACCCGCCGCAACGTCTCGAAGAGCTCTAGGTCTTGCAAGCACCGGGCACGTACTCATCGAAGGCGCTGTACCTGCGGGTACTGGCCGAGGTGCGGCCGCACTGGCGAACCTTTACGCTGGGCATTCTGGCGATGATCGGCTACGCGGCCACCGAAACTGCTTTGCCCGCGCTGTTGAAGGAGTTGCTGGACGGCAGCTTCGTCAATCGTGACCCCGCTGCAATTCACCGCATGCCCTTGTTGATCGTGGCACTGTTCGTCGTGCGCGGAGCGACCGACTTCGTTCATGTCACCGCCTTGAACGCGGTCGCAACCAAAGTGGTGCTCGCATTGCGCACCGCAATGTTCGAAAAGGTACTGCGCCTGCCCGCCAGCTACTTCGACCGTGAACCCAGTGCAGTGCTGATTTCGAAGCTGACCTACAACACCCAACAGATCAGCCCGATCATCACGGTGTCGTTGATCACCATCGTCAAGGACAGCCTCATTGTTCTTGGCCTGCTTGGCTACATGCTGTACGAGAACTGGCAGCTGTCGCTGGCCTTCTTTACCGTGCTGCCAGTGATCGCTTATGTGATCCGCTCGATCAGCGGGCGCCTTCGCGCGCTCAGTCGCAGCCAGCAGTCCTCGATGGGTACGCTGTCGCATGTGGTCGACGAAGTCATCGGCGGCCACCGCGAAATCAAGATATTTGCGGGTGAAGCGTACGAGGCGAAGCGATTCTTCGATGTTGCCAACGCGCTGCGCCGCTATTCGATGAAGGTGGTGGCGACCTCGGCCGCCAACGGCCCGATCGTGCAGACCATCGCAGTGCTGGCGCTGGCTTCGATCGTCTACTACGCGGCACTGCAGTCCAACCAGAATCAGCTCACCGTCGGTGGCTTTGTATCGTTCTTCAGCGCCATGGCGCTGCTGCTGGCACCGCTGAAGCGGCTGTCGAACGTCAACGAGGTTCTGCAGCGCGGCCTGGCGGCGGCGGCCAGTGTGTTCGAGGTGGTCGATGCGCCTGACGAACCCGATCACGGCAGCAAGACCATCGCCCGCTCGACTGGCAGGCTGCAGTTCAGCGCGGCCAGCTTTCGTTATCCCAACGCGGATCGCGATGCGTTGATCGACGTTGATCTTGACATCCGTCCCGGTGAATCGGTCGCACTGGTCGGTGCGTCGGGCAGCGGGAAGTCCACGCTGATGTCGATGATCCCGCGATTCCACACGCTGGATCGCGGCGTGATCTGCCTGGACGGCATCGACATCCGTGATCTCCGCCTTGCAGACCTGCGCGCCAACATTGCATTGGTCACCCAGCACGTGGTGCTGTTCAACGACACCGTGGCAGCCAATATCGCCTATGGCCTGCGAGATGCTGCCTCTCAAGAGCAGATCGTCGCCGCTGCCGAGGCAGCGCATGCCATGGAATTCATCCGCGAGATGCCTCTGGGTCTGCAAACACCGATTGGCGAGAACGGCGCCCGGCTGTCTGGTGGTCAGCGCCAACGCATATCCATTGCCCGCGCCCTGCTCAAGGATGCGCCCATCCTTCTGCTTGACGAGGCGACCTCGGCGCTGGACACCGAATCGGAAAGGCTGGTGCAGATCGCGATCGACAATCTGAAGCGTGGCCGCACCACGCTCACCATCGCACACAGGCTCTCGACCATCGCAGGCGCCGACCGCGTTGTGGTCATGGACCAGGGGCGCATCGCTGAAGTCGGCACGCATGCCGAACTGCTGGCACTCCACGGCATCTACAGCCGCTTGCATCACATGCAGTTCGACCGCGGCGGGTGAACAGGTCACGATGACGGCATCGCCCAGTGCAGCACCGCGCATCCTGATCATCCGACTGTCGGCGCTCGGTGACGTGGTGATGGCCTCTGGCCTGATACCGGCATTGCGAGAGTTGTTTCCGCAGGCTCACCTTGGCTGGCTGGTCGAAACCGCGGCGGTGCCGCTGCTGCGGCACAACCCAAGACTCGACGAGGTCATCGTGTTGCCACGCGAAGAGTGGCAAGCCTTGTGGCGCGCCCGCCGACCGATCGCCCTGCTGCGCTCGGTGATCGCCTTCCGAGCTGCGTTGCGCGCGCGCCGCTTCGACGTCGCGATCGACGCACAGGGCCTTTTCAAGAGTGCGCTGTGCGCCTGGTGGAGTGGCGCAACACGCCGCGTCAGTCTGATCGGTCGCGAGGGCAGCCGGTGGCTGATGACCGAGCAGTTCTTTCCGAAGCCTGACCCACTGAAACCAATCGGCACCGAATACCGAGCGCTGGCACGCCACCTGGGCGCCAAGACCCCTTACCGAATGGATCTTGCGGTTGGCGAGGTGCCCAGGTTGTCGGCCACGGCCGCACTGGCAAACCATGGCGTGCGCGGCCCCTATGCCGTACTGTGCCCCTACACCACCCGGCCTCAGAAGCATTGGTTCAACGACCGCTGGGCTGCACTGGCGCAGCAGCTGGTGGCCGATGGTCTGACACCCGTGCTGGTCGGCGGGCCCTCAGATGCAGCACAAACCGCAGCCATCACTGCCAGCGCGCCGGGGCTGGTCAACCTGGTCGGTCGGCTCAAGCTCGATGAAACGGCTGCGCTGATCGCCGGCAGTGCGCTGCTCATCGGCGTGGACACCGGACTGACCCACATGGGCAGCGCGTTGGAGGTGCCGACGGTGGCGCTGTTCGGTTCGACCCGTCCCTACCTCGACGCTCGTACTCCGCGCACCGTCGTGATGTACGAAGCTCGCCCCTGCTCACCGTGTCGCCGCCATCCCACCTGTGGCGGCCGCTACGACTGCATGCGTGTCTTCGAAGTCGATACGGTGCTGCGCACGGCGCGGTCGGTGATGCAACAGCCGGCATGAAGACACTGCACGTTGAAGCCGGCACCCACCTCTACGGCGGCGGACTGCAGGTTTTCTTCCTGGTTCAGGGGCTGCAGGCTCGCGGAGAAGAAGCAGTGCTGGCATGTCCGACAGGCAGCGCGATTGCGGCACAGGCGCGTGCGCACGGCTTGCAGGTAAGAGAGATCGCCATGGGCGGTGACCAGGACATCGGCTTGATAGGCCGTGTGCGGAAGTTGATTCGTACCGAGCGTCCGGCTCTCGTGCATCTGCACAGCCGACGTGGCAGCGATGTCTGGGGCGCGATTGCCGCCCGGCTCGAGGGCGTACCGACGGTCATGAGCCGACGCAATGACAACCCCGAGCCGCGCGGCTGGTTTCGTCTCAAGTACAAGCTCTACGACCGCGTTGTCGCGATTTCCGAAGGCATCGAGCAGGTGCTGCTGGATGCTGGCCTGTCGCCCGACAAGGTGGTGTGCGTGCACAGTGCGGTCGACACCCAGCGCTACCGCCCCCATCGCGATGACATGGACTGGTTTCGCCATGAGTTCGAGCTCGCAGACGACGAGCTGACGATCGCGATGGCTGCACAGTTCATTGCCCGCAAAGGGCACCGCACTCTGATCGCGGCGCTGCCTGCAGTGCTTGCCGTTCACCAGCGAACCCGTGTTCTTCTGTTCGGCCAAGGACCCGAGATGGTCGCGATGAGAAAGCGGGTCCAAGTCGCAGGTCTCGAGCAACGAGTCGTCTTCGCTGGATTCCGCAATGATCTCGAGCGGGTACTGCCATGCGTCGATGTGATGGTGCACCCGGCCGAGATGGAAGGTCTCGGGGTCGCCCTGTTGCAAGCGGCCGCCTGTGGCTTGCCCATCGTCGCTGGGCGTGCTGGCGGGATCCCGGAGATCGTGCGGCCCGGCATCAACGGAGAGTTGATCGAACCCGGTGACGTCGGGGCCTTGTCGGGCCACCTGATCCAACTGCTTGGCGACGCGGGACTGCGCCAACGTTACGGCCATGCCGGACGTGCCCTGACACTGGCCGAGTTCTCGATCGATGCCATGGTCGAGGGCAATCTGAAGGCCTACCGCGAGGTCGAGGCCGCGAAAGGTCGCGGGGCATGACCACGGTCTGCGTCTACTTTGTCGCCTCGCCGCTTCAATTGCTGGCGGCGAAGCAAATTGCGCAAACGCTGGAGGCTGGTGCGCGACAGGTGCTGATCTGGTACCAGCCGGGCATCGCGCACCAGGTGCGCGCCGAAGAATGGGATGCCAGCAGTTACCTGCCCTGGCCGCGCCGGCACCCGCTGCCAGGCTGGATGGGCCGACACCGGCGACTGCTCGCCAACCTCGACCTGGTGGCTGCGCTGGTTGGCCCCTGTGACACGCTGCTTCTGCACAGCGCGGTATTCGACACCGAGGCGATCAACTATTTCCTGCGTGCACTGCCTCGCCGCAGCGGCGCCACTGCGATGCACGCCCGCATCCTCCCGGATGGCTTGATCAGTATCCGCCGCTATCCCTTGTCGCCGGTCAAGCGCATCGCCCAGGGCATGCGGAAATTGCGTCGGTTGTTGTCGCCAGCGCTGAGTTACTGGATGTTTTCGGGCGACCGGATTGGTTCCGATGCCGCTTTTTGCGATCGCGTCTACGTGCTGGCTGGGCTGCCACACGAGTACGACCCAGCCAAGGTCGTCGTGCTTGCGCCGCTGGCCGAACGCAGCACGCAGCTGTCTTCTGGCGTGATGCCACAGCGGGCTCTGGTGATTGGCCAAACGCTGGTCAGTGCCGGGCTGATGAATACCGCCGATCGCGATGCGGTGGCGCTGCAGATCGAGCAGTGGCTGACCTCGTGCGACATCGACCAGATCGACTACAAGGCGCATCCGAAGGACCAGCAGCTCGAGCTGTGCAGGCCGGGTTATCGCGTGCTCGAGCTCGAGGAGCCACTTGAGATCTGGCTCAGCCACACACCCTATCGCTTCGTTGTCGGCGTGCGCTCGACGGCACTGCTGTTCGCCCGCCAGCTGTGTGCACCAGAGACACAAGTGGTCGCTTTTGGCTGGGATCGCACGCGATTCAAGTCGGAGCAGGAGCGCAATGACATGCGCGCCACATTCGACAGCGCCGGGATCGTTCAACGATGACCACGACGATGTGGCGAGATCGCCTGACAGCGGTCAACTCGGGCTTGCTGGCGGCGCTCTTCTTTCTGATACCGATGCAGATCGCACCGGCGTACATCCTGACCGGCCTGATGCTGATGTTCTGGCTGATCGAAGGTCGCTGGCTAGAAAAATGGCAGGCGTTGCGAAGCAACCCGGTCTTCTGGGTCTTCCAGGCGTATTTCTGGTGGGTGGTGGTGTCACTGCTGTGGACCGCCGACGTGGCCGCAGGTTGGGACATGGTGTCGAGGCACCTGTTCTTCCTGCTTTCGGCGCTGTACCTCACCGTTGCGCGTCGGGAACACACGGGACGCTACCTGGTTGCGTTTGCAATCGGCGTTGCCCTGTGCGAACTGCTGGCCACCTACAACTGGCTGCATCTCAACCACTACCCGGATTGGCCGAATGGCCTGCGCGCGCAGAAGGACGCGATGGAGACGGCTCCGTTTGTCGATCGCATCCTTTTCGGCCCGGCCCTCGCGTTCGCAGGTTATGTGGGCGCCTGGAAGGCACTGACCACGTCTGGCTGGCAGCGCATCGCCTGGGCCCTCAGCGTACTCAGCGCTTTCGCGGTGCTGTCCTTCTCGGGCAGCCGAGTCGGGATGATCAGCTTCAGCCTGATGATGGCGTTGCTGGCGTTCCAGAAGCTGGCAGGAAGAAGGATGCTTGCGCTGGCAAGCGCCGCAGCGGTGCTCGCCATCTGTGCATGGGGTCTGTATGCGTTCAGCGACACGATCACCAAGCAGCGGATCGGACTGATGTTCTCCGAATCGCACCAGCTCGACACGGCGGTCAATGAATCGCTCCCACACCGGTACA
>JAIXYO010000052.1 GCA_027490215.1 Rubrivivax sp.
CGCGAGTGGTTGGCACCGAAGCCACCGCCGAAAGCGATCGATGCGCTGCTGGTGAGCGCGCTGGCGCTGTTGTGGCCCGACGGCGAAGCGCCCTACCCCGATCACACGCTGGTCGATCACGCGGTCACCGCTGCGCGCCAGCGCTTGCCCGCCAGTGCAGCATTCGTCAACGCAGTACTGCGCCGCTTCGTGCGCGAGCAAGCGGCGATGCTCGAGGTCACCCAGCGGACGGTAGCGGGGCGCACCAACCATCCCCAGTGGTGGGTGGACCGCCTGCAGGCCGATTGGCCGGAGCACTGGCAGGCCTTGCTGGCAGCCAATGACCGCCGTCCGCCAATGACGCTGCGCGTCAACACCCGGCGCGGCAGCGTCGCCACCTACCTGGCCCGCCTGAACGAGGCCGGCCTGCCGGGCCGAGCCCTTGGCGCACACGGTGTGCTGTTGGACGCCCCTTGTCCAGTGAGCCGTCTGCCGGGCTTTGCCGACGGCGATGTGTCGGTGCAGGACGCTGCTGCCCAGCGTGCCGCGCCCCTGTTGCTGGCTGGCACGCCGCTCGCGCCAGGGGCCAGGGTGCTCGACGCCTGTGCCGCGCCGGGCGGCAAGACGGCCCATCTGCTGGAGCTGGCCGACCTCGACCTGCTGGCCCTCGACCACGACGCCGCGCGCTTGATGCGCGTTGACGAGACACTGCAACGCCTGCATCTGAAGGCCAGCTCGAAGGCCGGCGACGCCAGCCGCCCCGACACCTGGTGGGACGGGCAGCCCTTCGACGCCATCCTGCTCGACGCGCCCTGCACCGCCTCGGGCATCGTGCGACGGCATCCGGACATCCGCTGGCTGCGACGATCCAGCGATGTGCCTGCGCTGGCTGCGCTGCAAGCAAGGATGCTCGACGCGCTGTGGCCCCTGCTCAATCCGGGCGGTCGACTGCTGTACTGCACTTGTTCGGTCTTCAAGGCCGAGGGACAGGCGCAGATCGATGCTTTTTTGCAACGCCAGACGGGTGCGCGACTGCTGCCCGCCCCCGCATCGCCCGGCCATCTGCTGCCCCTACCCGACAATGAGACTGCCGCAGCGGGGCCGGATCCAGCCTCCATCGGCGATGGCTTCTTTTACGCCCTGCTTCACAAAAACTGAGACTCAACGTGTACCGCAACCCGACGAATGGCTGCCCCCACACGCCGGGCGCGATATTCGCCCGGTGGCGCTCGTCGTTCTCCGTCTGGTTGGCCGCATTCCTGCTGTTCGGGGCGGCCAGTTGCTGGGGCCTGCTGGCGCAAGCACCAGCACTCAGCCGCTTCGAGATCACGCGCAGTGAAGAAGGCCTTTTGCTCGACGTCGCGGTGCGTTTCGATTTGTCGCAGGCCGTCGAAGAAGCATTGCACAAGGGGGTGCCGCTGTACTTCGTGGCCGATGCCTCGCTGTACCACGATCGCCGGTATTGGCGCGATCGACGCATCGCCTCGGCGTCGCGGACCTGGCGCCTGTCCTATCAACCCTTGACACGCAGCTATCGCGTGAGCTTCGGTGGGCTTAGCCAGAGCTTCGACAACCTGAACGAAGCGGTGACGACGGTGAGCCGGATCGGCGGCTGGAAGCTCGCAGAGCCAGGACAGATCAGCGACAACGAGGCTCTGTACGTGGAGTTCAGCTACAAGCTGGACACCGGCATGCTGCCGCGCGCCATGCAGATCGGCATCGGCGGGCAACCCGACTGGAACCTGCTGATCGAGAAGACCCAGCGCGTGAACGGGCCCTAGGGACGCCGCGAGCACCGATGAAGAACTCCACGCGTTGGGCGTTGTTCGTCTCCCTGGTTGCGGCGACCGGTGTCGCCATGGTGCTCGCTTTTCTGCTGTCCATCGCCACCGACAACCGCCTGTTTTACGAAAAGCACTTCCGGTGGTTGTTCTGGGTCAATTTGCTGGTGGCCGGCCTGCTGATGCTGGTCATCGGGATCGCTGCGACGCGACTCCTGGTACGTGTCCAGCGGGGCAAATTCGGCAGCCGGCTGCTGCTGAAACTAGCCGCCATCTTTGCGCTGGTCGGCGTGCTGCCCGGTTTGCTGATCTACACCGTGAGCTATCAGTTCGTCTCGCGTGGCATCGAGAGCTGGTTCGACGTGAAGGTCGAAGGTGCGCTCGACGCGGGGCTGGCTCTGGGGCGCGGCACGCTGGATGCCCAGGTCAACGACCTGGCAGGCAAGACCCAACTCGCGGCCGACCGCCTGGGTGAAGGGCGCGGCGAGGTGCAGGCGCTGGCGCTGGAACGATTGCGCGAAGACCTGTCGGCTCAGAACGTGGCCATCGTCAACGGCGTGGGCCAGGTGCTGCTCTCTGCTGACCGGTCCTCCGAACTGCTGGGGCCGGATCGGCCCTCGCCGACACTGCTGCGCAATGCACGCGATGGGCGTGCGGTGGCGCAGCTCGAAGGGCTGGACGACGACAGTTCGGCCACGGGAGACCCCGGCGACGACGCATCGCCGACGCCGAACCCTGGCCAAGCGCGCATCCGAGCACTGGCCTACCTGCCCAGCACCGGCATCGCGCTGACGCCACAGGAGCGCTATCTGATGGTCACGACACGGCTGCCGGCCACGCTGGCCAGCAACGCGCTGGCCGTGCAGTCGGCCTACCGCGAGTACCAGCAGCGCTCACTGGCACGCGAGGGCCTGCGCGAGATGTACATCGGCACGTTGACGCTGACGCTGATCCTCGCGGTGTTCGGTGCGCTCCTGCTCGCGCTGACGCTGTCGAACCAGATCGCCAGGCCGCTGTTGATGCTGGCCGATGGGGTGCGACAGGTCGCCCAAGGCGATCTGGGTGTCAAGCAGGTGTTCGACTCGCGCGATGAACTCGGTGGATTGACGCGGTCGTTCGCTGACATGACCGAACAACTTTCCGAAGCTCGCGCGCTGGTACAACGCAGCGTTTCGCAGGTCGAAGGTGCACGCGCCAACCTGCAGACCATCCTCGACAACCTGACCGCCGGCGTGATCGTGTTCGACCACCAAGGTCGCATCGACACGGTGAACCCTGGTGCCACGCGCATCGTTCGTTTGCCGTTGGGCGCCTACCGAGGCCAGAGGCTGACTGATGTCGAGGGACTGCAGGACTTCGCCGCGGCGGTGTGGCAGCGCTTCGAACTGCATGCTGACCGACTGGACGCTGGCGAGCGCGACCATTGGCAGGAGGCCTTCGAGTTGCAGGCCGGACCGGACCGCGACGCGCTGACGCTGCTGGTGCGCGGCGCCGCGATGCCAGAGGGCGCCCGGCTGATGGTGTTCGACGACATCACCGAGGTGGTGTCAGCCCAGCGCATTGAAGCCTGGGGCGAGGTCGCGCGCCGGCTGGCGCACGAGATCAAGAACCCGCTGACGCCGATCCAGCTGTCGGCCGAACGACTGGAGCACAAGCTCGCCGCCAAGCTCGAGGGCGCGGACCAGGCGATGCTGGTGCGCGCGGTCGGCACCATCGTCACTCAGGTACAGGCCATGAAGACGCTGGTCAATGAATTCCGCGATTACGCCCGGCTGCCCGCCGCGCGGTTGAGTCCGCTGGACCTGAACACATTGGTCAGCGAGGTGCTGACGCTGTATTCCACCGCACAGGAAACCGGTACCCTCGTCTTCACCGCGTCGCAAGACCTGCCGCTGATCGTCGGCGATGCCACGCAGCTGCGGCAGGTGATCCACAACCTCGTGCAGAACGCGCTGGACGCCGTGGCCGACCCATCGCTGGTGCATTCACAGCAGCACGCTTGCGTGAGGGTCCGGACCGAAGTCGCCCGTACCGAGCAGGGCGCCGTGCGGGTGGTGCGGCTGCACGTGACCGACAACGGTCCGGGCTTCCCGGACAAGGTGCTCAAGCGCGCCTTCGAGCCCTATGTCACCACCAAAAGCAAGGGCACCGGCCTCGGCCTCGCCGTCGTCAAGAAGATCGCTGACGAGCACGGTGCGCGTGTTCGCCTCGTGAATCTGGAGTCCAGTCCCACCGATGGCACAGGCGAAAGCGATGCCGTATCGGGAGCGGCGGTGATTCAAGGGGCACAAGTTTCGTTATCATTTTCGAAATTCGCGCCGTCAGACGCGCACACCGCGGCGGCGACCCGAGACGTCGACACCGTGCACTGAGAGTTCATGGCCACCATCCTTGTTGTCGACGACGAGCTCGGTATTCGAGCGCTGTTGTCCGAGATCCTGACCGACGAAGGTCACTCCGTCGAACTGGCGGAAAACGCGGCGCAGGCGCGTGCTTCCCGCGAACGGGCTCGCCCTGACCTGGTGCTGCTCGACATCTGGATGCCCGACGTCGATGGCGTCACGCTGCTCAAGGAATGGAACAGCTGCGCGTTGCTGACCATGCCCGTGATCATGATGAGCGGTCACGGCACCATCGACACCGCCGTCGAGGCCACCAAGAACGGGGCCATCGCTTTCCTCGAGAAGCCCATCACCTTGCAGAAGCTGCTGCGTGCAGTCGAGCAGGGCCTCGTCAAGCCCGCGCCACGCGCGGCGGCAGGCGTGGCGACCGCACGCGGTGACCTTGGCCACGCGCTGACCTCTGCCAGCACCAATGGGACGGCCCTGCCTGGCGTGACGGTGGTCCATGGCCTGCAACCCGAGCAGAGCTTCGATCTCGATCGCCCGCTGCGCGAAGCACGTGACGCGTTCGAGAAGAGCTACTTCGAGTTCCACTTGTCGCAGGAAAACGGCAGCATGACCCGCGTGGCCGAGAAAACCGGCCTCGAACGCACCCACCTGTATCGCAAGCTCAAGCAGCTCGGCGTCGACCTTTCACGTGGCAAGCGCGGGAGCCCCTGAAGGGCCCTGGCGCGCTGATATAGTTGCGGGCTCGGCCTGGTAGCTCAGTTGGTAGAGCAGCGGATTGAAAATCCGCGTGTCGGTGGTTCGATTCCGCCCCAGGCCACCAAGATCCTTCAGAAGCCCGTCCATCGCGATGGGCTTTCTCGTTTCTGGGTCTGCCCAATGGCGCAGCGCCTGCCGCCCTTGAGTTCGGCGGGTTCGGTGTCGGCTTGGGCTGCCGTCATGCCTGTCGGCTTCGATCGAGGCCTGTCGAGCGCACTTGCGCGCTGTGGAGTGGGCTCCTGGGCGAGGTCACGCTCTCCTTGCCCGAAAGGGCCTTACCTACAGGTCTTGCGCGCAGCGGAGATGTCGCTAAACACCTGTGCGTCGTCTCGAAGCAGAACGTAGGCCCGCTGGCCATCAACCTGCAGGTCTGTGTCGCTCAGCGTAAGAACGATGCAGCGCCTGCCCATGTTGGTGATCGACTGGTTGCGGCCCATAGCGTGTATCCATATGGACCGCTTGGGGGTATCGGGGGCCGCGATCTCGACGAAAAGCCCTCTGTATTTCAAAGCGCAGTTGATCTCGCCTTGCCTGGGGACGATGGAGAGGCATTGCATGCCTCGCCGAACTTCGGCGGCCACAGACTCCGCCGTTACCTTCGTCTCATTCAGCGGGTCGGCCGCCAGCGCAGCGGCTGCCAACAGGCCGGTCGTGACGGCGGTTGTTACCTTGTGCAAGTTCATTGACGTGGCCCTCCACTGGCGCACCCAAGTCCAAAGCCTGAAATCGTGCCGCAGTTTTGTGTCCGAACTTTGTCGCAGTGACAAGAAGCCAGCCATGGCGTGTTGGCGCCGCTTCAAGCGGTGCTTTCATAGGGATGTCGTTGCCTCCCGTCTGGTTCGGCAGGCTGGCGAGCCTGAGCTTGCTCAGCCACGCACGCTCTGCAGCCCGCGCGACACCTACGCCACCACCGAGTTGCCGGTGGGCGCGGACATCCACACGCTGGCGCGGCAGATGGGCACCAGTGCGCTCATGTTCGAGGGGCGAGACAGCAACCCGTCCGCCCCGTGGCGGCGGGTGGGTTGGCTTGAAGGTGGGAGATGGATATAATTTGTAAAACGCGTAAAAGGATCCAATCAACCATACCTCGCAAATAAAGGTTAGGAATGAAAAACTCCATCAAATACATGCTTACTGCTTCGGCATTGGCTCTTCTTGCTGCTTGCGGCGGCGGTGGCGGCGGCGGCACACCCATCATCCCTTCTGGCACGGTCACGACACTGGCTGGGACTCCATTCACAAACGGTAGCGCAGACGGTACTGGCGCTGCTGCTCTTTTTGACACTCCCAAAGCCGTTGCCGTTGATTCCAGCGGCAATGTCTATGTTGCGGACTCAGTCAACCACACGATTCGCAAAATCACCCCTGCTGGCGTGGTCACGACACTGGCTGGAAAGGCAGGGGAAACGGGCAGCACGGACGGTCCTGGCGCTGATGCGCGTTTCAACTTCCCCGAGGGGGTTGCTGTTGATGCCAGCGGCAATGTCTATGTTGCTGACAGCGCGAATCAGGTGATTCGAAAGATCACCATTGCCGGCGACGTGGTCACGGTCACGACACTGGCTGGAACTGCAGGGCAACAGGGTAGCTCAGACGGGACTGGCGCTGCTGCTCGTTTCAGTGGTCCCGAGGAGATTGCTGTTGATTCCAGCGGCAATCTCTATGTTGTGGATTATGGAAACTCAGTGGTTCGAAAAATCACCATTGCTGGCGACGTGGTCACGGTCACGACACTGGCTGGAAAGGCCTTGGAACCGGGTGACACGAACGATACTGGCGCTGATGCTCGTTTTAGGGCCCTTTCGGGTATTGCTGTTGACTCCAGCGGCAATGTCTATGTTTCGGATTCAGAGGCCTCAACGATTCGAAAGATCACCTCTGCTGGCGTGGTCACGACACTGGCTGGAACTCCAGTCCCATTTGGCGAGAACGGGGATTTCGCAGACGGTACTGGCGCTGCTGCGAAATTCGACTACCCCCAGGGGGTTGCTGTTGATGCCAACGGCAATGTCTTTGTTGCGGACCAAAACAACCAATCGATTAGAAAAATCACCCCTGATGGCGTGGTCACGACATTTGCTGGAGCTCCAGATAATTACTCCGGAGCAGACGGTCTTGGCACTGCTGCTGGTATCACTATGCCCTCTGGTATTGCCGTTGGTTCCGACGGTTATATCTATGTCGTGAGTGAGGCCAACACGGTTCGAAAGATAAAGCCCTGATTTCCGAATCAAGTCAGATTCGAAGCAGGAAGAACAGCGTGGACTGATCACTCGCTGTTCGCCCACGGTACGCACCAGCCATGCCTGGCAAGGTGGTGCATACCGTGCGGAAAGACAGGCGCACGCTCAAGATGGTGTCGAGCACTGCGCCCAAGGTGGCATCGCAGACCGATAGAACGGTGACCCCGGGCAGGCAGACCGTCTGCTCGGGCAGTCCCCGGCCGCTGATCCTTCAGAAGCCCGTCCATCGCGACGGGCTTCGTCTTTTCCGGGTCTGCCCAATGGCGCAGCGTCTGCCGCCCTTGAGCGCGGTGGGCGAGACAGCAACCCGTCCGCCCCGTGGCGGCGGGTGGGTTGGCTTGAAGGTGGGGGTTGATCAAGGTTGTTAACTGTGTAAACGTATCAATTCATCCACCACGAGCGCCTGAAGCATCCAAATGAAAGACACCATCAAGTACATGCTGGCTGCGTCGGCATTGGCTCTTATTGCTGCTTGTGGCGGTGGCGGTGGCGGCGATGCACCAAGTACCCCTTCTGGCGTGGTCACGACACTGGCTGGAACTCCGGGCGCAACGGGCAGCACAGACGGCACTGGCGCTGCTGCTCTTTTTGACCTCCCCCATGCCGTCGCTGTTGATTCCAGCGGTTATGTCTTTGTTGCGGACACAGAGAACTCAACGATTCGAAAGATAACGCCCTGATTTCCGGATCAGGCTTGAGCAAGACGGGGGCCCCGTCACCGAGGTAGAGCAGCGGGTGACGCTCTTCCAGCACTGATCGACCGGCTCACCTTCGTGAAGCTGAGCTGACGATCGACCCGATGCAAGGCCGGAACTCGGTGTCCGGCTTGCGCGACACCTCGCTCCATGGATCGAGCGCACGTCGCAGTGCTTCTAGCCAAGCTTGCTTCAAGTCGATTTGTCACAAAAACCAAGTAATCTGCCAAAGTGTTTACAAATGCTCACAACATGAAACCATCGAATTTCGCTGGCGGGCTGCTGTGAGCTTTTGCAGCCGGATGCGAAACCTTGCCAGGCCCCGATTGGTTCTGGCGCTGGGCCTGTTCGTCCTGGCCTGGCCCGCACATTCGGCGCTGATCGAACTGACTGACGGCAGCGTCATACGCGGCGAGATCTCGGGTGCGACCGATGGCTCATGCGTCATCCGCCGGGGCAAGAACGCCCCGGTTGTCGTGAAGTGCGGCGAGATCTCGCGCATCGAGGCAACCGGCTTGCCCGCGAATGCAGCGCAGCTGGCGCCTTTGCGCCTGGCGGGATCCAACACGGTCGGCGCAAAGCTGATGCCGGCCTTGCTCACCGACTACCTTCAAGCACGCGGAGCCACCCAAACCGGGGATGCTCCGCCTGCTCAAGAAGCCGACGCCAGCGTCATCACGCCGCGTCCGCAAGTCCCGGGACTGTGGCCCTGGGTGGAAATACGTTCGCACGGAACGTCGACAGGATTTCAGGGCCTTGCCGCGCTCGCGCAAGTGCCACCTGCAAGCACAGCAACAGCCAACCCGGTACGTCCTGGCGCTGCTCCCGCGGCCCCTCCTGTCGACGACAACGTGCTGGACGTACCGCAATCCGTGGCCAACCTTTGGCGGGACATTGGCGGCAGCAACCTTGGCGAGGACACGGCACCGATAACGGCGCAGCCCGCGGGAGTGAAAAAGCCCTCGGGCGAAATGACAGACCTGCGACGTTTCTCCAAAGGCCAAGCGCCGGCCGACATCGCCATGGCGTCGCGCCGTGTGACGCCGACCGAAGTCTCGATGCTGCAGCAATTCGGCGCGCTCGACAGCCCTGCCAACGAACACGTCATCGCACTCGACGGCCTGGCCATCTTGGTGAGCAAAGCAAACCGCGTCGATGCGCTCTCGATCGAACAGATCATGGGCATCTACACCGGAAAGATCACTGACTGGAGTCAGGTCGGCGGCACACCGGGCCCGATCTATCCGGTGGCGCGCAACGAGGGTTCCGGCACGGCGGATACCTTTTCGAATCTCGTACTCAATGCCACGCCGATGTCCCCCAACGTGAAGCGCATCGAGGACAGTCGTGAACTCGCCGAGTTTGTCGCCACGAAGCCCAACTCGATCGGTTTCGTCGGCATGTCTTATGTCGGCAATGCGAAGGCCGTCAGCATCCGGGAATGTGGCCTGACCTATCCACCGACAACGTTCAACACCAAGACCGAGGAGTACCCGCTCGCCCGGCGCCTCTACCTCTACACCCCGACCCGGCGACCGGCAGCGGTACAGGACTTCCTCGCCTACACCAACTCGAAAGTGGCGCAGGACGTCGTCGCGCGCAGCGGTTTTGTTGATCTGGCCATCGAACCCGACACGCGTGGCGAGCAACGCAGACTGAGAACGCCGGGGTCCGATGACAAAGTGCCAAGAAACCGTGACGATGCCCTGTATGCAGGTTTGCTGAAGGCCGGCGCCCGCCTTTCGGTGACCTTGCGTTTTCGCACCAACAGCTCGGAAATCGACAAGTTCGATCTGGACAGCCGTGCTGTCCATGATCTGGAACGCATCCGCGAGTACCTGTTCCTGAACGACGGGCGCAAGCGCCGCATCGTTCTGGCCGGATTCTCCGACTCACTGGGCAGCCCTGACCTCAACCACTCCCTGAGCCTGAGCCGCGCCCAGACGGTCGCCGCGAAACTGAAGGATCTCCCCATCGCCGGAGTCCTCGGGCTGGGCCCGCAGTTTCCCGTGGCATGTGAAGGTAGCGCCGAAGGACGGGCGCGCAACCGCCGTGTGGAGATATGGCTGGCCGATTGATGGCTGGCCCCTGGTCGCCTGGTTTGGACAGCACGCGCCGAGATCAAAAGTGAGCCGGCCAACGACAGCGAAGCTCTCCTTGCAATCCGGACTGCAGCCCTATCGCTGATGCGTGTGAAGGGGGCAGGTCAAGCGTGCCCGACAAGCCTGCCAAGGTGTCGTCATCGGCGCAAGCGTTCTACCAATGTCGCTCCCGCCAGGACGAGCAGCAAGATCAGGGTGTTGGACGCCAGCCCCGCGAAGATCGCATCTGCGAGGCTGGCGTTACCACTGGCCAGGGTGGTGGGAAGGATGACAGCCACGAACACCACACCCAGGGCCAGGGGCAGGACGCGGCCCGTCACGGCCGACGTCCTGCGCATGGTGAAGACCAAACCAATGATCAGACCGATTCGAAATACGTCGGTCAATTGCATCAGCACAAGATCCACCATGGAGCGTCCGGTTCTCAAAAAACTCAGGGCAAGGACATGTTCGCCGAGGCGGGTTCAACGTGCGCTGTCACCAGCAAAAATGTCTTTCTTGTGGGTGCCGCCCGGTACGAACAGCGAACCGATGACAACCGTCATGACGGCAATCACGATGGCGTACCACAGTCCTGAATAGATGTTGCCGGTTTGCGCCGAAATCGCAAACGCCGTCGCAGGCATCAGACCACCGAACCAGCCGTTGCCGATGTGATACGGCAAGGACAGGCCGGAATAACGGATGCGTGTCGGGAACATTTCAACCAGCATCGACGCGATCGGCCCGTAAACCATCGTCACGAGGAGGACCAGATAGGTGAGGATCAAAACGATCGTCAGCTTTTGCGTGGTGAAGATATCGACGAAATTCTTTGCTTTCGCCACCGTCAAGTTGTCGGCCGGCACCAGCGGGTAGCCCGCACTCTTCAACGCACTGTTGAGGCTGCCGTCGAAGGCGGCTTTTGCCTTCTTGAGGTCGTCTCCCGTCAGCTTGCTGGCGTCGTACGACTCGATCGTGACATCACCGATCTTGACCGACGCCACCGTGGCGGCAGCGCTTTCGATCGTCTCGTAGTTCACCGATGTCCGGGCCAGTTGCGCCTTGGCGATGTCGCAGGAGGACGTGAACTTCACCGTGCCGGTCGGATTGAACTGGAACGAGCAATCCAGCGGCGCCGCAGTCACTGTCACCGGCGTCTGATGCGCTGCATGCAGTGCCGGGTTCGCCGTCTTCGTGAGCAGATTGAAGACAGGCAGGAAAGTGAGCGCAGCGAGCAAGCAACCGGTCAGGATGATCGGCTTGCGGCCGATGCGGTCGGACAAGGCACCAAAAACCAGGAAGCCCCCCGTACCCAGGATCAACGACCAGGCCACCATCACGTTGGCAGTGAAGCTGTCGACCTTGATCACGTTTTGCATGAAGAACAAGGCGTAGAACTGGCCGGTGTACCAAACCACGGCCTGACCCGCGACCAAGCCCAGCAGCGCGATGAGCGCGATCTTGCCGTTCTTCCAATTGCCGAATGCCTCACTCAGCGGCGCCTTTGAGGTGCGGCCCTCTTCCTTCATCTTCTTGAATGCTGGGCTTTCGTTCATCTGCAGGCGGATGTAAAGCGAGATCGCCAGCAAGAAGATCGACCCGATGAACGGCACGCGCCAACCCCATGCGTTGAATGCCTTGACCATCGAGGGCTGGCCATCGGCCAGCAGCACGGCGACGCCGTCCTTCATCAAAGGCACGTCGGGATAGTTGCCGTTGACATAGCCTTGCACCGACAAGATGACGATCAGCGACAGCAGCAAACCCAGCGTTGCCGTGGTCTGGATGAATGCCGTGAAGTAGCCGCGCTGGTTGGCTGGCGCATGTTCGGCGACATAGATGGCTGCGCCGCCGTATTCACCGCCAAGCGCCAAGCCCTGAGCCATGCGCAGCAAGATCAGGATGATCGGTGCGGCAGTGCCGATGCTTTCGTAGTTCGGCAACACACCGACCAGGAAAGTCGACAAACCCATGATGACGATCGTCATCAGGAAGGTGTACTTGCGACCGATCATGTCGCCCAGCATGCCGAACACCAGGGCGCCAAATGGCCGCACGATGAAGCCGGCTGCAAAGGCCAGTAGCGCAAACACATTGCGCGTGTTTTCGGGAAACGCGGTGAAGAACTGCGCACCAATGATGGCAGCCAATGCGCCATAGAGGTAGAAGTCGTACCACTCGAAGATGGTGCCGGCAGAGGAAGCCATGATGACTTTTCTCTCTTCGGGCGTCATTGGGCGCGATCGCTCGCGAATATTCGTCGTCATTTCGGCTGCCATCGATGTCTCCAGAAGAAAACTTGAATTGGAGGGAACTCTCCACCTGACTCCGGCGCGGACTATGCGCAGGGTCACTTACCGATGGCTGACAGAGTCCACTTGGCAGGCCGAACCGAGGGTATGTGCTGAGCTGCCGATTGGCGGCCGCTCAGCTGCAGCGCGTTGGCTGCCTTCGGAGAGTCTCAGAACGAATCCCAGTCGTCCGTCCCGGTCTTGGCCAGTGCTGCCGGCGCCGGTGCACTGTCGGGCGTTGCAGGCGCTGGCTTGGCCTTGGTGCCAAACGCAGGCCGTGTCACGTTCTCGGCTCGGTCAGGGCTGCGACGCTCAACCGCAGCATAGGACGGAGCACCGTCGGCGTGCGACTCTCCCACCGACAACTTGAACACAGCCACCTCTTGAACCAGTTGTTGCGACTGGCGCTTCAGGCTTTCGGCCGCGGCAGCACACTCTTCCACCAGCGCGGCATTCTGCTGCGTGACCTGGTCCATCTGCGAGATGGCTTCCCCAACCTGCGCAACGCCCTGGCTCTGCTCGGTCGACGCCACGCTGATCTCGCCCATGATGTCGGTCACGCGCCTGATGTTGTTGACGACTTCGGTCATGGTCGCCCCGGCCTTGTCGACCAGTGTCGTGCCCTGCTCCACTCGCTCGACACTCGCGACGATCAGGCTCTTGATTTCCTTGGCGGCGTCGGCGCTGCGACCAGCCAGGCTGCGCACTTCGCTGGCCACGACCGCGAAGCCGCGTCCCTGTTCGCCGGCACGTGCCGCCTCGACCGCAGCGTTGAGCGCCAGGATGTTGGTTTGGAACGCGATGCCGTCGATGACGCTGATGATGTCGGCGATCTTCTTGCTCGAATCGTTGATGCCCTTCATCGTGTCGACCACCTGCGCGACGACTTCGCCGCCCTGGACGGCCACCATGCTGGCGCTCTGCGCGAGCTGGTTCGCCTGCCTGGCGTTGTCGGCGTTTTGCCGCACGGTCGAGCCGAGCTCTTCCATCGACGCAGCGGTTTCTTCGAGCGCGCTGGCCTGTTGTTCGGTGCGGCTGGACAGATCGTTGTTGCCCTGCGCGATCTGCGCGCTGGCGATGGCCACGCTGTCGGCGCTGCTGCGCACGCCGCCGACGATGCTCGCCAGGTTGCTCCGCATGTCGGACAAGGTCTTCTCCAACTCGCCGATGCTGTCATCGCGTTTGTGGACCGACTCGTCGCGCGGCAGCAGATCGCCATCGGCGATCTGGCGAGCCAGACGGCTGCACCTTTCGACGGGCCCCTGGATGCTGCGCAGCACCAGCTGGTAGAACGCCAGCACCAGAGCGAGCGCCACGACGGTCACACCGATCGCAATCTTGACTGACAAGGCATGTGTCGCATCGAAACCCGCCATCGACGCTTCGACAAACTGGGTGCCGGCCGCAACCGTGTCATCGACGCCTGCGCGGTGCTCGAGATACAGGCGATGAACCTGCGCGAGGTTTGCACGCGCAGCAGTGACATCGCCGGCTTGCAGTGGATCGATGATCTGGGTCCGGGCCGAGGCAATCAGCTTCTGCGCGGCTTCGTGCTGCTTGCCCAGCAACTTGTTTTCGAGCCCGTAGGGCGGGTTCTTCGTCCAGTACTCGACCCGCTGCGCGTACTCGGAAACGACGCGTTCGAATTGCTTCTTCGCTTCGGGGCCATCGATCGTGCCTTCAACGGCTTGCGACAGGATCAGCCTGAGTTCGATCAGGTACATCGGCGGCGGCAGGATGTCGGCGACCAGATCCTTGCCAACGAACACTTCGGTGGCGTTCTGGCTCATCCGGTCTTTCAGAAAATGGCCCTGAGTCGCCACCATCATGGCCGCCAGAATGCCGATTGCACCCAGCAGGAATATCGACCAACGCAAAGATTTGAACATGGTGTGCAGCTTTCGGCCGGAGCTTGAAGGCTAGAGACTTGCTCAGCGACGTGGTCGCCGAGCCCATGCGCATCGGGTCCGAAACGTCCCCTGCGTAAGAGAAGTATCGGCACGACAGGGGGGGTCTTGAGTTCGAAGCTGAGACCGGTTTGGAGGTCAGTTGTCTGGCTGAGGCTTCGTCACTCCAATGCCCTCGCCGGGTCGTGAACGGAAGTCCACCGGTCACATCAGCGGTCCGGACTGCGGGCTTTCAGGGGCGCCCGAAGCGCCATGGCGGCCCGAATGTGCGTACGGTTGTGGAGGCCCGCGTGCCGACAGTCCCGCTCAGTCGCCGATGTGCTTCTGGAACACCAGCCCCGCGTGCTCGCGCAGCGCGTGGAACTTGATCTTCGGCCAGTTGGCCTCGATCGCACGCAGCTCGGGTGCGTACTCGACCAGCACCGTGGGCGCATCGACGGCGTCGTAGGCCACGCGGTGTGAGTTGCCATCGATGAAGCGCTTGAGCTCGCGCTCATCGGCGGCGGCACCATCGCCGGTTTCGCAGGTCACCCAGCGCGCCACCTGGAAGCGGCTGGGCATGATGCGCGCCTTGCAGCCGTATTCGTGCTCCAGCCGGTGTGCGACGACCTCGAACTGCAGCTGACCGACGGCGCCCAGCAGCAGCACCGTGCCGCCCACCGGGCGAAATACCTGGATCGCGCCTTCTTCGCCGAGCTGCGTCAACCCGGCCTTCAGCTGCTTGGTCTTGAGCGGATCGGCCACTTCCACCGAGCGGAACATCTCGGGCGCGAAGAACGGCAGCCCGGTGAACTGAAGTGCTTCGCCTTCGGTCAGCGTATCGCCCAACTGCAGCACACCATGGTTCGGGATGCCGATGATGTCGCCGGCATAGGCTTCGTCGAGCAGCTCGCGGCGCTGGCTCAGGAATGACACCACGGTGTTGGGCCGCAGCTCCTTGCCCGATCGCACCACCTTCAAGCGCATGCCGCGCTCGAAATGACCGCTGGCCACGCGCAGGAAGGCGATGCGGTCGCGGTGCGCCGGGTCCATGTTCGCCTGGATCTTGAACACCACACCGCTGAACTTCGACTCGCCGGGCTTGACCAGCCGCTGGATGGCGGAGCGCTCACCCGGTGGCGGCGCCAGATCAACCAGCGCATCGAGCACTTCGCGCACGCCGAAGTTGTTGACGGCGGAGCCGAAGAACATCGGCGTTTGTTGCCCGTTCAAGAAGGCACCACGGTCGAAAGGCGGTGCGGCATCGGTCAGCAGCTCGATCTCGCCTTGCGCCTGTTCGTACTGCATGCCGAAGCGCTGGGCATAGGCCGGGTTGTCGAGGCCCGCCAGGATCTCGTCGTTGTGGTGGTTGCGGTCTTCACCGGGGCTGAACACCCGCATCTGCTTTTCGCGCAAATCCATCACGCCGTGGAAGGCCTTGCCCATGCCCACCGGCCAGGTGAAGGGCACGACCTCCATGCCGAGCTCGCGCTCGATCTCGTCCATCAGTACCAGCGGGTCTTTCACCTCGCGGTCCATCTTGTTCACGAAGGTGAGGATCGGCGTATTGCGCGCGCGGCAGACCTGCAGCAGGCGCCGGGTCTGCGGCTCGACACCATTGGCCGCGTCGATCACCATCAGCGCGGCATCCACGGCGGTCAGCACGCGGTAGGTGTCCTCGGAAAAGTCCTGGTGGCCAGGCGTGTCGAGCAGGTTGATCACGCAGTCGCGGTATTCCATCTGCATCACGCTCGATGCCACCGAGATGCCGCGCTGCTTTTCGATCTCCATCCAGTCGCTCGTGGCGTGGCGGCTGGCCTTGCGCGCCTTCACGCTGCCTGCAATCTGGATCGCGCCGGAGAACAGCAGCAGCTTCTCGGTCAGCGTGGTCTTGCCGGCGTCGGGGTGGGAAATGATCGCGAAGGTGCGACGGCGCCTGACTTCCTTGTCGAGCGCGGACGGAGCGGAATCGGTGGACATGGGGCCTCGCGCACCCGGTGGGTGTGCGGCTCGTGGAAACCCGTGATTATCCGTGCGCGCTTATGCGGTCGTTTCGGGCAGAAAAGGGCGGATGACGTCGAGGACGCGCTCGGCGTAGGCGTCTTTCTCGCCCACCGGTGCGGCGTACTGCAGCGCCTGCGCGGCCGCATCGAGGCCGGCGCCCTTCGCGATGACCCACGCCGCCAGGTACTGCGAGGCAAGGCAGCCGCCCGCGGTGGCCAGCGGGCCGCGCGCCTGGAAGGGCAGATCGACGACACGAACCCCGGCCTCGACGACCCAGGGCTTGGTGTTGCTGTCGGTGCAGGCGGGCAGGTCGGCCAGCAGGCCGAGGCGCGCCATCAACAAGGTGCCCGAGCACTGCCCGCCAATCAACTGGCGCAGCGGGTCCAGCTGCAAGCGATCGAGCAGCGCACCGCGCTTGCCGATGTCGGCGGCGATCGCCCGGGTGTAGATACCACTGCCGAAGATCACCGCATCGGCCTCGTTGGCGAATTCGAGCGGCTGCTGCGCCTGCACGGTGACACCATTCATCGATGTCATGTGCGAGGTCGGCCCGGTGATTTGGGCCTTCCAGCCGCGCGCGCTCAGCCGGTTCAGCAGGCCCAGCGGCACGAAGGTATCGATCTCGTTGAAGCCATCGAAAGTGATGATCGCGATGCGCATGCGGGGTCCTCCTCGGAAAACTCGGAAAGATGCGTGACGGCTCAGGCTTCCAGGAGACTGCGCAGCATCCACGCGGTCTGCTCGTGCACCGTCAGGCGCTGCGTCAGCAGGTCGGCGGTGGGCTCGTCGCCGGCCTTGTCGGCCAGCGGAAAGATGCCGCGTGCGGTGCGGGCCACGGCCTCGTGACCGTCGACCAGGATGCGCACCATCTCCAGCGCCTTCGGCGGCATCGCCGGCGCGTCCTTGATCGATGCCAGCGCGCCGAACTGGGCATACGAGCCTGGCGCCGCGTGGCCGAGTGAGCGGATGCGCTCGGCGATCGGATCGACCGCGTTCCACAGCTCGGTGTACTGCCCCATGAACATCATGTGCAGCGTGTTGAACATCGGCCCGGTGACGTTCCAGTGGAAGTTGTGGGTCGTCAGATACAGCGTGTAGGTGTCGGCCAGCAGATGGCTCAGGCCACCGGCGATGGCCGCGCGGTCCTTCTCGCTGATGCCGATGTTGATCTTCGAGGGGATGGCGGCTGGCACCACATTCGGTTTTGCTTTTTTGACCATCAGGGACTCCTGCGATAGCGGTGGAAGGGTTCGATGGAAGCCAGTGCGCCGAGTCTATCGACGAGCCGCATCCTGCGCTCGGTGTGATGCCTTCACGACAGCCGGCGTACCCCGAGCAGCGGGCAGGCATAGATTGCATTGCGCAGCGCTGCAATCGCTTCATAGCGGGTAAACGTGCGCCGCCACACCAGCACCACCCGGCGCGTGGGAACCGGGTCCGAGAACGGCACATAGGCGACGTGCTTGTCGGGCTCGGCCGGCACGCTGAGCTGCGGCACCACCGTCAGGCCCATGCCGGAAGCGACCATGTACTTGATGGTTTCGAGCGACGAGCCCTCGAAGCTCTTGCGGATGCCGTCGGAATTGCTGGAGAACTGCGCGTACTCGGGGCAGACCTCGAGCACGTGGTCGCGAAAGCAGTGCCCGGTGCCCAGCAGCAGCATCGTCTCCTTCTTCAGTTCATCGGCGGGGATGCGCTTGCGCCGTGCCAGCGGGTGCTTCTTCGGCACTGCCACCATGAACGGCTCGTCGTAGAGCGGCGCGGTCGCCAGGCCCGCGTCAGGGAAGGGCTCGGCGAGGATGGCGGCGTCGAGCTCGCCGGTGCGCAGCATGTCCAGCAGCTTGGCGGTGAAGTTCTCCTGCAGCATCAACGGCATGCGGGGCATGCGCTCAATGGCCTGGCGCACCAGGTCAGGCAGCAGGTAGGGCCCGACCGTGTAGATCACGCCCAGGCGCAGCGGGCCCGAGACCGGGTCCTTGCCGCGGCGCGCGATCTCCTTGATGCCAGCCGCCTGTTCGATCACGGTCTGGGCCTGCCGCACGATCTCCTCGCCCAGCGGCGTGACGCTGACCTCGTTGCTGCCGCGCTCGAACAGCTTGACGTCGAGTTCTTCTTCCAGCTTCTTGATCGCCACGCTCAGCGTCGGCTGCGACACGAAGCAGGCTTCGGCCGCGCGGCCGAAATGGCGTTCGCGCGCCACCGCGACGATGTATCGGAGTTCGGTCAGGGTCATGGTGTCATTCTCGCGCCCGGTCAGGCCTTCAGGTAGTCGGCCTTGCTGCCGAGCCAGCGCAGCACCTGGCGTTCCGCGGCGTCGGGATGTGCCTCCAGCATGACCTCGGCTGCCGCACGCGCGGCCTGCAGCAGGGGCAGGTCGTCCTCCAGATCCGCGAAGCGCAGCAGCGCTGCGCCCGACTGCCGGGCTCCCAGAAACTCGCCCGGACCACGAATCTCCAGGTCACGCCGCGCGATCTCGAAGCCGTCCGTCGTGTCGGCCATCGCCTTCAGCCGCGCCTTGCCGGTGTCTGACAGCGGGGCGGCATAGAGAAGCACGCAAACGCTCGCGACCGAGCCGCGGCCGACGCGCCCGCGCAGCTGGTGCAGCTGGCTCAGCCCGAAGCGCTCGGCATGCTCGATCACCATCAGGCTCGCGTTCGGCACGTCGACACCGACCTCGATCACCGTGGTCGCGACCAGCACCGACAACTCGCCGGACATGAACCGAGCCATCGTCGCCGCCTTGTCGGCCGCCTTCATCCGACCGTGCAGCAGACCGACGCCGACACCGGGCAAGGCCTCGGTCAGCTTCTGGTGCGTGTCGATGACATTCTGCAAGTCGGGACGTTCGCCAAACGGTCGCTTCGATGGGCGCGTGTCGTCCGTGGCCAGCGAGGAGTCGCTTTCAGCCGACTCCTCGATCAGCGGACACACCCAGTACACCTGCTTGCCCTGTGCCACCTCGTCGCGGATGCGCGCGACCACCGCTTCGCGTTTGCTGTCGGCAAAGAGCTTGGTGACGATGGGTGTGCGACCGGGTGGC
>JAIXYO010000022.1 GCA_027490215.1 Rubrivivax sp.
CAACGACTATACATCGCCTTCGGTATCTCGGTCAATCAGCACCAAGCTATTAACTCAGCACCACTACCAACCTCCCTACCGACTCGCCAACTAGCAGCGAAGCCCTCGACTGTAGCACAGGTTTCATAAACCAAGCAAGCACTTTGCAAGCGATTCAGCGACTTCGATTCCGTCGACACCCGCCGACATGATGCCGCCCGCATAGCCCGCGCCCTCGCCAGCCGGGTAAAGGCCGCGCACGTTCAGGCTCTGGTGGTCGCGCCCGCGTGTGATGCGCAGCGGTGACGATGTTCGAGTCTCGACGCCTGTCAGCACCGCGTCGGGCATCAGGAAGCCCTTGATCTGACGATCGAACGCCGGCAGGGCCTCTCGGATGGCTTCGATCGCGTATGCTGGCAGGCCGCTGCGCTCGGGCCGACCCAAGTCGGTCAAGCACACCCCGGGCTTGTACGAGGGTTCAACGCTGCCCAGCGCCCCTGATGCCTGTCCGCGCAAGAAGTCACCAATCAACTGTGCTGGCGCCTTGTAGTCAGCGCCACCGAGTTCGAATGCGCGCGACTCCCAATGGCGCTGAAACGCCATGCCGTCCAGCGGACTGACCGGTCCTTCGGTCTTTCCGTCCTGTCGATAGTCCTGCGGCGCGATGCCGACCACGATGCCCGCATTGGCGTTGCGTTCGTTGCGCGAATACTGGCTCATGCCGTTGGTGACGACGCGGTTCACCTCGGACGTCGCAGCGACCACCGTACCGCCGGGACACATGCAAAAGCTGTAGACGGAGCGGCCGTTGCGGGCATGGTGCACCAACTTGTAGTCGGCTGCACCGAGGATCGGATGACCCGCCGCCAAGCCGTAGCGCGCCCGGTCGATGACGCCTTGCGGATGCTCGATGCGAAAGCCTATCGAAAAAGGCTTGGCCTCCATGAACACACCGCGTTCATGCAGCATCACAAAGGTGTCACGCGCACTGTGTCCGAGCGCCAGCACCACATGGTCTGCGTCGATCTGCTCGCCAGACTCAAGCGTGACGCCGCAGATGGCCTTGAAGCCCTTTCGATCGTTCTCGATGCGCACATCGACAACGCGCTGCTGGAAGCGGATCTCGCCACCCAAGGACTCGATCTGCGCGCGCATCTTCTCGACCATGCCGACCAGGCGAAAGGTGCCGATATGCGGCTTGGCGACATAAAGAATTTCCTCCGGGGCGCCTGCCTGCACGAACTCTTCGAGCACCTTGCGCGTCAGGTGGCGTGGATCGCTGATCTGGCTCCACAACTTGCCGTCGCTGAAGGTGCCCGCGCCGCCTTCGCCGAACTGCACATTCGACTCGGGATTGAGCACACCCTGTCGCCACAGCGCCCAGGTGTCCTTCGTACGCTCGCGCACCTCCTTACCGCGCTCCAGCACGATCGGCCGTAACCCCATCTGCGCCAGCACCAAGGCTGCGAAGAGGCCGCAAGGGCCAAAGCCGATGACGAGGGGACGCGGACGCTCGTGAGCGCGCCAGTCGGACGGTGCGTGACCCACGAATCGATAGCGGGTGTCTGGCGAGTTCTTGATGTGCGGATCGCCGGCATGCCGCGACAACAACGCCGCCTCGTCGGCCACCCGGCAATCGACGGTATATATCAATACGATGGCCGACTTCTTCCGCGCATCGTGGCTGCGCTTGAAGACGCTGAACTCGATCAGTTCCGCATCGGTCACACCCAGCCGCGCAACGATCGCTGTGCGCAAGTCTTCACCCGCGTGGTCCAGCGGCAAGCGGATTTCGGTGAGACGAATCATGGCGACGTGAGAGGGGAAGCCGCGAATTGTCGGTTCAATCGATGGGCCCAGCCCACAGGCATCACCCGCGCGACAGCAACTTGTCTTCAGCTCGAGCGAGCGGCTCGGGCAGGCCAGACAGCACCAGCGTGTCGCCAACCGCCAGCACCAGGTGATCGTCGGGTCGCGTGACGGCGCCCGAGGCACGCCGGACAGACGCAACCGATACGCCTACCGCATGCAGCGCCTGGTCGGCCAGCGTCTGCCCGATACAGCCGCAGACTGCCGTCAATGTGACGCTGTGCAGTCGCATGTTGCCGAGTTCGTCGTGGGTGTCGTCGTCGGCACCATGGAAATAGCCTCGCAACAGGCCATAGCGCGCCTCGCGCTGGTCCTGCACGACGCGGATCACCCGACGCATCGGCACGCCCACCAGCGCCAGTGCGTGACTGGCGAGCATCAGCGAGCCTTCAATGGCCTCGGGCACGACTTCGGTGGCACCAGCGGCCTGCAGTTTTTCGAGGTCACTGTCGTCGATGGTGCGCACGATCACCGGCACCTTGGGCGCATGCTCCTGCACCAAGCGCAGGATCTTCATGGCCGATGGCGTGTCGTGGTAGCTGACGACCACCGCATTGGCTCGCGCGAGGCCGGCTGCCATCAGGCTCTGCAACCGCGCGGCATCACCGAACACGACGCTCTGGCCGGCAGCAGCCGCTTGCCGCACCCGATCGGGATCCAGGTCGAGAGCCATGTACGGAATGCCCTCAACATCGAGAATGCGCGCCAGGTTCTGCCCGCTGCGGCCATAGCCAGCGATGATGACGTGGGCCTCGGTGTTGATCGCGCGTTTGGCAATGGAAGTCATCGCGACCGACTGCATCAGCCAGTCGCTGGAGCTCAGACGCATCACGATGCGGTCGCTGGAGTTGATCAGGAAGGGTGACGCCAGCATGCTCAAGACCATGCTGGCCAAAACCGGGCTCACCCACTGCTGATCGATGAGGTTCTGCTGCGCGCCCAGGGTCAGCAGCACGAAGCCGAACTCGCCGGCCTGCGCAAGGTAGAGGCCGGTGCGCAGGGCGACGCCCGACGGCGTACCGAACAGCCGCGCCAGCAAGGTCACCAGGGCGAACTTCACAAGCACCGGCAGCATCGACAGCAGGAGCACCAACTGCCACTGGTCCAGCACCAGTCGCCAGTCGAGCTTCATGCCTATGGTGATGAAGAACAACCCCAGCAGCACGTCGTGGAAGGGACGGATGTCGGTCTCGACCTGGTGCTTGTACTCGGTCTCGGCAATCAGCATGCCGGCGACGAACGCACCGAGCGCCAGCGACAACCCGGCGTGTTCGGTCAACCACGCCAACCCGAGCGTGACGAGGAGCAGGTTGAGGACAAAGAGCTCCTCGCTCTTGCGCCGCGCAACGAGCGTCAGCCACCAGCGCATCACCTTCTGACCGCCCACCAGCAGCAGGCCAAGCAACACGGTCGCCTTGAGTGCCGCCCAGCCCAGGGCCACCGCCATGTCGCGACCGCTGTCGTCGAGCGCGGGAATCAGGACCAACAGGGGCACCACGGCCAGATCCTGGAACAGCAGCACGCCGATCACGCGGCGGCCGTGCTCACTTTCCAGTTCCAGCCGGTCGGCCATCATCTTGACAACGATGGCGGTGCTCGACATCGCCATCGCAGCCGCCAGCACCACTGCGCCCCGCCATGACAACTGCCAGGGTTGCGAGGTGTACGAAAACGCCCAGGTGAGCACGAAGTGACCCGCCACGGTCCCCAAGATGGTCAGCAACACCTGCGCCAACCCGAGGCCGAAAACCAACTTGCGCATGCTCTTGAGCTTGGGCAGATTGAATTCGAGCCCGATGACGAACATCAGGAACACCACACCGAACTCGGCCAGGTAGCGCACGCTGGCCGAGTCCTTGGCCAGCGCCATCGCATTGGGGCCGATAACCACACCCACCGCCAGGTAGCCCAGCATCGGTGGGAGCTTGGCCAGCCGGCACAGCACGACGCCGGCGACGGCCGCCACCAGGTAGAGCAGGATCAGCTCAAGGGTGGAAGCCATCGAATCGGGGCGAGCGCTGGGCGGTCATGGGACAGCAGTTAGGGTTGAAGAATGCGGCAAGCCGCATGCAGGGCACATGCCTAGAATGCGGCACCTCTCGTGGTTCGATCCTAATAGACGCCCATCGCCCACACTGTGCCCGACTCCCTCACCGCCACGCCTGTCGCATTCGACGCCCAGCGGGCCCTGCACTTGGCGCGCGAAACCTTCGACATCGAGGCGCGCGCCCTGCTGGGCCTGAAGCCGCGTCAGGGTGAGAACTTCACCAGGGCCGTTGAGGCCATGCTGCGATGCAGCGGGCGGGTGGTCGTGATGGGTATGGGCAAGAGCGGCCATGTCGGTCGCAAGATTGCAGCCACGCTGGCGTCGACCGGCACACCTGCCCTGTTCGTTCACCCGGCAGAAGCCAGTCACGGTGACCTCGGCATGGTCACCCAGGGCGACGTCGTGCTGGCGATTTCCAACTCGGGCGAGAGCGACGAAATCGCCGCGCTGCTGCCCGCGCTGAAGCGCCTCGACGTGGTCCTGGTCAGCATGACCGGTCGCACTGATTCAGCCTTGGCGCGCAATGCTGACATCGCGCTGGATTGCGGCGTCGATCAGGAGGCATGCCCGCTGAATCTCGCACCGACCGCCAGCACCACCGCGCAGATGGCGCTGGGTGACGCGCTCGCCGTCGCGCTGCTCGATGCCCGGGGCTTCCGCGAAGCCGACTTCGCCCGTTCGCACCCCGGCGGCAGCCTCGGACGCAAGCTGTTGATGCATGTGCGCGACTTGATGGTGTCTGGCAACGGCGTGCCCTGTGTGGCACCGGACACCGGCTTCGGCGATCTGCTGCGCGTCATGAGCGACAAGGGACTCGGCTTCACCACTGTGGTCGATGCGCAGCAACAGGTGCTGGGCATCTTCACAGATGGTGATCTGCGTCGCCTGATCGAGCAGGGCCAGGACTTGCGGACCCTGCGCGCCAGAGAGGTCATGCGCAGCCACCCGAAGGTGATCCGCGACGATGCACTCGCTGTAGAAGCGGCGGGCTTGATGGAGCAGCACCGCGTCACCAGCGTGCTGGTGGTCGATGCATCGCAGCGCCTGGTCGGCGCATTGAACCTCAACCAACTGATGCGGGCGAAGGTCATCTGATGACCACAAACACACCCCGCCCCCTGAACCCGGTGCTGTCGTTTGCGCCTGAGTTGCTGCTGTCGGCGCAAGGCATTCGCGCGGCCATCTTCGACGTGGACGGCGTGCTCACCGACGGCAGCATCTACATCGGCGAAGACGGTGAGGATTTCAAGGCTTTCAACTCGCTCGACGGTCACGGTTTGAAGCTGCTCGCGCAAGGCGGCATCACACCGGCAGTCATCACCGGACGGGACTCGCCTGCGGTGCGACGCCGCGTAGCCGACCTCGGGATCGCGCATGCGTTCTATGGCGTACACGACAAGCTGGCCGCCGCCGACGCGCTGATGCGAACGCTGCAGTTGAATTGGGCTGCGCTGGCAGCGATGGGCGATGACTGGCCCGACTTGCCGCTGATGACGCGCGCTGCGTTTACGTGTGCACCTTCGAACGCGCACGCGGAAGTCAAGGCGGTCGCCCATCACGTGACGCGGGGAACGGGCGGTCATGGCGCCGCGCGCGAGTGCTGTGACCTGCTTTTGATGGCAAACGGCCGCTACGCCACGCTGTTGCGCGGTCACCTGACCACCCTCGACAGCACGTCATGAGTGCAAACTGCGCCGCAGTGGCGCTCACCCAGGGGTGCATCGCTTGAGCTCGGCGGGCGAATCGACGCTGGTGCCAGCGGCCGAAGCACCTGTCCGGCGCTTCATGCTGCCTTGGTACCAACGCGCCCTCGGTACGCTGTCGGCGTATCTACCGCTCATGCTGATGGCACTGGTCGCGCTTGCGACCTGGTGGCTGGTCAAGAACACACCGGTGTTCCAGGGGGCTAAGCCTGCGGCAGCGTTGCGCCATATCCCGGACTACACGATGCGTAATTTCAAGGTGCAGCGTTTCGCCGCCGATGGCAGTCTGCGCCTGCAAATCGAAGGTGACGAGGCACGCCACTACCCCGATACGGACACGCTGGAGATCGACCGAGCACGCATTCGCTCGATTGCGCCCGATTCGGGCGTGACAGTAGCCACGGCGCAAAGGGCGGTTTCCAACGGTGATGGGTCGGAAGTGCAATTGACGGGCCAGGCCCATGTGGTGCGCGAGGCCTCACAGACCGGTGGCAAGACGCTGGAGGCAATCGATTTCAAGAGCGAGTTCCTGCATGCGTTCTTGCAGACCGAGCAGGTGCGCTCACACCTTCCGGTGAAGATCACGCGCGGCACGGTGCAGATCGAAGGCGCCTCGATGGACTACGACAACCTGAGCCGCGTCGCCCAGTTCAAGGGCCGCGTGAAAGCGACCTTCGGTCCCGGTGGTCAACCCCGGTGACTCCTCCCCCGCGCTGAACTGCCCCCAGCGCCACCGATGGCTCACCCGATGACCACCTCTTGAGCGCCCCGCTTGTATTCATCACCGGCGCATCAAGCGGCATCGGTCAGGCACTGGCGGCCCGGTTCCACCAGGCCGGGTACCGCCTGGCGCTCGTGGCCCGACGCAGTACTGAGCTCTCGGCCTGGGCGCGCGATCTGGGCGGTGAACCGGCACGGTACGCGGTGTACACGGCTGACGTGCGCGACATCGACAGCATCACCAGCGCCGCCCACGCCTGCATCGCCGCTCAAGGGCTGCCGGACGTGGTGATCGCCAATGCCGGCATCAGCATCGGCATCGACAGTGCCGAGTACGAGGATCTGGAGGTTCTGCGCACCACATTCGAAACAAACGTGATCGGCCTCGCAGCCACGCTTCAGCCTTTCGTGCGCGGAATGTGCGAACGCCGACGCGGCGTGTTGGTCGGGGTAGCGAGCGTAGCCGGTGTGCGCGGGCTGCCGGGTCATGGCGCCTACTGCTCGAGCAAGGCCGCAGTGATCAGTTACTGCGAAAGCCTGCGCGGCGAGTGCCGGCCGTTCGGTGTCAAGGTGGTGACGCTTTGTCCAGGGTATGTGGACACGCCATTGACACGCGAGAACCGATATCCGATGCCCTTCCTGATGCGACCCGAGGCATTTGCGGAAAAGGCATTTCGGGCCATCGAGAGAGGCGCACCCCAACCGGTGATTCCGTGGCAGATGGGCGTGGTGGCCAAGCTTTTGCGGCTACTGCCTGACGCCATATTCGACCGCATCGTGGCTGGCCAACCTCGCAAGCAACGCCACCGAGGCGACGCGCCTTGAATGCAAAACGGCCGCACTTCGCAGTGCAGCCGTTTTGATTGTTCAAGCTTTCAGGGTTTGGGCAAAGGCTCAGTACCCGCCACGGTTTCCACCGCCGCCACCGCCGTAGCCGCCGCCACCGCCAGAGCGACCACCGCCGCCGCCACCGTAGCCACCACCACCAGAGCGGCCGCCACCACCACCACCACCGCCATAACCACCACCGCCGCCACCGGAACGGCCTGCTCCGCCACCACCACCATAGCCGCCACCACCGCCGCCGCCATATCCACCGCCACCGCCAGAACGACCGCCGCCACCAAAGCCACCCGGGCGCTCCTCGCGCGGACGGGCCTCATTGACGACCAAAGCACGTCCATCCATTTGCTGGCCGTTCATGCCATTGATGGCCGACTGCGCTTCGGCATCGGAGCCCATTTCCACAAATCCAAAGCCCTTGGAGCGGCCGGTTTCACGGTCCATCATGACCTTCGCCGACGACACCGTGCCGAACTGAGCGAATGTTTGCTGGAGATCATCGTCTCGTACGTTGTACGACAGATTACCGACGTAGAGTTTGTTGCCCATTGCGAGCGCCTTTCTTTACAGAGAACACAGAATAACTGTGTAGCTTCAACCTATCCTGACCCATTCAAGCAAAGGCGCTGCTACTGAACACAGAATTTTCATTATGGGTGAGTTGGCCGATATCGCGCAAAGGCTTCTCAGAATCGGGCGCAACAAAGTGTTGTTTTGCAGGTATGAGCTCGAGTGAGCGTTTCCAAGAATCCGTCTTCTATATTGTTTTAGCGGCTGCAGCGCCAGTGCGGTGAAACCCTGATGAGCAGCCTCACTTACGACTACATCGTTTGCGGAGCCGGCACGGCCGGCTGCTTGTTGGCCAACCGCCTCAGCGCCGATCCGACCAAGCGCGTGCTCTTGATCGAGGCGGGAGGCAAGGATGACTACGGCTGGATCCACATCCCGGTGGGCTACCTGCGCTGCATCGGCAACCCGCGCACCGATTGGATGTTCCACACCGAGCCAGAGGCCGGGCTGGGTGGCCGGGCGCTGCGCTACCCGCGAGGCAAAGTGCTCGGCGGCTGCAGCAGCATCAACGGCATGATCTACATGCGGGGTCAGGCACGCGATTACGAGGCCTGGGGCGAAGGCGACGGGTTCGGAGCGAATCCAGGTTGGAGCTGGGCGGAGTGCCTGCCGCATTTCCTGAAGCACGAAGACTTCCACCGCGGCGCCGACGCCTTCCATGCGGCACCCGGATGGGACGAGAAAGGCGAACGTCCGGGTGGCGAATGGCGCGTTGAGCGGCAACGCCTGCGCTGGCCGTTACTCGATGCGTTCGCAGCAGCCGCCCGCCAAGCGGGAATCCCGGCCAACGACGATTTCAACCGCGGGGACAACGAAGGCGTCGGCTACTTCGAGGTCAATCAGCGCAAAGGCCTGCGCTGGAACACAGCCAAAGGTTTTCTGCGCCCGGTGATGGACCGGGACAACCTGCAGATCTGGACGGGGGCACACATCTCGCGAGTGCTGCTGGACCTGGGTTCAGGCGGCGGGGCCATGCCCGGCCCCATGCGCGCCATCGGTGTCGAGGTGCTGCCGCAAGACGGCGCGGGGCATGCCCATCGTGGCGAACCCATCCTGGTCCACGCAGCCCGGGAGGTGATCCTGTGCACCGGTGCGGTCGGTACACCCCATCTGTTGCAACTGTCAGGCATCGGATCGGCGGCCGTGTTGCAAGGCAGAGGAGTGAGACCGCTGCATGAACTGCCCGGCGTCGGCGAGAACCTTCAGGACCACCTGCAGGTGCGATCGGTTTTTGCGGTGGAGGGCGTGGCCACACTCAACACCCTTTCCCGCTCGCTGTGGGGCAAGGCAAGGATGGCGATTGAATTCGCACTGTTGCGTTCCGGTCCCCTGAGCATGGCACCCTCGCAACTCGGTGTGTTCACGCGCAGTGATCCAAGCCAAGCCCATGCGAACCTGGAATACCACGTGCAGCCGCTGTCCCTCGACGCCTTCGGTGAGCCGCTGCATGCGTTCGATGCACTCACCGCCAGCGTGTGCCACCTGAACCCCACCAGCCGAGGCTCGGTGCGGCTGCGCAGCCCGCAACCGGCCGATGCCCCATGCATTGCGCCGAACTACCTGAGCACGGCAGAAGACCGCCAAGTGGCCGTCGATGCGTTGCGCGTGACGCGGCGCATCGTCGCGCAGCAAGCCCTCGCGACCTACCGGCCACGCGAAGTCAGGCCAGGCATCCAGTTCCAGTCCGACGAAGAGCTGAGCCGGCTGGCGGGCGAAATCGGCACCACGATCTTCCATCCGGTGGGCACCGCCAAGATGGGACCAGCCAACGA
Organism: Rubrivivax sp.; assembly: GCA_027490215.1. Classification (GTDB taxonomy): domain Bacteria; phylum Pseudomonadota; class Gammaproteobacteria; order Burkholderiales; family Burkholderiaceae_C; genus PBB1. Next base: position 9,504 of record JAIXYO010000022.1, read on the forward strand.
CCCCCAGGCCGTGGTCGACGCACGACTGCGGGTGCACGGTATCGCCAGCCTGCGCATCGCCGATGCGAGCGTGATGCCGACGATCACCAGCGGCAACACCGGCGCGCCGACCTTGATGATTGCCGAGCGCGCGGCGACGTGGATTGCGGAAGACGCCCTGAGAGACTGAGGGAGCCGCCGCTTACGACAGAAGCTGCTTGCGCGCGCGGTGCAGGCGCACGAACAGGTTGTCCTCGCTGATCGACAGCGTGCGACAGACGGTGTCAGTCGGCTGGTCCTGCAGCACCCGCAGGTGCATCACGTCGCGCAGGCCGGCTGGCAGCGCCTCGATGCGAGCCAGCGTTTGGGCCAGGAGTTCGCGCTGTTCGGCCAGTTCGTCAGGGCGCGGCTGCGGGCACTCGAAGGCCATCGCACCATGCGCAAGGCTTTCGCCGTCATCGTCAACGCAGTCGCTGTCGTCAAGGCTGTCGTAGCCGGCACGCTGGCGCACCAAGTCCACGATCTTGTGCTTCAGGATGCCGGTCAGCCACGAGCGCAGCGCCGATCGGCCGGCGAACAGCGCGCGGCCAGACAACACAGCTTCAAAGACGTCGTGCACCACGTCCTCGGCGAGCATCGGGTCGTGCAGTTTGCGCTGCGCGAAGCGCACGAGGTGGCTGCGGTGAGCGACCAGGTCGGTCCAGGCCACAGCGGTTACGGCGTTCGAGACCGCTTCAAATGGCAGGGTGGCGAAGTACGCGGCAGCGGGGGCGAGGGCGGTCTGCATGGGGTGAGCTCCGGTTCGGGTGAGTCGATGGCATGACTGTGGCCACGCCACCTCGCGCCTTGCTCACCGAACCTCACAGCCACCTCACATTTGCGCCGTAAGAGGCGGTTGTGGCGCGCGACAATAAATCCATGCCCGCCCAGATCCTCGTTGCCGAAGACCAGACCGACATCCGCGACCTGCTGGCAATGAACCTGAGGCAAGCGGGTTACGAGGTGACGGAGGTGGCCGATGGCGTGGCGGCATTGGCCAGCCAGAGCGAGCAGGCCAGCGACTTGCTGATCCTTGATTTGATGATGCCGGGCATGGACGGCCTGGAGGTCTGCAAGGCGCTGCGTGCTCGCGGTCGCAGCACCCCCATCCTGATGCTGACGGCCAAGTCCACCGAACTCGACCGCGTGCTCGGCCTCGAACTCGGCGCCGACGACTACCTGACCAAGCCGTTCTCGCTGGCCGAGTTGCTCGCCCGCGTCAAGGCGCTGCTGCGGCGCGCCGAGATGCTGCGCGCGGCGCAGTCCGGCAGCGGTGCCAGCGGCCTGGCCAGCGCCAACATGCTGCGCAATGGCGATCTGGAGATCCTGCCCGCCAAGCGCCAGGCGCGCTTTCGCCAGAAGCTGCTCGACTTCACCGCGCTCGAATTCGACCTTCTGCTGTACTTTGCGCAGCACCCGGGCCATGTGTTCTCTCGCGGCCAGTTGCTCAACGCAGTGTGGGGCTACACCCATGACGGCTACGAGCACACGGTGACGACTCACATCAACCGGCTGCGCTCCAAGCTGGAAGCCGACCCGATGCGCCCACAGCTGATCCTGACGGTGCGCGGCGCCGGCTACAAGATGCGCGAGGCCCCGCCGTGAATCGGATCGCAGGGTTGCCCGATACCTCGGCATGAGCGTTCGCTTCAAGATCGCACTGACGATCTTCGTCACCGGCGCTCTGACGGCGCTGGGCGTGATCGCCACCGTTCTGTTCGCCTTTCAGCGCTTCGAGCACGAGACCACCTACCACCGCGCCAATGCGTTCCTGCAACGCGTCGGAACCACCTACAACGGCATGCTCGACATGCAGCAGCGTCACCCGGAAGAGTTCGCCGTCTTCCTGCGCAGCCTGCTGTTCTTCGAACCCGACAGCCAGCTCTACCTGCTGCGCACCGACGGTTCGGTCATCGTCTCGACCAGCGCGAAGCCCCTGCCACCTGGCTACCGAGTGACGATGCAGCCGCTGATGGAGGCCATGGGCCCGAAACCCATGCCCTACGTGATGGGCGAAGACCCCGAGCGACCTGGCACAGACAACGGCGCGATCATTGCCGCGCTGCCGTTGACCAGCGCGGTCATCCGTCCGGACCAACCGATCGCCGGCTACCTGTACCTGGTGTGCCAGAAACCGATCGCGTCCGAGGGTCGGCTGGAGGCGTTCCGCAGCACATTCGCCCGGCCCGCTCTGGCGTCCATCCTTGCGGTGGTGGTGCTGGCCACGCTGCTCACCGCCTGGATCACGGCCACGGTCACCCGTCCGCTGCGCAGGTTGACCGAGGCTGTGGCTGCGGTCGAGCGAGACGGCCTGACGGCTGTCGCTGCCGATGCCGCGCTGACCCGAACACCGGACAGCTTCGACCTCCGCACATCGCACGACGAATTCGGTCAGCTGGCCAGTGGCTTTCGCGCGATGCTGATAACGCTGCGGGCCCAGTGGGAAGCGCTGCGGCGCCTCGATCACTTCCGCCGCGAAGGCGTCAGCAATCTGTCGCACGACCTTCGCTCGCCGCTGACAGCCACCACGGCCTGCCTGGAAACCCTCGACACGCGATGGGCCGCCGACCCGGAGCGTGCGGGCGACCGCCAGCTGGTGGAGGTGGCCCTGCGCAACACCCGCAATGCAGCGCAGCTGGTGCAGTCGCTGGGCGATCTGGCGCAGCTGGACGAGCCCGAGTTCAAGCTGCGCCTCGAAGTGCTCGACGCCAGCGAACTGCTCGACGACATCGCGGTTCGCTTCGCTGCGCGCGCCGAGAAGCAAGGTGTTGTGCTGGTCGCCCAGCCCGCTGCCGACGAGTTGCCCACCTTTGCTGCGCTGGACATTGAGCTGTTCGAGCGTGCGGTGGCGAATCTGGTCGACAACGCGCTGAAGTTCTGCACGGCTGGTGACCGCATCACCCTGGCCGCGCGCGGGCGAATCGATCAGTCAGGCACTGGCGGCGAGCCGGCGCGGCGGCGCGTGGAGGTCAGCGTCAGCGACAGTGGACCCGGCATTCCGGCGGCTGATCTCGTCCACCTGTTCGATCGCTTCTACCAAAGGCGGCAGAGCGTGGAGCCAGCGTCATCAAAAGGCGGCAAAGGATTGGGTCTGGCCATCGTGAAACGCATTGCAGAGCTGCACGGCGGCGAGGTGTCGGTGGCCAGCGAGCTGGGGCACGGCACCAACGTGACGCTCTCGCTGCCGGCCAGTTGACTGGCAGCCTGTTCGCAGGCAGTGGCTCCCAAACCACAGCGCAGGGAAAGCCCTGACGCCATGCCTTCGGCACATATCTAAAGTTGTCTCGTTGAAGGAGTTGCACCACGGTGCGCTTCTGGTTCGGGGGGATGAGGAGACAACATGAACGGATGCAGGCGCATGGCCTGACAGACGCAATGACAGCGCCGCACCATCGGCCCGTGTCAAAATCGAGAAGCGCTGGTACTCCCGGCGCTTTTTCGTTTCTGGATGCTCGAAACCACGCTGCTGACCCTGGCCTCGCTGTTCGCGGGATTCGTCGACGCGATCGTTGGCGGAGGCGGTCTCGTGCTGGTACCGGCCTTGTTCGCTGCCTATCCGAACGCTCCGCCTGCCACGCTGTTCGGTACCAACAAGGGTGCGGCCGTCTGGGGCACTGCCTGGGCCACACTGCAGTACGGACGGCGCGTGACACTGCCATGGGCTGCGCTGCTGCCAGCTGCTGCCGCCGCGCTCGCCGGCAGTTTCGCTGGCGCCTGGTCGGTGACGCTGATCGATCCGGCCGGCCTGCGCCGCGCGCTGCCTTTCGTGCTGCTGGCGGTGCTGCTCTACACGCTGCTGCGCAAGGACCTCGGGCGCACGCACGCACCGCGGTACCAGGGACGCTCGCAAGCGCTGCTGGCCAGCCTGATCGGTGCGTTGGTCGGTTTCTACGATGGCTTCTTCGGTCCGGGCACCGGCAGCTTCTTCGTGTTCCTGTTCGTGCGACTGCTGGGCTTTGACTTTCTCCACGCGAGCGCCAGCGCCAAGCTGCTGAATACCGCGACCAACCTGGCCGCTCTGACGCTGTTCGGCTTCACAGGCCACGTATGGTGGCCGCTCGCTGCGGTAATGGCCGTGGCGAATGTGGTGGGCAGCCTGCTCGGCACCCATCTCGCACTGCGCCGCGGCGCGGGTTTTGTGCGAGGCGTCTTCGTCTGCGTGGTGGGTGCGCTGATCGTCAAGACAGTCTGGGACAGCTATGCCGGCCTGGTGTGATCGCCCGTCACACGCGCCCGAATTGAACGGTCTCGACCCCATTGTTCCGGGCTATGTGCCGCCGGCGGGTGCTTACGATGGTCTGACATCAATCTCGTCCGGACTCTCCCATGCCCGTTGATCCCGAATTGCGCGCACTGAACATCGACATCCCGGCCCAGCCGGAGTCGCTGGTCAAGCTGTCAATGTTGCTCGCCGAAGAAGAAGTGAACCTGCAGCAGATCAGCCTGCTGGTCGAATCCGACATGGCGCTTGCCTCTGCGGTACTGAAGGCGGTGAACTCCTCGCTGTATGGACTGTCGGGGCGGGTGCAGAGCGTGCATCAGGCGATCACCTACCTGGGCACCCGCGAAGTCGCGGCGGTCACCTTCGAAATGGGGCTGCGCGCAGTCTTCCCCGTTGCGCCGGAACTGGCGCCGGTGTGGGAACGCGCAGCGGTGCGCGGCCTGCTGATGGGGCGCATTGGACATGCCGTGGGTGTGGATCCGTGGGCCGCCCATTCGGCCGGTCTGTTCGAAGAGTGCGGCAAGGCAGTGCTGTTCCGCCATGCGCCCGCGCGCTACAAGCCGCTGCTCGCTACCGCCGTCAGCGACGAGGAACTGACCTTGCTGGAACACCAGGAATTCGGCGTGAGCCACGACGCACTGGGTGCAGCACTCTGCGAGAGCTGGGGCCTCGCGCCCGTCGCGGTGCACAGCGTGCGCTTCCACGTGATCGTCAATGCGACCTGGGAATTGCCGGTTCAGGTGCAGCGCCGTTCGATCTGTGCGCTCTCGGCCGTCGCCCATGCGCTCATGACCGACCCGCAAACCCTTGACGAGGTCACCAACGCAGTAGCACCCCAGGCACAACTCGAACCCGAACTGGTGCTGCGTGGTGCGAGACGCGTTCAGGCGCAGATTGAGCGCGCCGTGGCGCAGGTCGCATGAGCGACGCTGCCGAAAAGAATCATTGACCATGGGCGCTTCAGATCGCTTCCTGTTTTCCGCCGGCACGATCGGCAGCACCTCGCGTGTGCTGGCCGAGTCGACACCCACTGGCCAGCCGATGCGATCCGACCACCCACCGCGATCGTCGACCGTGTTGCAACGCTGTCAGGGGCCGGTTCAGTTGTCACTGTTCGCAGGACTCGACGCGCTGCCGCGTGCCGAAGAATGCGAATCGCCCGAGCCTAAGGCGTTGATGATCGAACGCCGCCTAGGCGGACGTCGGTCCACCGATTGACCGATGACTGATCAGACAGTCACGCGACCCCTCGGGTGACTCAGGCGGCCGCGCGATATCCGCGCGGAATAGCCCCGATCAGGCGCTTCGTGTAGTCCTGCTGCGGAGCGTCGAGGATCTGGGCGACGCTGGCCTGTTCGACCACCTCGCCGTCCTTCATCACCAGCACCTCGTCGGCCATGAAGCGAACCACCGCCAGGTCGTGGCTGATGAACACATAGGCGAGACCCAGTTCGTCCTGCAGGTCCTTGAGCAGATTCAGCACTTGCGCCTGCACGCTGACATCGAGCGCGCTGACGGCCTCGTCGAGCACCAGCACCTCCGGGTTCAACGTCAGGCAGCGAGCGATGGCAATGCGCTGGCGCTGGCCTCCGGAAAACTCGTGCGGGTAGCGCGTCATCGCCGAGTCGTCGAGGCCGACCTTGTGGAGCAAGCCACGCGCTCGCGATTCACGATCCGCGAGGCCCGTGCCAATGCCGTGGATGGCCATCGGCTCAACCAGCGTCTGGCCGATGGTGAAGCGCGGGTTCAGGCTCGCATAGGGGTTCTGGAACACCACCTGCAGGCGCCGCCGCATCGGCAGCAGCTGCGCCTTGCTGAGTGCCAGCAGGTCCTCACCGTCGAAGCGCACCTCGCCGCCCACCGGCCCGCCGCTGGACTCATGCAGTCGCAGCAGCGCCAGGCCCATCGTTGTCTTGCCGGAACCCGATTCACCCACCACGCCCAGCGTGTGGCCACGCCGCAGCTGGAAGCTGACGCCGCTGCCTTCACGGCCGACCGCCTTGAATTCACGGCGGCCGAACAGGCCCTGCGGGATCCAGAAGCTCTTGGTCAGCGCGCGCGCTTCGAGGATCACCGGCGCGTTCGGGTCTTTGGCGACTGCGGCCGGGGCCACACGCTGAGCTCCACCGCCTTCGGTTGCCATGTGCTCATCGATCACCATCAACCGCGACCCCGCGTTGGACAAGGTCGGCCGGCATGCCAGCAGGGCACGGGTGTAGGCGTCCTGCGGGTTGGCGAAGATGTCAGCGACCGGTCCGCGCTCGCGCACCGTGCCCTGTCGCATGACGACGACCTCGTCGGCGATCTCGCCGACCACGCCGAGGTCGTGGCTGATGAACAGCATGCTCATCCGGTGACGTGATTTCACGCTCGCGAGCAGCTCCATGATCTGCCGCTGGATCGTCACGTCGAGCGCCGTGGTCGGCTCGTCGGCGATCAGCAACCTGGGCTCGCACGAGAGTGCCATCGCGATCATCACCCGCTGCTGCTGGCCTCCGGACAACTCGTGCGGATAAGCACCAAGCCGCCGCCTGGGCTCGGGCAGGCCCACCTCGGCGAGCAGCGCTTCGGCGCGCGCCATCGCCTGCCTGGCACTCATACCGAGGTGCTTCATCAGCGGCTCGCACAGCTGCGCGCCGACGGTGAACACCGGGTTCAGAGACGACATCGGATCCTGGAACACGCAGGCGATGTCCTTGCCGCGCAGCGCCTGCAACTCCTGCCGTGTCGCTGACAGCAGATCGCGTCCCTGGAAGCGGATTTCCCCCAGGCGCTCGGCGTTGTCGGGGAGCAGGTTCAGGATCGCCATCGCGGTGACGCTCTTGCCCGAGCCGGACTCGCCCACCAGCGCCACCGTGGTGTTCTCGGGGATGTCGAAGCTGACGCCTCGCTCTTGTCCGTCCACGCAGCGCCCCACGGCCTGGGTGCGCTGCACCGCACCACCGTGCTTGCCGGTGCGAAACGACACCCGCAGATCGTTCAGACTCAACAGCGGCAGGCTCAGCAGCACGGAGGGTGGCATCGTCATTCCAGCCCTCGCAACTTCGGATCCAATGCGTCGCGCAAGGCATCCGTGAACAACGAAAAAGCGGTGACGAACAGCGCCATGAACACCGTCGCAGTGGCGAGCTGCCACCAGTGACCGAGCAGCAGCTCGACCTGCGATTCGGCCAGCATCGTGCCCCACGACACCTGGTCGATCGACACGCCCAAACCGAGGTAGCTCAAGATCACCTCGGCCTTGATGAAGCCGACCGTCAGGATCGACAGCTGCACCAGCACCACATGGCTGACATTGGGCAGGATGTGGCGGAACATCCGCGAGGCCACGCTGGCGCCGATCGCCTCGGCGGCGCGCACGTAGTCGCGCACAGCGTGCTTCAGGAACTCGGCGCGCACCAGCCGGTAGATGCCGGTCCAGCCGGTCAGCCCGAGGATCAGCACCACGGTGGTGGTGCCGCGGCCGAACACCGCCGCGAACGCAAAGATCAGCAGGATGCCGGGGATGGAGGTGAACACGTTGTAGACCCACTCCAGCAGGTCCCCGATGCGTCCGCCGAGGAAGCCGCTGAAGGCGCCCAGCGCAGTGCCGATCGCGGTGGCCAGCAGGGCGGCCAGCACACCGACGAAGATCGAGATCTCGGCGCCCTTGATGGCCTTGGCCAGCACGTCGCGGCCGAGACGGTCTCCGCCCAACGGCAGCGTGTTCGCCGGCACTTCTTCACTGACCTTCAGCTTCGCGGCCAATTCAGCCCATTCGGCGTAGCGTGGTGCCAGCGGATCCACGGCGGTGATGTCCACTGGCGGGCCCTTGCCCTCCTCGATCAACGCCACGGCCGACGGTGGCGTGGGCCCGAGGAAAGTCGGGTTGGCATAGGGCACGCCCACCTCGCGCTGCCAGTGGCTGGCGACCAGCCCCATGGCCGACAGCGCAATCAGCAGCAGAAACGCGATCACGATCGCCAGCGACACCAGCCCGACGCGGTCGCTGCGAAACCGTCGCCACGCCAGCGACCACACGCCATCGGAGCGGCTCGTGGAGGGCGGCATCGCCGCCGTCGGCAACACCGCGCTCACTTGAACACCACGCGCGGATCGGCGAGCTTGTAGAGCACATCGGTCAGCACATTGATCAGCATCGTGATCACCGCCAGGTACACCGTGACCGCCTGGATCACCGGGTAGTCGCTGCGGTTGACCGCCAGCAGCACCTCGCGACCGAGGCCGGGGATCGAGAAGAACACCTCGATCAGGAACGAGCCGACGAAGATGCCCGGCAGGCTGGTGCCAATGCTGGTCAGGATCGGGATCATCGCGTTGCGCAGCACATGGCGCAGCAGGATCACGCGTTCGGTCAGGCCCTTGGCGCGCGCGGTGCGAACATAGTCTTGGTCGACCTCATCGAGAAAGAAGCTGCGGTACAGCCGCGTCTGCGGCGCCAGGCTGACCGTCACCGCCAGCAGCACCGGCAGCGGCGCGTACTCGATCAGGTTGGTCCACACCGAGTCGCTCCAGCCCTGTACCGGAAACCATCCCAGCTTGAAGCCAAACAGCCACTGGCCAACCAGCACATAGACAAGGAAGGAGATCGACAGCGCCACGGTGGTCAGCACCATCACCGCGCGGTCGGTCAGCGAACCGCGCACCACGGCCACCGCCAGCGCCAGCGGAATCGCCAGCAGCACTTCGAGCAGCAGGATCGGCACCATCACCGTCAGCGTGTTGGGCAGGCGGTCGCGGAACAATTCGGCCACCGCCTCGTTGGTCGCCCAGCTGCGGCCCCAATCGAAGGTCAGCACCTGCTTGACGAAGATCCAAAGCTGAACCCACCACGGCTGGTCCAGGCCGAGTTGCTGGCGGATCGCAGCGATCTGGTCGGGCTTGGCAATTTGCCCGGCCAGAATCTCTGCCGGGTCGCCACCAAAAAACTTGAACAACACGAACACCAGCAGGATCACACCGGCGAGTGTCGGGATGGTTTGCCAGAGACGTCTGAGCAAGTAGGCGGCCATGGGGTCGGGAGTCTAGACTGCGCGCGCTCGGCGAATAGTCTGGCAGGAGAAGCGTGAATGAAATCAGGTCGTGTGCGTCGAGTGGTGCGTGGGGTGCTTGGTTCCGCCTGGACGTTGCTGCTGTGCATGGCAGGTACTGCATCGGCGCCCGCCTGGGCAGAGGGCAGCGGCAGTCCCACGCCTGCTCAAAAAGTCCTCCGCTACGCCTTCCCGGTCGCGGAGACCGGCTTCGACCCGGTGCAGATCTCCGACCTGTATTCGGCGACCATCATCTCGAACATCATCGAGTCGCCCTTGACCTATGACTACCTCGCGCGGCCGGTCAAGCTGGTGCTGCAGACGGCCGCCGAGATGCCGCAGGTGTCGGCCGACTTCCAGACCTACACGGTGAAGATCCGCCCCGGCATCTACTTCGCGGACGACCCGGCTTTCAAGGGCAAGAAGCGCGAGCTGGTCGCAGCGGATTACGTCTATTCGCTCAAGCGCATCTTCGACCCGCGCTGGAAAAGCCCGAGCTACCCAGGCCTCGCCGACGAGAAGATCATCGGTATCGATGCGCTGCGCGAGAAAGCCATCAGGGACCGCACCCCGTTCGACTACGACACCGAGATCGAAGGCCTGCGCACACTCGACCGTTACACCTACCGCATCACGCTCGGCAAGCCCAGCCCGCGCTTCATCAACAACTTCACCGGTACCGGTGCGCTCGCACGCGAGGTGGTCGAGGCCTATGGCGACAAGATCATGGAGCACCCGGTGGGCACCGGGCCGTATCTGCTCAGCGAATGGCAGCGTTCATCTCGGATGGTGCTGACGCGCAACCCGAACTTCCGCGAGCAGTTCTACCAGGCAGATCCGCCTGCCAATGACCCGGTGGCGCAGGCGATCTACCAAAAGCTCAAGGGCCGGCGCCTGCCAATGATCGACCGTGTCGAGGTGTCGGTCGTCGGGGAGTCGCAGCCGCGCTGGCTGGCCTTCCTGAACGCCGAGCACGACATGATCGAAGGTCTGCCGGCCGAGTTCGCCAACATCGCGATCCCGAACAACCGCATCGCGCCGAACCTCGCGTCGCGCGGCATCCAGATGGTGCGCACGCCCGGCTCGGACATCTCGTTCACCTACTTCAACATGCAGGACCCACTGGTCGGCGGCTACACCCCGGAGAAGGTGGCGTTGCGCCGGGCGATCGCGCTGGCTTACGACACCGCCACCGAGATCCGCCAGGTGCGCCGCAACCAGGCCGTGCCCGCAGAAAGCACGCTGCCGCCGATGACCTTCGGCTTCGATCCCACCTGGAAGTCAGAGATGAGTCTGTACGACCCGGCGCGCGCGAAGGCGCTGCTCGATCTGTACGGCTATGTCGACCACGATGGCGACGGTTGGCGCGACCTGCCCGATGGCCAGCCGCTCAAGCTCGTCTACGCCACTTCGCCGGACCAGACCTCGCGCCAGCGGAACGAGCTGTGGAAGAAGTACATGGACGCGATCCACGTCAAGGTCGAGTTCAAGATCGGCCAGTGGCCCGAACAGCTGAAGGCCGCACGGGCCGGCAAGCTCATGATGTGGGGTCTGGGCCAAAGTGCAACCTCCCCAGATGCAGACGGTTTCCTGGCGCTGGCCTACGGGCCGCAGAAGGGCGAAGGCAACCTCGCCTTCTTCGACCTGCCGGCCTTCAACAAGCTGTATGACGCGCAGACCGTGCTCGGCAACACGCCCGAGCGCCTCGCGCTGATGCAGGACGCGAGCAAGCTGCTGGTCGCCTACATGCCGATGAAAGTGCACGCGCATCGCATCGGCACCGACCTGATCTTTCCTTGGGTGACCGGCTACCAGCGCCACCCGTTCATGCGCGAGTTCTGGCGCTATGTTGACGTCGATGCGGCCCGGGCCGCCACGAAAAAGTGACGCCAGGGCCCGCGGCGTCAAGTCAACCCTGCACCAGCCGCTTGTTCCTCGCAATCGACATCAGGATGCCCAGGCCCAGACCCAGGGTCACCATCGCGGTGCCGCCATAGCTGACGAAGGGCAGGGGCACGCCCACCACCGGCAGGATGCCGCTGACCATGCCCATGTTGACGAAGGCATAGGTGAAGAAACTCATCGTGATGGCGCCGGCGAGCAGTCGGGTGAATACGTTCGGTGCGTCGGCGGCAATCATCAAGCCACGCACGATCAAGAACAGGAAACCGAGCATCAAGCCGATGCAGCCGATCAGGCCGAACTCCTCCGCGTAGGCCGCGAAGATGAAGTCGGTGGTGCGTTCCGGGATGAATTCCAGGTGGGTCTGCGTGCCCTTCATGAAGCCCTTGCCGGTGACGCCGCCGGAGCCGATGGCGATCATCCCCTGGATGATGTGAAAACCTTTGCCCAGCGGGTCGGTGGTCGGGTCGAGCAGCGTGCAGACGCGATTCTTCTGGTACTCGCGCAGCATCGGCCACTTCAGGTCGGGCTTGCAGATCGCATCTCCCGACAGCACCAACGCGGTGATGGCCACCGCAGCCACCGCCACCACCGGAACGATCAGCTTCCAGGACAAGCCGGCGAAGAAGATCACGAACAGGCCCGCAGCCATCACCAGGATCGCCGTACCCAGGTCGGGTTGTTTGACGATCAAGCCGACCGGCACCGCCAGGATCAACAGCGCAACGACAAAGTCGAGCGCGCGCACCTGACCTTCACGGCGCTGGAACCACCATGCCAGCATCAGCGGCATCGCGATTTTCAGGATCTCGCTGGGCTGGATCACGATGCCCACATCAAGCCAGCGCGTCGCGCCCTTCTTGGTGATGCCGAGCAGCGCGGTGGCCAACAGCAGCGCAACGCCCACCACGTAAAGCGGCACCGCCAACGCCATCAGACGCTGCGGCGGCACCTGGGCGACCACGAACAGCAGACCGGCAGCCAGCATCATGTTTCGTGCGTGATCGACGAAGCGGGTACCGTGATCGAACCCGGCCGAGTACATCACCGTCAATCCGATGGCCGACAGCAGCAGCAGCGCCAGCAGCAACGGCGCGTCGAAGCCACGGAACAGCGGCATCACGCGCGCCAGCATGGACGGGTTCTCGAACGACGGTCTCATCGCTGAGCAGCCTGGCGAACCGGGGCATCCGCCGCGGACGCCGAGGAGATGGCGGCCGTGGTGTCGCCTGCCGAGGCGGCGGCAGAGGCTGCCTCAGAGGCCGCAGAAGCCGCGCTGGCAGGGGCAGCCGCCATCGCGGGCAGCGTTGGGTTGCCGGCGGGCAGCACCAGATCCTGGATGTGCCGCGGCGTGCCGATCGGGGCAGCCGATGTGCCGGCACGCGTGGCGACGATGTCCTCTTCGCTGGGCACCTGGCCCAGCAGCATGTAATCGAACAACCTGCGCGCGATCGGCGCCGCAGCGCCAGCACCCCAACCGGCGTTCTCGACGATCACTGCGACCGCGATCTGCGGGTTCTCCACTGGCGCGAAGGCAACGTACAAGGCGTGATCGCGCAAGCGCTCCTCAACCCGATTCGCACTGTATTTTTCGTTCTGCTTCAGGCCAACCGCCTGCGCCGTGCCGGTCTTGCCGCCGCTCTGGTAGCTGGCGCCGGCGAACACCCGTGTCGACGTGCCGGAAACGGTCACGCCATGCATGGCCTCGCGGATCACCTCGACCTGCTCCGGCTTCAGACCGATCGGCGGGATCGCGTGGGCTGAAATCTGTCGTTGGTCCCCCGTGAGCACATCGTCGATCCGACGCACGAGCCGCGGCTCGTAGCGCTGACCACCTGACACGAGCGTCGCCATTGCCGTGGCCAGCTGCAGCATCGTGAAGCTGTTGTAGCCCTGGCCGATGCCCAGCGAAATCGTTTCGCCGGCATACCACTTCTGTTGATCGGCGCGCTTGTAGGCGCGCCGCTTCCAGTGGGTCGAAGGCAGCAGGCCTGTGACCTCGCCCTCGACATCGATGCCGGTCTTGCGGCCAAAACCGAACGGCGATAGCTCGTCGTGGATCAGGTCCACGCCCATCTCGTTGGCCAGCGTGTAGAAATACACATTGCTCGATTCGACGATGGCCCGGCGCATGTCCATGATGCCGCCGCGCTCGTTCTCCGGACTGCCATAGCGGTGGCCTCCAAAAATGAAGGCCCCGGTGTCGTTGATCAATGTGCTGGGTGAGCGTTTGTTGGCATTCAGCGCCGCCATCGCCATGAATGGCTTGTAGGTCGATCCCGGTGGGTAGGTGCCGCGCAGCGCTCGGTTCAGCAGCGGCTTGTCCGGCGACTCATTGAGTTCCCTCCAGCTCTCGCTGTCGATCCCGTCGACGAACAGGTTGGGGTCAAAGGTGGGCTTGCTGACGAAGGCGAGCACCTCGCCGCTGCGCGGATCGATGGCGACCAGCGCCCCGCGCCGGTCGCCGTACAGGGATTCGACCAACGCCTGCAGCCGGATGTCGATCGACAGCACCACCGTGTTGCCTGGCGTGGCCGGGTTGCTGTGAAGGCGCCGCACCGCCCGACCGGCCGCGCTGGTTTCCACTTCCTCGAAGCCGGTGGTGCCATGCAGCTCGGCCTCGTAACTCTGCTCGATGCCGAGCTTGCCGATGTACTCGGTGCCGCGGTAACTGGGCGCGTCCTCTGACTCGTCGATGATTTCCTTTTCGGCCTGGTTGATGCGCCCGATGTAGCCCAGCAGATGGCTGCCCACCTCGCCCAGCGGGTAGTTGCGAAACAGCCTGGCCTTCACCTCGACACCCGGGAAACGGTAGCGCTGTGCGGTGAAGCGGGCCACTTCCTCGTCGGTGAGCTTGGTGCGGATCGGCAGCGACTCGAAATTCTTGCTCTCGTCCATCAGCCGCTTGAACCGCCTGCGGTCGCGGGGCAGGATGTCGATCACCTCGGCCAGCTGGTTGATCGTGGCGTCGAGGTCGTCGATGCGCGATGGCATCAGCTCCAGTGTGTAGGCCGAGTAGTTGTTGGCCAGCACGACGCCGTTGCGGTCGACGATCAGCCCGCGATTCGGCACGATCGGCACCACGGCAATGCGGTTGTTCTCGGCACGAACGCTCAGCTCTTCGTGCTTGACCACCTGCAGGTGCGTCAGGCGAAAGGCCAGCAGGCCGAAGCACAGCAGCACGAACGCCGCGGCCGCGAACAGCCGCGTTTGAAAGCGGCGCAGCTCCTGCTCGACGTCCTTGAGTTCTGTCACAGCGGGCGATTCTGGTCGCGGTCGGGGGCGCGGCGCTGCGGGGCCAGCAGCAGCCAGGTCGCGAGCGGCCACAGCAGCGCCTCGAAGACCGGCGCCAACAGAGCCTGCCATCCGGGCAGCATGCCGCCGGCGATCATCCGCACTGCGAATGACACCAGGTGCGCTGCGAGGAACAGCGGCAGGATCTGCAGCGCCTGAGATGGCAGGTCAAACCACAACAATCGGCGGTGAATGGACGTGGCTGCATAAGCCAGCAGCGTGTAGGCCAGTGCATGCTGACCCAGCAGCGCGCCATCGTGCACGTCCATCAGCAGGCCGAACAAGAAGGCGACGCCGACCCCGACCCGACGCGTCTGGTGCACGTTCCAGAACACCAGGACCACCGCCAGCGCATCGGGGGCCGCCGGATGGCGGCCCAGCGGCACCAGGTTGATGGCCAACGCACCGAGCAGCGTGAACCACAGGAACAGCGGGTTGACCGGCAGCAAGAGCTGATCGGTGCGGCGCGGCAGGATCATCGGCGTGGCGCTTTCTTGCTGTGGCTGGCCGAGGCGGCAGAGGCCGGCGCAGAAGCCGGTGTCGCGGCGCCCACGGATTCAGGGTGTGGCGGCAGTTGCAAGCCAATGGGTTCCAGCACCAGAACATGGCGCACGCCACCCGTTGGCGCCGCCGGCGCCAGAACAATCCTGGCAAAGCCGGAATCGACCTTGCGATCAATGCTCATCACCTTGGCCACCGGCAGGCCCGGCGGGTAGACGCCATCGACCCCCGAGGTCTGCAGCAGGTCGCCCACCTGCACGTCGGCATTGCCCGCCATGAAGCGGAGCTCGAGTGCATCCCCCGTGGCCAAGCCAAAGGCAGCACTGCGCGCCTGCGTGCGGGTATTCAGCACCGGCACCGCCGCGTCCTTGTCGGTCAGCAGTGTCACCTCGGACGACAACGGATAGACCCGCGTCACCTGGCCGATCACCCCGGCTTCGCAAATCACCGGTGAGCCAGCCGCAATGCCTTGCGCCAGCCCTTTGTCGACCACCACCTTGCGGGAGTAGGGATCGGGCGATTCATAGAGCACTTCGGCCGCCTGCGATCGCACCTGCAGGCCGCTACGCACGTCGAGCAGCGCACGCAGCCGCGCATTCTCGGCCTGCAACTGATCGACCTGGTTCACGCGCAACGCCTGGCCAGCCAGCGCACGACGGGCGGCAGACTCATTGGCAATGGCAGTTTCCAGTCCGGCCACGTACTGGAAGGTCGATTCAATGCCCTCGACCGGCGCCAGCAGGCTGCGTTGCACCGGATGCAGCGCGGTGGCCAGCAGCGCGCGAAGCGGCTGGGTCAGCTTGAACCGCACGTCGGCGACCATCAGGAACACCGCGAGCGCCGAGCACAGTGCCAATTTGGTGAGCGCCGACAGGCCCTGGCGAAAGAACGGCGGCGGCGTTCGATCGATGGAGCCTAGAAGCATGGGGGAATGCCAGAAACATTAGGCCGGAGGAAAGTCCCGAGCCGAGCGCCGAGCCGCCTCAAGCCGGCGAGCGCCCCCGTGGGGGGCAGGAGCGCAGCGACGTGGGGGCTGTCATTCACTCTGACGTGAAGATCGAGCCGAGGCGCTCCATGTGCTCGAGGGCCATGCCGCAACCTCGCACCACGCAGGTCAGTGGGTCTTCGGCGACCAGCACTGGCAGGCCGGTTTCCTCGGCGAGCAGGCGGTCGAGGTCGCGCAGCAACGCGCCGCCGCCAGTCAACATCATGCCGCGCTCGGCAATGTCGGCGCCCAGTTCGGGCGGGGTCTGTTCGAGTGCGTTCTTCACCGCGCTGACCATCTGGTTCAGCGGGTCGGTCAAGGCCTCGAGGATTTCGTTGCTGCTGATGGTGAAGCTGCGCGGCACGCCTTCGCTCAGGTTGCGACCTTTCACCTCGATCTCTTTCACTTCGGAGCCAGGGAAGGCGCTGCCGATGTTCTTCTTGATCGCCTCGGCCGTCGGCTCGCCGATCAGCATGCCGTAGTTGCGACGGATGTAGTTGATGATGGCTTCGTCGAACTTGTCACCACCGACGCGGATGCTGCCTTTGTAGACCATGCCACCCAGGCTGATGACGCCGACCTCGGTGGTGCCGCCGCCAATGTCCACCACCATCGAGCCCGAGGCTTCCGACACTGGCAGACCCGCACCTATCGCCGCGGCCATCGGTTCCTCGATCAGGTAGACCTGGCTGGCACCTGCGTTCAGTGCCGATTCACGGATCGCGCGGCGCTCTACCTGGGTCGAGCCGCAGGGCACGCAAATGATGATGCGAGGGCTCGGGCGCAAGACGGACCGCGGGTGGACCATCTTGATGAACTGCTTGAGCATCTGCTCGGTGACGGTGAAGTCGGCGATCACGCCGTCTTTCATTGGCCGGATGGCTTCGATGTTGCCAGGCACCTTGCCCAGCATCGCCTTGGCCTCGGAGCCGACCGCCTGGATGGTTTTCTTGCCGTTGGGTCCACCCTCGTGGCGGATGGCCACCACCGACGGCTCGTCGAGCACGATGCCCTTGCCCCGGACATAGATCAGCGTATTCGCCGTGCCGAGGTCGATGGCCAGGTCCGTCGAGAAGTAGCGACGAAAGGATCCGAACATAGTGTGTTTGCGGTGTTCAGCGCCGGCGCCTACAGCGAAGGAGCGCCTCGCTCGAACCCGACGATTCCATGGAATGAGGGGGGAGAAAAAGGGACGAAACGGGTGTCACGACCAGCGCGACGTGCGACCTTCCAAGCCCGCAACATCGACGGCCTGGAACCTTGATACCGATCAGGCGACGCGCCCGCTGAAGACGGCATGGGCTCTGCTTCCGATTGGTTGTCGGCCAGCGCGGATAATACCCGATGGACCCGGGTTCACCACCCGCCGCAACCCCTCACCGGACCGAAATTCCCATGCCTTTGACCCCGGATGACGTCGGCCGCATCGCGCACCTCGCGCGGCTGGCGTTGCAGCCCACCGAACAAGCGGCCATGCTGACCCAGCTCAATGCCTTCTTCTCCATCGTGGAGCAGATGAGTGCCGTCGACACCGCCGGCGTGGAACCGTTGTACACGCCGCTGTCGGCGGTCAGCGAAGTCAGCCTGCGGCTGCGCGACGACGTGGTTACCGAGACCAACCAGCGGGAGCTCAACCAGCGCAGCGCGCCGGCGATAGAGGACGGTCTCTTCCTCGTGCCGAGGGTGGTCGAATGAGCGGCGCCTTGCACGACCTGGGTGTGGCCGCCCTGGCGCAAGCGCTTGCTGAGAAGCAGGTGTCCAGTGAGGAGGTCACGGGCCACCTGCTCAAACGAATCGCAGCCCACGAGCACCTGGGCGCCTGGCTGTGTGTCGATGCCGACGCAGCACTGGCGCAAGCCCGGGGTGCGGACGTGCGCCGTGCGCAAGGCCACAGCAACAGCGATCAGCCGCTGCTTGGCGTTCCGCTAGCGCACAAGGACATCTTCGTCACCCGTGACCTGCCGACCACTGCCGCCTCGAAGATGCTGGCCGGCTACCGCAGCCCGTTCGACGCCACGGTGGTCTCGCGCCTCGGCGCCGGCGCCGGCATGGTGACGCTGGGCAAGCTGAACTGTGACGAGTTTGCGATGGGCTCGGGTAATGAAAACTCGGCCTACGGCGCGGTCAGGAACCCGTGGGACTTGAGCCGCGTGCCGGGTGGCTCCTCGGGCGGCTCGGCCGCTGCGGTCGCCGCACGCCTCGTGCCGGCCGCGACAGGCACCGACACCGGCGGCTCGATCCGGCAGCCGGCCAGTTTTTCGGGCATCACAGGCATCAAGCCGACCTACGGCGTGTGTTCACGCTTCGGCATGATCGCCTTCGCCTCCAGCCTCGATCAGGCTGGCCCGATGGCGCGATCGGCCGAAGACTGCGCCTTGCTGCTCGGCGCGATGAGCGGCTTTGACGAGCGCGACGCGACCAGCGCGCAGCGCCCGCCGCAGGATTACGCCACCGCGATGCGTACACCTCGCGCCGACGCCACCGCTGCGCAACCGCTGAAAGGCCTGCGGATCGGCCTGCCCAAGGAATTCTTCCCGGCCGCCCTGGCTTCCGAAGTCGATGGCGCGGTGCGGGCCGCACTGGTCGAGCTCGAGAAACTTGGCGCCACGCTGGTCGAGGTCAGCCTGCCGCGCACCGAACTGTCGATCCCGGTGTACTACATCATCGCGCCAGCCGAAGCCAGCTCGAACCTGAACCGATTCGACGGCGTGAAATTCGGTCACCGCGCAGCGAACTACACCGACCTGCTGGACATGTACAAGAAAACGCGTGCCGAAGGTTTCGGTGACGAGGTCAAGCGCCGCATCATGATCGGCAGCTATGTGCTGAGCCACGGCTATTACGACGCCTACTACCTGCAAGCACAGAAGCTGCGGCGCATGATCGCTGACGATTTTCAGCACTGCTTCACCGAATGCGACGTGATCGCCGGCCCGGTGGCACCCACAGTGGCATGGAAGCTCGGCGGTAAGGGCGACGACCCGGTGGCCAACTACCTCGCGGACATCTTCACACTGCCGGCGAGCCTGGCCGGCCTGCCCGGCATGAGCGTGCCGGCAGGCTTCGCAGCCACCGGCGAAGGCGCTGGCATGCCGGTCGGATTGCAACTGATCGGGAACTACTTCCAGGAAGGCACGCTGTTGCACGCCGCGCACGCCTTCCAGCAGGCGACAGACTGGCACCAGCGTGCGCCGTCGGCCGCGTCGATGGGAGGTGCCGCATGAGCATCACCACCGCGAGCCAGCTGATCCGCGGCTACGAGGTTGTGATCGGCCTCGAAACCCATGCGCAACTCTCGACCGCCAGCAAGATCTTCAGCGGCTCGTCAACTCAGTTCGGCGCTGCACCCAACACGCAGGCTTCGCCGGTCGATCTGGCACTGCCGGGCACGCTGCCGGTGATGAACCGCGGCGCGGTCGAACGGGCGATCCAGTTCGGTCTGGCCGTCGGCGCCAAGGTCGCACAGCACTCGATCTTTGCGCGCAAGAACTACTTCTACCCCGATCTGCCCAAGGGGTACCAGATCAGCCAGTATGAAACTCCAGTGGTGCAAGGCGGCACGATCGAGTTCATCCTCGGAAGCACCGCGCACAAGGTGCGCCTGACCCGCGCCCACCTCGAGGAAGATGCAGGCAAATCGCTGCACGAGGATTACGCCGGCCAGACCGGCATCGACCTCAACCGCGCCGGCACACCTTTGCTGGAGATCGTCTCCGAGCCCGACATGCGCTCCAGCGCCGAAGCGGCCGAATACGCGAAAACGCTGCACTCGCTGGTGATGTGGCTGGGCATCTGCGACGGCAACATGCAGGAAGGCAGCTTCCGCTGCGACGCCAATGTGTCGGTGCGAAAGCCCGGCATGCCTTACGGCACCCGGCGCGAGATCAAGAACCTGAACAGTTTCAAGTTCCTGCAGCAGGCCATCGACTGCGAGATCCAGTGGCAGATCGACCTGATCGAGGATGGCGGAGAGGTGCAGCAGGCCACCGTGCTGTTCAACCCGACCGCCAATGGCGGACGCGGCGAAACGCGGGCCATGCGCACCAAGGAAGACGCGCACGACTACCGCTATTTCCCCGACCCCGACCTGCCGCCGTTGGTCATCGCAGCAGACTGGATCGAGCGCATGCGCGCGGCCATGCCCGAGTTACCGCAGGCGATGGCCGCGCGCTTCGAGCGCGACTACGGACTGCCCGCTTACGACGCGTCCATCATGACGCAGTCCAAGTCCTTCGCCACGTACTTCGAGGCCGCAGCGAAGGCCAGCGGCCAATCCAAGCTGGCGGCCAACTGGCTGATGGGCGAGGTCTTGCGTCGGCTAAATGCCGACGAGAAGACGATCGAGCAGAGCCCGGTCGATGCACCCACGCTGGCTGCGCTGATCGGCCGCATCGTCGACGGCACGATTTCCAACAGCGGTGCGAAGCAGGTATTCGATGTGCTGTGGGCAGCCGGCGAAATCAACGCAGCCCCGATCGGCGCCGAGATCGTCGATCGTGCAGTCGTGGATCTGCCCGAGTCGCGCGTCGATCAAGTGATTGAGGCCAAAGGCCTCAAGCAGATATCCGACACCGGCGAACTCGACCGCCTGCTCGACGAGTTGCTGGCAGCCAACACGAAATCCGTCGAGGAATACCGCGCCGGCAAGGAAAAAGCCTTCAATGCCCTGGTCGGTCAGGCCATGAAGGCGACCAAGGGCAAGGCCAACCCGGCTCAGGTCACGGCGCTGCTGAAGCAGAAGCTGGGCTGAGCGTCGCGGGCGCTGCCGACGCCGGCACGGGCGCCGGCGGTGCGGGATCCAATGAGCCCGGTGGGGCGCCGGCCCAGAGCCTGCGCAGTCTTGCCAGTTCGGCATCAAAGGTCGCGTTGATTCGCTGCGCCTCGGCCTGCTGGTTCTGGATCAGTGCGCGCTGCGCTTCGACGGTGGCGTCGACGCCATCGATCTGCTGCCTGAGGCGTGTCGGCATCGCGCGACCCACGTAGAACTCGGCCTCTTCGAGCAAAGGCTTCTTTTCTGCAGCCAGTGCTTCCAGACGCCGTTCGGACAGTTGCAGCGTGCGCTTCAGGTCATCGAGCGCAGCCAGACGCGCCTTTTGATGCGCGGCCTCGTTGGGATACCGCATGCGCAGGTTGCGGTCACGGCGGATCGCATCGACCTCGGCCGCGCGGCGCGCTGCCTTTTCGCGTTCACGCGCTTCCGCGTCAGCACGCTCGTCGGCGGTCATGGTCGGTGGCAGCACCTTCTTGGTCGAGCCATCGGCGTTCAACAGCCGCTGTTCGCGCGCCGTGCATTCGGCAATCGGCCGATCGGATGTCAGACGCTTGCCGGCGCCGTCAACGCAGGAATAAATCTTCGCTGCTGATGCCGCACCGAGGCCGCTCGCTGCAGCCGTCACGATGAGCATCCAGCGCGCGATCCTGAACCACGCGGCAGCGCTCACGTCGTCAGACCCCATACCGCTCGCGGTAGCTCCGAACCCGCTCGGTGTGCGCCGCAAGAGCCGGAGAGTCGGTGGATTGCAGCACCTGGAGCAGATCGGACAGCGTCGCAATCGCCGTCACCGGCAGGCCGAGCTTCTGCTGCACGAACTGAACTGCAGACCATGGCGCGTCGCGCCCCTGGTCAGTGGCTTTTTCCTGCCGATCGAGTGCGATCACCACAGCGCTTGGTGTACCGCCTGCGGCCTCGATCATCGCAATCGATTCGCGCACCGAGGTGCCTGCCGAGATCACGTCGTCGATGATCAGCACCCGCCCGCGAACAGGCGCACCAACCAGCGTGCCGCCTTCGCCATGGTCCTTGGCTTCCTTGCGGTTGTAGGCGTAGGGCACGTTGATGCCAAGGCGCGCCAGCTCGACGGCCACCGCCGCCGCCAGCACGATGCCCTTGTAGGCGGGGCCGAAGAGCATGTCGAATTGCAGTTCGCCCGAGGCCTGCGCCTGCTGCAGGCGCCGTGCATAAAATTGGGCGAGGCGGCCTAGTTTGGCACCGTCATCAAACAAGCCGGCGTTGAAGAAATACGGCGACAGCCGACCCGCCTTGGTCTGAAACTCCCCGAACCGCAACACGCCAGCGTCGAGTGAAAACTTGACGAAATCCTGCGCAAGTTCGCCTGCATTCAAGTCAACGAGGCCGCTTCGGCTCATCTGAGGAATCCTGTGCTCCGTCTGATCACGTTGAATCTGAATGGCATCCGGTCCGCGGCCAGCAAGGGCTTCGAGGAGTGGGTCGCGGCCACAGCGCCCGATTGTATGGGGGTGCAGGAAGTGAAGGCCCAGGCCGACACCGTCGTTGGGCGCTTCGATCGCGTGGCGGGCATGGACGGTCACTTTCATTACGCACAGAAGAAGGGCTACTCGGGTGTTGGCGTCTACTCCAGGCTGCGTCCCAGCCAGATTCGCTCGGGGATAGGCAACGCCGAATTCGACGACGAAGGCCGCTGGGTCGAAGCCCGCTTTGATGACCCGGCTCGCACAGAGTTTCCACGCTTCAGTGTCATCAGTTGCTATTTCCCGAGTGGAAGCAGCAGCGAGGAGCGGCAGCAGGCCAAGTTCCGGTTTCTCGCGCTGATCGCGCCACACCTCACGCGCTTGCGGGCCGAGCGGGAGTTCGTGCTGCTGGGCGATATCAACATCGCCCACAAGGAAATCGACCTGAAGAACTGGAAGGGCAACCTGAAGAACAGTGGCTTCCTGCCCGAGGAGCGCGCCTGGATGACGAATCTGCTCGACGCCGAGGCGGGCGCCGGACTGGTCGACGTGTTCCGCACACTGGACCCCGACCCGGATCGATACACCTGGTGGAGCAACCGCGGGCAGGCCTGGGCCAAGAACGTGGGCTGGCGCATCGACTACCACCTCGCCACCCCGGGCATCGCCGCCCGCGCGCGCCGCGCTGACATTCACCTTGAGCCGCGCTTTTCAGACCACGCGCCGCTGACGATCGACTACGACGTCACGCTCTGATCAATCGGCATGCCATAACGGCTCGCGGCCACCGCTGAGGTCGGCCGGGGGTACCACGGCGGATCAGCGATGGCTGTCCATGGCTTTCAGGATCATCTGCATCACATGCAGGGCAGCCTGGTCAGGTACCTGTGGCGACAGTTCGAGCCGATCCGTCAGCTTGCATTGCATGATCCCCACGATCCCATGCATCGACGACCAGATGTACAGCGCGTCGAGCTCGATGAGCGCCCGCTTGGACGCTTGCGTGCCGTGGATGCGCCGCAGCACGCCGAGCAACAAGTCGAACGCATGTCGTGCGTCCTGCAGCAGACTCGGATGTTCTGCAGCCTGCGGCCATGGCGTGTCGAACATCAATCGGTACTCGAGCGGGTGCTGCGCGGCATAGCTCAAGTACTGGCGACCCATCGATTGCAGGTCGGCCTTGGGGTCGTCGAGGCGATCGCGAGCGTCAAGATGCGCGGCGAAACCTTGAAAGCAGCGTCGCAGGACCTCAGCCAGCAAATGATCCCGGTTGGGATAGTGGCGATAGGGCGCCTGGTGCGACACGCCGAGCCGGCGGGCGACATCGCGCAGACTCAGGTTCTCGATGCCATGCTCCGCAATGAAGTCGCGCGCCACCTGAATGCAGGCTTCCTTGAGATCGACAGGCTCCTCGGTCTTGATCTTTTTGGGCATTCGAGTCTCGGTTCGCAATGGCTCAAGGGGTGACGCTAGCACGGTGCCCAAGCCTCGCAATCGTGCGACAAGGAAGCAATGTTGACAGCGTCAACAAGAAAACACCACAATGGTTGACGCTGTCAACAAAATCGCTTCGTGGTCGTGAACCCACCCTCCCGCATCCCCCGGTTGACCCTATCGATGTTGCGTTCGAGCCTCGTTCGTTGCGGGTTCGCTGCCTCGACATCTGCGCTGGTGCTGGGGATCAGCGGCTGTACTGCCACGGTCGAGCCTGCACGCTCACTCGCGCAGTCTCACGTCAGCGCAGACAAGTTCCGTGGCGCTTCAGAATCTGGCAACACGTTTGAATTGGCATGGTGGCAAAGCTTCGGTGATCCGACGCTTGCGGATCTGATCGAGCGCGCGCTCGCTTCGAATCTCGACATACGTGTGGCCGTATTGCGGGTTGAGGAAGCACGCTCAGCGTTGCGTGCAGTCGATTCGCGCAGGGCTCCGACGCTTGGCTTGAATGCATCTGCATCCGATCAGCGAAGCGGTCTGCCCGCCCAGGTGAAGCAGAACTCACCCGATGTGCGGGCGTACCGAGCTTCTGTCGATCTGAGTTGGGAGCTTGATGTGTTCGGCGCCGCACGGGCCGCGTCGAACGCAGCGCAGTTCGATGCCGAGGCTGCGGCCTTCGGCGTTGACAGTGCCCGTCTGCTGATCAGCGCCGAAGTCGCAGGACAGTACCTGGTTCACCAAGGCGCCCGGGCACGACTGGAACGGGTTCAGGCACTGCTGCAGTCGCAGGCCGACAGCGAGCGCTTGACGCAAAGCCGCGAAGCCGCGGGCCAGGCCAGCCGTTTCGATGTGTCACAGGCCGCGGGCGAGACAGCTGCGCTTTCGGCGCAACTCCCACCCCTGCGGGCGCTGATCGCCACGACCGAGCATCAGCTGGCGCTTCTGCTGGGCCGGTCCGCAAGCGCAGTACTGGAGGGCCTCGAAGCAACCGCCCCAGCCAGGCTGCCAGAGGTACCGATGCTGGCGGCCGGCCAGCCAGTTGAGCTGCTGTCGCGCCGCCCGGACTTGCGGGCCGCCGAACGGCAAATGGCAGCCGCCAGTGCGCGCTTGCGCGAAAGCCAGGCCGATCTTCTGCCGAAGTTCTTCCTGGCCGCGTTGCTCGGCGGGCAGGACCTGCGGCTCAACATGCTCGACCTGTCACCGGTCCGCTACAGCAATGTGGCGCTGGCTTTCACGATGCCCATCTTCAATGCCGGCCGCCTGCAAGCTGCGGTCGAGGTGCAATCGGCACGCGAACGCATCGCAGCACTGAGTTACGAACAACGGGTGCTCGGCGCCGTGCAGGATGTCGAAAGCAGCCTCGTCGTGCTTGCCGAAGAGCGAGCGCGTCTCACAGCGATGGGTCAGACCCTCGCGCTGCGACGTACGGGAATGCGCCACGCCGAGTCGCTGTACCGGGAAGGCCAGATCGGCCTGTTGCCTCTGCTTGACGCCCAGCGCAATGTCATCGCTGCGGAAATTGCGGCCATCGAGAGTCGCACCCAGCTCGCCCTCAACGCGGTCCAGCTCTTCAAGTCGATGGGTGGCGGCTGGCGGGTCGCGTCAGAGGCCGGGGCACCCGCCTCCGAACCGCCTGCTCCTGTGCCGAGGCCAGACACCGAGGCCGCCATTCAGCCCGTCCTGGAAAGAGGCATCCGATGAACATCCGACATGACTCCCATGCGCCGATCTGGCGTTCGCTGCGCTCCTGGCCGTGCCTTGCATTGGCGCTGCTGCTGGTCGCATGCAGTCCCGCGCCACAGCCCGCGACGCCGATCCAGCCGGTATACGTGACGCCGGTTCGCCATGGCGTGGGCGAGAGTGAACGCCGCTTCAGCGGGACGATCAGCGCCCGCTTCGAGAGCGAGTTGTCCTTTCGAGTTGGTGGCAAGGTCGCCCTGCGCGCAGTCGATGTCGGCCAGAGCGTCCGACAAGGCCAATTGCTGGCACGGCTGGACGAGGCGGACCTTCGGCTCGCTGTCGATGTCGCTGCACAGCAGTGGCGTGCCAGTCAGGTCGAGGCGGACCAGGCGTCCAGCGACGCGGCACGCTTTCGGCGGCTGCTGACCGATGGCTCGGTGGGCGGGGCCGACCTTGAGCGACAGCAAGCGCGTGCTGATGCGGCATTGGCGCATCTCGCACAGGCGCGCGGCCAACTCGACCTGGCCCGTCGCCAACTCGATTACGCGGCGTTGTCGGCGCCATTCGATGGCGTGGTGACAGCGCGCCGTTTCGAAGCCGGTCAAGTCATTGGCGAAGCCCAACCCTTGATCACGTTGGCACGGACGACTGCGCTCGATGTCGTGGTCGATGTGCCGGAATCGCTGGCGCCCGACCTCCGCGCCTATCGCGCCAGCGCCCGCCTGCTTGCTCCCCCAGGCGGAGACGCAGCCAAGCCGCTGGAACTGAGCCTGCGCGAGCTCGCGCCGTCGGCGAGCGCCGCGACGCGCACCTTTCGGGCTCGGTACACCATCGCACCGCCCGCGGCATCGGTGGCGAGCGCAGCCGGTCCGCGCCTGGGCAGCACCGTCGAGTTGCATCTGAGTCGCCATAACAGCGAACCCTCGGCCCCTTTACCGCTCGGCGCGGTGCTGTCGGTGGCGCAGTCACCCACGGTATGGGTCGTCGAGCCGAACGCTGGCACGCTGACGCGCTTGCCGGTTCAGGTGCTGTCACAGACCAACGATGTGGTGCGCGTACGTGGACTCTCCGAAGGCGCGCTGGTGGTGTCGGTCGGGGCTCAAAAGCTGGATGCCGCGATGCGCGTGCGAGCCGTGGCGCGACCGCTGGCAGATGTGATCGACACCGCGCCGGTCGAGGCGTCTGGCGCGCAGCGATGAAGTCATTCAATCTGTCCGAATGGGCGGTGACGCACCGCCCGATGGTGCTGTTCCTGATCATCGCGACGCTGGTTCTTGGCCTGGCCTCATTCACGAAACTGGGGCGGCTTGAAGATCCCAACTTTGAAGTCCCGACCATGACCGCGGTCGTCGCGTGGCCCGGCGCGACTGCGCAGCAAGTGCAGGACGAAGTGCTCAACCGAATGGAGCGCGAACTGCAGGAAATCGACGGCGTCGATTACATCCGCAGCTTCTCGCGGCAGGGCTATGGCGGTCTGACACTGTGGATGAAGGGCGGCACCTCGAAGAAGCTGCTCGATGCGGCCTGGTACCAGGCGCGCAAGAAGATCGGGGACGTCCGGGGCGAATTCCCCGATGGTGTACGTGGTCCGTTCTTCAATGACGAATTCACCGACGTCTACACGGTGCTGTATGCCTTGCAAGCTCCCGAGCTCCAATGGCCTGAATTGCAGGCGCTGGCCGAAGATCTGAAGCGCGGCCTGCAGTCAGTGCCCGGCGTCAACAAGGTCGACTTGCTCGGGCGACAGGCGCAACAGGTTCATGTGGAGTTTTCCAGCAGGCGTCTGGCAGCCTTGGGGCTGACGCCGCAGAGCCTGATCGACGCGCTCTCACGTCAGAACGCGATGACCCCTGCTGGCGCCGTCGAGGGCAGCGCCGAGCGCACCTTCGTGCGCATCAGTGGCGCCGTGCACGATGTCGCGGACATCGAGGCACTACCGATCGAGGCGGGAGGCCGATTGCTGCGGCTGTCGGATGTGGCAACCGTTCGCAATGCACTGGAAGACCCGCCGACGTTCACAGTTCGGCACAACGGCGAAGCGGTGCTGGCCCTCGGCGTCACGGTGTCACGCAGCAGCAACCAGCTGGCCATCGGGAAGGCGCTGGACGCACGCCAAACCGAGTTGCAGGCTCGTCTGCCGGCGGGGGTACGCCTGGAGAAGTACGCCGACCAGCCGACGGTGGTCGAGGCGGCCGTGTGGGAGTTCGAACGCTCATTCCTGGAGGCACTCGCGATCGTCCTGGCGGTGTCTTTCGTGGCCCTGGGCTGGCGCACGGGCCTGGTGGTGGCGGCCTCGGTGCCTCTCGTCCTGGGCCTGGTCGCCATCGTGATGTACGCCGCCGGCTGGGCGCTCGACCGCATCTCGCTCGGGGCGCTCATCATCGCGCTCGGCTTGCTGGTCGACGACGCCATCATCGCCGTCGAGATGATGGTGGTGAAGATGGAACAAGGCATGGACCGCGTCAAGGCGGCGACCTTCGCCTACACCTCGACCGCGCTCCCGATGCTCACCGGCACGATGGTGACGGTGGCCGGCTTCATGCCTGTCGGCTTCGCGCAGTCCATCTCGGGCGATTACGCCGGCGGCATCTTCTGGGTGGTTGGTCTCGCCTTGATGGCGTCGTGGTTGGTGGCGGTGGTGTTCACGCCTTACCTGGGCGTGGTGCTGCTGCCAAAGTCGATGTCCAGGCCGAGCACGAGCCCCGCAGAGGCGGTGGCGCATGATCCCTACGACCGACCGGTCTACCGCCGCATGCGCCGCAGCCTCGACTGGTGTGTCGAACATCGCTGGATGGTGATCGCCACCACCGTTTTGTTGTTCGTCGCAGCGGGAGCCGGCATGGGCCTGGTCCAGCAACAGTTCTTCCCCACCGCGTCGAGGCCGGAGCTGCTGGTGGAACTTCGGCTGCGCGAGGGCGCATCGTTTGCCGCCACCGAGAAGGAGGTCGAGCGGCTCGAAAAGGTGCTGAAGGACGACGCCCAGGTGCTGGCGTTCACGGCCTACACCGGCGCCGGGTCGCCGCGCTTCTATCTCAGCCTGTCACCAGAGCTGCCGAACCCGTCCTACGCGCAGTTCGTCATCAAAACGGCTGGCATCGCGGAACGCGAGGCCGTGCGCACCCGCCTGCTGGCGATCTTTGCAGCCGACGCTGACTTCCCTGACCTGCGTGGTCGCGTATTGCGGCTGGACTTCGGTCCGCCCGTGGGCTTCCCGGTGCAGTTTCGGGTCATCGGGCCCGACACCGCGCAGGTCCGCCAGATTGCCTATCGCGTGCGCGACCTGGTTCGAACAAGCCCCTTGGTGCGAGACACCCAGCTCGACTGGAACGAGCAGGTTCGCACGCTGCGTGTGCAGGTCGATCAGGACAAGGCGCGCCTGCTCGGCCTCTCATCATCGGATGTCGCGAACATGACGCAGGCGGTGCTGTCAGGCATCCCCGTCACACAGTTGCGCCGTGGCGAAGAGCTGGTCGACGTGGTGGTGCGCGCCGAACCGGAGGAAAGGCTGGCACTGGAACATCTGCCGGACATCTCGCTTTTCTCTCGCAACGGCTCGGTGGTGCCGTTGTCGCAAATCGCCACCGTCGACGCGACTTACGAGGAGCCGGTGCTGTGGCGACGCAACCGGGACATGGTGTTGACGGTGCGCAGCGACCTGGCAGATGGCGTGCAGGGGCCCTACGCGACGCAGCAGATCTGGCCCTCGTTGAAGCCGGTGATCGACAGCCTGCCGCCGGGGTACCGCATTGAGCAGGGCGGTGCGATCGAGGAAAGCGACAAGTCCAACAAGGCGCTGTTCGCGGTGTTTCCGCTGATGTTCGCCGTGATGCTGCTGTTTCTGATGATGCAGCTGCAGAGCTTCGCGCGCATGCTGATGGTGTTCCTGACGGCACCGCTCGGTCTGATCGGCGTGGTGCCGGCACTGCTGGCCTTCCAGGCACCCTTCGGCTTCGTTGCCTTGCTTGGCGTCATCGCGCTCGGCGGCATGATCATGCGCAATGCAGTGATCCTGGTCGACCAGATCGACCAGGACATCGCTCAGGGCGCAGCGCCCTGGCAGGCCATCGTCGATGCAACCACCCGGCGTGCCCGACCAGTGGTGCTGACCGCTGCAGCCGCCATCTTCGCGATGATTCCGCTGACCCGCAGCGTGTTCTGGGGGCCCATGGCCATCTCGATCATGGGCGGACTGATCGTCGCCACGGTGCTGACGCTCGCTTTCGTTCCGGCGCTTTATGCGGCATGGTTTCGCGTGCGGCGTCCGGGCAGCGTTGATGGCCTGGGCAATGCTGCGAGAGCAACTCCCTGACGCTGCGCTGCGGCGACGCCCAACCTGCCTGGGCAACAATCACGAGATGACGCTTCAAACCATCGAATTCGAAACCGCCCCGAACCCCACGGCCAGCATCATCGTGCTGCACGGCCTGGGTGCCGATGGCAATGACTTTGTGCCTATCGCCGAAGAACTGCGCCTGGGCCCGATCGGCCCGGTGCGTTTCGTGTTTCCGCATGCGCCCGTGCGTCCGGTCACGATCAATGGCGGCATGGCGATGCGGGCCTGGTACGACCTGCTGCATGCCGATCTGGTGCGCCGCGAAGACGAAGCCGGGCTGCGCGCGTCGCGCCTGGACATCGAAGCGCTGATTGCGAAGGAGCGGGAGCGCGGCATCGCCTCCTCACGCATCGTGCTGGCCGGTTTTTCGCAAGGCTGTGCGATGACGCTGCTGACCGGTCTTCGCCACACCGAGCGCCTGGCGGGTCTGGTTGGGCTGTCGGGCTACCTGCCGCTGGCCGACACCACGGCGGTCGAGCGCAGCGCCGCGAGCATTGCCTTGCCCGTGTTCCTGGCACATGGCACTGGCGACAGCGTGGTGCCGCTGGCGCGCGCGGCGGCGGCGCGCGACGCGCTGCAGGCGCTGGGCTGTGTGGTCGACTGGCACGAGTACCCGATGGCGCACTCGGTGTGCCCCCAGGAGGTCGCCGACCTCAACCACTGGCTGCTGCGCTTGCTCGGGCCTGCGCAGGGTTGACGCAAGC
>JAIXYO010000045.1 GCA_027490215.1 Rubrivivax sp.
CGGCGCCACCGCGTCGCGGCAACCGAGGGTGGGCAACAACGGCAGCGGAGGCAGCATCAGCAGCACCTACACGGCCGGGCTGCAGGTCACCTCCTACGAGTTCGACTTCTTCGGCCGCGTGCGCAGCCTGAGCCAGGCACAGCTGGCGCAGTTCCTCGGCACCGAGGAAGCCCGCAAGACGGTGCAGATCAGCCTGATCGCTTCGGTCGCCAATGCTTGGCTCGGCCTGCTGGCCGATGACGAGTTGCTGGCGGTCACCCGGCTGACGCTTGCCACTCGCGAAGAATCGATGAAGCTGGCGCAGCTGAAGTTCGACAACGGCGCGTCTTCCGAGCTCGATCTGCGACAGGCGCAGTCATTGCTCGAGGGTGCGCGCGTCGCGCTGGCGCAGCAGCTTCGACAGCGAGCGCTGGACGAAAACGCGCTGGCGCTGCTGCTCGGTCAGCCCGTGCCCGCCGATGCGCTGCCGGCACCTGCGGCCGCACCGAGCAGCAGCGCCGGCTTGGCGCTCGCCGACACGGTGCTGCCCGACCTGCCCGCAGGCCTGCCCTCGGACCTGCTGAACCGCCGGCCCGACATCCGCCAGGCCGAGCAGCAACTGATTGCAGCCAACGCCAACATCGGCGCCGCCCGGGCAGCGTTCTTCCCGCGCATCACGTTGAGCACCAGCATCGGCAGCGCCAGCACCGAGCTGTCGGGCCTGTTCAAGGCGGGATCTTTCGCCTGGAGCTTCGCGCCGCAGCTGCTGGTGCCGATCTTCGATGCCGGCCGCAACCAGGCGAACCTGGATGCCGCCCAGGTCGGCCGAGACATCGCCATCGCCCAATACGAGCGCGTGGTGCAGAGCGCGTTCCGCGAGGTGGCCGACGCACTGGCCGGCCGGGCGACGCTGGGCGAGCAGCTTCGAGCCCAGCAGGCACAGGCGCAGTCCGAAGCCGTGCGGGCACGGCTGGCCGACTTGCGCTATCGCAATGGGGCATCGAGCTACCTCGACGTGCTGGACGCACAGCGCTCGCTGTTCGCCGCGCAGCAGGCGGTCGTGCAGGCACAGGCCGCCGAACGGCAGAACCGGGTCACGCTCTATAAGGTACTGGGTGGTGGGTGGAAGGACGCTGCGGCGAAGTGATGCACGGCTGCGTTCAAATCCATCAGATCCCGTGAGGTTGGTGCGGGAACGCTGCGACGGGCCACTGTGTTGCGCTCGTGTCCCCCGGGCCTGAAAAGACAGGCCCTCCTCCTTAACCTCGCTCCACACAGCGGCCCGCCGCAGCGAGGTAAAGGAGGAGGGCCGGATCGACTCGACTCGAAGCCCTTGGTCAGCGAACCGGCCCGGGGGACACGAGCGGAGGCGGTCACCCCGCGCCCTCGGCAGCGCAGAACAAAAGGTGGAAGTAGAACGAATTAGGGACAATCGCCCCATGAATGCACCAGACCTCAAAGACGTCGTTGCCCGCATGGGCGCTTCCGCCCGCGCTGCCAGTGCCCAGATGGCGGCCGCATCAACGGCCTCGAAGAACAACGCTCTGCTCGCGCTGGCCCGGTTGCTGCGCGCCGATGTCGACGCACTGGTCACTGCCAACGCACTGGATCTGGAAGCGGCCGCCACAGCAGGCACGGCAGGTCCGCTGCTCGATCGCCTGAAGCTCACACCGAAGATCATCGAAACGGTGGCCGAAGGCTGTGAGCAGATCGCCGCGATGCCCGACCCGATTGGCGAGATCACCCACCTGCGCCAGCGGCCGAGTGGCATTTCGGTGGGACAGATGCGCGTGCCGCTGGGTGTGTTCGCGATGATCTACGAGAGCCGGCCGAACGTGACGATCGAAGCGGCGTCGCTGGCGATCAAGAGCGGCAATGCCTGCATCTTGCGCGGCGGCTCGGAGGCGATCCACTCCAACCTCGCGCTGTGGAAACGGGTGCAGGCCGCACTCGCTGAAGCGGCGCTGCCGCACGATGCGGTCCAGTTGGTCGAAACGACCGACCGCGCGGCGGTGGGTTTTCTGATCACCTCACCGGAATCGGTCGACGTCATCATTCCGCGCGGAGGCAAGGGGCTGATCGAGCGCATCTCGCGCGAAGCCAAGGTGCCGGTGATCAAGCACCTGGATGGCAACTGCCATGTCTATGTCGATGCCAGCGCCAACATGGAACTGGCGCTGCGCGTGACCGACAACGCGAAGACGCAGAAGTACAGCCCGTGCAACGCGGCCGAGTCGCTGCTGGTCCATGCGGCGATTGCGCCGGCGTTCCTGCCGCGCATCGGCGCGGTGTTCGCCGCCAAAGGCGTCGAGATGCGCGGCGACGTGGCCAGCCTGGCGCTGCTGTCCGACGTACCGAATGCCAGGCTCGTCGCAGCCACCGAGCAGGACTGGTTCGAGGAGTACCTCGCGCCCATCATCAGCATCGCCGTGGTGGCCGATGTCGATGCAGCCATCGCGCACATCAACCGGTACAGCTCACACCACACCGACGCCATCCTGACCGAGCACCATCCGAGCGCGATGCGCTTCCTGCGCGAGGTCGACTCATCCAGCGTGATGGTCAACGCCAGCACGCGCTTTGCCGACGGCTTCGAGTACGGCCTCGGTGCCGAGATCGGCATCAGCACCGACAAGTTGCATGCCCGTGGCCCGGTCGGGCTGGAAGGACTGACCTCGCTGAAATGGGTGGTGCTGGGTCAAGGCGAGGTTCGCACTTGATCCGTCGCGCGATGCGAACCCGCGAGCGCGACCGATGACCGACACCCAGATTGCGGCGCTGGTCGGTTGCGCGGTGCTGGTTTTCTGGGCGGTGGGTGCCTACAACCGGTTGATCACGCTGCGCGACGACATCGCCAAGGCCTTTGCGCCGGTCGATGCCCAGGTGCAGCACCGCCACGCGCTGCTGTTGCAGTGGGCCCACGGTCTGCATGAGTTGGTCGATCAAGCGCCGCCGCTGTACCAGGCGGTGTTGATGGCTTGCGCACAGTTGCAATCGGCATGCGACGGACTGCGTGCCCGGCCCAGCGCAGGCAGCGCAGCCGCTGGCCTTCGGCTGGCCGAAGAAGCCTTGATCTCTGCGCGACAGCAACTGCAGGCCGAGTTACCAGCCCGGCAGCAGCTCCTCAGCGGGCTAGAGATCGAGGCCAACGCCGAACAGCTGGCCGCTGCAGACAACACGCTGGCCTTCGCGCGCAGTCAGTTCAACGCCGCCACGAAAGCCTACAACGACGCGATCGGCCAGTTTCCGACCCGGCTGCTGGCCACCGTCTTCGGATTCCAGGCCGCCGGCACCCTGTAAAGGTCGATCCCGGCAGCGACATGCCAGGGCGGATCAGCTGTCGCAGATGATGGCCGCGGAAGCGACCATTTCATTGAACAGGGCCATCGACATCTTGCCGGACACCGCATACGGGTTCAGCAGCGCCGTCTCGGAGTACTTCATCACCAGCGACGGGTTCAGCCGCGCCAGGTTGGCGCGGCCCATGGACCAGCCGGCAAAGCTGCGTTCACCCACCTCTTCGAAGCTCAGCAGCACCACATCGTGGTGACGTGGGTCATTGGCGATCTTGTTGTAGAGCGCACTGACCTGTGATCGCCCACCTTCGAGCACCTGCAGGAAGATGCCAGCCGAGAAGCACAGCACGCCCGTGATGCCGGTCCCGACGTTGTTGGTTTTCGACTTCTTCAGGATCGCGACCAACTCGTTCTGGTTCACCGAGTCGGACGCGCGGCTGACGTACATCAAACGCACGAGCATGAAATTCTCCAGGGTGAAGTGAGGGGGAGCATGTCAGGTCTTCTGGCGATCGAGCAGCGACAGGAATTCGCGCCGCAGGTTCGCGTCTTTCAGGAACGATCCGCGCATCACGCTGTTGATCATCTTGGCGCTGGTGTCCTTGACGCCGCGCCAGTGCATGCAGAAATGATCCGCCTCCATCACGATGGCCAGGCCGTCTGGCTTCACGCGGCCTTGCAATTCGTTGGCCAGCATGGTCACTGCCTCCTCCTGGATCTGTGGTCGGCTCATGATCCATTCGCAGATGCGGGCGTACTTGGACAGCCCGATCAGATTCGAATGCTCGTTCGGCAAGATGCCGATCCACACGCGACCCATGATCGGGCACAGGTGGTGCGAGCAGGCGCTGCGCACGGTGACCGGGCCAACGATCATCAACTCGTTGAGCCGCGTGATGTTCGGGAACTCGGTCACATCGGGCATCGGCGTATAGCGGCCTCGGAACACCTCGGTCAGGAACATCTTCGCCACGCGCTTGGCGGTGTCGTGGGTGTTGTGGTCACTTTCCGTGTCGATGACCAGCGCTTCCAGAACTTCCTGAAGCTTGGCCTGCACTTCGGCCTTCAGCTCCTCGAGCTCGCCCTCCTTGATGAAAGCCGAGATGTTGTCGTTGGCGTGGTAGCGGCAGTCGGCGCCCACCAGGCGGTAGCGGATGCGCTGTGATGCGCTCAGCTGCGCCAGTTCGCCATCGTCCTTGGAGATGGTGGGGGTTGAGTCCAGTGGAGAGCGCGGGGGCATGGGCGGCGTTTCAGGCTTCATCTTCCAGAGCGTAACCCAGCTTCAGTGCCCCGCACCTCGGTGCGACTCCACA
This sequence comes from Rubrivivax sp., assembly GCA_027490215.1. Taxonomy (GTDB): domain Bacteria; phylum Pseudomonadota; class Gammaproteobacteria; order Burkholderiales; family Burkholderiaceae_C; genus PBB1. The sequence goes on from JAIXYO010000045.1 coordinate 4,589, forward strand.
GGCATACCCGTAGACTCGCCGCGGTGAATCTTCAAGTCCATGCCGCGCCCTCCGACCGCACGACCAGCGCGTCTCCACCGTTGGCACGGCTGCTTGGCCATACCGCCGACGCAATCCAGGCGGTGCGAGCCGGGCGCTCGCTGACGGAGGTGCTGGCGCAATGCCCGAGCGAGGTGCGGCCGGGTGTGCAGGCACTGAGTTTTCATGTGCTGCGGCGCCTCGGGCAAGCGCAGGCCGCACGCGAGTGGTTGGCACCGAAGCCACCGCCGAAAGCGATCGATGCGCTGCTGGTGAGCGCGCTGGCGCTGTTGTGGCCCGACGGCGAAGCGCCCTACCCCGATCACACGCTGGTCGATCA
>JAIXYO010000039.1 GCA_027490215.1 Rubrivivax sp.
ACAGCTTGCTCAGCACCGTCGTGATCGCAGCCGTCAAGGTCGTCTTGCCGTGGTCCACGTGCCCAATGGTCCCCACGTTCACGTGCGGCTTGGTCCGCTCAAATTTGCCTTTTGCCATTTCAATTTCTCCGAATAAAGAGCAGTGCCAGTGCAGTGTTTAAGGTTTCCGTCGAGATGACGTTCCGTGGGCCACTGGCAGCCCACGGCATCCCGACGAAGACCAGCTTGATGCGTTGCGTGGCTTACTTGCCGCGCGCGGTGATGATCGCGTCGGCCACGTTCTTCGGGGCCTCGCTGTAGTGCTTGAATTCCATCGTGTAGGTCGCGCGGCCTTGCGACATCGAACGCAGGGTGGTCGAGTAGCCGAACATTTCCGACAACGGCACCTCAGCCTTGATGGCCTTGCCACCACCAGGCATGTCGTCCATGCCCTGCACCATGCCACGGCGTGAGGACAGATCGCCCATCACGTTACCGGCGTAGTCCTCAGGCGTTTCGACCTCAACGGCCATCATCGGCTCAAGGATCACCGGCGATGCCTTGCGGCAGCCGTCCTTGAAGCCGAGCGACGCAGCCATCTTGAATGCGTTTTCGTTCGAGTCCACTTCGTGGTACGAACCGAAGGTCAGCGTGACCTTCACGTCCACCACAGGGAAGCCGGCGAGCACGCCCGCAGGCAGCGAGTCTTCGACGCCCTTCTTCACTGCGGGGATGAATTCGCGCGGCACCACACCGCCCTTGATCGCATCGACGAACTCGAAGCCCTTGCCCGGCTCCTGCGGCTCGACTGTCAGCACGACGTGGCCGTACTGGCCCTTGCCGCCAGACTGGCGCACGAACTTTCCTTCGACATCACTGACCGACTTGCGGATGGTTTCGCGATAGGCCACCTGTGGCTTGCCGACGTTGGCTTCCACACCGAATTCGCGCTTCATGCGGTCGACGATGATTTCCAGGTGCAACTCGCCCATGCCGGAGATGATGGTCTGGCCGGACTCTTCGTCGGTACGTACGCGGAAAGACGGGTCTTCCTGAGCCAGACGGCCCAGTGCGATACCCATTTTTTCCTGGTCGGCCTTGGTCTTGGGCTCAACGGCCTGCGAGATCACCGGCTCCGGGAAGATCATCTTCTCGAGCGTGATGATGGCTTCCGGATCGCACAGGGTCTCGCCCGTGGTCACTTCCTTGAGGCCAACACACGCGGCGATGTCACCGGCCAGGATTTCCTTGATTTCTTCGCGCTGATTGGCGTGCATCTGGAGGATCCGGCCGATGCGCTCCTTCTTGCCGCGGATCGGGTTGTAGACCGAGTCGCCAGACTTCAGCACACCGGAATACACGCGCACGAAGGTCAGCTGACCGACATACGGGTCGGTCATCAGCTTGAAGGCCAAGGCAGCGAACTTCTCGTCATCAGCCGCACGGCGAACGACTTCCTTCTCGTCGTCGTCGGTGCCAGGAACCGGCGGAATGTCGATCGGTGACGGCATGAAATCGATGACGCCGTCGAGCATGCGCTGCACGCCCTTGTTCTTGAATGCCGAGCCACAGAACATCGGCTGGATTTCAGCACTCAGCGTGCGCGCACGGATGCCCGAAACGATCTCTGCCTCGGTCAGCTCGCCCGACTCAAGGTACTTGTTCATCAGCTCTTCGTTCGACTCGGCCGCGGCTTCAACCAGGTTCTCGCGCCACTTGACGGCGTCGGCCTGCAAGTCGGCGGGAATCTCTTCGTAGCTGAACTTCATGCCCTGTGAGGCTTCGTCCCAGATGATGGCCTTCATCTTGATCAGGTCGACCACGCCGGTGAACTTGTCTTCGGCGCCGATCGGGATCACCACCGGTACCGGATTGGCGCGCAGGCGGGTCTTCATCTGGTCATAGACCTTGAAGAAATTGGCGCCAGTGCGGTCCATCTTGTTGACAAACGCGAGACGCGGCACCTTGTACTTGTTGGCTTGGCGCCAAACGGTTTCCGATTGCGGCTGCACGCCGCCAACAGCGCAATAGACCATGCAGGCGCCGTCGAGCACCCGCATGGAGCGCTCGACTTCAATCGTGAAATCGACGTGCCCAGGGGTGTCGATGATGTTGATGCGATGCTCGGCCCGGCCCAGATCCATGCCCTTCCAGAAGCAGGTGGTGGCCGCCGAGGTGATCGTGATACCGCGCTCCTGCTCCTGCTCCATCCAGTCCATCGTGGCCGCGCCATCGTGCACTTCGCCGATCTTGTGATTCACACCTGTGTAGAACAGGATGCGCTCGGTGGTCGTCGTCTTGCCAGCGTCGATGTGCGCCGAGATGCCGATGTTGCGATAGCGCTCAATGGGGGTCTTGCGGGCCATGGTGGCACTCCAGTAAACAAGCCAAAAACACGGGCCGCTCAGGGGTTCGTGCAAACCCGAAGAGCGGCCGGGAGGCGAAAAAAATCAGAAGCGGAAGTGAGAGAACGCCTTGTTGGCTTCGGCCATGCGGTGCACTTCGTCGCGCTTTTTCATTGCGCCGCCGCGGCCTTCGACAGCCTCCAGCAACTCATTGGCCAAGCGTTGCGCCATCGACTTCTCGCCGCGCTTGCGGGCCGACTCCTTCAGCCAGCGCATGGCCAGGGCCACACGGCGCACCGGGCGAACTTCCACGGGAACCTGGTAGTTCGCACCGCCCACGCGGCGTGACTTCACTTCGACCATCGGCTTGATGTTGTTCAGCGCGGTGACAAAGATCTCGAGCGGGTCCTTGCCCGACTTCTTCTCGACCTGCTCCAGCGCACCGTAAATGATGCGCTCGGCGATCGCCTTCTTGCCCGATTCCATGATGACATTCATGAACTTGGACAGATCGACAGAACCGAATTTCGGATCAGGGAGGATGTCCCGTTTGGGGACTTCGCGACGACGTGGCATTTCTCTTCCTTTTTTGCTTCAGTTGGCTCCGGCGATTGCCTTTGCCTCGGGCGCCACCAACATCCGGGGCCACCCACTTACTCGACAAGCCAGCGGCTTGTCGAAACTGCCCGGCCTTGCGGCCAGGCTCGAGGGGCTGTTACGACTTCTTGGGGCGCTTCGCGCCGTACTTGGATCGCGATTGCTTGCGGTCCTTGACGCCTTGCAAGTCAAGAGAGCCGCGCACGATGTGGTAGCGCACGCCCGGCAAGTCCTTGACGCGGCCGCCGCGCACCAGTACCACACTGTGCTCTTGCAGGTTGTGGCCTTCACCGCCGATGTACGAGATGATCTCGAAACCGTTGGTCAGGCGCACCTTGGCGACTTTCCGCAGCGCCGAGTTCGGCTTCTTTGGCGTCGTGGTGTACACGCGGGTGCACACACCGCGGCGCTGGGGGCTGCCCTGCATCGCTGGCGACTTGGACTTCGTGACCTCGGTCTCACGACCGTGACGCACGAGCTGATTGATGGTTGGCATAGGTAACTTGTTCCCGTTTGAAGTCACTGGCTTCGGAGTGAAGGGCCGACCGGCGAGATTCACCAGCCCGGCATCCGACGCCTGTGCGCCTTTGCATGTGCGTCGCAGCACAAGGCAACAGTCGCAGCACCCTTGTCCGAAAAGCCTTCCAGTATATTCGTCTGGGCAGAATACGGCAAGCGTAACGATAGGAAGTGGCTTTGATCCCAAATTTGGTGCTCGACACCAATGCCGTCTTGGACTGGCTGGTCTTCGACAACCCGGGGTTTCAGCCCATCGCCCGGGTCATCCTGTCAGGGAGCGTACGCTGGGTCGTTAATGCGGCGGTGCGTGACGAACTGGCCCATGTGCTGTCTCGCGGAGTAGTTGATCAGTGGCAGCCCGACCTGCCCCTCCTGTGGCGCACGTGGGAACGCCATGCCACCCCGATCGAGCAGCCACCGCAAAGCTCGCCGCAGCGCCGACCGCAATGCACTGACATCGATGACCAGAAATTCGTCGATCTGGCGCTCGATACCGGCGCACTGTGGCTGGTTACGCGCGACCGAGCGCTACTGAAGCTGGCGCGACGCGCATGCTCGCTGGGTCTGGCGATCGTGACGCCGGAGCGGTTTACGCTGGCGGGGGACGCTTTCGCACAGGCATGACCGCGGCTCAGGGCTGGACGTCAAAAGGGCGGCCGAAGCCGCCCTTTTGACCCACAGGAGAAAGCTGCTTACTCGGCTGATTCAGTGCCAGCGTCTGCCGTTTGCGCCTGCGAGTCGGCCAGTTCATCGGCCTCCTGCAGTGCAATGGCGCGACGCTCGGCGTCGTCCATCTCTTCCTTGACCTTGCGGGCCTGGTGGAAGGCCATGCCAGTGCCTGCAGGTATCAGGCGACCGACGATGACGTTTTCCTTCAAGCCACGCAACTCGTCGCGCTTGCCCATGATGGCCGCTTCGGTGAGCACGCGGGTGGTTTCCTGGAACGACGCCGCCGAGATAAAGCTGTCTGTCGACAGCGACGCCTTGGTGATGCCCAGCAGCACGTCGGCATGGGTGGCCGGCAGCTTGCCTTCCGCGACCATGCGATCGTTGGTGTCCAGCAACTCCGAACGCTCGACCTGCTCGCCAGCGATGTAGGAGGTATCCCCGACGTTGACGATCTGCACGCGGCGCAGCATCTGGCGAACGATCACCTCGATGTGCTTGTCGTTGATCTTCACACCCTGTAGTCGGTAGACGTCCTGCACTTCGTCGACGATGTAGCGCGCCAGTTCCTCGATGCCCAGCAGGCGCAGGATGTCCTGCGGATCGGCCGGACCGTCGACGATGGACTCGCCCTTGTTGACCACCTGGCCCTCGTGCACCAGGATGTTCTTTTCCTTGAGCACGAGCTCTTCGTAGACCTTGCCTTCCGGGTCGGTGATCTGCAGGCGAACCTTGCCCTTGGTCTCCTTGCCAAACGACACCGTGCCAGTCATCTCGGCCAGCGTGCCCTTGTCCTTCGGCGTGCGGGCCTCAAACAGCTCGGCCACCCGCGGCAAGCCACCGGTGATGTCGCGCGTCTTCTGGCCTTCCACCGGGATACGCGCCAGCACTTCGCCTGGCATCAGGTCCTGGCCGTCGCGGATCTGGATCAGCGAGCCGACGGGGAAGCCGATCGTCACCGAGTGGTCGGTACCCGGAATCTTCACTTCGTTGCCAGCTGGGTCGAGCAGCTTCACCTGCGGACGCACGACCTTCAGCGCACCACGGCGCTTGGAGTCGATGACCACCAGCGTGGACAAGCCCGTCACTTCGTCGAGCTGCTTGGCGACCGTCAGACCTTCTTCGACGTTCTCGAACTTCGCCTTGCCAGCGAACTCGGTGATGATCGGCCGAGTCAGCGGATCCCAGTTAGCCAGCACGGTACCAGCCTTCAGTTGCTGGTCGGGCTTGATCGACAGCAAGGCGCCATATGGCACCTTGTGGCGCTCGCGCTCGCGGCCATGCTGGTCAGAGATGATGATTTCGCCGGAGCGGGAAATCACCACCAACTCGCCCTTGCCGTTGGTCACGTAGCGCATCGTCGCGTTGAAGCCGATCAAACCGTCGGACTTCGCATCGACGCTGGATGCCACCGCTGCGCGCGACGCCGCACCACCGATGTGGAAGGTGCGCATCGTCAGCTGCGTGCCGGGCTCGCCAATCGATTGCGCCGCAATGACACCGATGGCTTCGCCCTGGTTGACGGTGCCGCCACGACCCAGGTCGCGGCCGTAGCACTTGCCGCAGATGCCGAAGCGCGTGGCGCAGGTCAAGGCGGTACGGACCTTGACCTCGTCGACGCCCGCGGTTTCAAGCATGTCGAGCACGTCTTCGTCCATCATCTCGCCAGCGGCGAGCAGTTGCTCCTGCGTCTCAGGGTGCAGCACCTCGATGGCAGTGACCCGACCCAGGATGCGGTCGCGCAGGCTTTCAATGACTTCACCGCCTTCGACCAGCGCGCGCATGTTCATGCCGTTCTGCGTGCCGCAGTCGTCTTCGATCACCACCAAGTCTTGCGTCACATCGACCAGACGTCGCGTCAGGTAGCCCGAGTTCGCCGTCTTCAAAGCCGTGTCCGCCAGGCCCTTGCGAGCGCCGTGGGTGGAGATGAAGTACTGCAGAACGTTCAGACCTTCGCGGAAGTTTGCGGTGATCGGCGTTTCGATGATCGAGCCGTCCGGCTTGGCCATCAGGCCGCGCATGCCGGCGAGCTGGCGGATCTGCGCGGCGGAACCACGGGCACCCGAGTCAGCCATCATGTAGATGGAGTTGAACGACTCCTGGTCCACCGTGTTGCCGTGGCGGTCAACCGTCTTCTGCTTCGACAGTTGCGACATCATGACCTTGCCGACTTCGTCGCCGGTCTTGCCCCAGATGTCGACCACCTTGTTGTAGCGCTCGCCAGAGGTCACGAGACCCGAGACGTATTGCTGCTCAATCTCCTTGACCTCTTTCTCTGCACGCTCGATCAGGCCCGGCTTTTCCTTTGGCACCAGCATGTCGTCGATGCAGATCGAGATGCCGGCGCGCGTGGCCAGACGGAAGCCCGCCTGCAGCAGCTTGTCGGCGAACACAACCGTTTCCTTCAAGCCGCACTTGCGGAACGAGACGTTGATGAGTCGTGAAATCTCTTTCTTCTTCAGCGCCTTGTTGATGTTGCTGAACGGCAGACCCTTCGGCAGGATTTCGCTGAGCAGCGCACGGCCCACGGTCGTGTCCACCAAGGTGGTTGACGGCACGAAATCGCCGGTTTCCTTGTTCTTGGTGTACTCGGTCAGGCGCACGCTGATCTTGGTGGTGATCTCGACCACGGCGTTGTCGAGTGCGCGCTGCACTTCGGCCACGTCCGAGAAGATCAGGCCTTCGCCCTTGGCATTGATGCGGTCGCGGGTCGCGTAGTACAGACCCAGCACCACGTCTTGCGACGGCACGATCGACGGCTCGCCATTGGCCGGGAACAGGATGTTGTTCGAGGCCAGCATCAGCGTGCGGGCTTCCATTTGCGCTTCGATCGACAGCGGCACGTGAACGGCCATCTGGTCGCCGTCGAAGTCGGCGTTGAACGCCGCGCAGACCAGCGGATGCAGCTGGATCGCCTTGCCTTCGATCAGCACCGGCTCGAACGCCTGGATGCCCAGGCGGTGCAGCGTCGGTGCGCGGTTCAGCATCACCGGGTGTTCCTTGATCACTTCTTCAAGGATGTCCCACACCACCGGCGTGCCGGATTCGACTTCCTTCTTCGCCGCCGTGATGGTCGTGGCAATGCCCATCGCTTCCAGGCGCGAGAAGATGAAGGGCTTGAACAACTCGAGCGCCATCAGCTTCGGCAGGCCGCACTGGTGCAGCTTGAGCGTGGGGCCGACCACAATGACCGAACGCCCCGAGTAGTCAACGCGCTTGCCCAGCAGGTTCTGGCGGAAACGACCGCTCTTGCCCTTGATCATGTCGGCCAGCGACTTCAGCGCGCGCTTGTTGGCACCGGTCATCGCCTTGCCGCGACGACCGTTGTCCAGCAGCGAATCGACCGCTTCCTGCAGCATGCGCTTTTCGTTGCGCACGATGATTTCCGGCGCCTTCAACTCCAGCAGACGCGCGAGGCGGTTGTTTCGGTTGATGACGCGGCGGTACAGGTCGTTCAGGTCGCTGGTGGCAAAGCGGCCACCGTCGAGAGGAACGAGCGGGCGGAGATCAGGCGGCAGCACAGGCAGCACGTCCATCACCATCCACTGCGGCTTGATGCCCGACTTCTTGAAGGCTTCCATCACCTTCAGGCGCTTGGAGTTCTTCTTGATCTTCAGCTCGGAGCCGGTCATGTCGTTGCGCAGCTTGTCGATCTCGACGTCAAGGTCGATTTCTTCGAGCAGCTTCTTGACACCCTCGGCGCCCATCAGCGCGACGAACTCGTCACCGAATTCAGTGCGCTTCGCGTCGTAGTCGTCCTCGGTCATGATCGCGAACTTCTTCAGCGGCGTCATGCCCGGGTCGACGACCACATAGGCTTCGAAGTACAGCACGCGTTCGATGTCGCGCAGCGTCATGTCGAGCACCAGGCCCAGGCGTGACGGCAGCGACTTCAGGAACCAGATGTGCGCGCAGGGTGCCGCCAGGTCGATGTGACCCATCCGGTCACGACGTACCTTGGTCTGCGTGACTTCAACGCCGCACTTCTCGCAGATCACGCCACGATGCTTCAGGCGCTTGTACTTGCCGCAAAGGCATTCGTAGTCCTTGATCGGGCCGAAGATCTTGGCGCAGAACAGACCGTCACGCTCCGGCTTGAAGGTGCGGTAGTTGATGGTTTCCGGCTTCTTGACTTCGCCGAACGACCAGCTGCGGATCTTCTCCGGCGAGGCCAGACCGATCCGGATGGCATCGAAATGCACATCCGGGGTGAATTGCTTGAATAGATCGAGTAAACCCTTCATGCATCTGCTCCTTAGTTACGCTCGAGTTCGATGTCGATACCGAGCGAACGAATTTCTTTCACCAGCACATTGAACGACTCCGGCATGCCGGCTTCGATGGCGTGTTCGCCCTTGACGATGGATTCGTACACCTTGGTACGGCCATTCACGTCGTCGGACTTCACGGTCAGCATTTCCTGCAACACGTAAGAGGCGCCGTAGGCTTCCAGCGCCCACACTTCCATTTCGCCGAAACGCTGTCCGCCGAACTGCGCCTTGCCGCCCAGCGGCTGCTGCGTGACCAGGCTGTAAGGTCCAGTCGAACGCGCGTGCATCTTGTCGTCGACCAGGTGGTGCAGCTTCAACACATGCATGTAGCCGACCGTGACCGGGCGCTCGAAGGCGTCCCCGGTACGGCCGTCGTACAGCTGAGCCTGCGTGCGAGTGGCCGTCAGCCCCTTGGCCTTGGCGATGTCGTCCGGATACGCCAGTTGCAGCATCGCGCGGATCTCTTCTTCGGCAGCGCCGTCGAAGACTGGCGTCGCGAAAGGCACGCCGTTGCTGAGGTTGGCCGACATCTCGAGGATCTCGGCGTCGCTCAGGTGATCCAGTCGCTCGGTCTTGCCGCCCGACTTGTTGTACAGCTCATCGAGGAACTTGCGCAGCTCGGCCACCTTGGCCTGTTGCTGCAGCATGTCACCGATGCGTTGGCCAATGCCCTTGCCCGCCCAGCCCAGGTGAACTTCGAGCACCTGACCGACGTTCATCCGTGAGGGCACGCCCAGCGGATTCAGAACGATGTCGCACGGGGTGCCGTCGGCCATGTAGGGCATGTCTTCGACCGGGTTGATCTTCGAGACCACGCCCTTGTTGCCATGACGGCCGGCCATCTTGTCGCCTGGTTGCAGGCGACGCTTGACGGCCAGATATACCTTGACCATCTTCAGCACGCCCGCAGGCAACTCATCACCCTGCGTGAGCTTCTTGCGCTTTTCCTCGAACGCGAGGTCGAAGCTGTGGCGCGTCTGCTCGAGCGAGTTCTTGATCGATTCCAGCTGGTTCGCGATCTCGTCATCGGCCGGGCGGATGTCGAACCAGTGGTAGCGCTCGACGCCGGCCAGGTAGGCCTTGTCGATGGCGGTGCCCTTGGCGATCTTGTTCGGGCCGCCATTGGCTGTCTTGCCAATCAGCAGCTTCTCGATCCGGTCGAAGGCGTCGGCCTCGACGATGCGCAGCTGGTCGTTCAGATCGAGGCGATAGCGCTTCAGTTCATCGTCGATGATCTGCTGCGCACGCTTGTCGCGCACGATGCCTTCACGGGTGAAGACCTGCACGTCGATCACGGTACCGCTGGTGCCTTGGTCCACACGCAGTGAGGTGTCCTTCACGTCGCTGGCCTTCTCGCCGAAGATGGCCCGCAGGAGCTTCTCTTCCGGCGTCAGCGTGGTCTCGCCTTTCGGGGTGACCTTGCCGACCAGCGTGTCGCCGGGGTTCACCTCGGCACCGACGTAGACGATGCCGCTTTCGTCCAGACGCGACAGTGCGCTTTCCGAAACATTCGGGATATCGGCGGTGATTTCTTCCGGACCGAGCTTGGTGTCGCGGGCAGTGCAGGTCAGTTCCTCGATATGGATCGTCGTGTAACGATCCTCCTGGACCACCCGCTCGCTGATCAGGATCGAGTCTTCGAAGTTGTAGCCGTTCCAGGGCATGAACGCGAC
>JAIXYO010000037.1 GCA_027490215.1 Rubrivivax sp.
AAGCCCGTTGAACACAACCGTGGCTGTCTGCGGGGGATGCCGGGTGACCGGCGCAGCGAAGTAAAGGAGGAGGGCCGGATCGGCTTGACCCGAAGCGCCTGGGCAGTGAACCGGCCCGGGGGACATGAGCGGAGCCGGTCACCCGGTAGCCGCCGCTCGCGCAGACCGATGCCTGTAGGAGCAGATCTGCGAAAGACCGCAACGGGTCGGATGCGGACACTGGGCAACGACCTGCCGATCGGCCGCACCCCGCCTGAAGCGGTCGAAGTCAAGGCGCCGGCACCCATCCCCGGGGTCACCCTTCACCGACAGTGACAAGCCTTGAAAGGTAGTCGGCAACAGGCAGCGGCCCGAAGCTTTCAAGACCGGCGCCAAAAGCAAAAAGCCCCGAGCGTTCAGCACTCGGGGCTTTCGTTGTCCGCCTAGGCGACGGCAATTCTCAGAACGGGATGTCGTCGTCCATGTCGTCGAAGCCGGTCGACGATTTCGCGGCGGGCTTGGTCGCAGCCGGGCGGCTGGCCGGCGGTGCGCTGCGAGTCGCTGGTGCGGCGCGGCTTTCGCCCCGGCCACCACCACCCTGGTCGTAACTCGAATCGCCACCGGCATCGCCGCCGCCCATGCCTTCACGGCCGCCCAGCAATTGCATGTTGTCGGCGATGACCTCGGTGGTGTAGACGTCCTTGCCATCCTTGTCCTGCCACTTGCGGGTCTTCAGGCGGCCTTCGACATAGACGGGCCGGCCCTTCTTCAGGTACTCGCCGGCGATCTCGGCCAGGCGGTCGTAGAAGACGACGCGATGCCATTCGGTTTCCTCCACCTTGTCGCCGCTGGTCTTGTCCTTCCAGTTGCGGGTGGTGGCGACGCTGATGTTGCAGATGGCGTTGCCGTTCGGGGTGTAGCGCACCTCGGGGTCGCGACCCAGGTTGCCGATGAGGATGACTTTGTTGATCGAGGCCATGTGCGCTGCTCCGGAAGACGAATTCTGATCCGGCAGATTATCGACTTCGTGTCGCCATTACCATCGGGATTCATGTTTTTGGCCGCCCGATGACCCCCTATGTCGATGTGATGGATGCAAGTGCGGCCGAGGTGCCGACGGTTCGGGGCGAGGCGCCCACCGCCCATGGCCGCGCGGCGCTGTCGGTGCTGCAGACCGTGTTCGGCTACACCGCCTTTCGCAACGCACAGGCCGAGATCGTCGACCACGTCTGCGCCGACGGCGATGCGCTGGTGCTGATGCCGACTGGTGGCGGCAAGAGCCTGTGCTACCAGGTGCCCGCCATCGTGCGGCACCGTGCCGACCGCGGCGTCAGCATCGTGGTGAGCCCGCTGATCGCACTGATGCACGACCAGGTCGGGGCGTTGGAAGAGGCCGGAGTTCACGCGGCCTACCTGAATTCGAGCCTGACTTCCGAGGAAGCCCAGCGCATCGAGCGCGAGATGATGGGCGGGCGGCTGGTGATGCTGTACGCCGCGCCGGAGCGCCTGACCACGCCGCGCTTCCTGGCGCAGCTCGACTCATTGCACGAGCGCGGGCTGCTCAGCCTGTTCGCGATCGACGAGGCGCACTGCGTGAGCCAGTGGGGGCACGACTTCCGCGAGGACTACCTGTCGCTGAACGTGCTGCACGAGCGCTACCCGGGCGTGCCGCGCATTGCACTCACCGCCACCGCCGACGACCTGACGCGCGCCGACATCATCGAGCGGCTGCAGCTCGGGGACGCGCGCATCTTCATCAGCAGCTTCGATCGGCCGAACATCCGCTACGGCATCGTCGAGAAGGACAACGCCCGTGCCCAGCTGCTGCGCTTCATCCAGGACGAGCACGACGGCGATGCCGGCATCGTCTACTGCCAGTCGCGCAAGAAGGTCGATGAAACCGCTGTGTGGCTGAGCGAAGAGGGCATCACCGCGCTGCCGTACCACGCGGGGCTCGATGCCGATGTGCGGCGGCGGCATCAGGACCGATTCCTGCGCGAGGAAGGTCTGGTGATGGTGGCCACCATCGCCTTCGGCATGGGCATCGACAAGCCCGATGTGCGTTTCGTGGCCCACCTCGATCTGCCCAAGAACATCGAGAGTTATTACCAGGAAACCGGCCGCGCCGGCCGCGATGGCCTGCCCGCCGATGCCTGGATGGCCTATGGCCTGGCCGATGTGGTCAACCAGCGCCGCATGATCGATGACAGCCCGGCCGGCGAGGAATTCAAGCGCGGCCAGATCGGCAAGCTCGAAGCGCTGCTGGCGCTGGCCGAGACGCATGACTGCCGCCGCGTGCGACTGCTGGCCTACTTCGGCGAACCCAGCGTGCGGTGCGCCGCGCACCAGAACGCCTGTGACAACTGCCTGAGCCCGCCGGTCACCTGGAACGCGACCGAGGCGGCGCGCAAGGCGCTGAGTTGCATCTACCGTTTTCACCAGAACGGCGGCCAGCGCTTCGGCGCCGGGCACCTGATCGACGTGCTGCGCGGCAAGGTCACCGACAAGGTGACGCAGCACGGGCATGCGACGCTGTCGACGTTCGGCATCGGTGCCGATGTGTCCGAAGGGCAATGGCGTGCGGTCCTGCGCCAGCTGATCGCGCTCGGCTACCTGCGCACCGAGGGCGAGTACCACACGCTCGAACTGACGGCCAGCGCGCGCGAGGTGCTGCGCGGCGAGGTGCAGTTGCTGCTGCGCGAGGCGAGCGCGTCTGCGTCGACAGCGCGCAGCAAGCGGCGCGGTGCGGCGACGCCGCGCGCCGGTGCTTTCAAGGACAAGGCGCCGCCGGTGCCGCTGGACGCCGAGGCCACCGAGCGTTTCTCCGCGCTGAAGGCCTGGCGCGCCGAGGTGGCCCGCGAGCACAACCTGCCTGCCTATGTGGTGTTCCACGACGCGACTCTGGCCGAGATGGCACGCGCGCAGCCGCAGTCGCTGGACGACATCGCGCAGATCAGCGGCGTCGGCGCGAAGAAGCTCGAGGCCTACGGGCGCGAGATCCTGCGGGTGCTGCAGGGCTGATCGCCAGCCCGCCTCGCGTCGCGGCGGCGGGAATACCCGAGTCGCGTGGAAGCGTCGCCATTGCGCAATTTCTCTGTGCACGGCGAACGGACTCCTCTACATTTGCTTACGAGGTAACTCACGCTCGTCGCACCCTGGGGCGAAGTGAGATCTGGGCCATCCACGTCGATGCGAGCGGCGTGGCTGCCCTTGATGCCTCAGAAAGGACGGCGAGCTTGCCCATTCCTGAGCGTCCCGTGGCTTCAGACACGCCGTTGGTGTCGTCACCGGTAGATCAGGTGATTGACGGTTGGGTTGGCGCCGATCGGTCTGGGGCGCTGGACGCCGGGCCGGGCGAGGACCTCCCCCTGACCATCCCCTCCCCGTGGGCGCACGCACAGTCGCCGTTCTTCGGTTTTGTGGTCGCGATCGGCGCCTCGGCTGGTGGGCTCGACGCGCTCGAGCGGCTCTTCGAGGCCTTGCCCGCCAACACCGGCGCGGCCTATGTCGTGATCCAGCACCTGTCGCCAGATCACAAGAGCATGATGGACAGCCTGCTGTCGCGCCACACCGAGATGCCGGTGCGGGTGGCCGAACACGGCATGCCGCTCGCTGCCAACTGTGTGTTTCTGATCCCGCCCGGCAAGTACATGACCTTGATGGGCGACCGCCTGCAGCTCGCGCCGAAGCCCGACCACGGGTTGTCGTTGCCGATCGACATGTTCTTCCACAGCCTGGCCGACCAGTGCCACGACAACGCGATCGGCATCGTGTTGTCCGGCACCGGCAGCGACGGCGCCCGCGGGCTGGCCACGTTGAATGCCAACGGCGGCATCGTGCTGGTGCAGGACCCGACGTCCGCCAAGTTCGACGGCATGCCGCGAAGCGCGATCGCTACCGGGCTCGTCGACGTCGTGGCGCATGCCGAGGAGCTGGCCGAGCAGCTGCAGGCCCAAATCCGTGCGCCCCGCTCGGGCGCTCAGCGCCTGCTGTCCTCTGACGTCGCCGGCATGCTGGCACTGCCGCTCGACGGCATCCTGCAGCGCCTCGCGGCCAGCAGCGGCATCGATTTCCGCGAGTACAAGCCCGCCACCGTGATGCGTCGCATCGAGCGGCGCATGCAGGTGCTTCACTGCGGCTCACTGACCGATTACCTCGAGCAGCTGACGCGCTCCAAAGAGGAGGCAGCGCTGCTGCGCCGCGAGCTGCTGATCCCGGTGACCCGCTTCTTCCGCGACCCCGAGGTGTGGGATGCGCTGGTGGCCGACGTGATCACGGAGTTGGTCGAGCGGCGCCAGGGCCCGGAGCCGATTCGCGTCTGGATCGCCTGCTGTGCGACCGGCGAAGAGGCCTACACCGTCGCGATATTGTTCGCCGAGGCCTTCGAGCGCCTTGGCCGCGACCAGGTGCTGAAGATCTTCGCGACCGACGCCGAGCAGCAGTACCTCGACCACGCCGCTGCGGGCCAGTACCCCGGCACGATCGCGGCCGAGGTGTCGGCGCAACGGCTGGCCCGGTTCTTCGTCAAGAAAGACGACTTCTATGCGGTTCGCACCGAGATACGGCAGTCGGTGATCTTCGCGCGTCACAACCTGATCGCCGATCCGCCTTTCACCCGCATGGACCTCGTCAGCTGTCGGAACGCGCTGATCTATTTCCAGCCGGTCGCACAGGAGCGCGGGCTGCGGCGCCTGCAGTACGCGCTGAAGCCTGGGCGATTCCTGGTGCTGGGCCCGAGCGAGTCGCTGGGCGCCTTGCACCGCGATTTCTCGACGCTCAACTCCAAGCTGAAGCTCTATCAGCTGGTGCACAAGGAGCGGCACAGTGTGGGGCTTGACGCTTCAGTACAGCGACTGCGCCCCGGGCCGCGGGCCAGGCGCCTGCTGTCGGCCAGCGGCGCCACGCCGAGCCGGGATCTGGAGAAGCCCGTCGAATCGGGCCTGAAGCACCTGCTGGATCAGTATCTACCGCCCACGCTGCTGGTCGGACAGAACCGCGAGTTGCTTCACGTTTTCGGCGACACCACGGGCGTCCTCCAGTTCAATCCGGGTGATGTGACGCTCGACGTGCTGAAGCTGCTGCCGCGCGAGCTGTCATGGGCCGCCGGCGTGCTGCTGAAGAACCTGCGTGTGAACGGCGAGGCCCAGCATTCCAGCGAGATCCGCCTGGCGCCGAGTGACAGCGGCCCGGTCAGCTTGCCGGCGCGACGCGTGCGCATGGTCGCTCGCGCATTGCCCCCGCCGGCACTCACCCCCTCCGACATCGGCCCGATCGAGCCCGACCCGCTGCACGCCTTGCTGACCTTCGAGGTCTCGCCGGCTGAAGACGGCAGCGTGACCCCTGACGCCCAGATGGCGGCGAACATCGAACAGCGCGACCACATCGACGCGCTCGAGCGCGAGCTGCAGGCCAGCCACCTCAGCTTGCAGGCCACGATCGAGGAACTCGAGACCACCAACGCCGAACTGCAGGCCACCAACGAGGAGCTGATGGCCTCGAACGAAGAATTGCAGAGCACGAACGAGGAACTGCAGTCGGTCAACGAGGAGCTGTACACCGTCAACTCCGAATACCAGGAGAAGGTCGACATCCTGAATGCGGTCAACGCCGATCTCGAGAACGTGTCCAAGGCGGCGGCCATACCGACGGTGTTTGTCGACGAGGAGCTCAGGCTGACCCGGTTCACGTCGCAGGCCACTCAGCTTTTCAAGGTTCGCGAAGGCGATGTCGGCCGCTCGATCGAGGACTTCGCACACCGGCTCGACTACGCCGAGCTGTTTGCCGATGTGCGCCGAGCGCTGAAGGCCGGGGCGAGCACCGAATGCGAGGTGCGCAGCCTGGACGGCAACTGGTGGATCGCCAGCATCCACCCGTACTCCGATCGCTCTCGCGCTGCGCCGCGCGCGGTGATGACCTTCTTCGACATCACCTCGATCAAGGACTCGCAGCGCATGCAGTCGGTCATTGACTCGCTGCCCGAGCACCTTGCGGTGATCGACCCCCACGGCACCATCGTCTACACCAATGAAGCCTGGAGGCTTTATGCCTCGAAGACATGCGGCGAGGGGCAGTCCCAGGCTGCTTCCGGGCCCGGCACCAACTATCTGAAGGTGTGTGCAGAGGCCGCGCTGGTCGATGCCGATGCCGAACGTGCGTACCACGGCCTGAAGGCGGTGCTGGCCGGCACGTTGCCGGTGTTCACCCTGCGCTATCCCTGCCACACGCCGACCGAGGAGCAGTGGTTCCTGATGCATGCCGCACCGATACGTCAGGCGCCCGGAGGTGCGGTCGTGAGCCACATCAACGTGTCCGGATGGATGCGCGAGATGGCTACCGCAGAGTCTTTCTCGACTGATACGCCCGCCCCATGAGTAACGTCCCGCTCAAGCAACGTGTCCAGGCGCGCGATGCGCTGATATCCGATGCGGAGGCCGCTGCCCTCAGCCTGCGACAGCAGGCGCTCACGGCTTTGCGCGCCGGCGACTTCGACATGGCCGAATCGGCGATGTCACGCAGCGACGTGACCGTTCAGGAACTGCTGGAGAACCTGCGCATTTACCAGGCCGAACTGCACGCACAGGCCGAGGAGCTCGCGGAGAGCCAGTTGCGGATCGAGGAGGTGCTGAACCGATTTTCGGCGCTGTTTTCCAGCCTCCCGGTGGCTGCCTTCCTCGTCAGCGCCAACGGCGAAGTGCTCGAACACAACCGCTGCGCGCGCGATCTGTTCCGCTTTCATGCCCGCCACCTGTCCGAACGCTTCTTCCACCGCCTGATCGATTCACAGCAATATCAGAGCGTCGTTCGTCCGGCTTTCCATGAGGCCAAGGCGATGGGTGCCAGCGTCTGCGATGCAGTGGAATTCATCACCGAGGGCGGTATCCGGTTCCAGGGCGAATTGCACATCGCTGTGCTGCCGGCCGGCCGGAGTTCGCCAGTGCAGTTCGCCTGCGTCGTGGTCGACCGCAGCGAACAGATTGCGATCCTCAAGTCCATGCATGACTCGAACCGGCGGCTCGCTGCCAGCGAGGCCTTCCTCGCCGACTCGGTCCACCTTGCCCGGCTCGGCGGCTGGGAGTACACGGTGGCCACCGACGTCCTGCGCTGGTCCGAGGAAACGAGGCTCATGCATGCGGTCGACGCGCAGTTCCAGCCGACTGTCGAAAAAGGCCTCGCCTTCTACACGCCTGCGTCTCGCCCGGTGATAGAGGCTGCGTTTGCGGTCGCGCTGGAGCACGGCACCTCCTTCGATGTCGAACTCGATCTGATCGACGCCAGCCAGCAGTTGCTGCGTGTGCGCGCGGTCGGACATCCGGAGATGGAGAACGGCCACTGTGCGCGCGTCAGCGGGGTGTTCCAGGACATCACCGAGCAGCACCACGCACAACAGGAGATCGGTCAGCTCACCGCACGGCTCGGCATGGCCAATGAAGCCGGTGGCATCGGCATCTGGGATTGGGATCTGCAGGCCGAGAGGGTGTTTTTCGACAAGCGGATGCGTGGCTTGCTCGGGCAGCCTGGCGCCATCGCGACGCACCTGCGAACAGAGATCGCGCGAGCGGCCGATGCCGAGAGCCTGGCGCGTTTCGACGCGGCGTTGCAAGACGCGCTGGAGGGCAATGGACATCTGACGGTTGAGTTGCGCATGGAAGACGGTGACGTGCTGCCCGACTCGATCGGGCGCCATGTCCATCTGGCCGGCCGCCTCGAACGCGACGCGTGCCAGCAATCGCTGCGCCTGATCGGTTGCGCGTGGGACTGCACGGCAGAGAAGCTGGCCCTGAAGCTTCGAGTCGCCAAGGAATCGGCCGAGTTCGCGAGTCAGGCGAAGAGTGCTTTCCTGTCGCGCATGAGCCACGAACTGCGCACCCCGCTCAACGCAATCATGGGCTTCTCGCAATTGATGCGCCTCGAGGTCGAGTCTGGCGACTTGATCATCAAGCCGCATCGCATCGCCTACATCGAGACCGCATCCAAACACCTGCTCGACCTGATCAACGAGGTGCTCGACGTGACACGCGTCGAGTCGGGACAGGTCAGTATCGAGCTGGCCGATGTCAGCCTGAGCGAGCTGCTGGCTGAAAGCCTGCCCATGGTGCAGCGTCGCGCCGACGAGGCCGAGGTGTCCTTGCTCGACGCGACCGCAGGACACCCCGATGTCATGGTGCGCGCCGATCGCCTGCGCTTGAAGCAAGTGCTGATCAACCTGCTGTCGAATGCGGTGAAGTACAACCGCCCGGGCGGCAGTGTTTCAGTGTCGATCATCGAAGACGTCCGTCATGTCAGTGTCAGCGTGCATGACACCGGCATCGGCATGACCGACGCCCAGATCGCCGGGCTGTTCCAGCCGTTCAGCCGTGTCGGCGCCGAGACCACGGCCGTCGAGGGCTCGGGCATGGGCCTGTTCGTGAGCCGGCGATTCGTCGAACTGATGGGCGGCGACATCCATGTGGTCAGCCAGCCACGGCGGGGGTCGACCTTCACGGTGACGCTGAATCGCGCCTGAGCGCCAGCTGCGCGCCGAGGCGTGGGTGAGTCGTGCAAACGCCTTGCTTGAGGACTGTCCATCCACGTGAACCCGGCTTGTTGCGCAGCGATGCGGTGCCTATGCTTTTTCGCAGTTTCGCGTAAGGGAATGTGTCCGTTCGTTGCAGAATCATCCGATGTCGACAATCACCTCTCGGGTCGCCAGCCCTGCAACGTGGCTCCTCGGCGCGAAGCGCTGCATCTCGGTGACGGCCCTGTTGGGCGCGTGGACCTGCACAGGCGCCCTGGCGCAGTCGGCTGCCGACAGCCCGCCGTTCACCTCGCCAGGCAGCAATTCCTGGACCTTCGCCATCGACAACGACTTTCTGGCCTTGAGCTCCCGTGACGCGGGCTATTCCGGCGGCTTCATGTTCACGATCTCGGGCCCGGACGCGGCAGACAACCTGGTGTCGCTCGACGGTGTGCTCGGATTCATCGACAACTGGTGGCTGCCTGGCGCCACGCGCACCTCGTCGAGAGCCGCCTTGCAGTTTGGGGCCCAGGCCTACACCCCTGAAGACAAGGAGTCTCGCGCGCCGATTTACGACGACCGGCCCTATGCGGGCCTGTTCTCGCTGACCAGCACCCGGATGACCATCACCGATGCGGGCCAGACCGCCTGGTCTTCGGCGCTGACCGTGGGCGTGCTCGGCACCTCATTGGGCAAGCACCTGCACCGCGGCTTTCACCAACTGATCGGCAGCCAGAAACCGAACGGCTACAAATACCAGATCTCGGAGGGCGGTGAGCCCACCCTGAAGTACACCGCGCGGCGGCAGGGTCTGATCGCCAAATATCGCTCGGTCCCTGGTGGACGGGCCGACTTCAAGTGGGGCGTCGAAGCCGGCCTGGGCTACATCACCGAAGCGAGCCTGATGGTGTCTGGACGGTATGGCAAGTTCTCGACGCCGTGGTGGTCGCTGTACCCGGAGCGCAGCGAGTACTACGCGCCGCCGGCCAGCAGCATCGACGGCGATCTGTACCTGCTGTACGGCGCCAGCACCACTCTGCGTGGCTACAACGCATTGCTGCAGGGGCAGTTCCGCCACTCGGATGTGAAGCTGTCTTCCAATCAGGTGGAGAAGGTGCTGGGTGCGGCGCACCTCGGGGTTGTCTGGGGCATCACCCGTGCAACCAGCCTGAGTTATGTGCTGCGATTCCAATCTGCGGAAATCAAGCGCGGCGCTGGTGCGCGCGACAGCTACGTCGGCAGCCTGTATCTGAACATCGGGTTCTGACGGCCAGCGGCTGAGCCGCCGCGCCCAGGGGCGGTCCGTATGATGGTCGGCTTTGCGTTGTGCAGCCGATGCCCATCTCCTCGTCGACACCGCCTCCGGAGGCGCCGCACGACCGCGAGACTTCCCTCGAAGCTCGTGTGACCCGCGAGCCCTCCTTGGAAGCACGCGTCATCCGCGTGCGGGGCGCTCGCACCCACAACCTGAAGAACATCGATGTCGACATCCCGCGCCATCAGCTGGTGGTCATCACCGGGCTGAGCGGCTCGGGCAAATCGAGCCTCGCATTCGACACGCTGTATGCCGAAGGGCAACGGCGCTATGTCGAGAGCCTGAGCACCTACGCGCGGCAGTTCCTGCAGCTGATGGACAAGCCCGATGTCGACATCATCGAAGGACTGAGTCCGGCGATCAGCATCGAGCAGAAGGCAACCTCGCACAATCCGCGCTCCACCGTCGGCACCGTCACCGAGATCCACGACTACCTGCGCCTGCTCTATGCCCGCGCCGGCACGCCCTTCTGTCCCGACCATCAGCTCGCGCTGCAGGCTCAGAGCGTGAGCCAGATGGTCGATGCCACGCTGGCGCTGCCCGAAGGCACGCGGCTGATGGTGCTGGCGCCGGTGGTGCGCGAACGCAAGGGCGAGTTCGCCGAGCTGTTCGCCGAGATGCAGGCGCAGGGCTATGTGCGTTTCCGCATCGATGGCACGGCCTATGAAGCGACCGACCTGCCCGCGCTCAAGAAGAACGAGAAGCACGACATCGACGTGGTGCTCGACCGCGTCAAGGTTGTCCAACCCGCCAGCGCCGATGCCGACGGCGGCCTGAAACAGCGCCTGGCTGAAAGCTTCGAGGCCGCGTTGCGCATTGCTGACGGGCGCGCGATTTCGCTCGAGATGGACACCGGCCGTGAACATCTTTTCTCCAGCAAGTTCGCCTGCCCGATCTGCAGCTATGCGCTCGCCGAACTGGAGCCGCGGCTGTTCTCGTTCAATTCACCGCAGGGTGCCTGCCCGACCTGCGACGGCATCGGCCATGTCACCGTGTTCGACCCGCAGCGCGTCGTCGGTTTCCCGAGCCTGAGCTTGGCCAGCGGCGCGGTCAAGGGCTGGGATCGGCGCAACAGCTACACCTTCACGCTGCTCGAAGCGGTGGCGAAGCACTATCGCTTCGACATCGACACGCCGTTCGATGCGCTGCCTGCAGCGATCCAGCAAGTGCTGCTGTATGGATCGGACAGAGAAGAGATCAGCTTTGTCTACACCGCCGACTCGATCGGTCGCGGCGGCGCCACCAAGGCGCGCAGCGTCAAGCGCAAGCACCCCTTCGAAGGCATCATCCCGACGCTGGAGCGCCGCTACCGCGAGACCGATTCAGCCCTGGTGCGCGAAGACCTGGCCCGCTACCAGAACCCCAAGCCCTGCCCCGATTGCGGTGGCACCCGGCTGCGCCGCGAGGCCCGCCATGTGTTCCTGCAGGGCCTTGACGACGAGATCGGCGAGCCGATCTACCGTGTGGAGCACGGCACGCTGCGCGAGGGCCTGGCCTATTTCGAGCGGCTGCAGCTGAAGGGCGCGAAGGCCGAGATTGCCGACAAGGTGATCCGCGAGATCCGCTCGCGGCTGAAGTTCCTGAACGATGTGGGCCTGAACTACCTGAGCCTGGACCGCAGCGCCGACACGCTCAGCGGTGGCGAGTCGCAGCGCATCCGCCTCGCCTCGCAGATCGGCAGCGGCCTGACCGGCGTGATGTACGTACTCGACGAGCCCAGCATCGGCCTGCACCAGCGCGACAACGAAAGGCTGCTCGGAACGCTGCGCCACCTGCGCGACATCGGCAACAGCGTGCTGGTGGTCGAGCACGACGAGGATGCGATCCGCGCCGCTGACCATGTGATCGACATGGGCCCAGGCGCTGGCGTGCATGGAGGCCGTGTGATGGCGCAGGGCACGCCCGACGAGGTGGCCGCGAACCCCGCCTCGCTGACCGGCCAGTACCTGTCGCGGGTGTTGCGCATTCACGTTCCGAAGCGTCGCGCGCCGATCGCGGGTCAGGTGCTCCGTATTGCGAACGCTCGCGGCCACAACCTGAAGAACGTCAGCGTCGAGATCCCGATCGGCTTGCTGACCTGCGTCACCGGCGTCTCAGGCTCGGGCAAGAGCACGCTGGTCAACGAC
This sequence comes from Rubrivivax sp., assembly GCA_027490215.1. GTDB lineage: Bacteria > Pseudomonadota > Gammaproteobacteria > Burkholderiales > Burkholderiaceae_C > PBB1. The sequence continues at coordinate 11,915 of JAIXYO010000037.1, forward strand.
ACGCTGTATGCGGCGATCGCGCGCAAGCTCTACAACAGTCATGTCGAGGCCGCGCCTCATGACGCGATCGACGGACTCGAAGTATTCGACAAGGCCATCAACGTCGACCAGAGCCCGATCGGCCGCACGCCGCGCAGCAACCCGGCCACTTACACCGGCATGTTCACGCCGATCCGCGAGCTCTACGCCGAGATGAACACCGCGAAGGAACGCGGCTACGGGCCGGGACGCTTCAGTTTCAACGTCAGCGCCTCAGCCGGCGGCGGGCGCTGCGAGGCCTGCCAGGGCGATGGCGTGCTGAAGGTCGAGATGCACTTCCTGCCCGATGTCTACGTCACCTGCGATGTGTGCCAGGGCCAGCGCTACAACCGGGAGACGCTGGAGGTGCTGTACCGCGGCAAGAACATCACCGAGGTGCTGGCGCTCACGGTGGAGGACGCGCATGCGCATTTCAGTGCCGTGCCCAATATTGCCCGCCGGCTGCAGACGCTGCTCGATGTGGGTCTGGGCTACATCCGCCTCGGCCAGAGCGCGACCACGCTGTCGGGTGGCGAGGCGCAGCGTGTGAAGCTGGCGCTCGAGTTGAGCAAGCGCGACACCGGCCGCACGCTGTACATCCTCGACGAGCCCACCACCGGCCTCCACTTCGCCGACATCGCGCTGCTGCTCAAGGTGCTGCACCAACTGCGCGATGCGGGCAACACCATCGTCGTGATCGAGCACAACCTCGATGTCATCAAGACGGCCGACTGGCTGATCGACATGGGCCCTGAAGGCGGCGCCGGCGGCGGGCAGGTGGTGGTGGTCGGAACGCCTGAAACCGTGGCGGCCCATGCGGAAAGTGACACCGGGCGGTATCTGAAGCCGCTGCTCTGACGAGCGCATTGAGCGTTGGTGCGCCCGGCTGGGATCGAACCAGCAACCCCTGCCTTCGGAGGGCAGTACTCTATCCATTGAGCTACGGACGCAACGCTTTCGATTGTAGGGGGCGCCCCGGAAGGCGCGGCCTTGCGAGCAAGACATCATGCTTCGAGGCGTTTGGATGGTCACCCCCAGCTTTATACTCAGACGTTGTGCTGACGTGGTCCGCCACGGGTTGCGTCTCCGGCGCCACTTGGGTTCCGGATCGCGTGACGCCCGCACGACTCCGAACTGACTTTCAGCATCACCCCGCGATCCGAGGAATTCATGAGCGACCCCAGCCACTCCCACGACGAAGAAAACCATGAAGGGCCGATCAAGACCCCCAAGCAGCTGATCGTCACGGTGCTGCTGGCCTTCGTTGTTCCAGTGATTGCCATCGTTTTGCTGGCCAGCTATGTGACCGCCGACAAGAAGCCCGCGGCTGGCAGCGACGCTCTCACCCCCGAGGCCATCGCACGCCGCATCGCGCCGATCGGCGCGGTCACTGTCAAGGATGTGGCCAACCCGGCATCCTGGAAGACCGGTGAGCAGGTGTATGCCGCGCAATGCTCGGCTTGCCATACGGCGGGTCTGGCCGGTGCACCCAAGTTTGGCGATGCCGCTGCCTGGGCGCCGCGCAACGCTCAGGGGTACGACGTCCTGCTGACCAGCGCGTTGAAAGGCAAGAACGCCATGGGCGCCCAGGGCGGCGGTGATTACAGCGACATCGAGATCGGCCGTGCGGTCGTTTACATGGCCAACAAGGGCGGTGCCAGTTTCGCTGAGCCTGCAGCACCCAGCGCGGCACCTGCTGCCGACGCTGCACCGGCGCCGGCAGCTGAGCCGGTCGCTGCGGCTGAGCCGGCGCCTGCAGAGGCCAAGCCTGCCGAACCGGCTGCTGCGGTGGTGGTCGCGGCAGCTGCGGTACCTGCTGCTGCAACCAATGCCGTTCCAGCCCTCTACACCCAGGCCTGCTCGGTCTGTCACGGAGCGGGCATCGCGGGCGCACCGAAGCTGGGTGACAAGGCCGCTTGGGCGCCTCGCCTGGCGCAGGGCATTGATGGCCTGACGGCCAGTGCCATCAAGGGCAAGAACGCGATGCCGCCGCGTGGTGGCTCGCAAGGCAGCGATGCCGACATCAAGGCGGTGGTGACCTACATGGTCAATGCCGCCAAGTAAGAGCCCGCCGCACGCCAAAAGCCGACCCTCGGGTCGGCTTTTTCATGCCTGGGCCGTAGGGGGTGAGATTTCACGCTTTTGTGACGGGGCCTGCAGCTGTTGCCCTGTGTGCCACCAGCCTGTGCGCCAGCAGCTCGTCCACGAAGCCGACGACGTGTTCTACGGCAGCTGATTCGCGGCATCCGATGCCGGGCTCAGCCGGTACCGGAATCGCGCGGGCAGGTCGCCGAACTCCGTGTCGCCGACCTGCCACAGCCCTTGCTCAATGGCGTCGGCAGCGGTTTCCATGTCCAGCGTGTGGACCAGCCCCAGGCCGAGATCGGTGGCAATGAACAAGCGACCCCGCTCATCAAGCCAGGCCGAGTCGTACTGCGCAGGCGCGCCGCTGTGGCTTCGCAAGATAACGGGCTGGTCAGCGCCATGGCGCTGCAGCCGCCAGACCCACGGCGCGGCTTCCAGCTCGACATACACCCGTTGGGGTCCGTTCTGGAAGTACCAGGCGCCAGCCTCGTCGCAGGCGTAATTGCGTTCGATGAATTCGCGCAGCCCGACATGTTCGAGGCGGCTGCCCTTGGGATGCGGAAATCGGCCAGCGGCCTGAACATGGTCATCACGCAGGTACCAGTCGCCCCGCGCGTCCAGCCCCAGCCAGCCGCGGCAGTGCGGTACGTTCGGCCATTTCGCGAGCGCCGCGGCAACGATGTCGTCCATGGCTGATGGTTGCCGACTCAGCCGCCGTGCGCGTGCAGCCAGCGCATCACCTGCTCGGGCATGGCTTGCAAGTGCCCGGGAAACGCTCCGCTGGCGAACCCGGCGTGCCCGCCGCGCGCCGGCTGCCACAGGGTCACATGGCGTCCGACTTCATGTGGGCCCGGCAATGAAGCGGCCGGCACGAAGGGGTCGTTGCGCGCGTTGATCACCAAGGTCGGGATGCGGATCCGATGCAAATGCGGTTTGGCCGAGCCGCGATGCCAGTAGTCGTCGGTGTTGCGAAAGCCGTGCACCGGTGCGGTGTAGAGGTTGTCGAATTCGTACAGATCGCCAGCCGCCAGCATCTTGTCGCGGTCGAACAGGCCCGGATGGCTCTTCAGCTTCTGCAGCGTTTTCGGGCGGAGCGAGCGCATGAACATCTGCGTGTAAACAAGGCGGTTGAAGCCACGACCGATCGCATGCCCGCCGGCGGCGAGATCGATCGGTGATGACACCGCCGCCACCGCACTGACCGCGCCAGCGGCGGTCTCGCCAGCTTCTTCCGTCCAGCGTAACAAGGCATTGCCGCCGAGCGAGATACCCACCGCCAGCCGGGGCCCGGCGTGCAGCGTGCGAAAGCGCTCGAGGATCCAGCCGACTTCTTCGAAATCGCCTGAGTGATAGGCGCGTGCAGTGAGGTTGGGCTCCCCGGAACAGCCACGGAAATGCGGCACCGCATAGCGCCAGCCCAGTTGCTGCGCGACGCGCGCATACGCACGTGCATAGTGACTGGACGACGAGCCTTCGAGGCCGTGGAAAAGGATCAGCAGGGGCGCTGCGGGATCGCTCGCGCTCGCCTCGGGTTCGAGCCAGTCGACATCGATGAAGTCGGCGTCCGGCGTGGTCCAGCGCTCGCGCTGATAGTGCAGCCTGGCGCCATCGATGCGCTTGCACACCAGCGCCGGCCAGATCGACTGCAAGTTGCCGCCGATCGCGCCATCGCCCAGCAGCCATCCGGGCGAGGGGTGCCGCAAGCCATCTGGAATCAATGCAGCACGGCGCTCGATTCGAGGACTTCCTGTGCCTCGCGTGTTGTGCCAGGGCTGGCGTGGTGAGCGACCAGCCGCCAACCCAGTGCAGTCTTCACGTACACATTGGTCGCGATGACCCAGGCCGATTGGCGGCCCTTGTCGGTGTGCACCTGCACGCGTTCGAGCACGCTGTGCACCGCGCTGAAGTGCGAGTCGACGCGCCGGACTTTCTCTGGGTGGACATCGAGCGGGCCCTTCGCGAAGATCCCTGCGAAGCTCTCCCGGATCACGCCCACGCCGATCAGGCGCGGACCACCGGGGTGCACGCAGTAGACGTCGTCTTCGTCGCTCCACACCGACATGAAGCGATCCAGGTCGGCGTGCTGCATCGATTCATAAAACTGTTGCTCTGCCTCGTCAGGAGAGGACAGCGCTATCAGGGGGGGGTTCGGAGAATTCATTTCACCTTCCTCTTCAGCACGCGAGCTGAAAGATTCAAGTCAGCCAACCGAAATTTCATTGTACGAAGCCTGTAGAAGCCGCCCGCACAGCCGCCGTGACCCGCACCCTGGAGCTGTGGGCCATTCCCGGCAGTGGCGCACCGGCCGGCCCAGTGCTTTACGTCGGCAAGCTGGCGCTCTGAGTGGTGGCCCCCGGGGTGGGGCCTTCGGGGAGGAACACGCTGAAAGTTGAGCCCTCGCCCAGGGTGCTCTCGACGTCGAGGCGACCTGACATCAACTGAATCAGGCCGCGCGTCACCGCCAGGCCGATCCCGGTACCCTCGATCGCGCTGTGACGGTGATCAAGTCGGTTGAACGGCTCGCCCAGTGTGGGCAACTGCGCTCGGGAGATTCCGACACCCGTGTCAATGACCTGCACGCGCACGCCGTCGGGCGTTGACTCTGCCAGCACCCGCACCGTGCCTTCGGGTCGGTTGTACTTGATGGCGTTGCAGACCAGGTTGAGCACCACCTGACGCAATCGCGTCGGGTCGGCGTACACCGTCAGCGACGGTCTGGCCTCGACCGGCAACAGGCGCACTGATGCAGCGTCAGCGAGCGGGTGCAGCATGTCCATGCATTCGGCCAACAATGCCGGCAACTGCACATCCGTGCAGTCGAGCGCAAGCTGTCCTGATTCGATGCGTGTGAGATCCAGCAACTCGCTGATCATCTGCAGCAGATGGTCGCCGGCTTCGTGGATCAGTGCCACACGGCGTCGCTGGTTGGGCGATAGCGGGTCGCTTTCGTCAATCTGCAGCAACTGCGCAAAGCCCATCACCGCATTCAGAGGCGTGCGCAGCTCGTGGCTCATGTGCGACAGGAACTCGGTCTTGGCCCGATTGGCCGCCTGTGCCATGGCGGCCGATTGGCGTGCCATCTGCAACTCGTGCACTTCGGTGGAGTCTTCAAAGTAGCCGTACCACAGCACGCCGCCGTCACTTTCGCGCTGAGGCGTCGAGGTGCCGGTCATCCAGCGCAGCGCGCCGTCAGGGCGGCGCAGCCGGAAGTCGAAGCGCCAGGGCGTGAGCGTGCGTGCCGACAGCTTCATCGCTGCGATGGTCGAGCCGTAATGCTCGCGCTCGATCATCCGCAGCACCGCAGCCCCATCGCGCATCACCTCGCTGGCAGTCAGACCCAGCACGTCGAAACAGCTTTCGCTGACGTAGCAGAACGCGCCGTCGCCCTCGCCGTTGTGGCGGTACTGGTAGATCACGCCGGGCACATGGCGTGCTGTTTCGCTCAGCTGCGCCGCGATGGCCAGCGCACGGCTCTCGGCCTGATGGCGCTGAGTGACATCGACCAACGTGCCGACCACGCGCAGAGGCTTTCCGTCGGTGCTCCACTCGACGATACGACCGCGTTCCGCGATCCATCGCCACTGGCCGTCCTTTGTCCGAGCACGGTATTCGTGCTCGTAATAGGGCAGTTCGCCACGGGCATGGCGCAGGAAGTGCTCGTCGTTTTCTGCGCAGTCGTCCGGGTGTATCAGAAGGTTCCAGGCCTGCTGGGTCAGTCGACCTTCCTCCGGGCCATAGCCCAGCAGGTTCAGGTCAGAGTCAACACCCGAAAGCACATCGGTCTGCGGGTTCCATTCCCACACGGAGGTGCCAGCGCCGATCAACGCGGCGCGCACCAGGGTTTCGTAATCGCGCCCTGCAGGATCGCTGTCGTGGCTCACGGTGCCCATCACGGCCGCTGCCGTTGCTTGCCTCGGTGCGCGGTCAATGTGCGTGGATCTTTTCGCCTGCCTTCAGCGAGTAGACGGTGCCGCAATAAGGGCACTTTCCCGAACCGGTGGTGACCACATCAATGAACACCTTCGGGTGATTGCTCCACAGTGGCATCTTCGGGTTCGGGCAAGTGACCGCACCCGGTCCCTGCAGATCGTGCGCGGTGACTTCGATGGGGCTGGACGAGGTGGATGGCGCTGTGCTCATGATCGGCTCCGTGGATGTGTGCGTGACGGTGGCTTGATCAGCGTGTGGCGGTGGCTTGATACAGGCTTCAGACTGGCGTCAACCACTCAGCGTACTTCGGGTTGCGGCCGTTCACGATGTCAAAGAACGCAGACTGGATTTTCTCGGTGATCGGCCCGCGAGAGCCTTGGCCGATCTCCAGGCGGTCCAGTTCACGGATTGGCGTCACTTCAGCCGCGGTGCCGGTGAAGAAAGCCTCGTCGGCGATGTAGATCTCGTCGCGGGTGATCCGCTTCTCGACGATCTTCAGCCCGAGGTCCGCGCAGATCGCGAAGATGGTGTTGCGGGTGATGCCGTTCAGCGCACCGGCCGACAGATCAGGCGTGTAGACCACCCCGTTCTTGATGATGAACAGGTTCTCGCCAGCGCCTTCGCTGGCGAAGCCGCTGGCGTCGAGCAGCAGCGCCTCGTCGTAGCCGTCATCGGTGGCTTCCATGTTGGCGAGGATCGAGTTGGTGTAGTTGCTGACTGCCTTCGCCTGCGTCATCGTGATGTTGACGTGGTGGCGTGTGTAGCTGCTGGTCTTCACGCGGATGCCGCGCTTCAGGCCTTCCTCGCCGAGATAGGCGCCCCAGGTCCAGGCGGCGACCATCAGGTGGATGGTGTTGCCCTTCGGGCTGACGCCGAGCTTCTTGTCGCCGATCCAGGTCAGTGGCCGGATGTAGCCGCTTTCCAGCTTGTTCTCGCGCACGACACGGCGCTGGGCCTCCATCACCTGATCGATGGAGAAAGGGATCTTCATGCGCAGAATCTTGGCGCTGTTGAACAGCCGCTCGGTGTGCTCGCGCAGCCGGAAGATCGCCGTGCCCTGCTCGGTCTTGTAGGCGCGCACCCCTTCGAAGGCGCCGCAACCGTAGTGCAGCGTGTGCGACAGCACATGGATCTTGGCGTCGCGCCACTCCACCAGCTCGCCATCCATCCAGATCTTTCCGTCACGATCGGCCATCGACATGGCGAGACTCCATACTGTTCAATAACCCTCGATTTTAGGCGCCGGCCTGGGGCAGTTCCGAGGCGCTGCCTGAATGGGAGTCTGCGGCGCGCTGGTCACAGTGTGCGCACGAGCGCGATCGCTTCCTCGATGCGCTCCACCGCATGGATCGTCAGCCCCTCGATGGGCTTCTTTGGCGCATTGGCCTTGGGCACCACGGCCACGCTGAAGCCCAGCTTGGCCGCTTCCTTCAAGCGTTCCTGGCCTCGCGGCGCAGGTCGCACCTCGCCGGCCAGGCCGACCTCACCGAACGCAATGAACCCGCGTGGTAGCGGCTTGCCGCGCAGACTGCTCTGGATGGCCAGCATCACCGCCAGGTCGGCCGCCGGCTCCGCGATGCGCACGCCACCCACTGCGTTGACGAACACGTCCTGATCGTTGCAGGCGATGCCGGCGTGGCGGTGCAGCACCGCCAGCATCATCGCCAGCCGGTCCCGGTCCAGCCCGACGCTGAGCCGGCGCGGGCTGGGGCCCCCGCTGTCAACCAGCGCCTGAATCTCCACCAGCAACGGTCGCGTGCCTTCCAGCGTGACCAGCACGCAGGAGCCCGCCACCGGATCGCCGTGTGTGGACAAAAAGATCGCGCTCGGATTCGCCACGCCCTTCAGGCCGCGCTCGGTCATCGCGAACACGCCGATCTCGTTGACGGCGCCGAAGCGGTTCTTGATGGCGCGCACCAGCCGGAAGCTGCTGTGGGTGTCGCCCTCGAAGTAGAGCACCGTATCCACGATGTGTTCCAGGACGCGCGGCCCGGCCAGCGCGCCTTCCTTCGTCACGTGGCCGACCAGCACGATGGTGGTCCCGCTCGATTTCGCGATGCGCGTCAGCTGCGCTGCGCATTCGCGCACCTGCGCAACGGAGCCCGGCGCTGAAGTCAACTGGTCGCTGTAGACCGTCTGGATCGAATCGACCACGCACACCACGGGCTGCTCCGCGGCGATGGTGGCGGCGATCTTCTCCAGCTGGATCTCGGCAATCACCCGCACCTGCGAGCCGCCCTGCGCCTCACCCAGACCCAGCCGCCGCGAGCGCAGGGCGACTTGCGCACCCGACTCCTCGCCCGTCACGTACAGCGCGCGCACGTTGCGCGACAGTGCGTCCAGCGCCTGCAGCAACAGCGTCGACTTGCCGATCCCCGGGTCGCCGCCGATCAGCACCACGCCACCGGCGACGATGCCGCCGCCGAGCACGCGATCGAGCTCGTCGATGCCGGTGGGCAACCGGTCGACGTCCGAAGCCTCGATGTCGCCGAGTGTGGCCACCGGCAGCGCTCCGGCCAGCGACTGGTAGCGGTGCTTCGGCCCGGCGCTTTCAGCGATCGACTCGACCAGCGTGTTCCAGGCTTCGCAAGACGGGCACTTGCCCAGCCATTTAGGGCTGGTGCCGCCGCATTCGGTACAGGTGTACAGCGATTTGGGTTTGCTCACCCGACGACTGTAGCCGCCACCCGCGCCAATGCTGCTCGACGTTCGGCCGCGCGCGACCGATGTGCGTGTGGCTCAACGCTCGCGCCGGCTTCGTCACAGACAACGGCATCCCCGCTTTCAGGGGGGCATTGCCGCTAGCAACCGCCGCCAGAGAGCACCACAATGCCCAGACCTGTGGAGGAAACCATGAAGCACACCCGCTTGCTCGTGTTCTGCGCCTCGTTTCTCACTGTCTCCGGTCTTGCTCAGGCTGGTGAAATCCAGGCCTACGCGGGTGCAGTGGCGGGTTTTGCCGAGGGTGGAACAGGACCGTTCGGCTGCGCCACCAGCGGGCCGACGATCCCGGCCCCGTGGTCCGCGGGCATCTCTCTGCCGACCGAGGGCTTCGTGTCATGCCACCTGGCTGGCGGCATCGACAACCAGGTCGCCACCAGCGGCACCCTGAACGCCAGCCAGTCGGTGAGCGGGCCTTCGGTTGGTGGCACCTTCAGCGGCAGCGCTCAGGCCCGCGCTGGCTACTGGAACCTCGGTGTCGCGGTGGACGGCAGCAACAGCGGTGGCTCCGCACCGAGTGTTTTTCGCCAGACTGCGGCATTTGCGCGCTTTGTCGTTCCGGTGACGCTCAACAGCCCGGGTATTGCGACAGGGACGACGGGGTTCGTGAATTTCTCGTTCCTGGTCGAAGGCAACATGTTCAGCGACCGCAATGCGCCCTATTCACAGCAGGTCGACACCTACCTCGGCCTGCGCGTCAACAACACGACCATCGGGCCGTGGACTGCGTTTGCAGCGACCATCGTCGACGAAGGGCTGCCCTTTGTGCGCGGAGGCTCGAGCGGTCTTCCAGGGTCATTCGTGCTTGGCCCCGGCAGCCTCACGGGCTCGGCCAACGTGACAAGCACCGGCAACTTCGCGATGCGCTGGGGCGTACCCTTCCAGGTCGAGGTGGCGCTCTATGCGCAGCAGTCCTCTTGCTGCTACGGCACGACGCTCAGCGCCGACTTCCTGAACAGCGCCGTGCTGAACGGCATCCAGGCCTACGGGCCAGCCGGTCTGGTGAATGACTTCACAGGCTTTGACGACGAGGGCAACCTACTGGGTGCGAGCGGCGTACTGAGCGCGGTGCCTGAACCCGCCAGCCTGCTGCTGATATCGCTCGGGCTGAGTGCGGTCGGCGTGTTCGCAAGACGACAGCCACGGTGCCGGTGACGGAGATCAACGAGGCTCATCGCCGCACCGGCTCGTGAGTCTGCCGATCAATCTGCGCCAATCTTGCCCCGCGATGCCTTGACCTGCGCGCGCAAGCCCTTGCTTTCGAGCCGCCGCTGCTTCGAGCCGTAGGTCGGCTTCGTCGGTCTGCGCACGCGCGGCGGCGTGGCGACGCTGTCGACCAGCTCCTGAAGCCGCATCAGCGCGTCGATGCGGTTCGCCTCCTGGCTGCGCGAGGTCTGCGCCTTGATGACGACCACGCCCTCGGCGGTGATGCGCTGGTCGCGCAGTGCCAGCAGCCGCTGCTTCACGTCGTCGGGCAGCGAAGAGGCCTGCACGTCATAGCGCAGGTGCACCGCGCTCGACACCTTGTTGACGTTCTGGCCACCAGCGCCCTGTGCGCGGATCGCGGTGATCTCGACCTCGTGTTCGGGCACCACCAAGCTGGGCGAGATCACGCTGCGCCGTGCCTCAGGCGTCGCCGGCAACGGCGTTCGATGGCATCGCCTTGAGCAACGCGGCTTCGCGCTGCGCAAGCTCCGCGCGCAGTTGCTTGCGGATCTTCGCGGCCTCGAAGCGGCGGACCTCGTCGGGTGTGGCGGGCACGCGCGGTGGCACCGCGGTGGGTCGGCCATCGTCGCCCATCGCCACCATCGTCAGGAAGCAGCTGTTGGCATGTCGCACGACCTGCGTGCGGATGTTCTCGGCAATGACCTTGACGCCCACCTCCATCGAGGAGGTGCCCGTGTGGTTGACGCTGGCGAGAAAGGTCACGAGTTCGCCGACGTGGATCGGCTGCAGGAAAAGCACGTGGTTGACCGACAGCGTGACCACATAGGTGCCGGCATAGCGGCTTGCACACGCGTAGGCCACCTGGTCGAGCAGCTTCAGGATCGTGCCGCCATGCACATTGCCGGAGAAATTGGCCATGTCCGGCGTCATCAGCACGGTCATCGTCAGCATGTGGGTGGGCAGGTGCATCATGGTTCTCGCAGTGCGATCAGGCTCAATCGTCAACGCGGGTCGGCACACGCAACGCCAGTGCGCACATCAGCTCGTAGCCCACGGTGCCAGCGGCATGCGCAACCTCGTCGATGGGCAGCACGGCGCCCCCCGGCCCTTGCCCCCACAGCGTGACCTCGCTGCCGATATGCGCCGTGGGCGCCGGGGTGAGATCGACGGTGACCATGTCCATCGAGACGCGACCGACCATCTCGCAGCGCACCCCGTCGACCAGTATCGGTGCGCCGTTGGGCGCGCTGCGCGGATAGCCATCGGCGTAGCCGCAGGCGACCACCCCGATGCGCATCGGCCGCAAGGCGGTGTAGCGGCTGCCGTAGCCCACGGTGTCGCCGGGTTGCAGGTCCTGCGTGGCGATCAATTCGCTGCGCAGCGTCATCGTCGGTTGCAGGCCCCAGTCGGCGATGCTGCGGTCGGGGAAGTCGGGGGCCGAGCCGTAGAGCGCGATGCCAGGGCGCACCCAGTCGCCGCGCACTGCCGCGTTTTCGGGTGCATGGCGCAATGTGGCTGCGCTGTTGCAAAGTGACCGCTCTCCGGGCAGTTCACGGGTGGTGGCTTCGAACACCGCCCACTGGCGAGCCATGCCGCCGCCCGGTTCATCGCGGTCCGCATCCGCAAAGTGCGTCATCAGCGTGATGCTTTCCACCTGCGTCAAGCCACTCAGCCGCAACCAGGCCGAGCGGTAGGCCGATGGGGTGAAGCCCAACCGGTTCATGCCGCTGTTCATCTTCAGGAAGACATGATGCGGCGCCTGCGTCTTGTGCGCCGCCAGCCAGTCGATCTGCGCCTCGCGGTGCACCGTGTGCCACAGGCTCAGGCGCGAACAGAGCTCCAGGTCGCGCGCGTCGAAGCAGCCTTCGAGCAGCAGGATCGGCCCGCGCCAGCCAAGTGCACGCACACGCTGTGCCTCGTCAAGGTCGAGCAGCGCAAAGCCATCTGCGGCTTGAAAACCGGCATAAACACGCTCGATGCCATGGCCGTATGCATTGGCCTTGACCACGGCCCAGACTCGCGCATCGGGTGCATGGGCCCGTGCGCGCCGCAGGTTGTGCGCCAGCGCCTGGGGGTGGATCACGGCTTCGATGGGGCGGGGCATGGGTGGTCGCCTGACAAAAACCCATTCTGCCGCAGGGCTTGCAAACCCTTCCCGCGCAGTGCCCTGCAGAGCGGTTCCGCAGCACCCCGCGTGCTATAACCCGCGCCGCAAGGAGACCCGTCGGATGTACGGCCTCGTCATCGTGCCGACCCGGAAACTGAGCGCCACCAGCGAATGAAAAAAGGTTTTTACACCATCATGGCGGCGCAGTTTTTCAGCTCGCTGGCTGATAACGCGCTTTTCGTGGCGGGGGTGGAGTTGTTGAAGAGCTCGGGCCAGCCTGAGTGGCAACGCGCCGCACTGGTGCCGATGTTTGCGCTCTTCTATGTGATCCTGGCGCCGTTTGTCGGTGCCATCGCCGACGCCCTGCCGAAGGGCCGGGTGATGTTTTTCTCGAACCTGATCAAGGTGGTTGGCTGCCTGATGATGCTGTTCGGCAGCCATCCTCTGATTGCCTACGCCATCGTCGGGCTGGGTGCCGCAGCCTACTCGCCAGCCAAGTACGGCATCCTGACCGAATTGCTGCCCAACTCCCAACTGGTCAAGGCCAACGGGTGGATCGAGGGCCTGACGATCCTCTCGATCATCCTCGGCGTGCTGCTTGGCGGGCAGTTGATCGGCCCCACCATCTCCGGCCACCTGCTCGCATTCGATTTCCCCTGGATCGACACCGGCATCGACACACCTGCCGAAGCGGCCATCGCTGCCATGGTGGGTCTCTACGCGCTCGCTGCGGCCTTCAATCTGCGCATCCCGCGCACCGACGCTCCCTTGCAGCCGATCGCCCACAGCCCGCTTGATCTCGTGCGCGATTTCCATGTTTGCAATGTGCGCCTGTGGACAGACAAGCTGGGCCAGATCTCGCTGGCCACCACGACGTTGTTCTGGGGCGTCTCGGGCAACCTGCGCTACATCGTGCTGGCCTGGGCCGCGGTCGCGCTGGGTTACGAGACCACGCAGGCGTCGGCGCTTGTGGGGGTGGTCGCCATCGGTACGGCTGCTGGCGCGGTGGTCGCCTCGCTGCGCATGCGGCTCGATCAGGCGACCTGGGTCATCCCGCTGGGCATCGTGATGGGTCTGCTCGTGCTGGGCATGAACTTCATCACGCAGTTGTGGGTTGCGGTGCCATTCCTGATCTTGCTCGGCGCGCTGGGAGGATTCCTGGTGGTGCCGATGAATGCGTTGCTGCAGCATCGTGGCCACAACCTGATGGGTGCGGGCCGGTCCATCGCCGTGCAGAACTTCAACGAACAGGCCTGCATCCTGGTACTCGGCGCCCTGTATGCCGGTACGACCATGCTGGGTCTGTCGGCCTTTGGTGCGATCTCCATCTTCGGTGTGCTGGTGGCCGGGTTGATGTGGCTGATCCGCCGCTGGCACCAGCGCAATTGCGTCAACCACCGCGTTGAAGTCGAACACCTTCTGGCTCTTGCGCGCAGCGACCGGCACTGAGGGCAGCGGGGCTTTCTGCTGCGCAGACTGACTCGCATCCGCGGTGCGGGTCGTACCTGGATGAGCCCCGTTTCCGCGCTTGCCGGCTTCGGCGAACTCGAGCCCGCTCGCGACAAAGCCCGCGCCGCCCTTCACGGATCCCATTGAATTCAACGCTTCAACCAATCCCCTGGGCCGCGCTCGCACTGGTGTTCAATGCGCTGGTCTGGGGGCTGTCATGGTGGCCTTTTCGACAGCTCGAGGCGCAGGGGCTGCATCCTCTCTGGGCCACCGTGTTGGTCTATCTGCCGACAGTGGCCGTGATCGTGGCCGTGCGTCCGCGCGCCGTCATGCAGTTGCTGCGCGACCGTTCGCTGTGGGTGGTGATGCTGGCGGCCGGGGCCACCAACGCGGCCTTCAACTGGGCCACTGTGATCGGCGACGTGGTGCGGGTGGTGCTGCTGTTCTACCTGATGCCGTTGTGGTCGGTGCTGCTGGCGCGCTGCTTGCTGAAGGAATCATTGACCGCAGTGGCCGGTATCCGGATGGTGCTGGCCTTGGTCGGCGCAGGCATCGTGCTGGCTGCCCCTGATGCGGGCGGTGTACCGGGCTTGCCCGTGCCCCAGTCGCTGGCCGACTGGCTGGGCCTGCTGGGAGGCTTCGCCTTTGCACTGAACAACGTGATGCTCAAGCGCACGGCCGACCGACCCGAGGAAGGGCGCGTGCTTGCGATGTTCGTTGGTGGTGCCGTGGTCGCAGGGCTGCTTGGGGCTGCGCTCGGCGCGCACGGTGACATTGCCTGGCCTCTGATCGCTGGTGGCGAGCCTCGGCCGTGGTGGGTGCCGGTGCTGGTGCTGACCTTGAGCGCGCTGTTCCTGTGCAGCAACGTCGCGCTGCAGTTCGGGGCCGTGCGACTGCCGGTGCATGTCAGCTCGGTGCTGATGCTCAGTGAAGTGCTGTTTGCAGCCGTGTCGGCGGTGCTGCTGGGCGCCGGACACGTCACTGGCAGCTTGCTGGCCGGGGGCGCACTGATCGTGCTGACCGCGGCGTGGGCTGCGCGGGAACCGGCGCACTGATCGGCTGCGCCGGTCGCTGCGCTGGCGCAGCCCCAGCGATACGATCCAGCCTTCGCGTGCCCTCGCCAAGTCGCAAGGGCAGGTCCCTCACCCGAGAATCCCGATGAATGCACCCAGCGCTACTGCTTTCGGCTTCGATGCGATGGCCATCGACGGCACGCCCAGCCCCCTGTCCGCGCAGCGCGGCCGCGTGCTGCTGATCGTCAACACGGCCAGTGCTTGCGGCTTCACGCCTCAGTTTGCCGGGCTCGAGGAGCTCTGGAAGACCTATTCGGAGCGCGGCCTGACGGTGATCGGCTTTCCCTGCAATCAGTTCGGCTCGCAGGATCCGGGCAGCAATGCGGAGATCGGCAGCTTCTGCCAGAAGAACTACGGCGTCACCTTTCCGATGATGAGCAAGGTCGATGTGAATGGCGCCTCGGCGCATCCGCTTTGGAAATGGCTGACCGCCGAGGCTCCCGGCCTGTTGGGAACCAAAGCCATCAAGTGGAACTTCACCAAGTTCCTGGTCGGCCGCGACGGCCAGGTCATCAAGCGCTATGCGCCGACCGACACACCGGCGGCGCTGAAGGCTGACATCGAGGCGGCGCTGGCGACCTGAGGCAGCAGCAGGCGCGTCACGCTCTTCCGGTCATCCCCGTCACTTCTTCCCCGCACGATTCACATGTTCGAGCACATCGATCCTTACGCTGGCGACCCGATCCTGACCCTGAACGAGTCGTTCGGCCGCGACCCGCGGGTGCACAAGATCAACCTGTCGATCGGCATCTATTTCGACGACGCCGGCCGCCTGCCGGTGATGGCTGCCGTGCGGGAGGCCGAAACCGCGATGTTGCAAACCATCGGTGCGCGGCCCTACCAGCCGATGGAAGGCGCAGCGAACTATCGTCTTGCGGTGCAGCAATTGCTCTTCGGCCCCGGGCATGAAGCGGTCACGAGCGGGCGGATCGCCACGGTGCAGACCATCGGTGGCTCGGGTGGCCTGAAGGTCGGCGGCGATTTCCTCCAGCGCTATTTCCCGGGTTCGCAGGTGTGGGTCAGCGATCCGACCTGGGACAACCACCGTGCGATGTTCGAGGGTGCCGGCTTTGCGGTGCACACCTACCCGTACTACGACGCGACCACCGGCGGGTTGAAGTTTGACGAGATGCTGGCGGCGTTCCAGGCCCTGCCCGAACAAAGCATCGTGCTGCTGCACGCCTGCTGCCACAACCCGACCGGCGTCGATCTGAGTGCGGCGCAATGGGCTGAACTGATCCCGGTGATCCGCGCGCGTCGGCTGATCCCGTATGTCGACATCGCCTACCAGGGCTTTGGCGACGGCATCGAAGAAGATGCCTCCGCGATCCGCGCGCTGGCCGACGCGGGGATCTCGTTCTTCTGCGCCAGCTCCTTTTCAAAGAGCTTCTCGTTGTACGGCGAGCGCTGCGGTGCGCTGAGCGTGGTCTGCCCGAACGCCGCTGAAGCCGAACTGGTGCTCGGCCAACTGCGGGCCACCGTGCGCAAGAACTACAGCAGCCCGCCAACCCATGGCGGGCAGATCGTCGCCCGCGTGCTGCAGACGCCGACCCTGCGCGCGCAGTGGCAAGCGGAGCTTGACGCGATGCGCGACCGTATCCACGCCATGCGTCGTCGCCTGCACACGGTGCTCAGCGAGAAGCTCCCGGGCCGCAACGTTGACTACTTTCTCACGCAGCGCGGCATGTTCAGCTACACCGGTCTGAGTCCGGCGCAGGCCGACCGCCTGCGTGAAGCGCATGCTGTTTATGTGTTGCGTTCGGGTCGCATGTGCGTGGCCGGCCTGAACACGTCGAACGTCGAGGCGACGGCTGTCGCCATGGCGGCGGTGCTGGCCGGATAGCCGCTGCACGGCTTCAGCGGCGTCGCCGAGCGACCTGCAACGGCGCTCGGATCGAGGCGAGGAGGCCAGCCACGCTCAAGTCAGCGGCACGATGTGCCGAAATGGCTCCAAGAGGCGCGTTTCCCGGCGCTTGGTCTGCCCATGAAATCTGACACCGTCATCGAAACCATCGAAGTCGCCGCGTTGACCATCGGCATGCACATCCACCTGGACGGTGGCTGGATGTCGCACCCGTTTCCGCGCTCCAACTTCAAGATTTCCAGCCTGGACCAGATAGCAACGCTGCGCTCGCTGGGCCTGCAGCGCGTGCGCTGGAGCCCGCATGACAGCGATTTCAGCCACAGCACCGGCCGTTGGGACACGGGCAGCCAGACGGGTACAGGTGTGGAGCCAGCCACCCCGCCCGTGGCGTCCGACACCCCGGACCCAGTGCCAGACAGCGCTGCCGAGGCCGTGCCAACCGTGGCGGCTCCCACGCCACAGGACCTCCACCGCGCCGCACTCGCCGCTCAGCGCGCTGCGCTGGCCGCTTGCGAACGGCAGTTCGCCGACTCCGCGCGTGCGGCCAGGCAGGTTTTCGACAGCGTGGCGGCCCAGCCGGTTGCCGCCCGCCACGGCGCTCAGGCATTGACCGAGCAACTGGTCAGCCAGATGATCGGCAACCAGGAGTTGTGTATCCGGCTGCTCAGCGAAGGGGCGGGTGACAAGGCCAGCGCTCACGCGCTGAATGTCAGCGTGATTTCGCTGCTGATAGGTCGAACCTTCAACCTCAGCGAGGCCGAGATGCTCGATCTCGGGCTGGGTGCCTTGCTGCATGACATCGGCAAGGCCGAGCTGCCGGAACGCTTCCGCCACCGTGAGGAGCACCTCAACGCGGCCGAGATCAAGCTCTATGAAACCCACGTCTCGCTCGGCATTGCCCAGGCGCGGCGCATGGAGCTGGCGCCCGGCGCCTCGCTGGTCATTGCCCAGCACCATGAGCACATCGACGGCAGTGGCTTCCCGCTGAAGCTGCAAAGTGACCGCACGACCGTGCCCTCGCGCATCGTGTCCCTGGTCAATCGCTACGACAAGCTGTGCAATCCCGTCAACCCGGGCAAGGCCATCACCCCGCACGAGGCGGTGGCGTTGATGTTCGCGCAGGGCAAGAACAAGTACGACCCGGCGATCCTCGGCGCCTTCATCAAGATGATGGGCGTGTACCCGGCGGGCTCGGTGGTGCAACTCACCGACGACCGCTATGCGCTGGTGGTCGGCGTCAATTCCTCACGGCCTTTGAAGCCGAGGGTACTGGTGCACGAGGCCGGCGTGCCGCGTGACGAGGCGCTGGTGCTCGACCTCGAAACGGTCAGCGGGCTCGGCATCCGGCGCAGCCTGAAGCCGAGCGCCTTGCCCGAGCGCACGCTCGACTACCTGTCGCCTCGGCCACGGGTGAGCTACTTCTTCGAGCCGATCCAAAACGGCGGGACGCTGGCGTGAGGATCTCGCGCAGCGGGCCGCCCAGCCCCACGGTGCCTGCACCAGTGGTGCCGACACGTCGTGCGCGCACCGGCGATGCGCTTGTCGCCTCGCCCTCGCTGAATCAGCGGGCCATCGAAGCATGGCTGATGCCACCGCGCGCCCTGATCGAGGGCCTGACCGACGCGGTCTGGCTGGTTGATCCAGAGAGCTTGCGAATCGTCGCCGCGAATGCCGCCTGTGGCGCCCTGCTCGAGGTGGATGCATCCAGCCTGTGCGGCCAGGACATGCTGAGCCTGGCGGCGACGCCGGAAGACATGGCGTTCTGGCAGGAGGCCGCACGCGGTTGGGCCGACAGTGTCGAGTCGCACAGCTGGATCCGGCGCGCCGATGGCGAGCTGGTGGCGGTGCTGCGCCGAGTCAGCAGGGTGATGCTGTCCGAAGACAAGGCGCTGTTCATGGTCGTGATGCACGACCAAAGCAGAGAGCGGCGCGCGGAAGACGAACTCTCCGACCGGCTTGCCGAACTGGCGGCGACGCTGGAATCGACCCACGACGGCATCCTGGTCACCGACACGAACGGGCGCATCCGCAATTTCAACCAGCGATTTGCTGCCCTCTGGGAGTTACCCGACAGCCTGCTGGTGCAGCGCGATGACGACGCGATCCTGTCGTGGATGTTGCGCCGGGTGGTCGAGCCGGCCGAGTACATGCGCCGGCTGGCGGCCATCGATGGCGTGCCGCAGATGCAGGCCAGCGACACCGTGACGCTGACCGGTGGCCGGGTTCTCGAACGTGTCACGCTGCCGCAGAGCAGCCGTGGCAAGACGATCGGCCGTGTCTATTCCTTCCGTGACATCAGCGAACGCCTGGAAGCCAATCGGCGCATCGAAACCCTGTCGCACACCGACGCGCTGACCGGCCTGCCCAACCGCCGCACGCTGCTCAGCCGCATCGATTACGCGCTGGCACTGGCGCAGCGCGAAGGCGTGCCGTTCGCGCTGCTGTTCCTGAACCTCGACCGCTTCAAGCACATCAACGAAACGCTCGGCCACAGCATGGGTGATCGCGTGCTGATCGAGGTCGCCGAGCGTCTGTTGCTCACCTTGCGCCAGGTCGACACGATCGCCCGCCTCGGCGCCGACGAGTATGTGCTGCTGATCCATCAGGCCGATGCCGCGGGTGCCGAAGGCAGCGCGCGCCGCGTGCTCGACGCGATGCAGCGGCCGTTCACGCTCGACGACCTGAACTTCACCGTGACCTGCAGCGTCGGCATTTCGCTGCACCCGGGCGACGGCTGCACCGCCGACGAAATGCTTCAGGCCGCCGATGCGGCGATGAATGAAGCGCGGGAAAGCGGCCGTGCCGGATTCCGGTTCCATCATGCCCGCGCCGAGGGCAATTCGAAACTGCGCTCCCGCATGAAGCTCGACCACGCGATGCGCCAGGCGCTCGTCGCCGGTCGCTTCAGGCTGCACTACCAGCCGCAGGTCGATCTGAAGAGTGGTGAGATCGTCGGCGCCGAGGCACTGATCCGCTGGCGCGACCCCGAACTCGGCGACGTGCCGCCGATCGAGTTCATCCCGGTGGCCGAGCGCAGCGGCTTTATCGTGTCCATCGGCAGCTGGGTGCTGCGCCAGGCAGTGCAGCAGGCCGCGCTGTGGCGCGAGCAGGGCCGACACTTGCTGATGTCCATCAACGTGTCCGCGCTGCAGTTCCAGCAGGCTGACTTCGTCGACAGCGTGGCCCGGGCGCTGGCTGAAGTGGGCCTGGAGCCACAGCGGCTGGAACTGGAGCTGACCGAGTCGATCCTGATCCAGGACGCTCAGGAAGCACTGCACCGCCTGCAGGCACTGGCCGAACTGGGCGTGAAGCTGGCGATCGACGACTTCGGTACCGGCTACTCCAGCCTGGCCTACCTCAAGCGCTTCCCGATCAGTCGGCTGAAGATCGACCGCAGTTTCATCCAGGGCTTGCCGGGTGATGAAAGCGATGCGGGCATCGTCGAGGCCATCGCCAACATGGCCCGCGCGCTGCGGCTGGAGCTGATCGCCGAAGGTGTGGAGACCGAAGCCCAACGGCTGTTCATGATGCAAGTCGGCTGCGAGCAATACCAGGGTTTCCTGACCTCGCCGGCTGTCGATGTGGTGTCGTTCGAAGCGATGCTCGACCAGCGCCGGGCCGCTGCCGCACGGTTGCCAGCCCCGGCCGCGACCCCGTCGGCCTGACCCCCGCACAATGTGCCGTTCACCGCTGATTCCAGCGGTACCGAGGGCACGATGATCTACAAATTCAAATCAAAGGTGGCGGGC
This sequence comes from Rubrivivax sp., assembly GCA_027490215.1. Classification (GTDB taxonomy): domain Bacteria; phylum Pseudomonadota; class Gammaproteobacteria; order Burkholderiales; family Burkholderiaceae_C; genus PBB1. The sequence goes on from JAIXYO010000037.1 coordinate 32,078, forward strand.
GACGTCATCATGCTCGCACCGCACGGCGATCAGATCCTGCGCATCGTCGGCAAGGAGCCTTCCGCCCAAGGCATTTTCGAGGTGGCCGACATGCCGGCCGCCATCGCTGCCGTCGAGCAGGCGGTGGCCGCGGACGAGGCCACCAGTCCACAGGACGAAGCCACTTCAGCTGGCAGCACTGCCACACCAGCCGATCGCATCGGATTGCGGCAGCGCGCCTGGCCGCTCCTCGAGATGCTCAAGCGCTGCCACGCGGAAGGTGCGGTCATCGTCTGGGGCGTCTGAAGCGATGCAGTCGGTGACCCGCATCGTCGCGATCCGTCACGGGGAAACCGCCTGGAACGTCGACACCCGCCTCCAGGGGCATCTGGACATCCCGCTCAATGCGACCGGCCGCTGGCAGGCCCAGCGCACCGCAGGCGCGCTGATCGAGGAAGGCATCTCCGCGGTCTACTCCAGCGATCTGTCGCGCGCGCTGCAGACGGCCGAAGCGTTGGGCGACGCGCTGTCGCTTCCCGTCGCCACCGACACCCGGTTGCGCGAGCGTGCCTTCGGGGTCTTCGAAGCGCACACCTTTGCCGAGATCCAGGCCCGCTGGCCGGCCGAGGCGCGCCGCTGGATGCTGCGCGAGCCAGACTTTTCGCCCGAAGGCGGCGAGTCACTGCGCGAGGTCTACGTCCGCTGCATCGACGCAGTGCAGGCACTGGCCGATGCCCATCCAGGACAGACCATCGCGCTGGTCGCTCACGGCGGTGTGATGGACTGCCTGTACCGCGCGGCCACCCAGCTCGATCTGCAGGCCAAACGCTCCTGGCCGCTGGCCAATGCGAGCATCAACCGCTTGCTGCACACCGGCGTCGGCCTGACGCTGATCGGCTGGAGCGACACGCGGCACCTCGACGTGCCGGCGCTGGACGAGTCAGCGGATTCAGCCGGCTTGTCGCCGCACTGATCGAGCCCTCGAGGCCTACTCGTCGAACAGGTCGGAGGCGGCGCTGTTCTTGGGCGGGGTCACGCCCAGGTGCCTGAATGCGGCCAGCGTGGCGATGCGGCCGCGCGGCGTGCGCTGCAGATAGCCCTGCTGGATCAGGTAAGGCTCGATCACATCCTCGATCGTGTCGCGTTCCTCGCCGATGGCCGCGGCCACGTTGTCGAGGCCAACCGGGCCGCCGTCGAAGCGGTGGATCACGGCTTCGAGCAGCTTGCGATCCATCACGTCGAGGCCATGCGGGTCGACGTCAAGCATCTTCAGCGCCAGATCGGCCAGTGCCTTCGTGATGCGGCCATTGCCCTTCACGTCGGCGTAGTCGCGCACGCGGCGCAACAGGCGGTTGGCGATGCGTGGTGTGCCGCGTGAACGGCGCGCAATCTCGAAGGCGCCTTCCGCGTCGGTAGGCACGTTCAGCAGGCCGGCCGAGCGGTTGACGATCCGCGCCAGTTCTTCCGGTGTGTAGAACTCCAGCCGGGCCACGATGCCAAAGCGGTCGCGCAGCGGGTTGGTCAACATGCCTGCGCGGGTGGTCGCGCCGACCAGCGTGAAGGGCTGCAGATCGAGCTTGATCGAGCGCGCGGCGGGGCCCTCGCCGATCATGATGTCGATCTGGTAGTCCTCCAGCGCGGGGTAGAGGATTTCCTCGACGACCGGGCTCAGCCGGTGGATCTCGTCGATGAAGAGCACATCGTTGCGCTCGAGGTTGGTCAGGATGGCCGCCAGATCCTTCGGTTTTTCCAGCACCGGGCCGGAGGTCTGGCGCAGGTTCACCCCGAGTTCATTGGCGATGATGTGCGACAGCGTGGTCTTTCCGAGACCGGGCGGGCCGAACAGCAGCACATGGTCCATCGCCTCGCTGCGCATCTTCGCGGCGCCGATGAAGATCGACAGCTGCTCGCGCGCTTTCGCCTGACCGACGTACTCGGCCAGGCCCTTCGGTCGCAGCGCGCGCTCGATCGCGTCTTCGTTGGGCGACGCGCTGGCCGCACTGACCACGCGACGCGGCTCGAAATCGTCGGTCTGGATGCTCATGCCGCATTATCGACACCGCCCAGCCTGGGGCCGGCAGCGCGTCGCCTACACTCGCGTCGTGAATTTTTTCAGGCTCCGTCTCCGCTGGCTGCTGCGCATCGCGTTGATCGCGACGCTTGGCTTGGCACTGGTGCCGACGGTGTCGCGCCTGATGATCCCGTCCACCGGCAGCGGACCGTGGTCGGAGATCTGCTCGACCGCCGGTGCGCGCTGGCTGGCGCAGGCCACGACCCCCTCCGACGGGCCCGAATCTGTCCCTTCCGCCCCCGGAGACACTCGCTCGGCGCACATGGAGCACTGCCCTCTGTGCTCGAACGTCACGCCGGCGCTGGGCATGCCACCGTCGGCGCCTGCTGTGACGTCGCTGGCCGAAGGTGCCGATCACCTGCCTGCGCTTTTCAGCCAGGCGCCACGCCCCCTCCACGCCTGGGCGCCGATCCAGGCACGCGCACCTCCACTCCTCTGAACGCTGTGATCGACCGCGCCCGGTAGCCGAATCATCGGCACGGCACGCGGCCTGGCTGCTCGACCTGTGCGTCGAACGGCTGTGTATCGACATCCCGTTCCAGGAGGTCGCCTTGCGACATGCCCCCCATTTGTTCCTGCTCGTCTGTGCTGGCGTCGGATCTGCCGTTGCCGCGGACGAGCCCCGCGTGGACACCCACGCCGACGCCAACCAGGCGCGCACGCTCGAGCGTGTCGTTGTGACCGGCTCGCGCCCTTCGACCCTGCCGCTGGAAATTCCCACCACCACCGAAGGCATCACCGGCGCGCAGATCGAGCGCAGCATCAACGCGACCGATGCGTCCGATGCGCTGAAGTACTTTCCGAGCCTTGTCGTGCGCAAGCGCAGCATTGGCGATCACGACCACGCGGTGCTGGCGTCGCGGGCGTCAGGCACCGGCAACAGCGCGCGGTCACTCGTGTTCGCCGACGGCATCCTGCTGTCGAACCTGCTGGGCAATGGCGCCGAGTTCACGCCGCGCTGGGGTCTGGTGTCGCCCGACGAGATCGAGCGCGTCGACGTGCTGTACGGCCCGTTCTCGGCGGCCTACTCCGGCAACTCGGCCGGCGCGATCGTCGACTACGTGACGCGCATGCCGACGCGTTTCGAGGCGCACATCAAGGTGCAGGCGCACACCCAGAAGTACCGGCTGTACAAAACCGACGAGCGCTTTTCCGGGCACCAGGAGAGCGCCTCGATCGGCAGCCGCGCCGGTGCGTTCTCATGGTGGATCCATCTGAACCGGCAGGACAGTGACGGACAGCCGCTGGTCATCGCACGTGTCAATCGATCGGCCACCCCGAGCGCCGCCGGCACCCCGGTCAGCGGTGCCGTGGCGGACCGCAGCCACCTGGGTGTCCCGGTTTACAACGTCGGGACCAGCACGCAGACCGACTCGGTCCAGGACAGCGGCAAGCTCAAGCTGGCGTACGACCTGACCTCGACGCTGCGTGCCAGCTACACGCTGGGTTTCTGGCGCAACGACGCCAAGCGATCGGCTGACAGCTTCCTGAGGGATGGCGCAGGCAATCCGGTTTATGGCGGCCAAGTCAACATCGGCGGCAGCGTCTACACCCTGCCGGCGCTGACGCCCAGCCGGGCGGAGCTGCAACACCTGGCCCATGGCTTGACGATCAAGAGCCGCACGCTTGGCGTCTGGGACTGGGAGGCGGCAGCCAGCGTCTACGATTATCGCCAGGACCGTGTCAGCACGCCCAATGCCAATGTGCTCCTGCCCGGTGCACTGGCGGGAGGTGCCGGACGCGTGGTTGACCTGTCCGGCACGGGCTGGAACACGCTGGCGTTGAAAGGCATCTGGCGCCCAGAAGGCGTGGATGGCCGGCACATCGTCGAATTTGGTGTGCAACGTGATGCCTTCAAGTTGCGCCGGCGAGAGTCGAACACCGGGGACTGGGTCGGCGGCAAGGCGGGCAGTCTGGCGGCGGCCTTCAGCGGCGAGACCAGCCTGACGAGCCTCTGGGTGCAGGACGCGTGGCGCTTCGCGCCGCAGTGGCGCACAGTCCTGGGTGGTCGCTATGAAGAGTGGCGCGCCCATGACGGGCGGCGCCGGATCGGCGCGGCAGCGACCACCTACGCGAGCCGGGATGCATCGACGTTCTCGCCGAAAGCCGCGATCCTGTTCGATGCCAGTGAAGACTGGACGCTGAAGGCCTCGATCGGTCGCGCGGTGCGCAACCCGACGGTCAACGAACTCTTCCAGGGCGGTATCAACACCACCACGCAATTGCCCACGCTGAACAACCCGAACCTGCGTCCTGAAAAATCGGTGACCACCGAACTGACCGCGGAGCGGGCGCTGCCCCATGGCTTGCTGCGCGCGACCGTCTTCCTCGAGCGCAGCCACGATGCCTTGTACTCGCAGACCACCGTGGGCGGCACGCAGGTGAGCAACGTCGGTCGCATCGACACCAAGGGTGTCGAGATGGCTCTGCAGCTGGACCGGCTGTTCGTGCCCGGGCTGGATCTGAGCAGCAGCGTGACCTATGCCGATTCGGAGATCCGCAAGAACAAGGGCTACCCTGACACCATCGGCAAGCGCCAGCCGCGCGTGCCGGCCTGGCGGGCGACGCTGCTGGCGAACTACCGTTTCGACGACCACTGGAGCGGCGCATACGGTGCCCGCTTCAGCGGCAAGCAGTACGGCCAACTGAACAACAGCGACATCAACGGATATTCGTACCAGGGCTTCTCGCGCTACTTCGTCACCGACGTTCGGGTCAAGTACCGCATCGACCGGCAATGGCAGGCCAGCCTGGGTATCGACAACCTGAACAATTACAAGTACTGGGCCTTCCATCCGTATCCGCAACGCACGGTGCATGCGGAACTGCGCTTCGATTACTGACTCATCAACCTCAATCAACGAAAGCCATCATGAACAGTCAATGCCTACAGAAGGCGATCATCGGCGTAACCCTTGCCTTGGCGGCGCTCAGCGCCGTGGCCCACAGCTTCAAGCTGGGCGAGATCGATATCGGACATCCTTATGCGCGACCCACCCGTGAGGGCCAGATGGTGGGCGCTGGGTACCTGAAACTTGCCAACAAGGGGCCCGTTGACCGCCTGGTCTCGGCCACCTCGCCTGCGGCCGGGAGCGTGGAAATCCACAGCATGTCGATGGAGGGCGACGTGATGAAGATGCGTCAGGTTGACGCCATCGAGCTTGCCACCGGTCAGACCGTCGAGCTGAAGCCCGGTGGTTACCACTTGATGCTGATGGGCCTCAAGGCGCCGCTCAAGGTCGGCGAAAAGTTCCCGCTGACCTTGAAGTTCGAGAAGTCAGGCGAGGTGGTAGTGACGGTCAATGTTGAAGAGCCCAAGCCGAAGTCGGAAGCCACAGGCGCGCACAAGCACTGAGTGCTGTAAGCGGGCTGCGGGCCTGCGTCAGGCCAGCGATTTCAGTGCGAGCTTGATGCCGTCGCTGACGCTGGCATCGGGCGGCAGGCTCTTCAGCGCCGCAGCGGCTTCCCGGTCGCTGTAGCCGAGTGCGATCAAGGCTTGCAGGATGTCGGCTTGCGTGTCGTTCGCCACCGTGGCGGGCGCGCTGATCGCATCGGCGAGCTTGCCCTTGAGTTCGAGCAGCAGCCGCTCTGCGGTTTTCTTGCCGATCCCCGGCACCTTGACCAGCCGCCCGGTTTCCTGACGCGCGACCGCCTGCGCCAGCTCGGACACGCTCAGCCCCGACAGCAGCGACAGTGCCATTCGGGGCCCGACGCCCGTGATCTTGATCAGCAGCCGGAAGGTCTGTCGTTCGTCGTGTGTGAGGAAGCCGAACAGCACCTGCGCGTCCTCCCGGACGATGAAGTGCGTCAGCAAGGTCACCCGCTCGCCGAGGGCGGGGAGGTTGTAGAAGCTGCTCATGGGTACGTCGACCTCGTAGCCGAGGCCGTTCACGTCAATGAGCACTTGCGGCGGCGATTTCTCCGCGAGGATGCCGGTGAGTCGTCCGATCATCGAAAGATTATCCGGGCACGATCAGACGGCCCGCGGGCCGGGCCACTCAGCTGTCGAACAGACCCAGCCGCTGGGCTTCCAGCGCCGCTTCTGCCCGCGAGCTGACGTTGAGCTTGCGGTAGATCTGCTTGACGTAGTCGGCAATGGTGTGGCGCGACAGGCTCAGCTGGCCACCGATCTCGGGCAGCGTGTAGCCTTTGGCGACGCGCAGCAGCACTTCGTTCTCGCGATCTGTGAGCAGCACATGCGGCATCGAATGCGCGCGCTGCTGCGTCTTGCCCTTGGCCTGCGCAGCGAAGTGCGCGATGACGCGCCGGGCGATCGATGGCGACAGCGGTGGCTCGCCACCACGCATGCGCTTGAGCTGCTCGGCGATCAGTTCGCGCGCCTGCTCCTTCAGAAGGTAGCCGAAGGCGCCAGCCTGCAGTGCAGGGAACAGATGATCGTCGTCGTCGTGGATCGTCACCACCACCGACTGGCACTCCGGCTGCGACTCTCGCAATGCGCTGACCACGCTGACGCCCGATCCATCGGGCAGCCCGAGGTCGACCAGGGCCAGGTCGAACTTGATGGCGGTGACCAGTTCGAGCGCGTCGTGGATGCGTGCTGCTTCCTGGATGTGCGATTGCGGAAATACCTGAAGGATCAGGACTTTCAGCCAGGCGCGGATTTCTGGCAGGTCTTCGAGCAGAAGGATGTTGTTCATGGGGACTCCGTCCCTCGCGTTATCGGCGATATCAACGCACTCCTGACGGATTTAGATGCCACTCACCACTGAATTACAGCGGAATCGTGAGTCTGATCACGGTGCCGTAGCCCGGTCCCGACTCCACCAGGCACTGTCCAGCCAATTGCTTGGCGCGGTGCTTCATGCTCGACATGCCGTGGCCTCTGTCCAGCTTGCCGTCGAGTTCCATCGCAATGCCAATGCCGTTGTCCTGCACCAGCAAGCCGAAGTGCGTCCCATCGACCGAGGTGCGCACCTTGCAATGCGAGGCGCCGCTGTGCTTGATGATGTTGCTCACGGCTTCGCGCAGGATGCGGGTGGTCTGCACGAGAACCCGCGCACTGAGCTTCTGCTGAAGATCGTCGGACGGGTTGCGCCAGTCCACCTCGATGTTGGCCTGGCCCAGTCGCGAAACCACCTCGGCACGCCAGTCGGCCAGGGCATCGGCGAGTTGCACTGGTTTGCCGGTCAGACCACGCACTGACAGCCGCATTTCTTCGAGCGCCTCGCGCGCGAGCGTCGAGATGCGTTCGCTCTCACTGGTGTGCACGATGGTGAGCAGCTTGGCACCCAGATCGTCGTGCAGGTCGGCGGCGATGCGCTTGCGTTCCTTCTCGGTCACTTGCTCGACACGCAGCGCCGACATCTGCGCAAAGTTGCTTTCGATCTCGACAGCGGCTTCCCGCACCCGATTCTCGAGCTGTGCGCGGTTGATCTCGGCGGCCTGCAGCGCCCGGCCGAACACCTGCAAGAGCCGAGAGCCGATGCCCAGCAAGAGCAAGGGCAGCGCGACGTTGAGCGGCTGAACCGAGTGCATGGGCAGCCACCCGTACTGCACTGCCAGCTCCAGCAACACCACGACGCCCATCCCGCCGGCCGTCAGCCCCATGGGCCAGAAATCGACACGGCTGTTCTTCCAGACCAGACGCAAGTAGTAGACGATGGACGCAACCAGTTCCACTGACATCAAGGCGAACCAGGCATTCGCAAGCAGGAAAAAGTCGTCGGCGGGAGCCACCAGCAGGCTCGCCGGCACCAGCAGGCACTGGAGCAGCAGGCCGCCGGCAATGCGAGGAGAGCGCACGCCCGCATAGCTCAGGAAAAACTGCACCGCGACGCCTACGAACGGCGCAAATGCGCTGCACACCAGCAGTTCGAACTCCCGTGTTGCCACGGGCCAGTGCGGCCACCACACCCGCAGCGACAGCAAAGACCAGCCAATCAGCAACGCACCGTAGTACTTCAGGTAGCGTTCCTTTCGGTTGATCCAGCTCAGCGCCAGCAGGAATCCACCGAGTGCGGTCAGCGTGATGCTGGCAATCTGCACGGTGGTGATGCTCCAGAACTCCCGCTGGCCATACAGCGCTGCCACTTCTGCCTCGGGGCCAATGCGCAACACCGACAGGTCACCCGCCCGAGCGCGCTCCGCGACATGCCGCAGCGCCGACCCTCGGACCTGAATGTCCAGCACATTGCCGTGCGAATTCAGCAGGGCCGCCGGCAAGCTCACCAGTTGCGGGCGGTAGCAGTTGCGGGTGATTGGCTCGCTCATGCGGCCCCCGCTGTAGATGCGGCGCCCGTTCAGGTGCACTTCGAGGTTGCTGCAGACGTGTTCGATGTAGAGCGCCAGCAAGTCATCGTTGCCGACGCTCGCGGGCAGGTCGAAGTGGCTGCGGTACCAGACGCTGCCGTCGTGATCCGCTCGCGAGTGCTCCCACTCATCTGGCAAGGCTGTCGTCACCGCAGTCGCGTCGGTCGGAAAGTGGGCGGCCTCGCTCTGCACGGACTGCACCGACGCAATCGTCAGCACCGCCGCCTGGGAAGAGCCGAGAGCGAGCCACAGCCACAGGGCCAGAATGTGCAGCACGCCTCGGGTTCGCATGGGGCGCGATTGTGCAGGAGGCATGCCAGCGAGCCGCACCCGTGAAGCCGCAACGACCGCCTTCCTTCACGAAGCACGCGCCACAATACGAAAACTCTCTGCAGCATCGGTCGATCTTGATCCTCAGACACGCATTCTTCCCGCTCGACAACACCCGGCTTGCCCACCTTTGCGGCCCGCTGGACGGGCATTTGCGCGACATCGAATCGGCGTTCGACGTGACGATCACGCGCCGCAATGAATCGTTCAGCATTGAAGGTGGAAAAGCGCAGGCCGAACGTGCCGTCAGTCTTCTCCAGTCCTTGTACGACCGGGCCAGGCTGCCATTGGCGGCTGATGCGTTCCAGCTCTCGCTGGTGGAAGCCGCGGCCGACGCGGCCGGCCGTGCGATCCCGCTGAGCCGTCGCCCCGCGAGCGATCGGGCCAACGCGACCGAGCCCGTGGTAACTGCAGCTCAGCCGGTCACCGCGTTGCGCACCCGACGTGCCGATCTGGCCGGGCGCACGCCCAATCAGCAGGTGTACTTGAGCAACATCCAGTCGCACGACATCACATTCGGTATCGGGCCGGCCGGCACCGGCAAGACCTTCCTGGCGGTGGCCTGCGCGATTGATGCGTTGGAGCGCAGCAGCGTGCAGCGCATCGTGCTGACGCGGCCGGCCGTTGAAGCGGGCGAGCGCCTCGGCTTCCTGCCTGGCGATCTGGCGCAGAAGGTCGACCCGTATCTGCGCCCACTCTACGATGCGCTCTACGATCTGATGGGCCTTGACAAGGTCACCCGGGCGTTCGAGAAGGCCACCATCGAGATCGCGCCGCTGGCTTTCATGCGCGGGCGCACGCTGAACAATGCGTTCGTGATCCTCGACGAGGCGCAGAACACCACGCCCGAGCAGATGAAGATGTTCCTGACCCGCATCGGCTTCGGCAGCAAGTGCGTCATCACCGGAGACGTCAGCCAGATCGATTTGCCACGCGGCCAGATGAGCGGTCTGATCGACGCCGAGCGTGTGCTGCGGCGGGTGCGCGGCATTGCCACGACGCGCTTCAACTCCGGCGATGTGGTGCGCCACCCGCTGGTCGCGCGGATCGTCGATGCCTACGAGGCGTCGCGCTCAGACCCTGCTTGAGATGTCTCGACCTGCGTTGACGCTGTCGTTGCAGTTTGCGCGCGACGAGCTCGCTCGTGCGCACCGCGCACAGCTGCCCCGGCACCGCGTGGCGCGCTGGATTCGGGCAGCGCTGCAGGCCCCGGCAGAGATCACGGTGCGCATTGTCGGCACCGATGAGGCCCGGGCACTGAACCGCGACTTCCGTGGCAAGGATTACGCCACCAACGTGCTGACCTTCGACTACAGCCACGCGCCGCTGGTGCATGCTGATCTGGTGCTGTGCGCCGATGTGGTCGAGGCCGAAGCGCATGCGCAATCGCGCACGCTTGAAGCCCACTATGCGCACCTGCTGATCCACGGCACGCTGCACGCCCAAGGCCATGACCACGAGCGCGACGGAGAGGCCGAGCTCATGGAAGCGCGTGAAAGCGAGTTGATGCAGTCGCTGGGGTTTGCCGATCCGTATTCGGCCTGATCTTCGGGTCGATCGCCGCCGAGGCCTGGCGATCGTGTCGCTCAGCGCGACGAGCTCAGGTAGCGCTTTCGCCAGAAGAACACGCTCAGGCCAATGCCGACCACGAGCATGCAGAGGAAGATGGTCCAGAAGCCGGTTCGGCTGTGGATCAGCGGCAGGCCCTCGAAATTCATGCCGAAGAAACCGGTGACCAGGTTCAGCGGCATGAAGATCGCCGTCAGCACCGTCAGCGTGCGCATGATGGCGTTGGTTCGGTTGCTCTGCGCCGAGAAATGCATCTGCACCGCGGTCTCGGCCGAGGATTCGAGCCGGCGCACATGGCCCAGCACCCGCTCGATGTGTTCGAGCACGTCGCGCGAGCGCACGCGCAGCAGCTCGCGCTCGCGCCGTGCGTTGTTGTCGGCCTCGGGGGGCCACTCGTCGAGCGCATCGATCCATTCGGTGATCGCGCTGCGCTGGTCTTCGCAGGTGTCTTCGAGCAGGTGCAGCGAGTTGCGCGAATCGAGCAGCATCTGCCAGTTGTCGAAGCGGCTGCGCGGGTTGAACAGCTCCTGCTGCAGGTAGCTCAGTTGCTTGGTCAGCAAGCGGCGCAGCTCGAGGTAGCTGTCGACCATGTGGTTGACCATGCGCAGCATCAGGTCGGCCGGGCTGGTGGGCAGGCGTGCCGTGCTGCGACCCTCGCTGACGCGCACATCGCCTGCTGTGGGCAGCGCCTGTTGCTGCAGGCGATTGGCGAAGAACTCGCGCACCGTGCAGTCGGTCGGGTGCACCGTCAGCAGCACGCGATCAAACAGCGCAAAACCGACCGGGCTGGTGTCGATCGCATCCAGCGCTGCGCGGGCGGTGCTCAGCGTGCCCTTGCTGTCGTCGAGGAACATCGGCGCGCTGCCCTCGCCAGCGGCCAGCCGCCGGAACACCAGCATGTCGTACCAGGAGGTGTAATCGAAGTGCGAGGGCAGCTGGTTGTTCAGCAGGTCGGCGATGTGCACGTCGACCAGCTGCCCGCCGGTCCAGCGCTGCAGCGCGGCTTGCAGCATCGGCGTTTGCACCTCGAACTCGCGGCGTGCGCTGCCGACCCACAGGTAGCCTGTCGCCGGCAGCGACTCAGGCAACCCATCAAGCTCGCTGAACTGATCGCCGCTGATGTGGAAGACGCGCATCGTCGTTCCAGCGCCAGTGTCAGTCGGCCTTCATCAGGCGCGCGGCATCGAGCGCGAAGTAGGTCAGTACGCCATCGGCGCCGGCGCGCTTGAACGCAAGCAGGCTTTCCATCATCACGGCGTCGTGGTCCAGCCAGCCATTGGCGGCTGCGGCCTTCAGCATCGCGTATTCGCCGCTGACCTGGTAGGCGAAGGTCGGCACGCGGAATTCGTCCTTCACCCGGCGCACGATGTCGAGGTACGGCATGCCAGGCTTGACCATCACCATGTCGGCGCCCTCGGCGATGTCCAGCGCGACCTCGCGCAGGGCCTCGTCGCTGTTGCCCGGGTCCATCTGGTAGACCTTCTTGTTGCTCTTGCCCAGATTGCCAGCCGAGCCCACGGCGTCGCGGAACGGGCCGTAGAAGGCGCTGGCGTACTTGGCGCTGTAGGCCATGATCTTGGTGTGGATGTAGCCCTTGGTTTCCAGCGCATGGCGGATCACACCGATGCGCCCGTCCATCATGTCGCTCGGGGCGACGATGTCGACGCCAGCCTCGGCATGCACCAGGGCTTGCCGCCGCAGCACATCGACGGTGGGGTCGTTGACGATGTAGCCGGTGGCATCGAGCAGACCGTCCTGACCATGGCTGGTGTACGGGTCGAGCGCCACATCGGTCAGCACGCCCAGTTCCGGGAAGCGGCGCTTGAGTTCACGCACCACGGTGGGAACCAGACCTTCAGGGTTCAGCGCCTCGGCACCGTCCTCGGTTTTCAGGTCGGTCTCGATCACCGGGAACAGCGCCAGCACGGGAATGCCCAGTGTCAGGCAGCGCTCGGCGACAGGGAGCAGTCGGTCCAGGGTGACGCGCTGGACGCCCGGCATCGAGGCGACATCTTGTGTCTGGTTGTGTCCGGCGGTGACGAACACCGGCAGGATCAGGTCACTCGGATGCAGCCGGTGCTCGCGCACCATGGCGCGGCTGAATTCGTCTTTGCGCAGGCGCCTCGGGCGGCTGCTGGGGTAGGCAGGAGGTGTGTGCACGAGACGTCGCCGTAGGGGTTGGGGCTGGAAGTCGGCGGATGATAGACGCAGCGCATGGCGATAATCTGCCGATGCTCTGGATCAAAGCGTTTCACATCGTCTTCGTCACCAGCTGGTTCGCCGGGCTCTTTTATCTGCCGCGGATCTTTGTCAATCTGGCGATGGTGCCCGCCGACAGCCACGCCGAGCGGGAGCGCTTGCTGCTGATGGCGCGCAAGCTCTATCGCTTCAGCAGCCTGCTGATGGTGCCGGCGATCGGGCTGGGGCTGTGGCTGTGGCTGGGCTACTTCGGCCTCAACGCTGGCGGATGGCTGCACGCCAAGATCGTGCTGGTGCTGCTGGCCGTGGGTTATCACCACATGTGCCGCTCGCTGCTGCGCCAGTTCGAGCAGTTCACCAACCAGCGCAGCGACCGCTGGTTCCGTGTCTTCAACGAGGTGTCGGTGCTGCTGATGATTGCCATCGTCGTGCTGGTGGTGGTCAAGCCGTTTTGATCGCACGCTGAACCGAGTGCTGCGCGATGGTGCGTCACCGGAGTTCCGCATTGCTGCTGGCCTGGCTGTACGCGGGCCTGATCGTTTACGCGAGCCTCTATCCGCTGGCCGACTGGCGCTGGCCAGTGAGCTCCCCACTGGCTTTCTTGCTGCTGCCCTGGCCGCGCTACTGGACGGCGTTCGATCTGGTATCGAACCTGCTCGGCTACATGCCGCTCGGGTTTCTCATTTTCACCACGCAGGTCCGCAGCGGGCGCTCGGCCCTGATCGGGGCATTGCACTCGATCTGGATGGCCGCCTCGTTGTCGCTCGCGATGGAGCTGACGCAGAACGGCTTGCCTTCGCGCATCCCGTCGAATGTCGACTGGGCGCTCAACACGATCGGCGCAGCCGCTGGCGCGGCCGTCGGTGGCCTGACAAAAGCAGTGGGCCTGCTCGACCGCTGGCAGCGTCTGCGCGATCGCTGGTTTGTCGACCGCAGCGCGGGCGGCCTGGCTTTGCTGCTGTTGTGGCCGGTCGGGCTGTTGTTCCCGACCTCGCTGCCGCTGGGTGTCGGTCAGGTGCTGTCCCGGTTGCGCGTCGCGGTCACGTCGGTGCTTGCCGACACACCGCTGGCGGACTGGGGGCGCACCGCGCTCGAAGCGCAAGCGGTCGCGCCCGACTTGTCACCCTTGGGCCAGCTTTGCGCCATCGCGCTCGGCCTGCTGGCGCCCTGCCTGCTGGGCTATGCCGTTTCCCGCGCTGGCTGGCGTCGAGCCTTCCTGCTGGTGGTCGTCACTCTGGCCGGGATAGGCGCCACGACGCTCTCGACCGCGCTCAACTTCGGACCTGACCATTCACTGGCATGGCTGACCAGCGGCGCGGCAGTCGGAGTCGGTGTCGGTGCGCTCGCGGCACTGCTGTTGGTCTGGGTGCCGCGGCGTGCGGCGGCGGCGCTGGGCCTGATGGCCCTGACCGCACTGGTCATGCTGGTGGCCCAGGCCCCCGAAGATGCCTATTACGCGCAGAGCCTTCACGCTTGGGAGCAGGGTCGCTTCATCCGTTTTCACGGCGCGGCCCAGTGGGTGGGCTGGTTGTGGCCCTATGCCGCGATGGCTTACCTGCTGGGGCGGGTCGCCTCTCGCGAAGACACCTGAAGGTACAGGTCGTTGCGCCTCTATCGCCGGTGCTGGACAGCGGCCTCCGTAGAATCCCTTCATGAGCTATTTCGGCCGACATATCTTCTTCTGCCTCAACCAGCGTGACAAGGACGAGGAATCCTGCGCGCGGCACGATGCGCAGTCCGGATTCGATCGATGCAAGTCGCGCATCAAGGCAGCGGGCCTCTCGGGCCCGGGCCAGGTGCGGGTGAACAAGGCCGGCTGCCTTGATCGCTGCGCCGGCGGGCCGGTTGCGGTGGTCTATCCAGAGGCGGTCTGGTACACCTTCGTCGACAACGACGACATCGATGAAATCGTCGATTCGCATCTTGTGCAAGGTCGGATCGTCGAGCGCCTCCTGTTGCCGCCTTCGGTTGGCAAGTGACACATCGCCCACTGCGGGCGTCACTTACCGCACCATGAATTCGCAGACCCAAAAAACTTCATGCCCCGGCCCCGCGGGCGCGCTGGAATGCGCGATTGACGCGTCTGGAGTTGCGTCGGTCGGAGTGGCGGTCGTGTGCCATCCGCATCCGCTGTTCGGCGGCACGATGGACAACAAGGTGGTACAGACGGTCGCCCGCGCCCTGCTCGCACTCGGCTGGACGACGGTTCGCTTCAACTACCGAGGTGTGGGCCAGTCGGCCGGCAGCTGGGACGACGGGCGTGGCGAGGTCGAGGACGCGCTGGCCGTGGTGGCCCAGCACCGTGCCCCAGCGCAGCCCCTGTTGCTCGCGGGCTTTTCCTTCGGCGGTTACGTGGCTGCCGAAGCGGCCTCGCGGCTGCCCGAGGCGGAGCGCCCGCAGCGCCTCGTGCTGGTCGGGCCTTCAACCGAGAAGCAGCAACTGCCGGTGGTGCCAGAGGACACCGTGGTCATCCATGGCGAAAGTGATGAGGTGGTTCCGCTCTCGGCCACGCTGGCCTGGGCGCAGCCTCAGTCGCTGTCGGTGATCGTGCTGCCCGGTGTCGGGCACTTCTTTCACGGGCAACTCGGTTGGCTCAAGCGTGTGGTGACCCAGCAGTTGCAGCCCCGCGGCTGAGGTTCCTGTTCCCCCTTCTTCCTGATGGATTTCTGATGCCCGTCTTGCGTTCTGCCCTGTCGCGTTCGTTCTCCATTGGCTTGTTGTGGCTCGCCAGCACCTTTGCAAGCGCCCAGGCCCCGCTGCCACCGGAAATCGCGGCACGCAGCTACCTGCTGCTCGACATGACCAGCAACCAGACGCTGGCCGAGCGCGATGCCGATGCGCCTTCAGACCCGGCGTCCCTGACCAAGCTGATGACCGCGTACGTGGTGTTCACCGCGCTGAAGGAGAAGAAGCTGTCGCTGACGCAGCCGGTGGCGGTTTCACGCCGCGCCTGGGAAGAGCGCAAGGGCGGCGGTTCGCTGATGTTCATCGACACCACGATGACGCCCACCGTCGATGAACTGCTCAAGGGCATGATCGTGCAGTCTGGCAACGATGCGTCGGTCGCCTTGGCCGAGGCGGTGGGTGGCACGCTCGATCAGTTTGTCGCGATGATGAACCGCCAGGCCCAAGCCTGGGGACTGAAGAACACCAGCTTCAGGAACGTCACTGGCTTGACCGAGCCAGGCCACAAGAGCACGGCGCGCGACCTGACAGTGATCGCCAGCCACATCATCCGCGACTTCCCGACCGAGTACGCGTACTACTCGATCAAGGAGTACAAGTACAACAACATCAGCCAGCCCAACCGAAACCTGCTGCTGCGTCGCGACCCGAGTATCGACGGCATGAAGACGGGTTACACCGAATCGGCCGGCTACTGCCTGATCGCCAGTGCGCAGCGGGAATTTCCCAATCTGGGAACGGGTGGAGCGGGCGGCGGGCCACGTCGGTTGCTCAGTGTGGTGCTGAACACCACCTCGATGGAGTCCCGCGCGAACGAAAGCCAGAAGTTGCTGAACTGGGGTTATGCCGCGTTCGAGACGGTGCGGCTGTTCGACGCGAGCAAGCCGGTGACCACGGTGCCGGTCTGGAAAGGCAAGGCGGCGCAGGCAGCACTGGGCGCCGTGGGCGGCGTGTTCGTCACGATGCCTCGCGGCGAGGGTGGCAAGCTGCAGACCAAGCTCGAGCGCACCGACCCGTTGATGGCGCCGCTGGCCAAGGGACAGCGCGTCGGCACCATCAAGGTCAGCACCGCTGCCGGTACGCCGGTGCTCGACGTGCCGTTGGTGGTGCTGGAGCCGGTCGAGATTGCCGGTGTGTTCAGCCGCGCCTGGGATGCCTTGCGGCTCTGGATCAAGTAACCTGTCCAGGCTTGTTCGATGAGCCCGCACGGGCGCCAACGGAGAACCTGCCATGCAAAGTCTGCCCGACACCCTGTGCTACCTGAACGGTGAATACACCGCGTTGAACCTGGCGAAGGTGTCGGTATTGGACAGAGGATTCCTGTTCGGCGACGGCATCTACGAAGTGGTGCCGGTCTATGAGCGCCATGTGTTCCGCTTCGACGAGCACATGGCACGCCTTGATCGCAGCCTGGCGAAGGTGCGCATCGCCAACCCACACACCGCGGCCGAATGGCTGGAGCGCTGCCGCCAGCTGATCGCAGCGAACCCGGCCAGCGACCAGTTGCTGTACCTGCAGGTGACCCGTGGCGTGGCGCCGCGCGACCATGTGATGCCGACCGACATCGAGCCCACGGTGTTCATGATGACCAGCGCGTTGAAGCCGCCCAGTGCCGAGCAGCGCCATCGCGGCGTGGCCTGCATCTCGGCGCGTGACTTCCGATGGGAGCGCGGCGACATCAAGAGCATTTCCTTGCTGGGCAATGTGCTCGCCCGGCAGATATCGGCCGACCATGGCGCGGCCGAAACCATCATGTTCCGCGATGGCTTCCTGACCGAGGCCGCTGCCTGCAATGTGTGGGTAGTGCATGAGGGCGCCGTGCTGGGCCCGCCCAAGAGCGAGCATGTGCTTGAGGGCATCCGCTTCGAGCTGATCCGTGAGCTTTGCGAGGAAGAGGGCATCGCCTTCAACCTGCGGCCGATCTCCGAGGTCGAGGTGACCGCGGCCGATGAACTGATGCTGAGTTCGGCCACCAAGGAAGTGCTTTCGGTGACCACGCTTGATGGTGAATCCGTCGGACACGGCGCCTTGCGCGGCAAGCCGGGCCCGGTCTACGCCAGGCTGTATGCCGCCTATCAGCGCGCCAAGGCTGCGCAACGTTCTTGAGCAAGATGCCGATGCCCAGCACCCCCTCCGATCAGTCGCTGATCGAGTACCCGTCACTGTTCCCGATCAAGGTGATGGGCGCCAACGTCGATGGCTATACCGAAGCCGTGCTCGACGTCGCGCGGCGCTTCGATCCGCTGCTCGACGACAGTCGCATCGAAACGCGCCTGAGTTCGGGCAACAAATACCTGGCCCTCACCGTGACGGTCACCGCGACCAGCCGCGAGCAGCTCGATGAGCTCTACCGCGCATTGAGTTCGCATCCGATGGTCAAGGTGGTGCTGTAGGACTCGGCGACAGCGCATGACCTTGCCGATCCTGGTTCACAAGGGGCGTGTCGATGCCGCCGCAACGATCGCGGCAATGCGCGCCCACACCGACGCGCGCATTGCGGCAACGGCACCGACGGACGACGAAATCTGGCTGTGCGAGCACCCGCCGGTCTACACCCAGGGCTTGGCCGGAAGGCCAGAGCACCTGCGCGAGCCGGGTGACATTCCGGTCATCCAGACGAACCGTGGCGGGCAGGTCACGTATCACGGGCCTGGCCAGGTGGTGGTCTATCCGCTGATTGATCTGAAGCGTTTGGGCATCTACGTCAAGGAATATGTTTACCGCCTTGAGCACTGCGTGCTGCAGACGCTGGAGGCGCTTGGCGTCACCGGGCATCGGGTGCCGGGCGCGCCTGGCATCTATGTGCGGCTGGACGATCCGTTTGGACACGCGCCGCTGGAGCGGGTGCCGCCGAG
This sequence comes from Rubrivivax sp., assembly GCA_027490215.1. Classification (GTDB taxonomy): domain Bacteria; phylum Pseudomonadota; class Gammaproteobacteria; order Burkholderiales; family Burkholderiaceae_C; genus PBB1. The sequence goes on from JAIXYO010000037.1 coordinate 50,036, forward strand.
CGAGCGGCAGGGGGTTTCGGCGCCCAACGCCTTTCAGGGGCTGGGCAAGATTGCCGCGCTCGGGATCAAGGTCAGCCGGCATTTCACATACCACGGCGTGGCGCTGAACGTGGCGATGGATCTGAGCCCCTTTCAGCGCATCGATCCCTGCGGCTATGCCGGCCTCGCGACGGTCGATCTGGCTACACTCGGTGTCCATGTCGATGCGGGATCGGTGGCGCAGCACCTCGGCGCCAAGCTCGCCGCTCATCTGGCGCCCTGACGACAGCGCGCGACCCGCCCGCTGAGCTGTCCCCCGAAAGATCGAAATGCCTTCCGAATCCCTGACCCCCGTCGCGGCCGACGCCGCACCGAACGCACAGGCCTACGACGCCAGCGCCAAGCAGAAATCGCAGGCCAAGACCTCGCGCATCCCGATCAAGATCGTCCCGGCAGAGACGCTCAAGAAGCCGGACTGGATCCGGGTCAAGGCGGGCTCTGCCAGCAGCCGCTTCTACGAGATCAAGCAGATCCTGCGCGAGCACCAACTGCACACCGTCTGCGAGGAAGCCTCCTGCCCGAACATCGGCGAGTGCTTCGGCAAGGGCACGGCAACCTTCATGATCATGGGCGACAAGTGCACCCGGCGCTGCCCGTTCTGCGACGTGGGCCACGGCCGGCCCGATCCGCTGGACGTGAACGAGCCGCTGAACCTGGCGAAGACGATCGCTGCACTGAAGCTGAACTATGTCGTCATCACCAGTGTCGACCGGGACGACCTTCGCGACGGCGGGGCCGCACATTTCGTCGAGTGCATCCGCCAGACGCGGGCGCTGTCGCCGGCGACCCGCATCGAGGTGCTGGTCCCTGACTTCCGCGGCCGCGACGATCGCGCGCTGGAGATCCTGAAGGCCGCACCGCCCGATGTGATGAACCACAACCTGGAGACCGCGCCGCGCCTGTACAAGGAGGCCCGGCCCGGCAGCGACTACGCCTTCAGCCTGAACCTGCTGAAGAAGTTCAAGGCGCTGCATCCCGACGTGCCGACCAAGAGCGGCCTGATGGTCGGCCTGGGCGAGACCGACGAGGAAATCCTGCAGGTCATGCGCGACATGCGCGCGCACGACATCGACATGTTGACCATCGGCCAGTACCTCGCGCCCAGCGGCCACCACCTGCCGGTGCGCCGCTATGTACATCCGGACACCTTCCGCATGTTCGAGGAGGAAGCCGCGAAGATGGGCTTCACCCATGCCGCCGTCGGTGCGATGGTGCGCAGCAGCTACCACGCTGATCAACAGGCCCATGCGGCGGGTGTGGCGGGGGTGGATGCCCCTGCAGTATCGCGCTGAGCCAGCCCATTGCTGGGCGCTTCAGTGCGCTGACAGCAGGCGTTCGATCGAGGTGTTCAAGGCCGCAAAGTCGAGTCGGCCGACATGCCGCTCGACGATCTCGCCGCGCTGGTTGATCAGCACGCTGGTGGGTGTGGCCACCACCTTGCCGAAGCGTTCGGCCAGACTCCCATCGTGGTCGATCGCGACCTGAAACGGCAGCGCATTCGCCTCGGTATAGCGCACCACGTTGATCGGTGGGTCGTAGGTCATGGCGATCGCCACCGTCTCGAAGCCGCGCGCCTTGAAGCGGACGTGGGTCGCCACGAGGTCAGGCATCTCCTGCAGGCAGACGGCGCAACTCGTCGCCCAGAAGTTGACGAGCACGACCCGGCCGGTCAACTGGGCGGTGTGGGCTGGCGTTCCGTTGAGCAGGGTGTATGCCGCTGGCGGAATGACATCAGGTGCTGCGAAACTCCGCAGCACACCATAAGCGAGCGCGGCCGCCGCGCCGCCAGCGCACACCGCAAGCAACGCTTTCCTTTTCAACGAACCCACCATCATCGGGAGACGTCCATGCAGCGCAGAAAGTTCACCATCGGTCTATTGTCGGGCGCGGGGCTCTGTGGGGTGGGCGCAGCACCCGTGCAGGCGGCTTCGCTGTTGGGTTCGCTCAGTGATGGCGATACCGCCTCCGGCATCCGTGCAGCGCTGGAGCGCGGCGCTGAATCGGCGGTGGGCCTGCTGGGCAAGACCGATGGCTTCCTGGGCAACCCCAAGGTCAAGATCCCCTTGCCCGGCGTGCTGAAGAAAGCCGCCAAGCTCCTGAAGGCCACCGGCCAGGGCGCTTCGGTTGATGAGCTGATCACCGCAATGAACCGTGCCGCCGAGGCCGCAGTGCCACAAGCGAAGGAACTGCTGCTGGGCGCGGTCAAGACCATGAGCGTCGATGATGGCCGCAAGATCCTGACAGGCGGTGATCGGTCGGTCACCGACTTCTTCTCCGCCAAGACGCGTGAGCCGCTGGGCGTGAAGTTCCTGCCGATCGTGACCCAGGCCACCGAAAAAGTCGAACTGGCCGACAAGTACAACGCCGTCGCCGGCCAGGCCGCCGGTCTGGGCCTGCTCGACAAGAAGGACGCCAATGTTCAGCAGTACGTGACCGCCAAGGCGCTGGACGGGCTGTACTTCATGATCGGCGAGGAAGAAAAAAAGATCCGCAAGGATCCGGTCGGTACCGGCAGTGACATCCTGAAGAAGGTATTCGGCTCGCTGAAGTAGGCGTCGGCGAGCCGCGCCGGCATTACAGCGTCTTCGACAGCTCAAACATCAGCACCGAGGGCAGCGCCGCCTCGATCGCGTCCTGACCGACCCTGGCGCGCTCGGTGCCGGTGTCGTTGGATACGTTGAATTCATTGCCCTCTTCGACGATGTCGATGAACGGAAACCCCGGTACCTCGGCGCGGATGTCGGCGCGGAAGTGATCGAATCGTTCACCGTGGAGGATGCCCTCGACGATGATGGCGTGCGGCAGACCATCGCTGCAGAAGTCGATGGCCTCATCGACCGAGGTGACCATGTCGACGATCAGGCCCATGTGACGCAGCGCGTCTCGGATGCGGGTTCGCATGCTGCGGCGTGAGGCGATCACCACCACATGGCTGCCAGCGAGCGGTTTTGAATTGATGGAGCTGTCAAAGCCCTGGTCGAGGTCGACCGGGCTGACGCCCTCGATGTCCGCATTGGCCGGCAAGGCGAACTCGAGTGTGACCGTCACGACGCGATCGTTCACCTGGCGCGCCAGGCCCAGGTGCATCGTCATGGCAGTCTGCTCGAGCAGCCGCCAGGTCAGCGTATCAAGTGGCGGTGGCGGCGCTGCCGCATCGATGGGAAGCAACGCGAATTGGCAGCTCAGGCGGGCGTGGCCCTTCCACGTATCCACATCGATGACCAGGGCGATCGCCGTGCGTGTCTGGGTTAGTGCCCAGTCGATCAAGGTGTTGAGCAGGCTGAACAGCAGCGATGCATCGACGATCACGTCGACCGGTGTCGCCGTCGGCTGCACGGTGATGCCGCGCGCATCGGTTTCCCGTTTGCGGTGCGTGAGCACGGACTGCAGCGTGTCCAGCAGGGCGACTCGTTCGCGCGACTGGGCCAGTCCGGCGCTCGCGAAGCGGGCGAGCAGTTGCGCGGTCATGCCCAGCTGTCGTGCGGTTTCGATCTCTTCGCGCAGCAGACGCAGTCCGGAGCGGTCGATCCGTCCGCTGGAGGTCAGCGCGTTGACGCGCTCCAGCGCCAGCGTCAGCGGATGGGCGATCTCGGCGCCGAATTCGGCGATCAGCTCGCGCCAGCGAACCCCGTCGGTTGCCGGCACGCGCTGCGATGGAATCGACGTTGCGGTGGTGGAGGAGTCGCTCATGAAATCGAGATCGCTCGCCGTTGGATCGCGGCTTGGCGTGACATGTGTCGGTGATGGGCTGGCGAAAACGGCGGGGTGAAATCTCGGCGCGACGTCATTCAAGTGACGCCCGGCTCAGCAAGGACGTAGTGTTCACTTGCTGGCTGCATTGCGCCAGTCGGCAAGACGTGCCGCCACCGGACCTGGGGTGTGAATAATTCACGGGTTGCAGGGCAATGTGTTGTGGCGCCGGCCGATTGCGCGCTTTACAGCTCCAGAAGGCACCGGCCGTCCGCCTCCGATAATCGATCGCATGATGCCCGTGATTGCCTGCCCCCGCTATCGTGCTGCCCTGCTGTGGATCGCTCTGGCCGGCTGCCTGTCGGCCTGTTCGCCAGCGCTGAACTGGCGCGAGACGCATCCTCCCGGTAGCGTGGTCAGTGCGCTGTTTCCTTGCAAGCCAGACCACCACATCCGGCGCGTGGTGGTGGCTGGCGCTGAGCGGGCGATGCAGCTGTCTTCGTGCACTGCGGTCGACAGTGTCTACGCGCTGAGCCACATCGATGTCGGCGAGGCCGGGCAGGTGACCCCGGTGCTTCAGGCCCTGCGCGACGCAGCAGCCGGGAACATGGGTGGTCCGACCGCCGTGAAGGGCACCCAGGCCGTGCCAGGCATGACGCCGAATCCACTGGCGCAGCGACTGGGCTGGAGTGGCACGCGTGCGGACGGCTCAACCATCGCAGCCCAGGCGACGTTCTTCACCCAAGGGACGCAGGTCTACCAGGCCACCGTGGTTGGCACGAAGCTCGATGTCGAGGCGGTGGACACCTTCTTTTCGGGATTGAAGCTGCCCTGATCAGGCGGGCGTTGCGTATTCCACGACGCCGCGTGTTTGCGGCAAGGGCTTTGGCGGCTCAAGCCGGTCGAACTACAGATAATGGCGCGCCATGCCCGGATTGCTGATCATTGCCCACGCCCCGCTGGCTTCGTCGCTGAAGACTGTGGCGAGCCATGCATTCCCCGACTGCGCGATGTCGCTCGAAGTGCTTGATGTCGCGCCAGACATGCCGGTTGAAGATATCGAGGCGTTGGCCGCTGAGCTGCTGGCCAAGGTGCGCAACCCGCAGGCGCTGATCCTCACCGATGTCTTCGGGGCCACGCCATGCAACGTGGCTCAGCGGCTGGCCGGTCTGGCCGAATTCGGTCAGGTGAAAGTGGTCACCGGCATCAATGTACCGATGCTCTGGCGTGCCCTCTGTTACCTGCATGAACCTCTGGATGACGTGGTCGCACGGGCCGTGGCTGGCGCCACGCAGGGCGTCATGCAGGTGTCCATTTCTCGTCCGCAAAACCAGGCGACACAGCCGGGCACCCATGATTCGAACCAACGTCACCATCAGCAATAAGCTGGGCCTGCATGCGCGGGCCTCGGCCAAGCTCACCAAAACGGCCAGCGGCTTTCGAAGCGAGGTGTTCATCAGCCGCGGCGATCGTCGCGTCAATGCCAAGAGCATCATGGGGGTGATGATGCTGGCCGCCGGCTTGGGCGTCGATGTCGAGATCGATGCCACGGGCGAAGATGAACAAGCGGCCATCAATGCGATGGTCGCCCTGATCGAAGACAAGTTCGGCGAAGGGGAGTGAGCCCCGGGATTCGCACGCCGCATCAGGCGTTCGAAGCCAGCCTTGGGCGTGTCAGGTTCCGAGGAAGTGCCGGCGATAGCGTGCCGGCATGTCTTCCATGCGCATCAACATCGGCAGGTCCGCAGTGTTGAAATCCGGGTCCCAGGCAGGCGGGCCCAGAACCTGGGCGCCGCACCGCAAGTAACCCCGAATCAAGGCTGGGGCCTCCACGCGCAGGTCGCTTTGCAAGTCAGCGATCGGCAGCGGCAGGCGCGGAGGTACCTGACGTTCGACCGGTGCCAGGTGCGTTCGCCGCAACTGCTCCCAGAGGCTCGCCGCCACATGGCCACCGTCGTGCATGCTGATGCTGGCGCAGCCGATCATCGTGTCGAGGCGGTTGCGCTGCATGAATTCGGTCAGCGCGCCCCACAGAGACAGGATCACGCCGCCGCGCCGCCAGTCCGGGTGCACGCAGGAGCGACCCAGTTCGACCATCTTCGGACGCAGTGCGCGCAGCCGCGTCAGATCGAATTCAGCCTCGCTGTACAGCCCGCCGATTCGCTTCGCGGCCGCGGGGGTCAGTACGCGGTAGGTTCCTACCACCTCGCCGGGCTCTCCGTCCTCGCTGTCGGTGCTGCGCACCAGCAGATGCTCGCAGTAGGGGTCGAACACATCGATGTCGTGTCCGGCCGGTGCGCCGCGCGGCACGGTCAGGCGTGCTCCCAGTTCCGTGACGAACACCTGGTAGCGCAAACGCTGGGCGGCTCGCACCTCGTCTTCGTCGCGCGCCCAGCTCACCTTGAAGCCAAGCGGCTGGTCCGCTCCCACGGTGTCGAGTCCAGGACGCTGACGCCAAGCCTGACCCAGGCTCGGATGAGATGTCGAAGGCGACCCCGCGATGGCAACCTGTGCCCCAACAGCTTGAAAGTCCATGGGCGGATGCTGGCCTGCCTGGGTGACTGGCTTGTGAACGTCAGGTGACGCAGCGGTGACACTTGCCTGGACGGCCGCGGGCGCTGCCCGTGACAACCCGGGTCGCCGCAGCGCAACGGCGCTGCTAGCATGACCCATGAGCTTTCAGTTGTTCGGTCTGCCCGTTTCCCGGGGGGTGGCCATCGGTCGGGCGGTGCTGGTCTCGTCCAGCCGCATCGACGTCGCGCACTATTTCGTTCCTGTGGCCGACGTGGGCCACGAGATCGGGCGTTTGCGTGACGCCCGCAATGCCGTCGTTGATGAGCTCACGGCTTTGCAGGCGGACCTGCCCGACGACGCGCCGGCTGAGTTGTCGGCCCTCCTTGACGTGCACCTGATGCTGCTCAACGACGAGTCGCTGGAGCTGGCCACCAAGCAGTGGATCGAGGATCGCTGCTACAACGCCGAGTGGGCCCTGTCAGCGCAGTTCGAGGTGCTGGCGCGCCAGTTCGACGACATGGAAGACGACTACCTGCGTGAGCGCAAGGCCGACGTCGAACAGGTGGTCGAACGGCTGTTGCGCGCGATGGCGAGGGGCTCCCCTGCGCTGATCGATGTGGCTGCGAAGCCCGCTGGCGCCGACGCGCACAACGAGCCGCTCGTGCTGGTGGCCAACGACATCGCACCGGCCGACATGCTGCATTTCAAGCGCACGGTGTTCGCGGGCTTCGTCACCGACGTGGGCGGGACCACCTCGCACACTGCCATCGTCGCCCGCAGCCTCGACATCCCGGCCGTGGTGGGCGCGCGCGAAGGCTCGCGCGTGATCCGACAGGACGACCTGGTGGTGATCGATGGCGATGCCGGGCTCGTCATCGTCAACCCGTCGGACATCGTGCTCGAGGAGTACCGCTTCCGCCAGCGCCAGCGCGATGTCGAGCGTCAGCGTTTGTCGCGATTGAGGAACACGCCGGCCGTCACTCTGGACGGCGAGCCGGTCGAGATGCTGGCCAACATCGAGCTGCCAGGCGATGCCGCCGCGGCGGTGGCCGCCGGTGCGGTGGGCGTGGGGCTGTATCGCAGCGAGTTCCTGTTCATGAACCGCGCCGGCGAATTGCCCGGCGAAGACGAGCAGTTCGAGGCCTATCGCGCGGTGGTGCAGGCGATGAACGGCATGCCGGTGACGATCCGCACGGTCGATGTCGGTGCCGACAAGCCACTGGACCGCATGTCGATCAATGAGCTGCGGCATGAGCATGCGCTGAACCCGGCCCTGGGCTTGCGTGCGATCCGCTGGAGCCTGTCGGAGCCGGCCATGTTCCGCCAGCAGATCCGGGCCATCCTGCGTGCCAGCGCCTTCGGCAAGGTCAAATTGCTGGTGCCGATGCTGGCGCATGTCGGTGAAGCGAAGCAGACCCTGGAGGCGATTGCGCGGGCCAAGCAGCAACTGATCGACGCAGGAAAGCCGTTCACCGACGTTGAAGTCGGCGCGATGATCGAAGTCCCGGCCGCCGCGCTGGTGCTGCCCAGCCTGCTGAAGCTGTTTGATTTCGTGTCGCTGGGCACCAACGACCTGATCCAGTACACGCTGGCGATCGATCGTGGCGACGAATCGGTCGCGCACCTCTATGACCCCTGGCATCCGGCGGTGCTGCAGCTCATCGAAAGCGTGATCCGCCAGGCCCGCAAGGCCGGCAAGGCCGTCAGCGTGTGCGGCGAGATGGCAGGCGACGCCGCCTTCACCGAGGTGTTGTTGGCGATGGGCCTGCGAAGCTTCTCCATGCACCCTTCACAGATCGCGTCGGTCAAGCAGATCATCCTGCGTGCCAACAGCAAGCGCCTGCTGCCCTTGATCGAGGGTGCCTTCCGCTCCGACGATGTCTGGGTCGGCTGCGATCGTCTGCGAGCAGCGGCCGCCGGTCGCGCGCTGCCTGAACTGCAGCCGGCGAGCTGAAGCGTCAGCGTCGCCCGTACATCATCTGCTTTGTCAGCGCCGATTTCAGCGGTGAGACCGCCTGCAAGGCCGTCAGACCCAGACCGCGGGCCGTGCTGGCGCCCGGAAACTGCCAGGTGAAGCTGCGCGCCAGGAAATCGGTCGCGCCAATCGTCGCCCAGCGGTCGGCCGCGCGTTCCCGATTCAGCCGGCGAAGCGCCTGATCCACATCGTCTGAACGTGCCAGGGTCCGCACCAGCACAAAGGCGTCGCGCAGCCCGAGATTCAAGCCCTGCCCCGCCACTGGATGCAGCGTTTGCGCGGCATTGCCGATGCGCACGATGCGGCCGTCCGAGTCGCTGGTCAGGCTGCGCTCCGCGTTCAGGCCCAGCGGGAAGCGTTTCAGTGAACTCACGCGGCTGATGCGGCCGGCTTCGGCTGGAAAGATGGTGTTCAGCACGCAGCAGCGTTGGTCGTCGTTCAATTCGGCCACCGGGTCGTCGGCGCCGTCGACACACCACACCAGCGCGGCGCGACCAGGCCCTAGCGGCAGCAGCGCGGCCGGACCGTGGCGAGTGAAGCGTTCGTAGGCGACGCCGTCTCGGGCGCCGTCGAGCGTCACCTGGCCGACCCAGGCCACCTGGCCATAGTCGCGGGTGATCGCCTTGCGCGCCTGTTCAGCAAAGACGCCGCCCTCGGCGATCACCGCCAGATCAAAGGTCTCGGCGATGTCCGCGTCCACTTCCACACCGCCCGAGCTCAGCGATTTCAGTGAGCGTACTGGCGTGGAGAAACGGCTGACCAGCCGCTGCGGCTCGGCCTGGCTCGCCTGCATCCATACCTGTTGCAGCGCCGCCGTGACGTTGCCGTAGGACAGCACCGCACCCAGCATGGTCACGCCGCTGTCCGACGCGCGAATGCGCACCTGCGGCTCATCGAACGAGCCGCCCAGCCACCCGCCAACGAGCCCGCCGACCAGTCCTACCAGCGACGGCACTTGTTGCGAGACGTGCACCTCGGTGATCGCTTGCGCCGCCTCGTCTCGCCAGGCGCCCAGGCGTTGCAGCAGCTGCACGCTGCCCAGCGACATGGCCAGCGTGCGCGGGTCGCCGGACACATCGGCATCAATCGCCCGGGTATCGAACAGGCTGATCTGCGCTTGCGGAAGCGCACGGGCCGCCTGCACCGCGAGCGACAGTCCCACCGGCCCGGCACCAACGACGGCCAGCCTCAGCGGACGGGCGATCACCGATCGGGGAGGGCGGAGGACAGATTCGTTGGAACTCACGTTGCTTTCAAAGGCAAGTCGCGCGGCACGCGCATCGTAGTGCGGTCGGGAATCCCTTCAGATCGCCAGCCGCTCAGCCCCGCATCCAGGCTTCGATCTCGTCTGGATCCACCGGCACGCCGCGGGTGATCAGTTCGCAGCCCAGCTCGGTGACGATCGCGTCATCTTCCACCCGGATACCGATGTTCCAGTAGCGTTCGGGCACATCTGGCGCCGGGCGCACGTAGAGGCCGGGCTCGAGCGTCACCACCATGCCTGGCTTCAGCACCCGCGACGGCCGCTTGACCACCGTGCCGCCCAGACCGTCGGGCTGCTCGATCGGCGCTTCGCCCAGCGACAGGTACTCGCCGACGTCGTGCACATCCCGCCCCAGCCAGTGGCCGGTGCCGTGCATGTAGAAAGAGCGGTAGGCAGCGCTGGCGATCACGTCATCGACCCCGCCATGGGCATCGTGCGACAGCAGGCCGAGATCGAGCAGACCCTGCGCCAGAACGCGCACGGCCGCATGGTGGGCATCGCGCTGGCGCTGGCCAGGCTGAGTCGCATCGATTGCGGCCTGCTGAGCGGCCAGCACCAGTTCGTAGATTGCCCGCTGCGGCCCGCTGAAACGGCCGCTGGCCGGGAAGGTGCGGGTGATGTCGCTGGCGTAGCCATCGAGTTCACAGCCCGCGTCGATCAAGCACAACTCGTCGGGCAGCAGCCGCGCGTGGCCAGCCGGGTAGTGCAGCACGCAGGCGTTGGCACCGGCGGCCACGATGCTCGGGTAGGCCGGGCCTTGCGCGCCATGCCGACGAAATTCATGCAGCAACTCCGCCTCGATTTCATATTCATGCACCGCCGATGCGCCCTGCCGGAAGCGCTGCGCGCAGTAGCGCATGGCGCGCCGGTGCGCACCAGCCGAGATCGACGCTGCGCGGCGCATCGTCGCGAGCTCGCCGACGTCCTTGATGAGCCGCATCTCGGCGATCAGCGGGTGAAGGTCGCGGCACTGCGTCGGACACTCCACCCCGCGGCGTTCCTGAGCCCGCAACGATGCCAGCCAGCCCTCGATCTGTCCGGACAGATCGGGATGTCGCCCGAATGGGAACCAGACCGTGCCCTGGCCTGCCAGCAGCGCAGGCATTGCGTCGGGCACGCTGTCGATCGGCAGCGCCTCGTCGACGCCCAGCGCTTCCGGCGCCGCATCGGTGCCGAGCCGGTGCCCGTGCCACACCGCATGCTCCGGGTCGGCGGGGCGACAGAACAGGGTGCTGTGTCCGTCACTGCGCAGCACCAGCCAGGCCTGCGGCTCGTCGAAGTGGGTCAGGTAATGGAAGTGGCTGTCGTGGCGGTATGGATGGTCGCTGTCCGCACTGCGCGGGCGCTCTGGCGCGGTGGGCAGCAGGGCCACACCGCCACCGGCCGCACGAAGCCGTTCGGCGAGCAGGGCGCGGCGAGCGGCAAAGATGCTGGGGCTCATCGGAGCACTATAGCCACGGCGGGCGAGATGGCGCATTCGATGCGCTTGGCGCTGGTCTGACAGGACGGACATCTGGCGCGGCGGTCAGCTCGTTTACGCTCGAGGCTGCGCGCCTGTCCATTGGCAGCGCGCCGCGCCCGCCAATCGACAGCCCAATGACCATGAACACCCACACGCATGACCTCAGCCCCTGGCAGCACAGTCATGTGTTCGACAGCGGCAACCGCCGTGGCGAAGCCCGCACCCGCGTCGTGCTGGCGGTGACGCTGATCACCATGGTGGCCGAGATCATCGGCGGCTGGCTGACCGGTTCGATGGCACTGCTGGCCGATGGCTGGCACATGGGCACGCATGCACTGGCGCTGGGCGTGGCCACGGTGGCCTACGCGCTGGCACGGCGCCACGCGCGCGACACCCGCTATGCCTTCGGCACCTGGAAGATCGAGGTCCTGGGCGGCTTTGCCAGCGCACTCGTGCTGGCGATCGTGGCGGTGGGCATCGCCTTCGAGTCGGCCCTGAGGCTGTGGCACGGCACGCCCATCGACGCGGCCGCTGCGCTGTGGGTCGCCTGCATCGGTCTGGCGGTCAATCTGGTGTCCGCCTGGTTGCTGCATGGCGCCGATGACGCACCGCATGACCATGGCCATGCCGCCCACGACCATGCGCGCGGCCACGCGCATGACCATGCGCACGACCATGCGCATCATGACCACCCCGTCGCCACAGCCGACGGTGGTCACGACCTGAACCTGCGGGCGGCCTATGTGCATGTGCTGGCCGATGCGCTGACTTCGGTGCTGGCGATCCTGGCGCTCGCCGCGGCCCTGTGGTTGGGCTGGCAGTGGCTCGATCCGCTGGTCGGTGTGCTGGGCTCGGTGGTCATCGGGGTGTGGTCTGTCGGCCTGCTGCGCCAGACCGCTGCGGTGCTGCTCGACCGGGAGATGGACCACCCGCTGGTCGATCAGATCCGCACTGCCATCGAGTCCGACGGCGATGCCCGGGTGGCCGACCTGCACCTGTGGCGTGTGGGTCGACAGCAGTACGCGGCCATTGCGAGCATCGTTGCCGATGTGCCGCTGCCGTCAGCCGAGTACCGCGCGCGCTTGGCGACCTACCCGGCGCTGGTGCACCTGTCGCTGGAGGTCAACCAGTGCCCGCATGCCGCTCAGGCTTCGGCGGCGTTCAGCGCTTCCCACTGAGCCGGCGTGCCGACGTTTTCCCACGGACCCCGGTAGACCTCGGCCGTCACGCGCTGCGCCCGCATCGCGGCGAACAACAGAGGCCCGAGCGCGGCCCGACTGCCGGGCGCGATGCCGTCGAACAGCGACGCGCGGCACAGCGCGATGTTCGCGTAGGTCCAGCGTTGGCCGTCCGGGCCCACGCCATCGGCCAGACCCAGACCGTCGGCGGACAGCCCGAAATCACCTTGTGAGTGGTACGGCGGGTTAGGCACCAGCCAGAGGTGGGCGAGCCGATCGCTGGTGGCGAAACGTTGCGCCTGCTCTGCATCGAAGTGAAAGCCCGGCATGTAGATGTCGCCTGACACGACCCAGAAGCATTCGCCATCGGCCGAATCCGGCATACCGCGCAACAGCGGCAGCGCGGTCGCAATGCCACCCGCAGTTTCGAGCGCACCGCCGTGATCGCGGCCCTCACGCGAATAGTGCAGCGCCAGACCGAAACGCGCACCATCGCCCAGCGTATCGACGATCTGATCTTCCAGCCACGCCGTGTTGACGACCACCTCACGGATGCCGTCGCGCGCCAGGGCGTCGAGATGCCATTCAATCAGCGGTTTGCCGCGCACCGGCAGCAGGGGCTTTGGTGTCACGTCGGTCAGCGGGCGCATGCGCTCGCCGCGGCCGGCCGCCAGCACGATGGCTTTCACTGGAGAACGCTCGGTGGGCTGCTGTCGAGGGCAGCGATGGAGGTCAGGCGCGGCATCCAGCAAATTATCGAGGCCTCCTAGAATCTAGGGTTTCTATCGACCGCCACCTCAGGGATCTGCATGGCTTCTACCGCGTCAAACCACTCCACCTCCCTGATGGCCAATGCCATCCGTGCACTGACGATGGACGCCGTGCAGCAGGCCAATTCGGGCCACCCTGGCGCGCCGATGGGCATGGCCGACATTGCGGTGGCCCTGTGGAGCCGGCACCTGAAGCACAACCCCGGCAACCCGCATTGGGCCGACCGCGATCGCTTCGTGCTGAGCAACGGTCATGGCTCCATGTTGATCTACGCACTGCTGCACCTCACCGGGTATGCGCTGCCGATGAGCGAGTTGCGCAACTTCCGCCAACTGCACAGCAAGACGCCGGGCCATCCCGAGGTCGGCATCACGCCAGGCGTCGAAACCACCACCGGTCCGCTGGGCCAGGGCATCACCAATGCGGTGGGCTTTGCGCTGGCCGAGAAGCTGCTGGCAAGCGAATTCAACCGTCCCGGCCACACCATCGTCGACCATCACACCTATGCCTTCCTCGGCGACGGTTGCCTGATGGAAGGCATCAGCCACGAGGCCTGCGCACTGGCCGGCGCCTGGAAGCTGAACAAGCTGATCGCGCTGTACGACGACAACGGCATCAGCATCGACGGGCAAGTGAAGCCGTGGTTCATCGATGACACACCGAAGCGCTTCGAGTCGTACGGCTGGAACGTCATCGCCAATGTCGATGGCCACGATGTCGACGCGGTCGATGCCGCCATCGCCCAGGCCAAGCGCGCAGACAAGCCGACACTGATCTGCTGCAAGACCACGATCGGCAAAGGCTCGCCGAACCGGGGTGGTACGGCCAAGGCGCATGGCGAGGCACTGGGTGCGGAAGAAATCAAGCTGACCCGCGAAGCGCTGGGCTGGGCGTCGGAGCCCTTCGTGATTCCCGAAACCGTCTACGAGCATTGGGACGCGCGCCACAGCGGCCTCGCCGCCGAAACGGCCTGGGTCGATGCCTTCGAGGCCTACGGCAAGGCCTACCCCGAACTGGCGCTCGAGTTCGTGCGCCGCGTTGACGGCAAGCTGCCGAAGAATTTCGCACAGGTCGCAGTCGATGCAGCGTTGGCCGCGCACACCAAGGCGGAGACGGTGGCCAGCCGCAAGGCCAGCCAGATCGCGCTGGAAGCCTTCACCAAGGCGCTGCCTGAACTGCTCGGCGGCAGCGCCGACCTGACCGGCTCGGTCTTCACCAACACCAGCAGCACGCCGGCGCTGCGCTTCGATGAGGCAGGCGCCGTGGTCACAAAAGAAGGGCAAGGCGGCCGCCACATCAACTACGGCGTGCGCGAGTTCGGCATGGCGGCGATCATGAATGGCGTCGCGCTGCACGGCGGCTTCATTCCCTATGGGGGCACCTTCCTGACCTTCAGCGACTACAGCCGCAATGCGGTGCGCATGGCCGCGCTGATGAAGCTGCGGGTGGTGCATGTGTTCACCCACGACAGCATCGGCCTTGGCGAAGACGGCCCGACCCACCAGTCGGTCGAGCATGTGGCCTCGCTGCGGCTGATTCCGGGCCTCGACGTCTGGCGCCCGGCCGACACCGCCGAGACCGCGATCGCCTGGACCTGCGCACTGCTGAACCATGATCGCCCGACAGCGCTGATCCTGTCGCGGCACAACCTGCCGTATGCGCCGAAGAGCGGTCTCGATGACATCTCGAAAGGCGCCTACGTGCTGGCCGAGCCGAGCGAGGTGGGGCTGAAGAAGAAGGCGCAGGCGGTGATCATCGCGACCGGCTCCGAGGTCAGTCTGGCGCTGCATGCCCAGCAGTTGCTGGCGCAACAGAAGGTCGCCGTACGTGTCGTGTCGATGCCTTCCACCACGATGTTTGACCGCCAGAGCGCGGCTTACAAAACCAGTGTGCTGCCGAAGGGCCTGCCGCGTATCGCGGTCGAGATGGGTGTGACCGACGGCTGGTGGAAGTACGGCTGCGCGGCCGTCGTCGGCATCGACACCTACGGCGAATCAGCACCTGCACCGGTGCTGTTCAAGCATTTCGGCTTCACGGCCGACAACGTGGTCGCGACGGTGCTGCGCGCGCTCAAGCGCTGAGCCCGAATCGAATTCAAATCCCAGGAAACTGCAATGACCATCAAGATCGGCATCAACGGCTTCGGCCGCATCGGGCGCATGGTGTTTCGTGCGGCCATCCAGAACTTCAACGACATTGAAGTCGTCGCGATCAACGACCTGCTGGAGCCCGACTACCTGGCCTACATGCTGGGCTACGACTCGGTGCACGGGCGCTTCAAGGGCAGCATTGCAGTCGACGGCAACACCCTGATCGTCAACGGCAAGAAGATCCGCCTGACAGCGCTGAAGGATCCTGCGGAGCTGAAGTGGAACGAGGTTGGCGCCGACATCGTGGTGGAAGCCACCGGCTTGTTCCTGACCCAGGAAACGGGTGCCAAGCACCTGGCCGCCGGCGCGAAGAAGGTGATCTTCTCGGCCCCGTCGAAGGACGACACACCGATGTTCGTTTACGGCGTGAACCACGGCACCTACAAGGGCGAGGCCATCATCTCGAACGCATCGTGCACCACCAATTGCCTGGCACCAGTGGCCAAGGTGCTGCACGACAAGTGGGGCATCAAGCGCGGCCTGATGACCACCGTCCATGCGGCGACCGCAACGCAAAAGACGGTGGACGGCCCCTCGAACAAGGACTGGCGCGGCGGCCGCGGCATCCTCGAGAACATCATTCCGTCGTCCACCGGCGCGGCCAAGGCGGTCGGCGTGGTGATTCCGGAACTGAACAAGAAGCTGACCGGCATGTCGTTCCGCGTGCCGACCTCCGATGTGTCGGTGATCGACCTGACGGTGGAACTGATCAAGGAAGCCAGCTACAAGGACATCTGCGCGGAAATGAAGGCCCAATCCGAGGGCGCCATGAAGGGCGTGCTGGGCTACACCGAAGACAAGGTCGTCTCGACCGATTTCCGCGGTGAACCGATGACCTCGGTGTTCGATGCCGATGCGGGCATCGCACTCGACAGCACCTTCGTCAAGATCGTTGCCTGGTACGACAACGAATGGGGCTATTCGAACAAGGTGCTGGAGATGGTGCGAGTGGTCGCGAAGTAGGACGCGTAGCTCTGCCCTGCCGGCCGCACGATCAGCGCGCGGTGCAGGGTGTGAAACTGCGGCCCACCACGCTGGCCGGCAGGGATTCCAGCACCGCGACCTCGCTGGGCGTGGCATCGATGCGCAACTGATGCTGCGGCGTCGAGGGAGCGCTCGCTGCATCTGGTGTCATCTGCACCCAGCGGCGGGCGATGCGACGGGTTTTTGCATTCGCCGCCAATGCGGTCTCAGCGGAGGCCAGTTCGACACCGTTGAACGGCCCAGCCTCCAGGCACCGCGTCCCAGGAGGCGCCGGTGGTGGAGGTGGAGCCGGGGCGAGTGCCAGAACCGCCGCCGACCCTGCTGACGCAGTCGATGCCGCAGATGCCTGAACCGCCGCCGAAGCACTGGTCTCGGCAGACGCGGGCGCCGATGCGGCCTCTGATGCCGCGCTGCTGGCGGCGCTGGCCGCATCGACACCGCTGGCGGTACTGGCTGCAGCACTCGCCGCTGAGACGCCTGCGGCCGGGGTCGATGCAGCCACAGGTGGCCTCAGCAGTTGCACCGCTTCGGGACGCACCTGTCGCAACAGCCGCTCAGGCTCATGTCCACCTGCTGCTGTGGTGCCGCCGGCAGTCCTGAGCCCACCCTGCGACCAGACGAAAAACGTCAGATTCGCGAGCACCAGGGCCAGCAGCAGGCCCCTCAGCATGGCGG
The DNA here is from genome assembly GCA_027490215.1 of Rubrivivax sp. Taxonomy (GTDB): domain Bacteria; phylum Pseudomonadota; class Gammaproteobacteria; order Burkholderiales; family Burkholderiaceae_C; genus PBB1. Next base: position 66,738 of record JAIXYO010000037.1, read on the forward strand.
GCTGGCGGTGGTGGGGCTCAGCCGGACGCTGACCTCGCCGGACATGACTTCGCGCAGTCCGTCGTCGGCCACGCGCACGCGCAAAGCGCCGGTGCCCGAAACACCCTCCGCAATGCCTTCGATGCCACTGGACGTGCGGGCCGCCAAGTCAGACCCGCCCATGCTCACTGCTCCGGTATGCACTGCGCGGCCACGCAGCACATCGCGAGCAGCGAAGCGCTCGGCAAAGCCGGCGAATCCTTCGCGCTCGAAGCGCTGCAGCGCTTCGACCAGCGGCAACACGATGCGTGCCAGCACCTGCGGCGCACTGACCTCGGGATCGATTTCCTGCAGGCAGGCAAACCCGCTGGCAGCCTGCGCCTGGGCCAGAGACAAGGGCAGCACGTTGAGGCCGATGCCGACCACCGCCAGCCGCATTTCACCGGCAGGCACGGTTTCGATCAGCAGGCCACCAAGCTTGCGGCCCTCGGCTGTGCTGCCTCCGGGCGGCATCAGCCAGAGGTCATTCGGCCATTTGATACCGATCCAAGGGTCGGTTGCCGAGGCGCCACTCAGACCGCTCGCGACTTTTCCCGCCGGGTCAAGGGCATCGGCCAGGGCCACGCCGACCGCCAGCGAAAAGCCGGACCAATCGACCGGGGCCAGCGGCATGGCCAGCGAGAAGGTCAGCGAAGCCACGGCCTCGGATTGCCAAACCCGGCCGTGCCTGCCGCGCCCCTGTGTCTGGTGTTCGGCCACCAGCAGACAGGGTTGGTGGTCGGCGGTACGTCGCCCGAACGCCTGGCTTTCGGTGCTGCGGCGCACCTGGGCCCGGTCGCCCTCGACTGAGAGCCGGCTGCCAACGCGCGCCCGTTCCAGCAGCGCCGAATTCGTCGACGCGATCTCCGAAACCACTTCGATGCTCAGATCGGGCAGCCAGGGTGCCAACCGGTGGTAGAGCTGCTCCACGTTCCAGGTGAGGCCGTGGTCGGCGGCGATTGGCAGGGACTGATTCATCGTGATTTCGGTGCCAGCATGGTGCCGCGACAGGCCGGGCTGCCGCAACGGCAGGCGTATTGCTTCTTCAATTTCGCGGTCTGGCGTTCGTCGAGCACCAGACCGTAGTCGTAGAACAGTTCGTCGCCCGGCTGCAGGTCGCGCAAAGCGCGAATGAACACCCGACCGTCCGTTTCATCGGCCTGGCAGTTGGGATCGCAGGCGTGGTTGATCCAGCGCGAGCTGTTGCCGCCGACCTTGGCGTCGATCACCTTGCCGCCTTCCAGACTGAAGTAGAAGGTATGGTTGGGATCTTCTGGATCATGCGGGTGGCGGCGCAGGGCCTCGGGCCAGCCGATGACTTCACCTGTGTATTCGATGATCAGTTCGTCGCGGGCGATCGGCGCCACTGCAAACACGCCCCGACCATGCACGCTGCTGCGCCTGACCTGGAAGCGCCGATTCGATGCTGCGGGGAAGCTGTTTCGAGCCGTCACTTGCGTCATCGACTTCTTTGGGTACATTGAAATTGTGTGCGTGCGTGGGCGTGCGCCCGTGCGTGCATGCGCGCGAGACGGTGAATTGTAGAGAGGCGCACGCCGTGAATCGAGCCCGTGTTGATCAACCCCACGACACCTTTCCAGCGTTTTGACAAATAAACATGACCAAGACTTTGATCATTGCCGAGAAGCCCAGCGTCGCACAGGACATCGTGCGGGCGCTCACGCCTGTGGCGGGCAAGTTCGACAAGCAAGCCGACCATTTTGAAAACGACCGCTACGTCGTCACCTCGGCGGTCGGCCATCTGGTCGAAATCAAGGCGCCGGAGGAATTCGACGTCAAGCGAGGCAAGTGGAGCTTCAACAACCTGCCGGTGATCCCGCCGCACTTCGATCTGGCGCCGATCGACAAGGCCAAGTCGCGGCTGCAGGCCGTCGTCAAGCTGGTCAAGCGCAAGGACGTGACCGCGCTCATCAATGCCTGTGACGCGGGACGCGAAGGTGAGCTGATCTTCCGGTTGATCGTGCAGTACGCGGGTGTCAACGAGAAGAAAGCCACGACCAAGCCCATCCAGCGGCTGTGGCTGCAGAGCATGACGCCGCAGGCGATCCGCGACGGCTTCGACAAGCTCCGCGGTGACACCGAGATGCAGGGCCTGTCCGACGCCGCACGCAGCCGCAGCGAGGCCGACTGGCTGGTCGGTATCAACGGCACCCGCGCGATGACCGCGTTCAATTCCCGTGATGGCGGCTTCTTCCTGACCACGGTCGGCCGCGTGCAGACACCCACGCTCAGTGTGGTGGTCGAGCGCGAGGAAAAGATCCGCAAGCACGTGTCCAGGCCGTACTGGGAAATCAAGGCGACCTTCGCCGCAGCCGCGGGCGAATACGACGGCAAGTGGTTCGACCCGAAATGGAAGAAGAACCCCGACGATGCCGAACTGCGCAACGATCGCGTCTGGAATGAGGCCGACGCCCAGGCCATCGCGCAGGCGGTGCGCGGCCAGCCTGCGAGCGTCAGCGAAGAAGCCAAGCCGAGTTCGCAGAGTGCGCCCGGCTTGTACGACCTGACCACCTTGCAACGCGAGGCCAACTCGCGCTTCGGCTTCAGCGCCAAGACGACGCTCTCCATCGCGCAGGCGCTGTACGAGAAGCACAAGGTACTGACCTACCCGCGAACCGACAGCAAGGCGCTGCCCGAGGACTACCTGCCAGTCGTCAAGGACACCATGGCCATGCTGGCCGACGAGGAGCTCCCCGGCCCGCTGCGGGTCCTGTCGGGCCACGCGCGCAAGGCGCTCAATGATGGCTATGTCAAGCCGAACAAGCGCATCTTTGACAACGCGAAGGTGTCAGACCACTTCGCCATCATCCCGACGCTGCTGGCTCCGAAGAGCCTGACCGAGATCGAGGCCAAGCTTTACGACATGGTCGTCAAGCGCTTCCTCGCGGTGTTCTACCCGCCGGCCGAGTTCATGGTCACCACCCGCATTTCGACTGTGAAAGCCACTGGCAAGGACTTCACTTTCCAGACCAACGGCAAGGTCATGGTCAAGCCGGGATGGCTCGCGGTCTACGGCCGCGAGGCGCAGGAAGACGATGCCAATCTGGTCGCCGTGGCGCCTGGCGAAATCGTGCGTACCGAGAATGTGGATGTCAATGCGCTGAAGACCAAGCCACCCGCGCGCTACACGGAAGCCACGCTGCTGAGCGCGATGGAGGGTGCCGGCAAGCTGATCGACGACGACGAGTTGCGCGAAGCCATGGCCGAGAAGGGCCTGGGCACACCGGCGACGCGGGCGCAGACGATCGAAGGGCTGATCCTGGAGAAGTACATCGTGCGCGAGGGCCGCGAGCTGATCCCCACGGCCAAGGCGTTTCAGCTGATGACGCTGCTGCGCGGCCTGCAGGTCGAGGAATTGACCCAGCCCGAGCTGACCGGCAACTGGGAATACCAGCTCGCGCAGATGGAGCACGGCAAGCTCAGCCGCGACGCCTTCATGGCCGAGATCGCGGCGATGACGCAGCGCATCGTCGCCAAGGCCAAGGAATACGACCGCGACACCATCCCCGGCGACTACGCGACGCTGAAGGTTCCGTGCCCGAACTGCGGCGGCGTGGTCAAGGAAAACTACCGCCGGTTCACCTGCATCGGCCAGGAAGGCGCGGTGACCTCAGACGCGGGCGAAGGCCCGGGCTGCGGCTTTTCCATCAGCAAGATCCCCGGCAGCCGCAGCTTCGAGCTGCCCGAGGTCGAGGCCTTCATCGCGAACAGGAAGATCGGCCCGCTCGAAGGCTTTCGCTCCAAGGCCGGCTGGCCGTTCACCGCCGAGATCAAGCTGGTCTACGACGACGAGATCAAGAACTGGAAGCTCGAGTTCGACTTCGGGGATGACGCGAAGGCCGAGGCCGGCGAGGCGGTCGATTTCTCCGAGCAGGAGCCGCTCGGACACTGCCCGAAGGACCAGGGCAAGGTCTTCGAGCACGGCACCAGCTATGTGTGCGAACACGCGGTCGGTGCCAACGTCACCTGCGACTTCAAGAGCGGCAAGATCATCCTGCAGCAGCCGGTGCCACGCGAGCAGATGACCAAACTGCTGCAGACCGGCAAGACCGATCTGCTGGAGAACTTCGTGTCCAACAAGACCCGGCGCAAGTTCAAGGCGCGGCTGGCCTTCGACGCGAAGGAAGGCAAGGTCAGCTTCGAGTTCGAGCCGCGCCCTGCAAAGCCAGCCGCCAAGGGCGCCGCGGCAAAGAAGGTGGCAGCGAAGAAGTCGGTCTAGCGTTGCTGCGCCATGCCCGATGCCCAACCGCGTGACGCCGCACCCTCCCTTGTCCGCACGCCAAAACACATCGACCCGGGCATGCTGCACCGGCTGGCAGTCGTCACCGTTCTCGGCTTCGCCTCCGGCCTGCCTCTCGCGCTGACCGGCCAGGCGATGCAGGCCTGGCTCAGCCTGGAAGGGCTGGACCTGGCCACCATCGGCTTTCTCAGCCTGGTCGGCTTGCCTTACACCTTCAAGTTCCTGTGGGCGCCGCTGATGGACCGCTTCGAGCTGCCCTGGCTCGGCCGCCGCCGCGGCTGGCTGGTGCTCACGCAACTTGCGCTGGCGGGCACGCTGCTGTGGCTGGCCGATACCTCGCCGACGCAGGCGACCCGCAGCTTTGCGTTGCTGGCGGTGCTGGTGGCCTTTGTGGCTGCGTCGCAGGACGTGGTCATCGATGCCTACCGCACCGATCTGCTGGCTGCGCGCGAGCGTGGGCTGGGCTCGTCGCTCAGCGTGCTCGGCTACCGGCTGGCGATGATCCTGTCGGGCGGCATCGCGTTGATCTGGGTGGATCCTTCGAATGCCAGCCAGCCTGGCGGCTGGACCTGGCCTGAGGTCTACCGCCTCATGGCGGCGCTGATGGCTGGGGCTGCGGTGCTCTCGGCCACTGCACTGCCGCGCGTCCTGTCGGTTGGCGACCGCTCCAGCGTGGCCCGGCAGGACCTGATGGGCTTTGCCGCGCTGCTGGCAGCGGTGGCGGTGGGCTTCGTCATCAGCGACCGTTTCGGCCCACCGATCGCCCGCGCGCTGCTCGCCCCGTGGTTCGAGGGCAGCACCTTGGATGCCGGACTGCAGCGCAAATGGACGGAGCTGCTGGCACTGCTGCTGGGTTTGGCGTTCACGCTGCCGCTGGCGGCCTGGGCAGCGCGGGCAGCCAAGTTCCAGACGCTGCTGAACGGTTTGAACAGCTATTTCTCGCAGCGCGGCGCGGCTGCCTTCCTCGCCTTCATCGTGCTCTACAAGCTGGGCGATGCCTTCGCCGGCTCGCTGATGACGCCGTTCCTGCTGAAGGCGATGATGTTCAGCCCGGCCGAGGTGGGCGTTGTCAACAAGCTGATCGGTCTGTGGTTGACGATCGGTGGCGCGCTGGTCGGTGGCCTGCTGATGCTGAAGCTGGGGTTGTGGCGTTCACTGCTGCTGTTTGGCGTGCTGCAGATGGCCAGCAACCTCGGCTTCTGGTGGCTGGCTGTCCACGGCAAGGGCGCGTTGCCCGGCTTCGTGTTGCCGCCGTTCGATTGGGGGTTCGTCAAGCTGGCGCAGGCCACCGACATCGACGGCGGCCTGCTGATGGTGATCGCTGCCGAGAACCTCTCCGGCGGCATGGGTACTGCCGCATTCGTCGCCTTCCTGATGAGCCTGTGCAACCAGCGCTTCACCGCCACGCAATACGCCTTGCTCTCGGCGTTTGCCTCGGTCGGCCGAGTCTGGGTCGGGCCGTTGGCTGGTGTGCTGGCGGAGGCGATCGGATGGCCCACCTTCTTCGTCGTGTCCACCGTGCTGGCGCTGCCGGCGTTGGGCATGCTGTGGTGGCTGCGCGATGCGGTGCGTGAACTCGAGGTTGATTCCAAAGCTCCAACCGTCGACGATTGAGAACCGTACCTCAGCCCACAGTTGCCGAACTGCCATATCGACCCCACTGCCAGACGAACACGACCATGACTGCAGAGTTCGACCCCCACGCCACCTTCGAGCCCGACCCCGCCACCGCCGCTGCCCTTTGGCATCACGCCGGATGCGCTTGTCGTCTGCACGCTCGCCGTGGATTCGCCCAGGCGGTGCTGGGTGCGGGCGCGACCTTGGCGCTGCCGAGCTGGGCGCGGGACGGTGTCGAGGTCGACAAGCAATCCACGCTCGCCAAGCTGGTGCCGGCCGAGCAGATCGAAAGCGCGGCGGCGCAGCAGTACCAGCAGATGCTGCAGCAGGCGGCAGCGCAGAAGGCCCTGGCGCCGGCCAACCACCCCCAGGTGATCCGCCTGAACGCGATCGCCCAGCGGTTGATTCCGTTCAGCAGTTCGCCCAACCTGCGCAGCACGCCGCGCGCCGCCAATTGGAAGTGGGAGGTCAACCTGATCGGCAGCAAGCAGATCAATGCCTTCTGCATGCCGGGCGGCAAGATCGCCTTCTATTTCGGCATCCTCGACACGCTGCAGCTCACCGACGACGAGGTGGCTCAGGTGATGGGCCACGAGATCGCTCACGCGCTGCGCGAGCATGCCCGCGAGCGGATGGGCAAGTCGGCGGCGACGCGCGGCGCGATCGAAATCGGCGCGGCACTGCTCGGCCTGGGTGGTGGCGGGCGCTACCTCGCCGACATGGGCAGCCAGTTGCTGACGTTGAAGTTCGGCCGTGACGACGAATCCGAGGCTGACAAGATCGGCCTGGACCTGGCGGCGCGCGGCGGCTACGAGCCGCAAGCCGGCGTGCGCCTGTGGCAGAAGATGGCTGTGGCCAACAAGGGCGCACCGCCTCAGTGGTTGTCCACCCACCCGGCCGGCACCACCCGCATCAAGGACATCGAAGCCAACATCCCGGCGGTCGAGGGCCTTTACCTCAGTGCCGCGAAGCCGACCAAGCGCTTTGCGCCACCGCCCAAGCAGCCTGACGCCCCCGCCTGAGCGGCGCGTGATCAGACATCGGCTGGGTGCTGACCCACCAGGTGTTCGACTTCAGCTGGAGCCCGCCTGCGCTGGTGCCACTGCTCGGCGGTGTCGCCGGTGCGCTGCTGTCGCTGGCCGCAGGCTGGTCTTACGGCTTGAACGGGTTGCCAAAGCGTGCGTCGGTGCGCAGCGTCGGGTCGTCCAGCGTCTTCAGGAAAGCCACCAGCGCGGCCTTGTCGGTGGCCGCCATATTGGGCACGCGCACGTTGCCATCACGCGTTTTCAGCCTGTTGTCCAGGGCCGGGCCGTTCTTGACGTTGAGGTTGTAGAAGTCAACCACCTGCTCGAACGTGGTGAACCGGCCGTCGTGCATCATGGGTTGGCCTGGCGATAGGCTCTTGAGCGAAGCCGACTTGAACACACGGGTCTCGCCCGCATCGAGCCCATTGGAGCGAGAGTTGGGTGCCAGCGCGAAGCTTGGTGGCTGGTGGCAAGCCGCACAGCCCTGGCCGCCGTTGTTGACGCCATTCATGAACAGGCGTCGGCCCAGGTTTTCCTGTGCGCTCAGCGTGGGCACGTCGAGGCTCAGACCCTTGTCGGCCAGCGCCGCGTTGTAGGTTCGGGCGTAGCCCTGGTCCCAGCGGCTGCCCACAGAGATCATGCTGCGCTCGAACTGCGCCAGCGCGAGTTGAATGCGCGCTTCGGTGATGGCCGGATCGCCATACACGGCTCTGAAGAGTTCGGGGTAGTAGGGCAGGGCCTGCATCTTCACGAGCAGCGCGTTGATGCCGCCGTTGCTCGCATCAAAGCCCATCTCGATCGAGTTCTTGATCGGCTGCGTGGCCTGGGCTTCGACGCTGGCCGCGCGCTTGTCCCAGAACATCGACCCATCGCGGTAGAACGCGATGTTGGCCAGGCCCATGGTGTGGGCCGTGCCGTTGATGCCCGAGAAGCCTTTGCTGAACTGCGTGGTGGCCGAGAAGCCGTTGGCCGGCTGGTGGCAGGTGCCGCACGCCACGGTGTTGTTCACGCTCAGTCGCTTGTCCCAGAACAGCACCCTTCCGAGCGTGGCGCCCTTGTCGGTGATGCGGTTGTTGGCCGGTGTGTTGACGCCTTGCAGCACCTGCGGGTCGTAGAAGGCCGGCAGCGTGACGGCGGCGTAATTGGCCGGGGCGTTGATGTCGATGTTCAGGTATTGCGCAATCACCGACGTTGCGGGCGCGGGTGCCGGCGCGGGCACGGGCGGCCTGGGCTTGGGCTTGGGCGGTGGTGGGTTGGCGGCAAGCGCCAAATGTCCCGCCAGGGCGGCGGTCGGCGCGATCAACAAGCGGATGAGCAAGGTCTTCAAGGCGATTTCCCGTACAAAAAAGCGGGGCCAATCGCCATGGGGCGCCACGGTTTACGCTGGCGCTCCACTTTGCGTCCCCGCTGTCTTGGCTCGTGAGAGCTTTAGACCGGAGGCTTTGCGACCCCGACTTTCGTGCGGGTGTGCCCTATTGCTAGGGCCAGTCTCTCACCGATTTGTATCGCCCTGTGTGACGTTTGCGTAACACGGAGCAGACCACGCGCAAAAGTGTGAATTACTCGCCGAATCATGAAGATGCCCACGCGCCGACGCGTGCTGGTCGAGGACATGTGCCAGGCCTGCCTGGCCGAGCCGGATGCGGACGGCGAGGAGGTGCGTGCGCTGAGGCCACTGCAGGCCGCGGCCGTCACCCATCGCATCGCCTTCGGTCCGCGCACTGGACAGAAGATGTTGATCCTGCGCGACGCGATGCCGCGCGAGACCGCAGTGCGGCAAGCGCTGTGCGCCGCGCTCAGCCCAAGGTGCCAACACGCATCGACAAAAGTGGATTTGAATTGCCGATACGCCGGCCACACCATGGATCAGAATCTAGCGGTTTGATTTCCTGTCCAACTGAAGAAGTATTCCTATGCTGACTCGGCTCTTGCTCATCCCGGTGGCCATCGCACTGACGGCAGTCATCCCCAATACAGCGCACGCTGGTGACAACTGTCACGAGCGTGTGCAGGATTTTCGCGACTGGTACGCGAAGGATAAGGACAAGTACACGCTCGCATCCCGCCTTGAGGCGGAGAAGCATCTGCAGCTGGCGCAGCTTCCCTCGCTGAATCTGCTGCAGTGCACGGAGCATCTACTCAAGGCGCGCAGGGCGCTAAGGGAAGGCAAGAAATAGCCAGCACCGCTTGCCAGCTTGTCGGTCAGCAGAGCTGTACGTTGCCTGCCACCCTCCCCAATCCTCAGAAATCAACGGCGACAAACGTCGCCAGTGCCTTGCCGCTCTCGTCCGACAGCGTCAGAACATCGCCGCTGACAGAAAAGGTTCTCACCAGAGCGAGAGCCGCGTAGTACGCTGACTCCGTCTCCATGCCGTGGACGCACGCCCGCCTCGTGGCAGCTGTGGAGGCAAACGTCAGCGCAGGTGGCTTGAGGTTGTAGCTGCCAGTGAAGGTGTTGCAGCCGCCAGAACCTGCCGCGCGGTGATCGGCGGAATGCAGCGTGACGCTTGGCTCGCGACCAGGGCCCTCGAAGGTGATGGCTGTGTCGCCCAGCGTCTTCAGTTTCCAGTAGGTGCCCTCGACGGACCTGTCTGGAGCGGCATTGCTCTCGGGGGCCCGCTCGAGCTTGAGCCGGCCCGCGTTGGCTGTGCCGCCCCCCGTCAGCACCGGGTGGTTCTGGGTCGTGGCGTACAGCAGCCCGCCTGCGACGCGGATGGTGGCTCGGACGGCGTATCGGTGTGATGACTGCACCGCGCTATCGTCATAGTGCACCTGAAAGGCGATAGGCGCCTGGCCAGCGGGCGCCATCGTGGTCCTGCCGATGGTCTTGGCCGGCGCGTCCGCCAGCGAGACATCGGCGACCACGACCTCGAGCACAGCATCCGGGGGCAGCGCGATTCGCTCAAGGTAATAGAGAGAGCCGGTGACCGTTCCGGCGGTGGCCTGCCCTGCCGACAGCAGGCAGAGGGCCGCGGTGATGCAGCGCGCAATCATGGCGTCGGCCCCCCGGAGTGAACGCAGGGCCCAAGCAGACTGGCGCCCCGGCCTGAGGGACGCGTGATCGCTCATCGCTTGAGTTGATAGACCGTTTGACCCTCCTTGAGGGTCTCCAGCACCTTGATGTCCTTGATCGTCAGGGGATCGACCTTCAGCGGGTTCTTTTCCAGGATGACCATGTCGGCGAGCTTGCCTGCCTCGAGAGTGCCCTTCGTCTTTTCTTCCTTGATCTGATAGGCCGCCATGGCAGTCACGGCACGCAGGCCGTCGTAGGGTGACACGCGCTCATCCGGGCCCACCACCACGCCACTCGATGTGCGGCGGTTCACAGCGGCATCCACTATCGGCAGCACGGCTGGCGAAGGCGAGACGGGCGAGTCGTGCGAGAAGCTGAAGGGGATACCCTTCTTGATCATCGTCTCGGCCGCCATGCTGTGCGCCGCGCGCTCCGCACCCCATAGCTTGACCACGATGTCGCCAGCCGTAGGCAGCGATGCGGTGAGGAAGCTGGGAACAGCCCCGTACTTCTTCATGCGGTCGATCTGATCGGGCCGCAGATAACTGGCGTGGATGAACACCGGACGATGGTCGCGCATGCCGTGCTTCTTGACCGCTCGCTCGATGGCGCGCAGGGCCTGTTCGGCAGCCGCGTCGCCATTCATGTGCATGTTCAATTGAATGCCCGTGGTCCAGAACTTGTCGAAGGCCGCATTGAGCGTCGCATCCGAGATCTGCTCGTAGCCGCTGTATTCGCCGGTCTTGCCCGGTGGGTTGAAGGCATAGGGCTTGGCAAACCAGGCCGTGTCCAGGCTGCCATCGAGCCAGAACTTGATGCCCCCCAGGCGGGCCCGGTTGATGTAGCGCTTGTCGATGTCCGGGCGTGCGGCCAGCAGCTTGCTCAAGGTGCCTTCCGGCTGGTAGTCCGCACGGACCGAGTAGGCGGCATTGATGACGCTGTCTGTCACCGAGTCCTTGGCGCAAACATACAGATCGATCGGCAGCAGCTTCTTGTCGATGGCATTGCGAACCAGGGAGATGTCATCCGCGCCCAGACCGACACCGCACTCTTGAGCAGTGGTTTGTCCGAAGCTGGCCCAGGCTGCTGCGCCACCGGTGGCCACCTGGTCAGCCAGCTGGCCACTGAAGGCCGGACGTTGCGCACGAACGACATTGAGCGCGGTTTCCTCCATGGCCCCTAGCAACTCCTGAGAGCCGGGTTTGCGTGAGAAGTTGCCGCCAGCCGGATCGGCGGTGCCCGCGCTGATGCCGGTGAGTTTGAACAGCGCCGAATTTCCGGCCCCCAGGTGACCGGAGCCGTCGACGATCATCACCGGTCGGTCTGCCGAAACGGTGTCGAGCTCCTCGACCGTGGGTGTGCGTCCTTCCTTCATGCGCTTGGCCTGGTAGCCGAAGCCCACGATCCAGGCGCCTTCAGGCACCTTGGCCATCTGATCCTTCATGCGAGCGAGCAGGTCGGGAATGTCGGGTGTGCCAAACAGGTTGGCATCGACCAGGTTCTTGCCGAACTGGATCATGTGCCCGTGACCATCGATGAACCCCGGCAGCAGCGTGGCGCCGCCCAGATCCACCACCTTGGTCGACTCGCCCCTGAGCTTCATCGCGCCTGCCTTGCTCCCGACGAATGCGATCTTGCCGTCGCGCACCGCCAGCGCCTGAACGTATCGCGGTGACTTGCCTTTCATGGTGAGGATGTCGCCCCCGAGGTAGATGGCGTCGGCCGAAGCGGCCATCGCCGTGGCGGCCTGGAACAAGCCGGCCAAAGCCAGCAGCAGGTGCAGATGTTTCATGACGAACTCTTGTGGACAGTGGGTGGGTATGAGAACGAATGCATGTCAGAACCGCAACTCCGATGAGAGCATCAGCCCGAGGCCCTGGTTTCGCGGCAGGCCCTCGTAGCGGGTACGCCGCCAGGTGGCCTCGACAGCGTATTGCGCATGGGCGGAGGGGTCCCAGATCAGGTTGAGGAAGCCGGTTTCATTGCGCGAGAACGCGCCTGGGAACAGGTTGCCGGACCGCGGCTTATCCACACCGTAGCCCATGTGCGTGTGCAGAGTCGGCTGCCAGTACCACATGGCCTCGCCCCATCCGCCAGAGGCTCGCACGGGCCTTTGGGTGGTCGGGTTGACCGTCTGGAAAACCCCGCCCAGGTAGGCGCCCAGCGCCGAGCCGGTGAAGAGTTCTCCCTGAACCGCGAACTGCCGACTCAGGCGCCATCGACCGTCAAGGGAAACGCCCCACATGTCTGTCTTGAAGGCGCTGAAAGCGCCGCTCGCCGAGAAGGTGCGAAACCGGCCTACCACTCCTGAGGCACCGAGCTCGTAGTCATTGCCCGGCACCCATGCCGATGCGTCGGTGCCTCCTGCGCTCCACAGCACGCGTGACTCCAGGTTCGGAAACCCGACGTTTTCGGTCGAGGTTTGTGGCTTGATGTTGCTCGACGTGGAGTCGGCCGCGGCGACCACCAGCGTGAGCCGATCCCGATCGCCCAGCGTGATGTAGCGCTCCGCGCGCAATTGCGTGCGGGTTGAATTGCCGGGGTTTCCCGAGCCCGCCAGGGCCGAAATGGTGTCGACCATCTTGGGCATGCGAGGGCTGAACACATCCTCCTGCAGTCCGATGGCGTAGCGTTCACTGGCGTTGCGAAGCTCTGCCAACGCCAGAACCGGTGTCAGCCCATAGCCGGGCGAAAAAAGGTCGCCGTTGTTCATGTTGAACACCAGCAGGCCGCCGGCCTGGTAATCACCCGTTCGAAGACCGTCGATCCCCAGCAGGATGCTGCTCGGGCGAGCATCCAGCTTGGTGCTGCCTTGAGGCACGCCCGGCACTTTCGGCAGCAGAAAAAACGGGGAACCATCAGGCTGTGCGCGCGCCGAGGTCGTCATGAGGGTTGTTCGCAAAGAACCCCCGAGCGTCAGCTTGATGCCTTCGAAACGGGAGGCCACGACGGGCGTTGACGGCGGGTTGACGGCTGGCGGGTTGACAGCAGGCGCGGGCGCGACCGCCGAATTCGAGGCAGTCGATGCTGGGGCAGCCGATGATGGCGCCGACGATCGTGAGCCCTCGACCATCTGAACCAGGCGGTCGATTTGCCGCTGTTGCGCGTCAATCAAGGTCTGCTGCTGCATCAGGCGCTGCTGTAATTCGCGCAGCAAGGATTCCTGTGAGCCAGGGGCTTGCGCTGAGGCGGCGAAACACGCGAGGCCCAAGGGCAACGCGACCAGCGTTGCAGCGCACGATCGAAGGGGTCGACTACACCAGGTCATTTGTTGCTTTAACTCAGGGTCTGCATGAGTGTCGTGTCGCCGAGCTTGCGTCAACCCTGCGCAGGCCCGAGCAAGCGCAGCAGCCAGTGGTTGAGGTCGGCGACCTCCTGGGGGCACACCGAGTGCGCCATCGGGTACTCGTGCCAGTCGACCACACAGCCC
>JAIXYO010000038.1 GCA_027490215.1 Rubrivivax sp.
CTGCCGTCGTGCAGTTCCATCACTTTGCGCACGATGTACAGGCCCAGGCCCAGGCCTTCCCGTTTCGAGATGCGCTCGTGCTCGATTGGTTTGCCTCGCTCGAACAGACGCGCGAGGCGGTCCGGCGCGATGCCGTGGCCGCTGTCGATGACATCGATGACCAGGGCCGGCGGATCGTCCGAATCAGTGAGGCGGATGACCACAGGGGCATCGTCGGTACTGAACTTCAGGGCATTCGACAGCAGGTTGCGAAGGGCCAGGCGCATCAGGCTCATGTCGCTAAAAACACTGCGAATGTCGGCCAGACGCTCGACTCTGATGCGACTGTGCTCGCGAACCGGCATGTCGGCAATGGCAATCGCCAGCAGCGTGTCGACTTCGGTCAGCTCGCGCCGGATCGGTTCAGGGCGTGCAAGCAGCGATGCCACGGCGAGGGTGTTGTCAATGCTGCCCAGCACCTGGCCCAAGACTTCCTGGGCGCTGCGAAGTCGGCGCGATGCAACCACCTCGCCGAACTCGTCAAGCACCTGCGCCGCGCTTTGCAGGGAGGCAGCAGCATTGTTCAGCGGCTGTCGCACCTCGTGGGCCATGACATCGAGCATGTCCGTGCGCTCCTGAAGCAAGGCCTGAAGCTTCGCAGCATGCGATTCGGTCTGCACGCGAAGTTGGCTTTGCCAACGCAGGTCCGCCTGAATGACCTTCATTGAAGTCACGTCCGTGATCTGAACCATGACGCCGCGCACCACGCCATCGACCCGATCCGGGATGTATTCGGTCAGGCCGTGACGCCGGACCCCGCCAGGCCCCTGCTGGACGCACTCGAAGACATGGCGCTCACCTGCCAGAGCCGCGGTGAGGTGCGGCTCGTTCGCCGCAAAGAGCTCAGGGCCGAGCAGGGCCGGAAGCGATGTGCCGAGCAGCCCATCGGGATCAACACCGAACCACGACTCGCAGGCACGGTTCGCAAACTGGCAGATCAAATCCCGGTCCCAATAGGCCAGCATCGACGGAATGTGATCGACGACGAGGCGCATGTGCTCGTTGGAACCGAAGTCGACATCGTTCGTCATGTGGCGAGATCAATTGGCGGTGGGCTTTAACATTGTGACGAAACGGTGACAAGGTAGAGCCGCATGGACGGGAACCTAGTTATCTGTTTACGATCATAAAAAATAAATTCCAAGCCATGTCCAATTTTTCGCCCACCTCCAGACCCTCCAGCGAACCCGCCAGCAGCGCCGAATCTCTGCCACGCGAGCGCCGGCGGGTCAACCGCGAAGCCGTGCTGAAAGGCGTCTTCGCAGCGATGTCCGAAGGCGTGATGATCCAGGGCCGGAGTGGCGAAATCCTCGAGGCCAATGCGGCAGCTTTGGGCATCCTGGGGCTGAGCCTCGCCGAATTGACGGGGCGCACCTCCATGGATCCCCGGTGGCAAGCGGTGCGCGAGGATGGGACCGCATTCCCCGGCACTGAACATCCGGCGATGGTCACGCTGCGTACCGGCCAGCCAGTGCGCCAGCAGGTCATGGGCATCGATGATCCGAAGCGCGGCCTGCGCTGGATCAGCATCAACTCGAACCCGATCTGGGGTGATGAAGACACTTCCCCCTCGAGCGTGGTGTCCACCTTTGTGGACATCACGGAGAAAAAGGAAATGGAGGCGAGGCTCGCGGCGAATGCCGCAGAGCTTCAGGATCTCTATGACAACGCGCCCTGCGCCTATCACTCGCTGGATGCCAGCGGAACCTTCATCCGCATCAATGCCACCGCCCTGCGCTGGTTGGGCCGGTCGGCCGAAGATGTGATCGGCAAGGCAACACCCGCTGATTTCCGGGACGCCGAGGGCAAGGCGGAGTTTCACCGCGTGTTCGCCGAGTTGAAGGCCAATGGTGCCGTTCACGGCATCGAAGCCGATCTGCATACGGCAAATGGTGCGACCAGGCGATTGGCCCTCTGCGCCACCGCAGTCACCGATGCTGACGGGCGATTCGTCAAGAGCCGAACCGTGGCCTACGACATCAGTGAACTGCACCACGCGCGTGAACGCCTCAAGGCGCTCGGCCGGGAGCAAGCAGCGATGCTGGAGTCCGACCTCATTGCCATCGCCAAGGTGCGCGAGCGACGTTTCACGTGGGCGAATGCCGGCGTGTCGCGGATCTTCGGCCATTCAGCCAGCGAGATCGTCGGGCAGTCGACCCGGCTGCTGTATGCCAGCGAGGCAGACTACATCACGATCGGCGAGGCGATGGAGCCAGATGTCGCTGCAGGGAAGCGTCATCGAGTCCAGTTGGAAATGCGCCGCAAGGATGGTGAGCCCGTCTGGATCGACATGGCCAAAGTGCTGCTCTCGCCCAAAACGGGCGAGTCGATGGTGATCTTCGTCGACATCACCGCGTCGAAACGGGACGAGGCCAGGCGACTGGAACTCGTCAGGCTGGAGGCCGAGAACCATCAGGTCTGGGAAACGACCAACCTGAAGAGCGCCTTCATCGCCAACATGTCCCACGAACTGCGCACGCCGCTCAATGCCGTGACAGGCTATGCGCACCTGCTCCGCCGGGGTGCGATAGGACCTGATTCGCCCAAGTTCGAACGCTATCTGAGTCAGATTGAAACCAGCAGCCGTTATCTCGGACAGTTGATTGAAGGCGTACTCGACTTTGCCAAGCTCGAGTCCGGAAAGCTGGAGCTCCACCCGACACCGATCGACCTGCTCAGCATCGTTCAGGAAGTCGTCGACTTGCTGGAACTGAAAATCTCTCCAAAGCAACTCGCGATCTCCATCGACATCGATCCGGAACTGGGTGAGCTGGTCGCGGACCCGATGCGAGTCAAGCAGCTGGTGGCCAACTACATCTCGAACGCTGTGAAGTTCACTGCCGAGCGAGGCCACGTTGCGGTTCGCGCGAAGCCTCACGGCGCCGAGTTTTTCCGTGTGGAAGTCGAAGACGACGGCATCGGCATTGCCGGGGCGGATCAAGCGCGGCTGTTCACCCCGTTCGAACAACTGAGTTCGGGCAGCACCAAGTTGTACCAGGGCATGGGCTTGGGTCTGGCGTTGTCACGGCTGCTGGCAGAGGCGCACGGTGGGCGTGTCGGCGTTCGAAGCCAGCTGGGTGTCGGCAGCGTGTTTCACTTCGATCTGCCGCGCGTTCAGGGCAAGTCGCACAAATGACCCCGCTGGCGCCGACGAAGGTGCCACCGCGCAGGTGAGGTCGGCGCGCCTGGCGCCGCATGGCCCACTGCAAGCACAGGCGTGGCTAAAGGATTGACGCATGGATGCCGACAACTACTGAAACGGGGCAGCGCTCAGGCCCCCGTGCACGTTCAATTTGCGGCACAGGATTCCCATGAAACGCACTCTTTCAGATTCAACGGCATATCCGCCGACTGAAACCGGCTCGTTCTTCCGCTATCACGGCGTCTGGGCGCCAGGCGTCCGGCTGTTCCGGCAGCTGAGCTTTCAGGCGAAGGCACTGCTGACATCGACCGTGCTGCTGGTGCCCGCGGTGGTGTTGGGCAGCGCTTACCTGAGCAGCCTGCAGGATCAGATCAATTTCACTCGCCAGGAACGTACAGGCGTCGTCGCGATGCAGCAGTTCGTGCCAGTTCTGCACGCAGTCATCGGCGTTCGCAATGCCACGCGCTCGATGTTGGGTGGCCATGACGTGGCGGCCGACTACTCTGCCGGCCGCGCCCGAGTGGACAAGTCGCTGGCCGACTTCGAGAAACACCTGACCGAAACCGGAGATCCGCTGAAGCTGCACGACCGGTTGGCTGCCATGCAGAAGGCATGGGCTGCCACCGCATCGTCGACCCATGGTGCTGACGCCGAGGGCCGCACCGTGTTCGGTCCGGTCACCGAGGCCTCACTGAAGGTGCTGCTCGACATCACCGAGGAGTCGAAGGTGCTGCTCGACCCCGATATGGATACGCTGTACATGATCAATGCGCTGTTCCTGGCCATGCCGAGGACCAGCGAAGACCTGGGCCAGCTTTGGGGCTGGAGCACGTTCGCGATTGCCAAGGGCGGGCTCGAGAATCCGGAGCAGTACAGCCGCTTTGCCGTGTGGAGCGCCAGAGCCTCGGGTGGCATCGAGGACGCCAAGGGTTATTTCGAACGCGCCATCGCTGCCAATGCCGAACTGAAGAGTCGACTCGACCAGAGTGGCTTTGACGAGGCTCTCAAGTTCCAGAAGGTCGCCGACCCGACCGAAATGATCAGGTCGGCGTTCGAGCCAGCGGAAGCCTACGAAGGCGGCCGCAAGGCGGTCGGAGCCTACTTCAAGGTGTTTGATTCGGCACTGCCTGCCCTCGACACCCTGCTGGGCGCGCGCGAAGACCGCCTGGTGGCCACTCGCAATACCCAAGCCTTGGTGTTCGGGCTGGCGCTCTTGTTGGGTACTTATCTGTTCTATTGCTTCGCCAGGGTGATGCAGGGCGGTCTGCAGGAAGTGGCTCACTACCTCGACCGCATGGCCGAGGGAGACCTGACCCAAGCGCCGCGTCCCTGGGGTCGCGACGAGGCGGCGTCGCTGATGCTGTCACTCGGTCGCATGCAAACTGCGGTACAGAAGATCGTCATCGACGTTCGCACTTCCTCCGAATCGATCGTCCAGGCCAGCTCCGAAATCGCCAGTGGGTCGATGGACCTGTCGGGCCGAACAGAGCAGGCCGCATCGGAGTTGCAGCAGACTGCGGCGTCGCTCGAACAGGTGAACTCGACGCTGGGCCACACCACCGCGAACACCCAGCGCGCGGCAAAGCTGGCAGGTGACAACGCGGCAGCCGCCCTGCGCGGCGGCGACGTCATCGCAAATGCGGTGTCCACGATGTCAGACGTCAACTCTGCGTCGTCGCGGATCGGCGACATCATTGGCGTGATCGACGGCATTGCGTTCCAGACCAACATCCTCGCACTCAATGCCGCCGTCGAGGCAGCTCGTGCCGGGGAGCAGGGCCGCGGCTTCGCGGTGGTGGCCTCCGAGGTGCGTTCGCTGGCTCAGCGAAGTGCGTCGGCGGCCAAGGAGATCAAGGAACTGATCAACGACAGCGTCAACAAGGTGCACTCCGGGACCGGCGTTGTCGAACGCGCGGGCCACGAGATGACGGTGCTGGTCGACGGCGCGGGCGTGATCAGCACGCTGCTCGGTGAAATCTCCAACGCCGCCGGGGAACAGGCCAACGGCATTCGGCAGGTCGGCGAAGCGATGACCCACCTGGACACGTTGACACAGCAGAACGCTGCGCTGGTAGAACAGACCGCAGCATCTTCTGAGTCGCTGAAGCTGCGTGCCGAAGAGCTGATCCAGGCGGTGTCCAGGTTCCGGGTCGCTGCCACCGCCTGAGCCTGCGACTGATTCACCCGCCCCTACAGCGCCTTCTTGTCGAACGTATTGCACTGCTGCACGCTGCCGCCCTGCAGCCCGCGCTGGAACCACTTCACGCGCTGAGCACTGGTGCCGTGGGTGAAGCTCTCGGGCACCACGGTGCCGCTTGACTGGCGCTGCAGCGTGTCGTCGCCAATGTGGCTGGCGGCGTTCAGCGCTTCCTCGATGTCGCCGTTGTCCAGCCAGCCCTTGCTCTTCTGCGAATCGTGCGCCCACACACCGGCCAGGCAGTCGGCCTGCAGTTCAACCCGCACGCTCAGTGCGTTCTGCTCCGCCTCGCTGACGCGCCCGCGCATCGCATCGACCTTGTCGGTGACGCCCAGCAGGTTCTGCACATGGTGGCCGACCTCGTGGGCAATCACATAGGCCTGCGCGAAATCGCCGGGCGAACCCAGGCGCTGTGACAGCGTGTCGAAGAAGGCCAGGTCGATGTAGACCTTGCGGTCGCCGGGGCAGTAGAACGGGCCCATCGCGGCATCGCCCTGCCCGCAGGCTGTGGGCTCGCGCCCGCGAAACAGACGCAGCTTCGGCTCTTCGTAAACCGAGCCGGACTGCGCAAACTGGGCCTTCCACACGTCTTCGGTGTCGGCAAGCACGGTGGCCACGAACGCGGCCTGCTTGTCGTCGGCCGGTGGTCTGGCCGCCGGAGCCTGCTGCACCTGCGGTGCCAGTCCGCCCGGGCCGCCATCGAGCATGCCCAGGATCGTCAGCGGGTTGATGCCGAAGATCCACCCGCCGAGCAGAGCAATGACGATGGTGCCGATGCCGATGCCGCGCCCGCCACCAACGCGGAAACCACCGCCGCCGGAGCGCGCATCCTCGACGTTGTCACTCTGCCGATGGCCTTCCCATTTCATGCTGCGCCCCCTGCCCTGCATGCCGGGCATCTGGCGCGCATTGTGGCTTCAGTGCAGAACGGACTCGGCGGCTGCGTTGCGCTGGTAGGTCTCGAACAGCTGCAGCGCGGCGCAGCGCAGGCGCTCGTCGTTGCTGGTGTGCGCTGCGGCCAGGCAGCGGTAGGCGTAGTCGGCGTCGATGCACATGCGCGCCAGATCGACATCGTGGCCTTCGTATTTCATCAACCGGCGAAAGCGCGCCAGCGGCAGGATGGGCAGGGCCAGCACAGCGGCAGGCTGGGCGGACGGGGAAGCAAGTTCGGCGTGCATCTTCGAGATCTCCCGCGCCGATGCGAGGCCGGCGCATGCGGGCATCTTGTCGTGCCGGCGCTTGGAAGATCGGGGGAAGTGCAGCGGCTTTGCCGCACAGTTCAGGCGAGGTTCAGGTCTTCGGCAGGGTCACGCCTTTTTGGCCCTGGTACTTGCCGCCGCGGTCCTTGTAGCTGGTCTCGCAAACGTCGTCCGGGTCGCTCTCGAAGAACAGCACTTGTGCGCAGCCTTCACCGGCATAGATCTTGGCTGGCAGCGGCGTGGTGTTGCTGAACTCCAGCGTCACATAGCCCTCCCATTCGGGCTCGAACGGTGTGACGTTGACGATGATGCCGCAGCGCGCATACGTCGACTTGCCCAAACAGATGGTGAGCACATTGCGCGGGATGCGGAAGTATTCGAGCGTGCGCGCCAGCGCGAAGCTGTTGGGTGGGATCACACACACATCGGCGTTGATGTCGACGAAGCTCTTCTCGTCGAAGTTCTTCGGGTCGACCACGGTGCTGTAGATGTTGGTGAACACCTTGAATTCCGGCGCACAGCGGATGTCGTAGCCGTAACTGCTGGTGCCATAGCTGACGATCTTCTGCCCATCGGCCGCGTGCCGCACCTGCCCGGGCTCGAAGGGCTCGATCATCCCGGTCGTTTCGGCCATGCGGCGGATCCACTTGTCGCTCTTGATGCTCATGCGTCACACCATCGCGGTGCCCGTGAAAGGTTGAGGTTGGCCGTGCCAACTGCGACCCGATTGTAGAAAGCGCCGCGCCTGGTGGCGGGTGCGGTGTCAGCAGGTCAGCGCGCGGGCGAAGGCATCGCATCGAGCCGCTGCTGCAGGCCACGAAGCGGAGCACGAATGGCCTCGCCAACGGCAATTTGTGGGTTGGAGTAGCCATCGGTCTTGCCGGCCTCTTTTTCGCGCTGCTCGATCACCGGCCGCACCGCAACAAACGCCTCCTCGAACGAATGGGTGCGACGCAGCTGCTCGTCGTACATCGCTCGGCCGAAGAAGGTCAGCGGCGACAGGCTGCCGCAGCCGTAGGACGTGTGGTCGGCATCCGCCGCGGTCATCACCAGCGTGCCCGGGCCCGACAGCGGCGCGATCCATGAGCCCGAGTAGCAGGCCGAAATCGAGAGCACCCGGTATCGCACGCCGGCCTCGTCGAGCCAGTTGCTCAACTGCTGCGGGGTGACCGAATCGATCGCGAGCGGTTCGAAGCTGGCGGCGAGCTGGCCGTCGCGCGCGCCGTGCGAGGTCAGGTGGATGAACAGGATGTCCTC
>JAIXYO010000006.1 GCA_027490215.1 Rubrivivax sp.
GCCGGTGATGCGATTGGCCAGCGCGTTGCCTGTGCCATCGGTGGCAGCCGATCCAGTCAGCTTGAGGTGCTCGAGGTTGGCACCCAGCGTGAAGTTCACCGATGCGTTGACCTGATCGGTGCCGCCGATGGCTGCGCTGGCGTTGGTCTCGGTGACGATGTCGCCTGCGTCGTCGACGAGGTAGGTATCGCTGCCGTCGCCGCCGATGAGGGTGTCGGCGCCTGCGTCGCCGTCCAGGGTGTCTGCGCCGGCTGCACCGCTCAGGATGTTTGCCTCGCCGTTGCCGGTGATGCGATTGGCCAAGGCGTTACCCGTGCCGTTGATCGCACTTCCGGTGAGGGTCAGGTTCTCGACGTTGGCGCTGAGTGTGTAGCTCACCGATGCGTTGACCTGATCGGTGCCGCCGCCGGCTGCGCTGGCGTTGGTCTCGGTGACGATGTCGCCTGCGTCGTCGACGAGGTAGGTGTCGCTGCCGTCGCCGCCGATGAGGGTGTCAGCGCCTGCGTCGCCGTCCAGGGTGTCTGCGCCGGCCGCACCGGTCAGGGTGTTGTCTGCGCTGTTGCCGGTGATCGCATTGGCGAGGTTGTTGCCTGTGCCGTTGATCGCAGAACTTCCGGTGAGGGCGAGGTTCTCGACGTTGGCACCCAAGGCATAGCTCACCGAGGAATTGACCAGGTCGGTGCCACCGCTGGCTGCTGTGGCGTTGGTCTCGGTCACCACGTCGCCAGCGCTGTCGACAACATAGGTGTCGCTGCCATCGCCGCCAATCAGGGTGTCTGCTCCACCAGCACCGTCCAAAATGTTTCCCGCGCTGTTGCCGGTGATGCGATTGGCCAGCGCGTTGCCTGTGCCATCGGTGGCAGCCGATCCAGTCAGCTTGAGGTGCTCGAGGTTGGCACCCAGCGTGAAGTTCACAGAGGCGTTGACTTGGTCGTTGCGGCCGCCGGCTGCGCTGGCGTTGGTCTCGGTGACCACGTCGCCTGCGTCGTCGACGAGGTAGGTATCGCTGCCGTCGCCGCCGATGAGGGTGTCGGCGCCTGCGTCGCCGTCCAGGGTGTCTGCTCCGGACGCACCGGCCAGGGTGTTCCCCGCGCTGTTGCCAGTGATCACATTGGCGAGGTTGTTGCCTGTGCCGTTTATCGCAGAACTTCCAGTGAGGGTGAGGTCTTCGACGTTGGCACCCAAGGCATAGCTCACCGAGGAGTGGACCTGATCGATGCCGCCTCTGGCCAAGGTGGCGTTGGTCTCGATGACCATGTCGTCTGCGTCGTCGACGAGGTAGATGTCGCTGCCATCGCCGCCAATCAGGGTGTCTGCTCCGGCAGCGCCGTCCAA
Source organism: Rubrivivax sp. (assembly GCA_027490215.1). Lineage (GTDB taxonomy): Bacteria > Pseudomonadota > Gammaproteobacteria > Burkholderiales > Burkholderiaceae_C > PBB1. The sequence goes on from JAIXYO010000006.1 coordinate 1,336, forward strand.
AATGTTGCCTGCGCTGTTGCCTGTGATCAGGTTGTCCAGATCGTTGCCTGTGCCGGTGATGGCGGCCGATCCAGTGAGTTCGAGGTGCTCGACGTTGACACCCAACGTGAAGCTCGCGCTGCTGAGGACCTGATCGGTGCCTTCGTCAGCCTGCTCAATGACGAGGTCGTTGGCTTTATCCACCGCATAGCTGTCATCGCCCGCCCCGCCAATTAGCGTATCGGCACCGGCGCCGCCGATCAGGCTATCGTTGTCATCGCCTCCAGTGAGCGAATCGTTGCCCGCCCCGCCCAGCAGCGTGTCGTTGCCAAAACCCCCCACCAAGGTGTCGTCACCGTAACCGCCATCAATGCTGTCGTTGCCAGCAAGGCCGTCCACACTGTCATTGCCGACCAGGCCACTGATGGTGTCGGCACCGCCCGAACCCACCAACGTGTCAGCGGACTGCGTGCCAGTGATCACATCCAGCGTGGCGACGTAACCCACCGGCGCCAGCCTCGCCGCTTCGATGGCCCCCGTGGCCGCTTCAAGCGTCCAATTGCCGCCCAAGCCCGTCAGGTCGGTCGATGCCGCCACATCGGCGCCGGTGAGTTGACCGAGTTGGTCGATGAACTGCGCACCGGCTGCGCCCTGCGCCACGTTGCAACCGTACAGCAGCAAGTCGCCGGTGGCGCTGAGGCTCTGGCCAATGGCCTTGAGCTGAGCCTCGTAGCCGTCAAGGCTGTTCGCATCGAGCACGGTGCTGCCCAGCAGCACAGACCCCGAGCTGCCGTGCGAGACGATCTGGATAGACTCGAGCCCGCTGCTGCCGGCCAGCGCCGAGCGCATCTGATCGATGCCGTCGCGGTTGGCGTCGAGCAGCACCCATTGCGCATCTGCCCCCAGCCCGGCGATGAGGCTCTGGTGGTCGGCAACGCGGCTGTCGATGAAGACGAGGGTGCGGGTCATGCTGGTTTACCTGTCGTTTTGGTTTTTGAGGGCCGGCTGGGTCAAGCCCCGAACACGAAGTCAGAACTCTTGAACCCCAGCGACTTGTTGCTCAGCGTGGCCAGTTGCATGGCTGCGCCTGCGCCGTTGCCGTCTGAATCAAACCCCAACACGCCGGTGGTGGTGCTGTAGACGAACGCCGCGGCAGCACTGCTCGGCGTGCCGTTGATCACCAGATTCGCGCCCGCGCCGGTCTTCAGCCCGAAGTTGGCGGCCACGATGTAGATCTTGTCGGTGCCGCTGGTGAAGTCAGTGATGGTGTCGCTGCCGTCGGCCGTGGTCACGAAGCGGAAGGTGTCGGCTCCGGTGCCGCCGGTGAGCAGGTCGGCGCCGAGCCCGCCGATGAGGGTGTCTGCGCCGTCACCGCCTCTCAGCGCGTTGGCTCCGGTGTTGCCGGTGATGACGTTGGCGAGGCTGTTGACGCTGCCGTTGATGGCAGCACTTCCGGTGAGCGTGAGGTTCTCGACATTGGCGACCAGCGTAAGGCTCACATTGCTGCTTATCAGATCGGTACCACCGCTGGAGGCGGTGGCGTTGGTCTCAGTCACCACGTCGCCGGCGTTGTCGACCACGTAGGTGTCGCTGCCATCACCGCCCACCAAGGTGTCGGCACCGGCACCGCCGTCGAGGGTGTTGGCTGCAGCGTTGCCAGTCAGAACGTTGGCCAGGGCATTGCCTGTGCCGTTGATGGCATCGCTGCCAGTCAGTGTGAGGCTCTCGACGTTGGTACCAATCGTGAAGCTCACGCTGCTGTTGACCAAGTCGATGCCACCGCTGGCTGGGGCGGCATTGGTCTCGGTCACCACATCACCGGCGTTGTCGACGACGTAGGTGTCGCTGCCGTCACCGCCGATCAGGGTGTCAGCGCCAGCCCCGCCATTGAGCACGTTGGCAGTGGCGTTGCCAGTGATCCTGTTGGCAAGTTCGTTGCCGGTGCCGTTGATGGCGTCGCTGCCAGTCAGAGTCAGGTTTTCGACATTGGCGCCCAGCGTGTAGTTCACCGAGGCGTTGACCAAGTCGGCACC
>JAIXYO010000012.1 GCA_027490215.1 Rubrivivax sp.
ACGATACCTTCGAACTTGAGCAACTCCAGCATCGCCAGACCGTTGAGTTGCGGCATGTTGTAGTCGACGATCAGCACGTCCGGGCGTTTCGAACGGATCCTGGAGACGGCGACCAGCGGATCAGACTCGGTGATGACGTTGTCGAGACCAGCAGCTCCGAAGGCGCGCTGCATCCGAGCCAGCATGGGCCGGTTGTCGTCGACGATGAAGATCGAGGTCATGGTGTGATTGCGCGGGTAACGTGGGTCACTGGACTTTGCGGGAGGAGAGCCTCTGCAGCATCAGGTCGAACTCGTGTTGGATGGCTTCGACTGCAGGCACAAGGTCGATCCTCAACGACTTGCGTACCTTGGTCTCGACAACACGCGCCAGCAATTCGCAGCGCTGCGCACCCACCATGGCGCAGTGGTTGGCCACCTCATGAATCACCGCAGCCAAGGCCAGACAGTCCCTGGCGGGCACATAGGACAGAGAGTGCAGCATGTCGTCGCCTTCGAACAAGACCATCTCGGCGACTTCGTCGTAACCTTCGACGTCCCCGCCAAAGTCAGTGATGCGCGCGCCTGCATCCAGCACCGGCAACGAACCGAACTCATCACCGCACAGGGCTACGCAAACCAAGAGATGAGTGTTCGGAGCGGTCTGAACCATATGAAGTCTCGATCGGTTTGGCAGGAGGTCAATTGGGCAGAGGCACCAGCGGCGCGTAGGCCTCGGCAGCGTCGTAATGCGCCTTGATTGCGACCAGTTCGTCGATGCTCGAAGTGAATGCAGTAACAACGTCCGGATCAAAATGCGAGCCTGAGTCTTCGACGATCTGATCGATGGCCTGCTCGACCAGCCACGCCGATTTGTACGGCCGCACCGTGGTGAGTGCGTCGAACACATCGGCCAGCGCCACGATGCGCCCTGCCTGTGGGATGTTGTCGCCGCTCAGACCCAGGGGGTAGCCGCCGCCGTCGAAATGTTCATGATGCGACAGCGCGATCTCGGCGCCCAGACGCAGCGTGGGCGAATGATGGTCGCGCAGCAGTTCGTAACCGATGGTGGTGTGACGGCGCATAACGTCCCACTCGTCTTTCGACAGTTTTCCGGGCTTGCTGAGCACGGCGTCGGGAATGCCGATCTTGCCTAGATCGTGGAGCGGTGCGGCGTCTTGAAGCCGTTGGCACACGGTCGGCGACAGCCCCAGGGTGGCTGCGATCACGGAGGCATAGCGCGCCATGCGCTCAGTGTGTTTCCCGGTCGTCTCGTCGCGCAGGGCCGCTAGCCGCTCAAGGACACGAAGCGTGGAGCGCTCCTCGTCGATGGCGTCGCGGGCCACCGGTGGCGATCCAGCGTCGGCTGGATGAGCAGCGGGAGAGAGCGCGGCCATGCGAACCAGGTTGCGCAAGCGCAAGGTGATCTCTTCACGGCGGGCCGACTTGGGCATCACCTCCATCACCCCGGCGTGCCACGCTTGCAGCTTCATGGGCCCGGTCACGGCGCCCGCCACAAGCGCCACTGGGGTGCGTAGCGATACCCCAGTAGCGTGCAGTGCCGTCAAAAACTCGATGCCGTTCATGGCGGGCATGTTGTAGTCGACCAGCAGTACATCGGGATGCCGGGCGCTCAGACTGACCAACGCTTCCCTCGGATGCAGGTACATCACCGCGTCGCCCAGATCGGCACCCTGGATCAGTCGAGCTATCTTGGCCAGCCATGTGGCGTTGTCGTCAACGATGCAGATTTGTGCGCGGCTCATCCGCGGATTATGAATTAACTACTTGAGATACTTAAAGCACGTTAATTGATTTAATACAACTTTTACACATCCTGAATTCCTCGCCGAAGCTGCGCGACGAGCCCGGCAATGCAGCAGGGCCATTGGTACCGATAAGGGACTCGGCTCCTGCCGTGATGGCATCGGCGCGTGACTTGGAAGGGCAGCTAGGCGCGACCCGCCGTCAGGATCTGCGTCACCACATCCAGTTCGTGCAGCAAGGTGGCTGCCGCCACCGACAGGGCGAGAGGCTCTCCAGCACGCAGCGCGCGCTCGAACCCCTGTGCAAGCCCTTGGCCTCGGAAGGCCCCCAATACGCCCAAAGTGGTGCCGAGTTCGTGGCAAACACGAGTGAACGACTCGCGCCCTGCTTCGGGCGCACGCGCGATCGACTCACGAATAGACGCGACCTCGCCGAGGAAAACGGCCACCAGCTCAAAGTAGCCCTCCTCGTCGATCTGCATGTCTTGCATCACGTGCTGCATGTCGATCACCATGGCAGCGCCATCGTGGGCCGCGGTATTCCAGTCATTCATCAGTGGCACTGCTGATGGTTAATCGGGCGGCTGGGCTGGGGGATTCCTGCGGCTAGTCACGCGACAGAGCTTGCACCATCAGCTCGAGCAATTCAGCGTGCTTGAGTGGCTTGCTGACATGGCCGCTCATTCCGACAGCGAGGCAGGCGTTTCGATCCTCTGGCATCGCATAGCCTGACATGCCAAGGATAGGTGTCGTGGAAAAGCGCTTGGCGTTGCCACCGTGAGAGCTGGCCAGTGCGCGGATGGTGCGGGTGGCATCGATCCCGCTCATCTCGGGCA
>JAIXYO010000072.1 GCA_027490215.1 Rubrivivax sp.
CCAGGGCCGCCACCTCCGGGGCCAGACCCTGCGCGGCTGCCAGGCGGCGCAGGGCTTCGAACAAGGCACCCGCCGCGGCCATCGCCGCCATCGCCGCCGCCGGGCTGCTGAGCCAGCTGCTCATGCGCTTGGACGTCTTGCGCGTGCCGATCACGGCTTCGAGGCCCGCCGCCAGCACCGCCACGGCCGGCCCCAGCGTCGCCAGGGACAGGTAGGTGAAGACATCGGCCACCGCCACCGAGTGGTTGGAGCGCGGCAGCTTGAGCGTGAAGTTCGACGCCACCACCACCAGGGCCAGCGCCGCCACCACGGGCCAGGCCTGCGCCAGCGGCAGCTGCAGCACCTGCAGCAAGGCCCACAGGCCGGCCAGCGCCCCCAGGCCGGTGATCGCCAGCCAAACAGCCAGCGCCGCGGGCGGGTAGTCGTAAAGGTGCCGCGCGCGGAACCCGGCCCAGCCACGTGCCGCGTCACCCGCCGGAGGCGGGGTGGGCGGCACGGGCGGCACGGGTGGGGGAGCAGGTGGCGGCGTCAAGGCGGTGGCCGTGGGGACACGCCGGTACAGACCGGCATGCCTGCGACTTCGACACCACCGCCCGGGACTTGAGGCCGCAGGCGGCCCCTAGCGTGCTCATTCGCCGGTGAGCGTCGGATCGGTGACGCTGGCCGGGTCGGCCAGCGTCTCGCTCAGCAGCAGGCCTTCGCTGAGCAGGAAGCCTTCACTCAGCAGGAAGCCTTCGCTGAGCAGGAAACCTTCGCTCAAAAGGAAGCCTTCGCTCAGCAGGAAGCCTTCGCTGAGCAGGAAGCCTTCGCTCAGCAGCAGGCCTTCGCTGAGCAGCAAGCCTTCGCTCAGCAGGAAGCCCTCGCTGAGCAGGAAGCCTTCGGCCAGGACCCGGCCGCCGCCACCGCTGAAGCCCTGCTTCAGCGTCGCCCCGCTGCCCGCCTGGGCGCGCGCGGCCAGGGTGGCCACGGGGGTGAGCAGCGCCTGCGCACCGGACTGCGGGCTCAACGCCACCGCGTCCAGCAGCCGCACGCCGGCCGTGAGCAGCGGCTGCGGCGAGGCATTGCTTTCCACCACGCTGACCGAGGAGATGCCGCTGGCCAGGCCCGACAGCAGGCTGCGCTGCACGGTGTTGCGCAGCACCACTTGGCGCGCCCAGACCAGGCCCGGGTCGTAGACCGGCTGCCAGCGGGTGAAGAGCGCCTCGCCGCCCACCAAGTGGGTGCCGCCCGCGTAGATCATGCCGCTCCAGGGCACGTTCTGGCCGTTGAGGGTGGACGCAGGCGTCGGCATCCGGCTGGCGGCCAGGATCGGCGTGCCAGCCGTGAGCCTGCCAGCGGCCAGCTGCTGGCGCAGATCGGTACGCAAGGACCGCGCAAGGCGGACCGCACCTTCCACGTTCAGCTGGCCGGTGCCCTGCTCCAGCAGCCCGCCCTGGGCCATCGGCTGGGCGGTGTACTGCAGGATGGCCTTCACCAGCGGCGGCGTCAGGCCGGGGTTGGCCTGCAGCAGCAGCGCGGCGGCGCCGGCGACGGCGGGGGCCGCCATCGAGGTGCCGCTGAGCTCCATCAGCGTGGCGCGGGCGCCCTGGGCCGCGCCGGGCACCTGCGCCAGATGCGGGTAGGTGCGGGCCAGGAAGTTCCAGCCCAGGGGCTGGCCGCTGCGATCGGCGCCCAGCGCCGAGACGACCCGGTTGCCCGGGGCCACGAGATCGGGCTTGATCAGGTTGTCCGTCCAGACCTGGCCACTGGCAAAGCGCAGGCTGCCGCGGGTCGGCCCGCGCGAGCTGAAGCCGGTGACGGTGTCGTCGCTGCGCAAGGCCGTGGCATGCATGTTGACGGCGCCCACGGTGATCACGCTGGGCTCATGCCCGGGCGAGGACACGGTGCCGAAGACCTTCTGGCCCGACGGCGTCTTGCCAGCGTTGCCAGCCGAGGCCACGACCACCAGGCCAGCCGCCGTGGCGCTGCGCGCGGCCCGGGCCAGCGGATCGAACAGGAACGAGTCCCTCGACGAAGCCCCCAGGCTCATGTTCATCACGCGGATGTTGCGGCTCTCGGCGCGCTGCAGCACCCAGTCGATGCCGGCCAGCACGTCGGCCATGGTGCCGATGCCACGCTCGTCCAGCACGCGCACGTCGTACAGATCGGCCGCCGGCGCGATGCCGCCGGAAGCCGGGGCCTGGTAGCTGCCGGCGCCGGCTGCCACCGCCGCGACGTGCGTGCCGTGGCCGTACGGATCCGGGTTGGGGCCCATGGGCGCCTGCAAGGCCTGAAGCACATTGACGGTGGAGGCCAGGCCCAGCAACTGGCGCATCAGGTCGCTGATGTCCCGGCCCTTTGCCCAGCCATTGCCGATGTTCGCGCGGCCCAGGCCGGTGATGTCCACCGCCAGCCGCACGCGCGAGTTGCCATTGGCATCGGCAAAGTGCCGGTGGCGGAAATCGATGCCCGAGTCGAGCACGGCGATGCCCACGCCACGTCCGTCGAGCCCGGTGGAGCTACGCGCCGTGCCGCCAGCCGTGGTGGGCAGCACCGGCTGCGCGCCCGTGGTGGCCTGCAGCAGGCTGGTCTTGCGCATCGCGCTGCGGTTGGGCGTGATGGACAGCACATCGGGCCGCGCGGCCAGGGTCTCCAGCGCGCTGACCGGCACCATCGCGTACAGCGCGCGCACGGACAGGTAGTTGTAGTACACCGAGCCGCCCTGCAGCAGGATCGCCGCGCGCAGCCCCAGGAGGTTCGGATCGCTGCTTTGGGCATTGATCAGCACCTTCACGTGCCAGCCGCCCACCAGTTCGCGGGCCCACGACACCTTGCCCGCCGCGGCTGGCGAGTTGGCGACCTGCCGCAGGTCGACGGCCAGCTTGCCAGGGGCCTGCGCGAACACGGCGTGAGAGAAGGACAGCGCGGCGACGGCCAGCAGCAGGTGCCGGCGCGCGAGGCGGATCAGGGACATGGACACTCCGGAACGGGCGCGGGGCGCCAGGGGCGTGGGACTGGACATGGTGCGTGTGGGGCAACGATGGATGAGGGCGCGGGGCCAGGTTCTGGCGCTATCGGTAGGCCTGGCGGCGACTTGAGCCGATCGGCCGGGATCCTGGCCGCTTGAACCCGAAAAGCAGGCGGCGGCGTGCGTTATTGCGCGGATGGCCGGTCCCTACAATTGCCCGATGAACGACAAGTACCTGCCCGCCGAGCTCGAACCTGCCGCCCAGGCGCACTGGCAAGCCCATGGCACGGCACGCGTGACGGAAGACGCATCGCGCCCCAAGTTCTACGCCTGCAGCATGCTGCCCTACCCCAGCGGCAAGCTGCATATGGGGCATGTGCGGAACTACACCATCAACGACATGATGGCGCGCTACCTGCGCATGAAAGGCATGAACGTGCTCATGCCCATGGGCTGGGACGCCTTCGGCCTGCCGGCGGAAAACGCCGCCATGGCCAACAACGTGCCGCCCGGGGCCTGGACACGCGCGAACATCGCCGACATGAAGGCGCAGATGCGCCCGCTGGGCCTGAGCATCGACTGGGCGCGCGAGGTCGCCACCTGCGACCCGGGCTACTACCGGTGGAACCAGTGGTTCTTCCTGAAGATGCTCGAGAAGGGCATCGCCTACCGCAAGACGCAGATCGTCAACTGGGACCCGGTCGACCAGACCGTGCTGGCCAACGAGCAGGTGGTGGACGGCCGCGGCTGGCGCAGCGGCGCGATCGTCGAGAAGCGCGAGATCCCCGGCTACTACCTGGCCATCACGCAGTACGCCGACGAACTGCTGGCCGGCGTGAACGACCCGGCCGCGCCGCACTACCTGGCCGGCTGGCCCGAGCGCGTGCGGCTGATGCAGGAAAACTGGATCGGCAAGAGCGAAGGTGTGCGCTTCGCGTTCACCCATGACATCCGCGATGGCAGCGGCCAACCGATCCAGGGTGGCCGGCTGCATGTCTTCACCACCCGCGCCGACACCATCATGGGTGTCACCTTCTGCGCGGTGGCGCCTGAGCATCCCTTGGCGCAGCACGCGGCGGCCTCGAACACTGCCGTGGCGGCATTCATCGCCGAATGCCAGGCCGGCGGCACCACCGAAGCCGAGCTCGCCACACAGGAGAAGAAGGGCGTGAACACCGGGCTGACGGTGCAACACCCGCTGACCCACCTGCCGGTGGAGGTCTGGGTCGGCAACTACGTGCTGATGAGCTACGGCGATGGCGCCGTGATGGGGGTGCCCGCGCACGACGAGCGCGATTTCGAGTTCGCGAAGAAGTTCGGCATCGACATCCTGCAGGTGGTGCAGGTGGATGGCGAACCGCACTTCAGCTACGACCACTGGCAGGACTGGTACGCCGACAAGCAGCGCGGCGTGACCATCAACTCCGACAACTTCAGCGGTCTGAGCTGCAAGGCTGCGGTTGATGCGGTGGCGAAAGCGCTTGCCTCGCACGACCTGGGCGGCAAGAAAACCACCTGGCGGCTGCGCGACTGGGGCATCAGCCGCCAGCGTTACTGGGGAACGCCGATCCCGATCATCCATTGCGAAGAGCACGGCGCTGTGCCGGTGCCCGAAGCCGACCTGCCGGTGGTGCTGCCAGAAGACCTGATCCCTGATGGCTCGGGCAACCCACTTTCGAAGCACGCTGCGTTCCTGAACGTGGCGTGCCCGACCTGCGGACGCCCATCGCGTCGCGAGACCGACACGATGGACACCTTCGTCGACAGCTCGTGGTACTTCATGCGCTACTGCGATCCGCAGAACACCAGCGCCATGGTCGGCGAGGGCGCGGCGTACTGGATGCCGATGGACCAGTACATCGGTGGCATCGAACACGCGATCCTGCACCTGCTGTATGCGCGCTTCTGGACCAAGGTGATGCGCGACCTGAAGCTGGTGTCGGTGGACGAGCCTTTCACCAAGCTGCTGACGCAGGGCATGGTGCTCAACCACATCTACTCGCGCAGGACGGAACAAGGCGGTATCGAGTACTTCTGGCCGCACGATGTGGACAACACCTTCGGCGCCGACGGCAAGATCGATGGCGCCACGCTGAAGCGCGACGGCTCGGCCGTGACCTACGAAGGCGTGGGCACGATGAGCAAGAGCAAGAACAACGGCGTCGACCCGCAGGCGCTGATCGACCAGTACGGCGCCGATACCGCGCGGCTGTTCGTGATGTTCGCCTCGCCTCCAGAACAGACGCTGGAGTGGAACGATGCCGGCGTTGAAGGCGCGCATCGGTTCCTGAAGCGGGTCTGGGGCTTTGGCGCGAAGAACGCCGACATGCTCAAGGCCGTCGCGCCGCCCGCCGGGCTGTCCGCGGCCGGCAAGGCGCTGCGTCGCGAGGTGCACCAGGTGCTTCGACAGGTCAGCTTCGACTACGAGCGCATGCAATACAACACCGTGGTGTCCGGCAGCATGAAGCTGCTCAACGCGCTCGAGGCCTGCAAGGACGCGCAGGAAGCGTCTGTGCTGCGCGAGGCCTACGGCATCCTTCTGCGCACGCTGTACCCGGCCTGCCCGCACACGACCTGGACACTGTGGAACGAACTGGGCTACGCAGCAGCGCACGGGGATCTGCTCGACGCGCCGTGGCCTGCGGTCGACGAAAGCGCTCTGCTGCAAGACGAGATCGAGCTGATGCTGCAGGTCAACGGAAAGCTGCGCGGCGCGATCACCGTGCCCGCCGGGGCCGACAAGGCCGCGATCGAGAAGGCCGCCCTGGCCAGCCCCGAGCTGCTGAAGTTCGCCGACGGAGCGCCTGTCAAGCGTGTGGTCGTCGTGCCCGGCCGCCTGGTCAATGTGGTGCTCTGAGACCTCCCGCTGATGTCCACATACCCAAAGGCCTTGCTCCTCAAGAACACCACCACAGATCGCCGCATGTGGCTGATGTCCGTGGCCTCACTCGCGGTGGTACCGCTCACCGGCTGCGGGTTTCAGTTGCGCGGGGCCCAGGAGCTGAGGTTCCGTACCGTGCAGCTCACCGGTTTCAAGCCGCATTCGCCACTGGAAAAGGAGTTGCGCCGGGCCATCAATGCCAGCAAGACCACGCTCGTGGTCGATTCGGGCGGCGAGGCACAGGCGATCCTGGAGGCCGTTTCGGACCGCCGGGAGCGCAATGTGGTCGCGACCACCTCGGCCGGCCAGGTGCGCCAGATCAGTCTGCGTGTGCGCTTCACCTTCAAGCTGCGCACGCCATCCGACCGTGAACTGATCGGGCCGACCGAGCTGCTGCTCGGGCGCGACATCAGCTACAACGAATCCGAGGCGCTCGCGAAGGAGCAGGAGGAGGCGCTGCTTTACAGGGAGATGCAGACCGATATCGTCTCGCAGATCATGCGGCGGCTGGCCGCGGTGCCCCCGCTGTGAACTTCGCTCATCCGTAAGCCCCGATGCAGTTGCGCCTCGACCAGCTCGCTTCACATCTGCAAAAGGGCTTGCGGCCGCTGTACACCGTCTGGGGCGACGAGCCGCTGCTGCTGCAGGAAGCCTGCGACGGACTGCGCGCTGCAGCGCGCAGTGCGGGGTACAGCGAACGCCAGGTGCACGCAGTGTCAGGGGCCCATTTCAACTGGAGCGCGCTGCTCGGCGCCTCACAGGCCATGAGCCTTTTTGCCGACAGGCAGCTCGTCGAGATCCGCATTCCCTCCGGAAAGCCGGGCAAGGAAGGATCGGAAGCCCTTCAACGATATTGCGAGACGCTGTGCGACGACGTGATGACGATCGTCCAGCTGCCTCGGCTGGATCGGCAGCAGCAACAAAGCGCGTGGTTCAGTGCGCTCGATGCGGCTGGTGTGACGTTGCGTGTCGACCCGGTCGAACGCCATGCCCTGCCGCAATGGATCGCGCAGCGCTTGAGCGCCCAGGGCCAGCGGGTGCAAGGGGGCGAGGCCGGTCAGCGCACGCTGGCGTTCTTTGCCGACCGGGTCGAAGGCAATCTGCTGGCGGCCCACCAGGAAATCCAGAAACTCGCGCTGCTGCACCCTGCTGGCGAACTCAGCTTCGAACAGGTCGAGGCGGCGGTGCTGAACGTGGCCCGGTACGACGTGTTCAAGCTCGGCGAAGCCGTGCTGGCCGGGCAGGTCACCCGGGCGCTGCGCATGCTGGACGGCCTGCGCGCCGAGGGTGAGGCAGCCGTGCTGGTGCACTGGACGCTTGCGGAGGACGTGCGCGCGCTCAAGCGGGTGCATGACGCGATGAACGCCGGGCGACCGCTGCCGCTGGCGCTTCGCGAGGCACGTGTCTGGGGCCAGAAGGAGCGCTTGTTCGAACGGGCACTGCCGCTGTTCACCGAACCTGCGCTGGACGCTTTGCTGCACGCCACGCAGGTCTGCGATGGCCTGGTCAAGGGTCTGAAGCACCCCGACTGGCCTCTGGAGCCGTGGGACGGCCTGAAGCGGCTGCTGCTGATGGTGCTGCAAAGCACCTCGGCACCGCCGGCCGCACGACGTGGTGGTCGCGCGGTGGTGGTGCCCCGGCTCGCCCTGCAGGGCTGACTTCAGGCCGCCGCGTCAGCGGGCTTCAGTAACCACGCGCACGATCGACCCGGTGCGAGATGGGCAAGCCGCGGCGCAACGCCTCCACGTTGGCCGCCACCACCACGGCCGCCGAGCGCGGGTCGGTCTGTGCGGCGACATGCGGCAGCACCGTCACACGGGGGTGCGACCAGAACGCATGCGCCACGGGCAGCGGCTCGGTGGCGAACACGTCGAGCACAGCGCGGTGCAGATGCCCGGAATCGAGCGCTGCGAGCAGATCGGCCTCGACCACATGCGCGCCTCGCGCCAGGTTCACCAGGCTCGCTCCACGCGGCATCTGCGCGAAGGCAGCAGCGTCGAACAGCCCGCGTGTGGCCGGTGTCAGCGGCAGCAGGTTGACCACGATCTGCGCCGTGGCCAGCAATTCGGGCAACGCGGCGTCGCCGACATGGGTCTGCACACCGTCGACCACGCACGGCCGTGTGCTCCAGCCGTGCACGCGGCAGCCGTGCTGCACCAGCCGCTGCGCCGCAGTCCGGCCCATCTGACCGAGACCCAGCACCGCCACGGTGAAATCGTCGGCACGGTGCTGCGGCAGCGGCTTCCACTGCGCCGCGCGCTGGCTCGCTGCGTAATCGAAGAAGCTGCGCTGCAGGCCGAGCACGGCCCAGAGCGCAGTTTCTGCCATCGCGTCGTTCATCGCCGGGTCGACCATGCGTGCGAGCGGCACGCCGGGCGGCACGGTCGGGTCGGCGAGCAGCTTGTCGACGCCGGCCCACAGCGACTGGATCAGCCGCAGCGAGTCCAGGCCCTGCAAGGCGCCGGCCGGCGGGTTGGCCACGATCGCGATGTCGATCGCGTCATCGCCCACCTCGGCGACGCTGCGCACCAGGTGCTCGCCGGGCAGAGCCGCGGTGAGCGCGGGCCACCACGCGGCCCAGTCGGCCACGTCGAAGTCGGCGGCGACCAGCACGCTCACGAGAGCGCCTCCAGAAGGCGGCTCAACGCATGGGCGACGGTCTGCTCGCGCACGGCCGTGCGATCACCGCCGAGCTGCAGCAGCTCGGCGGTAGCTGCCTTGTCGCGACGCGCCAGCGCGAACCACACGGTGCCGACAGGCTTGCCTGGCACCGCGCCCCCCGGCCCGGCAATGCCAGTGACCGCGACCGCAAGGCCTGCCTTCGAGTGCGCCAGCGCGCCTTCGGCCATCGCGCAGGCCACCTCCGCGCTGACGGCGCCGTGGGTCTGGATCAGGGCCGCATCGACGCCCAGCAGCTCGGTCTTGGCCGCGTTAGAATAGGTGACGAAGCCGCGCTCGAACCAGTCGCTCGAACCGGCGACCGCGGTGCAGGCGGCGGCGATCAGCCCGCCGGTGCAGGACTCGGCGGTGGCGAGCATCGTGCCGCGCGCGCGCAATGCATCGCCGAGGGAGCGCACGGCGGGCTCGAACACGGTCAGAACCATCGCCACAGCGAGATCACGAGCAGCGTACAAAGTGCCGCGACCAGATCGTCGAAGATGATGCCGAATCCCTGCGCCCAGCCGATCGGCGCACCGCGGCGCCCTTTGAACAGGGCATCGGCCCACGCCACCGGGCCCGGCTTGGCGGCATCGAAATACCGGAACAGCACGAACGCCACGCTTTGCTCGATCAGGCCGGCCGGCATGACCAACCACAGAACCAGCCAGAAGGCCAGCACCTCGTCCCAGACGATGGACCCGGGGTCAGGCGTGGCGAGCGAGCGCGCGGTGACGGTGCAGGCCCACCAGCCGACAAAGAAGCTGGCCAGCAACAGCAGGGCCATCTGCAGCGCGTCCAGATGCGGCTGAATCACCAGAAACGCCAGCCACGCCCACAGCGTGCCCACGGTGCCCGGCGCCTTCGGCGACAAGCCGCTGCCGAAGCCCAGCGCGATCGCGTGCGCCGGGTGGCTGAGCATCAGCCGCGCCGTCGGTCGGCGAGGCGCCATGCTGGGCATGCCGGTGGCGCCGCTCATGCCAGGAAATGATCGAACGACGACGACGCATGCAGGACCGCATGCCCATCGGCATCGACCAGGCCGATGTGTGCCTCCTGTCCGGAGCCAGCGCGCTGGACGATGCGACCGATGCGTGTCAAGGCGAGGCCCGTGGCGATTCCCGCCGCGCTCACCTGCTGCGCGCGACCCGGCGGTGCGGTGAACAGCAGTTCGTAGTCGTCACCGCCGGACAGCGTGCACAGCCTCTGCACGGCCAGCGGCTGCGCGCGAAGCACCGTGCTTCGCGGCAGGGCATCGACGTCCACAAGCGCATCGACACCGGAGCGCTGCAGCACATGGGTCAGATCGCCGAGCAGGCCGTCGGACAGGTCGATCGCACTCGTCGCAACACCGCGCAACGCCAAGCCGAGCGCAACGCGCGGCTGCGGCAACTCCATGGCTCGGCGCACCGTGTCGAAGTCCTCCCCGGCCAGCGTCAAGGTGCCGCGAAAGGCTTCGAGCGCCAGACGTGCGTCGCCCAGGTTGCCGCTCACGTAAAGCTCGTCGCCGGCCCGTGCGCCTGAGCGCAGCAAGGCGCCCGCGCCGGGCGTCGTCGGCACCTGACCGAAGATACTGATGCAGATGTTCAGCGGGCCGCGCGTCGTGTCGCCGCCGATCAGTTCGCAGCTGTGCGCATCGGCCAGCGCAAGCAGCCCTCGCGAAAAGTCGTCGAGGAACACCTCATCAGCGCTCGGCAAGGCCAGGGCCAGAGTGAATGCCAATGGCTCCGCCCCACAGGCGGCCAGATCACTCAGGTTGACCGCCAGTGCCTTGTGACCGAGGCGCCCAGGCGCCACTGTCGAGAGAAAATGACGGCCTTCGACCAGCATGTCGCACGAAGTGGCGAGCTGCATCCCCGGCGGCACGGCCAGAAGTGCACAGTCGTCACCGATGCCCAGCGCCGCACGCCGCGCCGGGCGGTCGAAATACTTCGCAATGAGGTCGAATTCACCGAGCGACATCAGCGCATTCTCGCCGCGAGCACGGGCGTATCGTTACGCCAACCGACAAGCCGGACAGGCCGGCTTCCAACAGGAATATCCATGACGACATCCAACGACAGCAAACACGCCGAATTGCGGCGTGCTGCGCTCGAGTACCACGAGTTCCCGACGCCGGGCAAGATCGCGATCGCGCCGACCAAGCAATTGGTCAATCAGCGAGATCTCGCCCTGGCCTACTCACCAGGCGTCGCTGCAGCCTGCGAAGAAATCGTTGCCGACCCCGCCAACGCCTACAAGTACACCGCGCGCGGCAACCTGGTCGCCGTGATCACCAACGGCACCGCAGTGCTCGGGCTGGGCGACATCGGGCCGCTGGCGGCCAAGCCGGTGATGGAAGGCAAGGCGGTACTGTTCAAGAAGTTCGCCGGCATCGACGTGTTCGACATCGAGTTGGCCGAGCGCAACCTCGATAAGCTGATCGACACGATTGCAGCTCTCGAGCCGACCTTCGGCGGCATCAACCTCGAGGACATCAAGGCGCCAGATTGCTTCTACGTCGAGCGCGCACTGCGTCAGCGGATGAAGATCCCGGTTTTCCACGACGACCAGCATGGCACAGCCATCGTGGTCGGCGCCGCGGTGTTGAATGCCTTGCGGGTGACGGGCAAGGACATGAAGGAGATCAAGCTGGTCACCTCGGGTGCGGGCGCCGCCGCGCTGGCCTGCCTGACACTGCTGGTGAAACTGGGCCTGCCGCGCGAGAACATCTGGGTCACCGACCTGGCCGGCGTGGTCTATGAAGGCCGCACCGAGTTGATGGACGAGGACAAGATCGTCTTCGCGCAGAAGACCTCGCACCGCAGTCTGGCCGATGTGATGCGCGGTGCTGACGTCTTCCTGGGCTTGAGCGCGGGCGGTGTGCTGAAGAAGGAGGTCGTCGCAACGATGAATGCGAACCCGGTCATCTTCGCGCTGGCCAACCCGACACCCGAAATCCTGCCGGAAGAAATCAAGGAGGTGCGCAGCGACGCGATCATCGCGACGGGCCGCACCGACTACCCGAACCAGGTCAACAACGTCCTGTGCTTTCCATACATCTTCCGCGGCGCGCTCGATTCGGGTGCAACGACCATCACGGTGGAAATGGAGATCGCCGCCGTGCATGCGATCGCCGAACTGGCGCAGGCAGAGCAAAGCGAGGTCGTGGCCGCTGCATACGCTGGTGCCACGCTGAGCTTCGGACCGGAGTACCTGATTCCGAAACCGTTCGACCCACGGCTGATGATCAAGATTGCACCTGCGGTGGCGCAGGCTGCGGCCGAGTCCGGCGTCGCCGCTCGGCCGGTGCGCGACCTGGAGGCCTACCGCCAGAAGCTGCTGAGCTTCGTCTACGCCTCGGGCACGACCATGAAGCCCATTTTCAACCTGGCCAAGCGTGCGCAGAACAAGCGCGTCGCCTACGCCGAGGGCGAAGAAGAACGTGTGCTGCGCGCCGCACAGATCGTGGTCGACGAGGCCCTGGCGCGCCCGACGCTGATCGGGCGACCCGATGTCATCGCCTCACGCATCGAGAAGTTCGGCCTGCGGCTCGAGGCAGGGCGCGACTATGACGTCGTCAACACCGACAACGACCACCGCTACCGCGACTACTGGCAAACCTACCACCAGCTCACCTCGCGCAAGGGCATCACGGAGCAGATCGCCAAGATCGAGATGCGCCGGCGCCTGACGTTGATCGGCTCGATGCTGCTGCACAAGGGCGAAGTCGACGGCATGCTGTGCGGCACCTGGGGCAACACCGCCTATCACCTGAACTACATCGATCAGGTCATCGGGCAACGGGAAGGCGCGAACACCTACGCCTGCATGAACAGCCTGCTGTTGCCCGGTCGCCAGATCATGCTGGTCGACACCCACATCAACTACGACCCCACGGCCGAACAACTGGCCGAGATCACGACGATGGCGGCCGAAGAGATGGTGCGTCTGGGGCTGCGGCCGAAGGCTGCTCTGCTCTCGCACAGCAACTTCGGCTCCAGCAACCACCCGTCGGCGGTCAAGATGCGCGATACCCTGGCGCTGCTGCGACAAAACACGCCGTGGCTGGAGGTCGATGGCGAAATGCACGGCGACACCGCACTCGATGCAGATTACCGCCGAGGCCTCATGCCCACGAGCACGCTCAGCGGCGAAGCCAACTTGCTGGTGCTACCCAACATTGATGCCGCCAACATCGCCTACAACCTGCTGAAGACTGCGGCCGGCGGCGGCATTGCGATCGGCCCTGTGCTGCTCGGTGCGGCCAAACCGGTGCATATCCTGACCGCCTCGGCGACCGTGCGGCGCATCGTCAACATGACGGCACTGGCCGTCGCCGATGCCAACGCTGCTCGCTGAAAGTCAGAATCGCAAACCACGGTGCGAGGACTGCGCGCAGTCCTCGCACGCCCGGACAAAGCCGTTCAGGGTGATTCCTGGGGATTTATGACGATTTCAAGACCCCGTTTAGGCGCGACGGCCTACTGGGCTCGCAAGCATGCAGCCGTAGATTCAACGGTCTCTTATTTGAATGTGAGCGATTACTCTTAGGCATGGGATCGTGGCCTGGATTGATGCACCGGCTTGAGGTTTTGCGCCCAATTCGGTACCATCTCTCATTCTCAATTCAGGGATAACCCGTGTTTTTGTCGCGCCTGTTTCGGGCTCCCCAGAAACGCCCCGCTTCTGTCATCGGTTCGCTGATGGCGGCCTGTGCGGTCAGCGTTTTTTTGTTGACCAGCACGTCCTGGGCCAGAGATGGGGGAGTCGAGGCAAGTGTTTCGGTCGTTGAGCTGAAACAACTGCCTCCGGAAGCGAGACATACCCATGCGTTGATTCATTCTGGCGGGCCGTTCCCGTACCGCAAGGATGGCACCGTATTCGGCAACCGGGAGCGGTTGTTGCCGGATCAAGCACGTGGGTTCTACCGCGAATACACCGTGGCGACCCCCGGGTCGCGTGACAGAGGCGCCCGGCGCATCGTCTGCGGCGGAAAGCAGCGGCAGACACCTGAGCGCTGTTTTTACAGCGCCGATCACTACGCGAGCTTCAAACGCATCGTGCAGTGAACGGCGCGCGAGTTACTTGACCACAGGAGGAACGAGTCCATGCTCTTGCAGACCGTCCGATCGAACATCGTCCAATCGATACGCGCTTACCGCGTCGAGGATCTGATGCTGGCCGCGCAAAACGCTGACCAGCATTTCCTCTACGCCAACCTGACGACGGCCCAGTCGAAACAAGAGGTTCTCGACACCATCGCCGAGGCGTTCATGTTCCCGCTGCATTTCGGCAAGAACCTTGATGCCCTCTACGACTGCATGACCGATCTGGTCCACAAGGCCGGCTCGCAGCCAGGCTTCGTGGTCGTGCTGGAGCAGTTGCCCGATAACCCTCGCTTCGATCGCGAGGCGCGCGAGCAGTTGCTCGATGTGTTTCGCGATGCGGCCGATTTCTGGGCCGAACGGAAGGTCGCTTTCAGGTGCTTCTATTCTTTTCAGTAGCCCGCTCACAAGAACTTGGTTCTTGGGAGCGGGCTACCGAAACGACCAGCCCTTGCGAAAAGCCCACCAAGCCTGCAGCAAAAAGTGCAGCCAACGCCAGCTTCGGCATGAACATGCCGCTGATGAGCAGCGCATTCGACACATCGATGTGGCTGAACGCGGCGTGATGCATATCCACCAGCCCCGTGATGACCGTGGCTGGTGCGATTGGAGATAACAAGGCGGCCTGCAGGCCGCCTTGTTCATTGTTGGCTTAGAGCGCTCGCCAGTCCAAGGTACTCGGTCACGGGCACTTCTTCGGCTCGGCGCTGCAGGTCGAACATGCCGCTGTAGCGCCGTTCTTCGAGCCAGCGGCCCAGGGTGTTGCGCAGCACCTTGCGCCGCTGTGAGAACGCCACCGTGACCAGCTCGCCGAGCAGCGCCGCGTCGATGTCGATACGGGCCGGCAACGGCAGCATGCGGACCACTGCCGATCGCACCTTCGGAGGAGGGTCGAAAGCTTCGGGTTCGACATCGAGCACCGAAGTGATCTCATAGCGCCACTGCAGCATCACCGACAGTCGGCCATAGGTCTTGCTGCCTGGCTCCGCTGCCATGCGCTCCACGACTTCCTTTTGCAGCATGAAGTGCTGATCAATCACCCGTGATGCCGACGGCAGCAGATGAAACAGGATCGGCGTCGAGATGTTGTAGGGCAGGTTGCCGACCACCCGCAGCGACTGGCCCGCAGCGGTCGCCAGCGCATCAAAATCGACCTTCAGCACATCAGCCTCGATAACCGTCAGCGCCTGCCGGCGCCTCAGCTGCGTCGCGAGGTCGCGGTCGAGCTCAATGACCGTGAGCTGCCGACACCGATCGAGCAAGGGGAAGGTCATCGCGCCCAGTCCAGGGCCGATCTCCACCAACGCATCGGTCTCAAGTGGCGCAATCGCATCAACGATGGCGTCGATCGCGAAGCGGTCGCTGAGGAAATGCTGCCCGAAACGCTTGCGGGCGATGTGCGCCATCAGTGGGAGCGGCGCTGGCGGCTCGCGGTCACACGAGCCAAGCGCAACTGAAGACGCGCGTTGTCAAAGTGGCGGCTCGCGCATTTCAATGTACGTGCGCTGACGCAACTCGCGGGTCCACTCCGCATAGGCTTCGTCAAACTTCTTCTCGCGCAGGACGTTGCGGGCCTGTTCGCGCTCCTGTCGTGGATCCAGTGCCGCTTGGCGTCGCTCAAGCACCTGGATCAGGTGAATACCAAAACGGGAAATCACCGGATCCGACACTTCGCCGATGGGCAGGGCCTTCATGGCATCCTCGAATTCGGGCACGAAGACGCCTGGCATGGTCCAGCCGAGGTCGCCGCCCTGTGCTGCGCTGCCGTCTTCCGAATGCGCTTTCGCTGCGGCCTCGAACGTCACAGCCCCGGTCACGATCTGCGCCTTGATCTGTGCCGACTGGCGGAGGACTGCCGCCTCATCGAGTTGGGCGCTGGGGCGAAGCAGGATGTGGCGTGAGTGGGTTTCGATGACGGAAAAGGCCTGGGAGTCCTGGCGCTCGACAACCTTCAGCAGATGGAAGCCGGCGCCGGTGCGCAACACGGTGGGCGCGACCTGACCGGACGCGACGCCCCGCACATGTTCGATGAACGCGTCGGGGAGGCGATCGACCGGGCGCAAACCCAGCTCGCCACCGCTGGCCTTGTCACGCTCATCGGACACCAGGTCGCGGGCCACAGCCTCGAACGCCTCGCCCCCGCGGACGCGGGCCAGGGCCGCGTCCGCACGGCCCTTGAGCCGCGCGACTTCCGCGTCGGAGGCGCTCTCGGGCACAGGGATCAGGATCTGCGCGAGGTTGTACGAAGGCGTCGCCGCCTTGTCGGCGCGCTGCTTGGCCAGCAAGGCATCGATATCTGCATCGGTGATTCGAATGCGCGACTGCACCTCCCGCTCTCGCACCCTCTCGAGCAGCATCTGCTCACGCACGTTCTTGCGGAAGCGCGCGAAGTCGATGCCTTCTCTGGCCAGTTGTTCGCGCATCTGGGCCATCGTGACCTTGTTCTGCGCCGCGACGTTGGCGACCGCGCGGTCGAGTTCCGCGTCGTCGATGCGCGGCCCGCTCTCGCGGGCATAAGCCAGTTGCGCACGTTCGTCGATCAGACCGTCCAGGATCTGCTTGCGTAGCACGCTGTCGGGCGGAAGGCGCTGCCCTGCACGCGCCGCGTTCTCACGCGTGCGCTCCAGGCGTTGCTCAATTTCGATGGCCGTCACCAACTCCTGGTTCACCACGGCCACGATGAAGTCACCCGGCTGAACGACCTCCTGAGCCTGGGCATGTGGAGACACCAGGGCACAGGTCATCAGCCCCGCCGTCAGCAGGGCGGCCATGATCGATTTCAACGGTTCACTCATACAGAAGATTCGAGGACTGCGTGGCCTGCGGCCCGTCGCGCAAAAGGCGATACCCAGGGACATTGTCCTTCAGCACCTGAAGCGGATTCGATCCGAGGCGAGATAAGCCGACGAATTCAATTTGAAACAGCAGCCGGGTGGTCGCTTTGCTGCTCCCAGTGGACAGGCGCTCGGCGACCACGCGAGCGATCCAGCAACCAGCGTCGTACTCAAAGCCCATGATGCCATCGACGAGTCGGCTGTCCCGGGTGCTGTAGTTGATGCGTCCCACGGTGTAGAGCGAGCCGGTGCAGGTGCCGAGATTGCCGCGCTCATCGTCGGCCTGCCCGCTGAGGTCTGGCGTGCGGCCGTAGACCGGCCACTGCCAGCCTGTCTCGACTTGCTCGCTGGCCCCTCGAACCTGGCGGTAGATCAGGCTCACGGTGCGGAACGGCGACGGCGAGTAGGTGACGCCGCTTGTCGAACTGATAAAGGCATTGACCTGCGGGTTGTATTGCAGCGTGGTGCCCAGTGTCCAGTGTGGAATGACACTCGTCGACCCCAGCAGCAGCAGATCTGACACGCGCCGGGTGAGCGGCGTACCCAGTGGTGTGATGCGCTGGTCACTCAACAGGTAGCGCTGCACCGCGCCCAGGCGCATGACTTCTGCGCCGGTTTGCGGGTTGATCAGCCGGGTGTTCGCGCCAGCGATGACCTGGTTGGAGTCCGAAACCCGGTCGATACCGGAGAACGCGTTCTCGCTGAACGCGGTTTCGAAATTCAGGTCCCGCGCTGCTGAATCGAAGATCGGGAAGCTACCCTGCTTGCGATAAGGCGTGTACACGTACAAAACACGGGGCTCAAGGGTCTGCAACAAGTCGGTGCCGAACCAGTTGGACTCACGCTCGAGCACCCACGCGCTGTCAAGGCTGACGGTCGGGATCGCTCGCGAGGACTGCTTGTTGCCACCCGTCACCACAGCGCGACTGAGCGAGTACGCGGCAGCATTCAGCGCCAGCTTCGGCGTCAGCGTCCAGCCCGGCGTGGTGACCCACGGGTAGCTGATCGATGTCAGCGCATGGACCCGATCGCCGTCCAGCCGGCGGGATTCGATGGTCGATCCCGGGTTCGTGAACCGGTTGTATTCGCCTTCGAAGCTGATGTCGATTCCATTGCCCACCGTCTGCAGCGTGCGCGCGCCGATCTGTGGCAGGCGCTGGTACGGCGTCACGATCGGGGCGTCACGATCCTGCAGGACCTGCCAGCGCTGCACGCGCGCATAGGTCGACCAGTCGCCCATTTCGTGCGAGGCCTGGATGTCCGACAGCAGCAGGCGCGGCGTGACCGTGCCCGGCTCACGCTGGAAGTCTTTCCAGTAGTTGTTGTCGGACATGCGCTTGATGTGGATGGACAGGCGCGTCGCTTCGGAAAAGTCCGCCTCATGCACCGCGCTGAGCGAATAGCGCGTGCGGTTGGCCACGTTGTCGTAGGGCAGGAGGTTGAAGTTGAGTTGCCCGCTGTAGCTCGGCTCCAGGTAGCGGAATTCGCTGTCCAGGCCGACACCGCGCCGCAAGCTGGCCGATGGCGTCAACGTGGCATCGCGGTTGGGCGCGATGTTCCAGTACCAAGGTGCTTCGACGCGAACACCGGCATTGCTGTCGATCGCCACGCTCGGCGGCAGCCAGCCGGATTTGCGCTCGTTGGTGAGCGGGAAACTGAGCTCCGGCGCCCACAGGATGGGCACACCCAGAAAACGAAGCACAGCGCCCTGGGCCACACCGGTGTTGGTGTCGAAATCGGTGTCGATCTGATCGCTGCTGAGCAACCAGGCCGGGCCGCCGCTGCCATCGGCAGGGCAGCTGCTGTAGGTGGCGTTGGTGGCCACGGAGTGCTGCGGTCCCAGGAAGTCAATGCGGTCCGCGGTGCCACCAGCCTGCGTGCGCCCGAAGAAATACGTCGGGTTGAGGAAGTACCCCTCGAAGCGCTGCGTCTTCAGTTGCAGCTCGGCGCCGCTGTAGCGGTTCTTGTCCTGCGTGATGCTGACGTTACCGCGCGCCACGGCCAGGTCCTCGGCCTGGTCGTAGGTCAAGCGATCGGTGCTGATCGCCAAATTGCCGCGGCGCAGACGGGCGTCGCCCTCGACGACGGCGTCCAGATCCGGGCGGCCTCGCAAGGATTGCCCCTGCACGGCAATGGGCAGCAACTTGGCGGCTTCGCCGGTGGGAGGCGGTTGCAGGCTACGCGACAGTTTCAACGCGACCCCGGAATCGGTCAGTGCGAGCGGTAGCGGCGCTGCCGGCACACTGCCCGTGGAGCCCAGAAGCGGCTTGCCGGCGGGCGACGCGCCGCGCAGTGGGGTACCCCACTGCGGGACCGGCGCGTTACTGGCCGGTTCGGGCAAGGCCTTGGCCTGCCGGCGGTCCGGTGTTGTGGTCGGCGCTGCTGTCGGCGTCGAGCCGATCGGCGGTCGGCCCCATTGCGCACAGGCCTGACCCATGGCGGTGACGAGCACCGTGGTCCACAGCGCGCGAGGCCATGCGCGGCAACTGCCCGCAGCGACAGGCGGGCCGCCGGAACACGTTGAACTTGCTGGTGAGCGGAGCAACAAAGAAGGCGAGGGGCAGACGGAGGGGTGGCGTGCGCCACGAGCGCGAGCATCGATTTGTAAAATCGATTATCCATGAGGGTGTGTGCGCACAAACCCGCAGGCCACCCGAGACGTCAGGCAACGCCAAACGATGAACAGCCCCAGCGACAAGCCCTCCCCCACTGTGGCCTGGGCCAACGACAGCCGACGCGCTGCGTTCGAGCAGTGGTTGGCTGCGCTCGTGCTGGCGCATGGACTGAAGCCGGACACACTTCGCCCCGCGTCCAGCGACGCCAGCTTCCGCCGCTACCTGCGCATCGATGGCACAGCGAGCAGCTACATCGTGATGGACGCGCCGCCTGAACACGAGGATGTGCGGCCCTTCGTGCACGTGGCTGGCCTGATCCATGCCGCCAGCTTGCACGCCCCGCAGGTGCTGGCACAGGATGCGACGAATGGGTTTTTGCTGCTGAGCGATCTGGGCTCACGCCTCTACCTCGCCGAGCTGAAAAGCGCGGTGGCGGCGGCCGACAGCGCTGGCGTCGACCGCCTGATGCGCGCGGCGATGTCGACGCTGGTCGCCTGGCAGCAACGCGTCGATGCCAGCAGCCTGCCCGCCTACAACGACATCCTGCTGCGTCGCGAACTGGCGCTGTTTCCCGAATGGTGCGTGCAGCGCGAGTTCGGCGTGACCTGGGACACCGAGCAGCAAGCCACTTGGGCTGCCACCTGCGACCTGCTGGTGGCCAGCGCGCTGGCCCAGCCCACAGTGGCCGTGCACCGCGACTACATGCCGCGCAACCTGATGGTCTGCGATGACGCGCCCGGCGGCCCCGGCATCCTCGACTTCCAGGACGCGGTGCGCGGGCCGATCAGTTACGACGTGGCCTCGATGCTGCGCGACGCCTTCATCAGTTGGGAGGAAGAACAGGAGCTCGACTTCGCGATCCGCTACTGGCAGCAAGCACGAAAGGTCGGCCTGCCAGTGCCCGCGGACTTCGGCGAGTTCTGGAAACCGCTGGAGTGGATGGGTCTGCAGCGCCACCTGAAGGTGCTGGGCATCTTCTGCCGCTTGAAGCACCGCGATGGCAAGCCGGCCTACAGCGCCGACCTCCCGCGCTTCTTTGCGTATGCGCACAAGGTGGCGACCCGCTACGAAGGCCTGGGCCCGTTGGCGCGGCTGATCGAGCCACTGATGGGCGCCACGCGGGTCGACGCGTTCTACTGAACACCGTGCTACAGACTGCAACACTCACACTGCTGCTCACCGTGGCAGTCGCGCTGGGCCTGATGGCTCTGGAGCGGCTGCGTCCGAACCGGGCTTACGCCGCTGATGTGGCATGGGTGCTGCGCGCGGCGGCGCTGGGCTGCGTGGGCATCGGACTGACACTGCTGCTGGGCGCGGTCATCGATCGGCTGGTGGGCGCACCAGGGCTCCTGCAGCGCGACAGCGCGCTGACGACGTGGCCTGAATGGCTGCAGGGCTTCGTCGGCTATGTGTGCGTGACCTTCTTCGTCTACTGGTGGCACCGATGGCGTCACCACAGCGACATGCTGTGGCGCCTTTTCCACCAGATTCACCACAGCACGCACCGCCTTGAGGCGGCCACGGCGTTCTATGCGCACCCGAATGATTTCCTCGGTAACGCATTGATCGTCAGCGGCGTGTCGTACGGCCTGCTGGGTTACGGATTGGACGCGGCGGCCTGGACGGCGTTCTGGGTCGGCGTGTTCGACCTGTGGGAGCACACCAACCTGCGCACGCCGCGCTGGCTGGGCTATGTGGTGGTTCGACCCGAGATGCATCGCGTGCATCACGAGAAGGACCGGCACCGCAGCAACTACGGCATCCCCGTGTGGGACATGCTGTTTGGCACGTATGAAAACTCCACGCGCGCGGTGGACTGCGGCTTCACTCCCGCACAGGAGCGCCGGGTAATGCAGATGTTGCTGTTCAAGGACGTCGACCGCTGAACAGCGCGCGCCGCTGCAGTGCGGTTCCGCGAGCGCACTTACCGCTTGCCGCCCTTGAGCCTGTTGCGAATCACACGGGGGTCGGCGGCGTCAGCCGGCCGTCCGATCAGCTTCATCACCGAGCGAGTCCATCGGCCCAGAACTGACCTTTTCGGTGTCCGCATCCCACGGCCCGCACCCTCGCGGACGACAAAGTTCTCCCATTCCGGCTTGGTCAGCTCACGGGCCTGGTTGTGCCAAAGGTTGCCGTACAGCTGGGTTCGCTGCGCCGGGAGATGGTCGTATCGCGCCTTGACGCCGTGCATCGTGCAGTTGTCCGGAGCGAACGCCACCAGGCTGTTGTTGCGGCGCTGCTCGCTCACCGTCTCGCACCAGTCCCAGGGGACCCAGCAACGCTCTGCCTCAGGGTGGCCTTCCCAGTAAGACTGCACATAGCGGTAGGACGGCGCGAACCGCAGGTAATGGGTGTGGTGCTGCAGGTCAGCCGCGTCTTTGGCTGGGTTGATGTTCACCATGTAGGTGGCAGCCTTCTGCCGAACATCAGGGTGCGGACTGATCTCGTAGCCATCGAGGTACTTCTGGATGCCTGAGTCGTTGAAGGTGGCGGAGCGATCGATGCCGAACTTGTCGGCCAGCGCGCATTGAAAGCGGTCGCCCTTCAAAAAGGCGTCGAGCTCGGCCAGGATCGGGCTGCTTGGCGCGGTCAGCCGCAACGCCATCCCAAAACCTTCGCACGCAGAGTGATTGAGACCCCGCAGGGATTGCGGCTCCCGGCGCCAGCGCAGATAAGTCTGCCGGTCTGTCACGCAGCCGGGGAAGTCGATGATCTGGTAGCCCTGTTCGAAAAGCGCGTCCAGCACCGCCTCGTCGGTCGGCGCCGATACGTCAATTTCAGGCGTCGCCGTGATGGCCGCAAACTGCTCTGGCGTGAAGAGGTCGTCGATCCAGATGTGACGAAAGGGGTCGCTGCGAAACTCAGCGTCGGCGAGCTTGTCGAGCAGGTAATCGAACGCCATGGCCATCCTTACGAGCCTAAAGGTCAAGACTTGCGTTGAGCCTCGTGCGGGCCGTGTATGAGCTGAACCGCCCCGGAATTCGCGCTAACTTGACTGGCGAGATGCCGGTCGTAGTTTGCTTCAGCTTCTGCGGGCGGCAGGTCGCCGATCGGTTCGATGAACGCGAGCCCCGTGGCGCTACGGCGATGGCTACGTCGATGCGCTGCCGCAACGGCGCGCCTCGAGCACCATCGCCGCGCCGACGCAAGCCAGCCCGGCGTGGCTCGCCAGCCAGAGCAAGGTGGCAGCGCCCGTCCAGTCCACACGCTTGGCGCCCGCATCGGCGAGCACAAGCCCCACGATCGGCAACACCCCCCAGGCGAGCTGGGTCGTGCCTTGTGTCCACCAATCGATGTCGGTCGTGGCGCGCCTCAGGCACAGAGCGGCCACCGCTGGCGTCAGGAATGCCACGCTGTAGAGCTGCGCATGGAATACGTCGACCGGCCACGGCCAGCGCGGGCCGAGCCACGCGGGCATGACCAGATGCGCAAGGCCGATGGCACCGTAGATCGCGGACTGCGCGAGCAGCACCTGTCGCCAGTCGGGCGATGGCGCGCTGCCCGCCACGCGGCGCATGCCGCGCGGCCAGACGAGGTGCACACCCGCGTTCAAGCAAACGCCGACGTAGAGCACGAACCAGACCCAGACCTCGACCTGCTTGAAGTCGAAGCGTCCGATGTGCACGAACGACAGTACCGTCACCACCGCGGTGAAGACGAAGATCATCCAGGTCACCGCACGCGACGGGGCCCAGCGGCCGACCCAGGCCTGCCAGAACGCCGCGACGAGCGCAGCGCTGTAGATTGCGCCGAGAAAGCGTTGATTGAACGGCCGCAGCGGCCACGGCCAGATGCCGACGATCAGTGCGGCGTTCACGAGCAGCCCGCCGCCTGCGATGAAGAGCACGATCACCTCGAGCCAAGTGACGCCGCGCAGAAGTGCAGTGGTCGGCGGACCGTGGCTAGCTGAGCTGTCCGTCGTGGCGTGCAAGATTCGTGTTCCTTGAGTGCGCAAGCCGATAGAAGCGCCATCATGCGTCACCGACGGCTGTGGCGAGCCAATGGCCGCCCCGGCGCACGAATGAGACTGCCGCGCCACCACACAACCCGGTGTCGTAGCATCGCCGCAGCGCCTTTCTCAAATCGAAAGTGCCATTGCTGACTTTGCCCGACTGTTCAACGAAGCGCCGGGTGTCGCCATTGGCTTCAACAAGAATGTTCAAGTGGCCCCGGAACCCTCTGAATTCGGACCCTGTCCAGCATCTCAGCGCGTTGTTCCTGCCCCGGCGCCATAGAAGCACTGACGGGGAGTTCGGCACATTCTGGCAAGGCCAACTCGACCCGCTGATCTACAGTTGCCTGGCGTCCTTTCCGCATGTCGGGGCGAAGCTTCGTGTCTACAGCTATGACTCGAATTGCGAGCTGCCGCCCGGTGTCGAATTGGTCGATGCCCGCACCATTTGCCGCGATGAAACACTGGTCGGCCGGTATGTCGCCGACGGTCAACGATCCTTCGCGAAATTCGCCAATCTTTTCAGGTACCGCATGATCCGGCAAACCGGTCTGTGCTGGGTCGACACAGACATCTTGTGTCTGCGCCGACCGGATTTCTCGTCGAGTCCCATGGTGTTCGGCCGTCAGTTGGAGCCTTCGCACAGTTGGTCCATCAACAACGCGGTGCTGAAGCTGCCGCCCCAGCATCCGATCCTCAGGGACCTGATCAAGCGGGCCACGGCCGTGGTTGACGTCGACCAGCCCTGGGGCATCATCGGACCGTCGCTCTTGACTGAGCTGACCAAGAAGCATCGTATCGACCATCACGCGCGTGATATCCAGGCCTTCTATCCGGTACCGTCCGGTGATTGCTGGAAGCCGCTGCTTCCAGAAGCCTGCAGCGAGATACGCGGTGCGACCCGCGCGGCCGATTTCCTGCATCTGTGGCACGAGAGCTTCCGCCGCCATGGCCTGGACAAATGGGCAGCGCCGCCGGTGGGCTCCTTTCTCCACGAGGTCTGCCAGGATCTCGGCACGTTGCCGCGGTTTCGCCGAACCTCCACCGAAACAGAGCTCAAGGCGCTCATTGCTGACATTGCTGTGTGAAGGCGTCTCGTGCGCCCATGACGCCTGGCGCGTCCCAGCTTCACGCCGCAGTTCCGGTAGCGAATGTCGCTGAGCGTTGCCGGACTCCTCGTTACTTCCCGATGCAAAAGCGGCTGAAGATTTCGCCGAGCAACTCATCGGGTGTGGAATGGCCGACGATCCCTCCGAGCGCGCGTTGTGCGAGTCGCAGCTCTTCCGCCAGCAGGTCGAGTGCCGGTGTTGTGCTTCGCAGTGTCGCCTTCGAGGCATCAACGTGTTGGCGCGTTTGCATCAGGGCCTGCACGTGGCGTGCGCGGGCGGTATAGACGCCTTCCGGGTGTTCGTGCCAGCCGGCCATCTGCAGCAGACGCTGGCGCAGGGCGTCCAGCCCAGCACCCGTCCGGGCTGACAGGCACAGGCTGTCGGCGCCCTTCGACACGGGCGCGTCGATCGGCAGCAGATCACTCTTGTTATAGACGTCCAGCACGCGCAGCGCCTCGGCCAGCGGGCGGGGCAAGCGCTGCCGAATGACCGCATCGTCTGCGGCGTAGAGCGGCTCGCCGAGACGGGTCACATCATGCAGGAACAGCACGGCGTCGGCGGCTTCGATCTCGCGCCAGCTGCGGTCAATGCCGATGCGTTCGATCGCATCGCCTGTGTCTGCCAGGTCGCGCAGGCCGGCGGTGTCGATCACATGGACCGGCACACCCTCGATCTGGATCGTCTGGCTGACCTTGTCGCGTGTGGTGCCGGCGATCGGCGTGACGATCGCCAGCTCGGCGCCGGCCAAGGCGTTCAGCAGTGAGCTCTTGCCCACATTCGGCTGGCCTGCGATCACCACGGTGATGCCGTCGCGCAGCAGTGCACCTTGTCTCGTGGTGTCTTCGATGCGGCGCAGCCGCTCGCTGATCGCCGCGAGCTGGCCGTTGGCATCGGCTTGCTGCAGGAAGTCGATGTCCTCCTCGGGAAAGTCCAGCGTCGCCTCGACCAGCATGCGCAAGCGCATCAGCTGCTCTTCGAGCGCGCCGATCTCAGCCGAGAAGCCGCCGCTGAGCGAGCGCGTTGCGGAGCGCGCGGCGGCTTCGGTGCTGGCCTCGATCAGGTCGCTGACGGCTTCAGCCTGTGCCAGATCGAGCTTGTCGTTGAGGTAGGCGCGTTCGGTGAACTCGCCCGGCAGCGCAAGGCGGAGGCCGGGCAGCGTGGCGCGTCCGGTACTCGCATCGACAGCAGCGCCTGCTTCGAGACACCGCGTGAGCAGCAGCTGCAACACGACCGGGCCGCCATGGGCCTGAAGCTCCAGCACGTCCTCACCGGTGTACGACTGCGGCGCGGGAAAGTGGATGGCCAAACCGTGATCGATCGGCGCGCCCTTGGCGTCGAGAAACGGCCCGTAGCTCGCATGGCGGGGCGCCAGCGGCCGCGGGCACAGCGCGGCTATGAGCGGGCGCAGATCCCGGCCCGAAACCCGCACGATCCCCACCGCGGCCCGCCCAGGTGGGGTAGCGATGGCAACGATCGGGTCGTGGTGGCGCGGCAGCATGCGGGGCATTCTCCGTGATGCCTTGGCCCCCGCGGGCGGTCGCGCTGCAGGCTACTTGCCGAGCACGCCCAGCTGCTTGTTGATCGCGTACTGCTGAGCGATCGACAGGATGTTGTTCGTCAACCAGTACAGCACCAGGCCGGCCGGGAACACGAAAAACATCACCGAAAACACGAGCGGCATGATCCACATCAGCTTGGCCTGCATCGGGTCGGCTGGGGTCGGGTTCAGCCAGGTCTGAAACAGGCTGGTCGCGGTCATCAGCAGCGGCAGGATGAAGTACGGATCCTTGGCCGACAGATCGGTGATCCAGCCGATCCAGGGTGCGTTCCGCATCTCGACGCTGGCCAGCAGAACCCAGTACAGCGCAATGAAGAACGGCATCTGCACGAAGATCGGCAGGCATCCGCCAAGCGGATTGACCTTCTCTTCGCGGTAGATACGCATCATTTCCTGCTGCATCTGCTGCGGCTTGTCCTTCAGTCGCTCGCGCATCTCGGCCACCCGCGGCCCCACGGCCTTCATCTTCGCCATCGAGCGGTACGCCGTGGCGTTGAGCCAGTAGAACGCAATCTTCAGCAACACCACCAAGCCGACGATGGCCCAGCCCCAGTTGCCCATCAGCTTGTGCAGCTGCGTCAGCAGCCAGAACAGCGGCTTCGACAAGATCGTGAGCCAGCCGTAGTCCTTGACCAGCTCCAGCCCCGGTGCCAGTTGGCTCAGCTTGTCTTCTTCCTGTGGCCCGGCAAAGAGGCGCGCATCGAGCGTCTGTGTCGCCCCGGGCGCCAATTCTCCGAGCGGGACGATCATGCCCACGGCGTACTGGTTGGTGTCGACCTTGCGGGTGAAGAACTCGCGAGGACGCTTGTCGTCGGCGGTGGCGCCGAGCAGCCAGGCGCTGGCAAAGTAGTGCTGCACCATGGCGATCCAGCCGTTGTCCGCGGCCGTGTCGTGGTCGGGCTTCTCGTTAGGACCGCGCTTTTCAATGGTCTTGAACTCGATCTTCTTGAACTTCGTCGCGTCGGTGTAGACCGCCGGGCCAGTGAAGGTGAAATAGAAACTCGATTCGCCCTCTGGGGCATTGCCATCGCGCAGGAACTGGAAGTAGACCTGGGGCGTCACGGGAGCACTGGAGTCGTTGACCACTTCGTGCTTCACAGCCACCACATAGCTGCCGCGCTGGAAGGTGTAGGTCTTGCGCAGCTTGACGCCGCCGATCTCCGGGGATTCGAGGCTCACCGACAGGCTGTCCTGACCCTCCTTCAGCGTGCGGTCGCCCGGCAGCAGCGTGAACACCGTGAGGTGATTCGGCAGGCTTGCTCCGCCTTGTGCCGCGATCAGGCCGGTCTGGGCCTTGTAGAGCCGGCTGCTGGACTCGTCGAACAACACCACGTTCTTGTCTTGGTGAAGGTGGTCGACCTGCTTGAGCATTTCCAGACGGACCACTGAGCCGCCAGCGGTATCGAAGGTCACCTTGACCACATCGGTGGTGATGTCGATCTTCTGCGACAGGGGGACCGCCTCGGTCGCTGCCGGGCCATTGACGGGCACCGAGCCCGGGGCCACGGCGACACCGGCAGCGTTGGGTACCGCGCTGGTCGAGGTGGCCTGGCTGCCTGGCGCATTGGCCGGCGTCGGGCCGGTCGCCGCAGGGGCACTGGCCGGAGGCGGCCCGAACATCGACGGATGGCCGTTGTGCTTGTTCCAGGCGTCCCACAACAAGACGAGCGACATGGAGAACACCACCCACAACAGGGTGCGGCGCATTTCGGTCATGACAGATTCTTTTCGAGGAGATCCACGGCCACCGGCGTCTCGGATGGCGCATTGGCAGGGGTGATGAAACGAGAGGCAGGCACCGGGTCACAGCCGCCAGCGCACCAGGGATGACAGCGCAGCAGTCGTCGCGCGCCGAGGTAGGCGCCCGCCGCTGCGCCGTGGGTTTCAAGAGCGGTCAGCGCATAGGCCGAGCAGGTCGGCTCGAAGCGGCAGGACGAGCCCAGCCAGGGGCTCAGCATCAGGCGGTAGAACTTCACGACACCGATCAGCGCCTGCTGAACGAGCGACGAAGGGCCTCGGGAAACGCCGATCGACTTCATCGCCTGGCGCGGGCAACTGCCGCGGCCATCAGCGTGGCCAGTTCGTCGGACGCGGCGTGATTCAGCCGATCGGATGCAGCGCTGACGAACTCGCTGCGGGGGAACGGCGTTCGCAGCCTGACCACCCACAGACCCGCCGGCAAGGACGGCGCTGCGCTGGCGATTGCCGCACGGATACGCCGCTTCAGCAGCGTGCGCGTGACCGCTCGCTTGGCATGCCGCTTAGGCACCACGAGCCCCAACCAGAGCCCGTTCAACGGCGATTGATCCACAGGCAGGGAAAGCCCTTGGTTCGCGGCTGTTGACAAGTCTTGAACGCCAGGGCTTGACGCGGTCGTTTTCCCGCTCAAAGGCCCACGCGGTAGATGGTGCAACGAGAAGTGCGCCGTCCGAGCCTGCGCCGGTGCGTTGAGCACCTGCGTGAAATCGCTGGCTTGAGTAAGTGCGCGGGTCACGGCGATTCGCTCTGCGCTCACCGTCCGCTGCCCGCGATCAGGCGAGGGCTTGAACTCAGACCGCCAGACGCTTGCGGCCCTTGGCACGGCGCGCGTTGATGATGGCGCGTCCACCGCGGGTCTTCATGCGGACCAGAAAGCCGTGGGTGCGGGCGCGGCGGGTCTTCGAGGCTTGGTAGGTGCGTTTCATGGTGTATCCAGTGAAAAATATCGTTGCCTGGTCGCCGAGGCGCAAAGGCTGTAGTGGGGAGACGCAGTGCGCGGGATCACCACGGTGTGTGATCCAGGGCTTGGGCCGCACAGAAGGAAGAAGCCCCCTTCTCGACCCGCGCGCTGACAGGGCAACCCGCGATTAAACCAAGAAACGATGCTGCCGTCAAAAGTGTCTGGTCAGGCGCTGTTCCAGGTGGTTACTTCACTGAGAAAGCTTCTGCGTTTTCAATCTGTGGATAACTTGCCTTTCGATGCGCCATTTCGTATAGACTGAGCTGCCCCTGAAGCGCGGTTCTTCACACAATGACCGAAGATCTTTGGCAGCGCGGTTGCGAGCGACTCGCAGCTGAATTGCCTGAACAACAGTTCAACACCTGGATCCGCCCGCTTCAGGCCGCTGCAGTCGCCGACAGCGCCTCTGGGGTGGTGGCAAGCTTGCTGGTGCCCAACCGCTTCAAGCTCGATTGGATCCGCAATCAGTACGGTGGCCGCATCGAGGCGGTGCTGTCCGAACTGGCTGGCAAGCCGGTGCGTCTGGAGATCAATCTGGCGCCACGGGACGGCGCGGTCCGCGCAGCGCCGCTCAGCACGCCAGCCAGTCACGTAGTGGCAGCAAACGACGGATCGATTGCTTTCAAGCCTCGCGTCGCTGCGTCAGAGCCGCTGCTTGTGCCGGTCAATGGTGCAAATCACTCACCGTCTCCATCTGCCGCTGCGGTGTCACGTCACAGGCTCAACCTTGGACTGACCTTCTCGAACCTGGTGCCGGGCCGCGCCAATCAGATGGCGCGCACTGCGGCCTTGCATGTGGCGGGTGCGCCGGGTCAGATGTACAACCCGCTGTTCATCTACGGCGGTGTCGGCCTGGGCAAGACGCACCTGATGAATGCCGTGGGCAATGCCCTGCTCTCCGACCGGCCCGATGCGCGTGTGCTGTATCTCCACGCCGAGCAGTTCATCACCGACGTCGTCAAGAACTACCAGCGCAAGACCTTCGATGAACTGAAGGCCAAGTACCACTCACTCGATCTGCTGCTGATCGACGATGTGCAGTTCTTCGCCGGTAAGGAACGCACGCAGGAAGAGTTCTTCAACGCCTTCGAAGCGTTGCTGGCCAAGAAGGCGCACATCATCATGACCAGCGACACCTACCCGAAGGGTCTTGTGGACATCGACGAGCGGCTTACCTCACGATTCGACGCCGGCCTCACGGTGGCCATCGAGCCGCCTGAGCTGGAAATGCGGGTCGCGATCCTGATGAAGAAGGCCGAGGCCGAGGGCACGCCCATGCCGGAAGACGTGGCCTTCTTCGTGGCGAAGAACGTGCGCGCCAATGTGCGGGAGCTCGAAGGCGCGTTGCGCAAGATCCTGGCGTATTCGCGCTTCAGCCAGAAGGACATCAGCATCGCCTTGGCTCGCGACGCGTTGAAGGATCTGCTGTCGATCCAGAACCGACAGATCGGGGTCGAGAACATCCAGAAGACAGTGGCTGATTTCTACAAGATCAAGATCGCCGACATGTACTCAAAGAAGCGGCCCGCGAGCATCGCTAGGCCGCGCCAGATCGCGATGTATCTCGCCAAGGAAATGACGCAGAAGAGCCTGCCTGAAATTGGGGAGCTTTTCGGGGGGCGGGATCACACCACCGTGCTGCATGCGGTTCGCAAGATCTCGGCCGAGCGGCAGAAGAACCCCGAGCTGAACCAGCAGCTGCATGTGCTGGAACAGACGCTGAAAGGTTGACCCTTTGAACTTCTGTCAAGGCACAACACTGGGGACAACTTCGGCACAAGAAGAGGTTGTCCACAGCGGAAGTCGAAATCGAAAAGTTGTTGCGTCTGACTCCCGCAGATCGAAGTCGACAGCGCACAGGGTTGACCCATCGCTAAATGGTTGATATCAAGGAAGAAAATGAGGTTGTGCACAGAAAGTGGCGACCCCTACTACTACGGCTAATTTGAGAGGCTCACATGATTGTCTTGAAGACGGCGCAGGAAAAATTGCTGAGTGCACTTCAGTCGGTATCGGGCATCGTCGAGCGCCGACACACCTTGCCGATCCTGGCCAACGTATTGCTACGCAAGAACGGTGGTGAGATCGAGTTCACCACCTCGGACCTTGAGATCCAGGTGCGCACGCGCGATAGCTTCGACGGTGATGCGGCGAGCTTCTCGACCACCGTCGGAGCGCGCAAGCTGATCGACATCCTGCGATCCTTGCCAGCCGATCAGGTGGTCACTCTCAGCGCCAATCAGAACAAACTGACCTTGCAAGGCGGCAAGAGCCGATTCACCTTGCAGACCATGCCCAGCGATGACTTCCCGCTGGTGCAGGAAGCAGCAGACTTCGGCCCAGCCTTCAAGGTGCCGCAAGCCACGCTGAAGAACCTGATCAACCAGGTGCACTTTGCGATGGCGGTGCATGACATCCGCTACTACCTCAACGGCATCCTGTTCGTCGCCGAAGGCAAGACGCTGACATTGGTCGCGACCGACGGTCACCGTTTGGCATTGGCTTACGCCACGCTCGAAACCGAGATCCCGAAACAGGAAGTGATCCTGCCGCGCAAGACAGTGCTTGAACTGCAGCGCCTGCTGAAGGACGACAAGGCTAACGAAGACAGCACCATCGAATTGCGCTTCGCCGGTAACCAGGCCAAGTTCAGCTTCAGCGGCATGGAGTTCGTTACCAAGCTGGTCGAGGGCAAGTTCCCGGACTACAACCGTGTGATCCCGAAGAATCACAAGAACCACATCACGCTGGGCCGTGCGCCTTTGCTCTCCAGCTTGCAGCGCGCGGCCATCCTGACCAGCGAAAAGTTCAAGGGTGTACGAGTCAACATCGAGCCGGGCACCTTGCGCATCGCTTCGAGCAATGCCGAGCAGGAAGAGGCCAAGGAAGAGATTGAGATCGACTACGGCGGTGACACCATCGAGATTGGCTTCAACGTGACCTACCTGATGGACGCGCTGTCCAACATGAGCGCCGAGATGATCAAGCTCGAGCTGCAAGACACCAATTCCAGCGTGTTGATCACCGTGCCCGAACAGGCTGGTTTCAAGTACGTCGTGATGCCGATGCGAATCTGATCGATTGCTGGCCTGTACCCAGTTTTACCCAGAGTTTTTGAAGGGCCGCCCTGCATCCGCAGTCGGCCAAACCGTGAGTTTGAATCTCGATGACTGAAGCACTGAACCCGTCTGACGACGCAGCGAAGAAGACTGCAAAAGCCGCTGACGATGCGGCACAAAGCGCCGCTTACGGTGAAGGCAGCATCCAGATCCTCGAGGGGCTTGAGGCGGTGCGCAAGCGGCCGGGCATGTACATCGGCGACACGTCGGATGGCACTGGCCTGCACCACCTGGTGTTCGAGGTCGTCGACAACTCGATCGATGAATCGCTGGCCGGCCATTGCGACGACATCGTCGTCACCATCCATTCCGACAATTCGATTTCCGTCACCGACAACGGCCGCGGCATCCCTACCGGCGTCAAGATGGACGACAAGCACGAGCCCAAGCGCAGTGCGGCCGAGATCGCGCTGACCGAATTGCACGCCGGTGGCAAGTTCAACCAGAACAGCTACAAGGTTTCGGGCGGCTTGCACGGCGTGGGCGTGAGCTGCGTCAATGGCCTGAGCAAATGGTTGCGCCTCACCGTGCGGCGCGATGGCAAGACGCATTTCATGGAGTTCAAGCAAGGCATTCCGCAGGACCGCCTGGTCGAGATGCGCGATGGCTTCGAGGTGTCTCCGCTGCGAGTGACTGGCGAGACCGAGAAGCGCGGCACCGAAGTGCACTTCCTGCCCGACCTGGAAATCTTCTCGAACATCGATTTCCACTACGACATCATCGCCAAGAAGCTGCGTGAGCTGAGCTTCCTGAACAACGGCGTGAAGATCCGCCTGGTCGATGAGCGCAACAACAAGGAAGACACCTTCGCCTTCGCTGGCGGCGTGAAGGGATTCGTTCAGTACGTCAACACCGGCAAGAAGGTGCTGCACCCGACGATCTTCGGTGCGCAGGGTGAGAAGGTCAGCGACCAGGGCACGACCATCACCACCGATGTGGCCATGCAGTGGAACGATGGCTACAGTGAGAACGTCCTCTGCTTCACCAACAACATCCCCCAGCGTGATGGCGGCACCCACCTGACCGGCCTGCGTGCCGCGATGACGCGGGTGATCAACAAGTACATCGACGACACCGAAGTGGCCAAGAAGGCCAAGGTCGAAGTCACCGGCGACGACATGCGCGAGGGCCTGTGCTGCGTGCTGAGCGTGAAGGTGCCCGAGCCCAAGTTCAGCAGCCAGACCAAAGACAAGCTGGTGTCGAGCGAAGTGCGCGGCCCGGTCGAAGACGTGGTCAGCAAGGCACTGACCGATTACCTGCTCGAGAACCCGGCCGACGCGAAGATCATCGTCGGCAAGATCGTCGATGCGGCGCGTGCGCGTGAAGCTGCTCGCAAGGCCCGCGAGATGACGCGCCGCAAAGGCGTGCTCGATGGCATGGGCCTGCCCGGCAAGCTGGCCGACTGCCAGGAAAAAGACCCGGCGCTGTGCGAGATCTACATCGTGGAGGGCGACTCCGCCGGCGGCTCGGCCAAGCAGGGCCGCGACCGCAAGTTCCAGGCGATCCTGCCCTTGCGCGGAAAGATCCTGAACGTCGAGAAGGCGCGCTACGAGAAGCTCTTGACCAGCAATGAAATCCTGACGCTGATCACTGCACTCGGCACCGGCATTGGCAAGGGCATGGGGGGTGACGACTTCAACCCCGACAAGCTGCGCTACCACCGCATCATCATCATGACCGACGCCGACGTGGACGGCGCGCACATCCGCACACTGCTGCTCACGTTCCTGTTCCGGCAGATGCCCGAGCTGGTCGAGCGCGGCCATATCTACATTGCGCAGCCGCCGCTCTACAAGGTGAAGCTGGGCAAGGAAGAGCAGTACCTGAAAGACGGCACCGAGCTCGACGCCTACCTGCTCAAGGTGGCGTTGAAAGACGCGCAGCTCGACACCGGCATCGAAGGCACGGCCGTGCTGCAGGGCGAAGCGCTCGAGGCGCTGGCGCGCCAGTACGTGCTGGCCAACAACGTGGTCGACCGGCTGAGCGCCTGGATGGACATCGAAGCCCTGCGCGCAATGGCCAATGGCCTGCACCTCGACCTCGACACGCTGGAAGCCGCCGAGCAATCAGCCACCGACCTGAAGGCCGCACTGCACGACGCTGACGTGACCGCGCAATTCGACACCCGGCTCGACAAGCACATCCTGCGCATCAGCCGCATGCACCACGGCAATGTGAAGAGCAGCGTGATCACCGCCGACTTCGTGCACGGTGCCGACTACGAAGCGCTGAGCACCGCAGGCAAAACCTTCAAGGGCCTCGTCAGCAGCACCGCCACCGTCAAGCGCGGTGAAGGCGAACGCCAGAAGCAGGCCACGGTGGCCGACTTCCGCCAGGCCATGGCCTGGCTGATCCAGCAGGCAGAAGGCGCCGTGGCCCGCCAGCGCTACAAGGGCCTGGGCGAGATGAACCCCAGCCAGCTGTGGGAAACCACGATGGACCCCACCGTGCGCCGCCTGCTGCGCGTGCAGATCGACGACGCCATCGAAGCCGACCGCGTGTTCACGATGCTGATGGGCGACGAGGTCGAACCGCGCCGCGAGTTCATCGAGACGAATGCGTTGAGGGCGGCGAATATTGACGTGTGATCTCGGCGGGCAAACCCGGCGCCCCGGACCGGCGCGATTGAGCGTTCAGAAGGGGAGACAGCGTTGGCCAACCCGGAACAGCAGGCACGAGTGGAAATCGATCGGCTGCTGCAGGCAGCCGGTTGGGCCGTGCAGGACATCGCTGACGTCCATCTGCATGCAGCGCGGGGCGTGGCCATCCGTGAATTTCCGTTGAACCCGGGCCACGGCTTTGCGGACTACCTGCTCTACGTGGATGGCAAGGCCTGCGGCGTGATCGAAGCCAAGAAGCCCGGCACCACGCTCACCGGCGTCGAGATCCAGTCCGCCCACTACCTGCAAGGCCTGCCCGCCGGGCTGCCGGCCTGGCGCCGGCCCTTGCCGTTTGCCTACGAATCCACAGGCATCGAAACCCACTTCACCAACGGCCTCGACCCCGCGCCGCGCGCACGCAATGTGTTCGCCTTCCACCGGCCCGAGATGCTGGCTGAATGGCTGCAGGCGATTCCTGTGGCCACGGTGCTCACCACTGACGGCGCCGCTCCACGGGCTGAAGCACAGGCGCCACCGGCGACCTTTCTGGCCCGCCTGCAATCCATGCCCGAGCTCGTCACGGAGTGGGGCGACTTCAAGCTCTGGCCGGCGCAGATCACCGCCATTCGTAACCTCGAAGCCAGCCTGGCGCAGAACAAGCCCCGCGCGCTGATCCAGATGGCCACCGGCAGCGGCAAGACCTTCACCGCCATCGGCTTCATCTACCGCCTGATCAAGTTTGCCGGTGCACGGCGCGTGCTGTTTCTGGTCGACCGTGGCAACCTCGGCCGGCAGGCCAAGAAAGAGTTCGACGCCTACGTCTCGCCCTACAACAACTACAAGTTTGGCGAGGAATACATCGTCCAGCACCTGCAGGGCAACACGCTCGACACCACCGCGCGGGTGACCATCAGCACCATCCAGCGCATGTTCAGCATGCTCAAGGGCCGCGAGCTGGCCGCAGAAGACGACGAGCACAGCACCGAAGACATCGAAAACCTGTTCAGGCAGCCCGAGCCCATCGACTACAACCCCGCCTTCCCGATCGAGACCTTCGACCTCATCGTCACCGACGAAGCCCACCGCAGCATCTACAAGCTGTGGCGGCAAGTGCTCGAGTACTTCGACGCGCACCTGATCGGCCTGACTGCCACGCCCAACAAGCAGACCTTCGGCTTCTTCAACCAGAACCTTGTGATGGAGTACGGCCACGAGCAGGCCGTGGCCGACGGCGTGAACGTCAACTACGACGTCTACCGCATCAAGACCGAAGTCACCGAAGGCGGGGCCAAGGTGGAAGCCGGCTACTGGCTCGAAGTGCGCGACAAAGCCACCCGCGCGCGGCGCGACTGGCAGCTCGACGACGACTTCGACTACGCGCCCGACGAGCTGGACCGCACGGTGCAAACGCCCGACCAGATCCGCACCATCGCCCGCACACTGCGCGACAACTGGAAGCGCGACCTGTTCCCGCAGCGGCAGGAATTGCCGAAGACCCTGGTGTTTGCCAAGGACGACAACCACGCCGAGACCATCGTTCAGATCCTGCGCGAGGAGTTCGGCCGAGGCAATGAATTCGCGCAGAAGATCACCTACAGAACCACGGGCGCCAAGCCCGAAGACCTGATCAAGGCCTTTCGCACCAGCTACTACCCGCGCGTGGCCGTCACCGTCGACATGATCGCGACCGGCACCGACATCAAGCCGGTGGAGATCGTCGTCTTCATGCGCAGCGTGAAGAGCCGCAGCTTCTTCGAGCAGATGAAGGGCCGCGGTGTGCGCGTGGTGAAAGACG
This sequence comes from Rubrivivax sp., assembly GCA_027490215.1. Taxonomy (GTDB): domain Bacteria; phylum Pseudomonadota; class Gammaproteobacteria; order Burkholderiales; family Burkholderiaceae_C; genus PBB1. The sequence continues at coordinate 35,875 of JAIXYO010000072.1, forward strand.
ACGACCTGCGCGGCGTGAACCCCGGCGAAGGCGTGCACAAGGACCACTTCGTCATCGTCGATTGCGTGGGCGTGTGCGAGCGCGACAAGACCGACAGCCGCCCGATGGACCAGAAGAAGACGGTGCCCTTCGACAAGCTGCTGCAGGCCGTGAGCCTGGGCAATGTGGAAGAAGAGGTTCTCTCCAGCGTGGCGGTGCGCCTGTCACGCCTGGACGCGCAGCTGAGCGACACCGAGCGCAAGAAGGTGCGAGAGGCCAGCGGCGGCCTCGACGTGAAGCAGATCACCAGCGGCATCGTGCAGGCCTTGAACCCGGCCGAAGACCGTAGCCCGCAGGAAGCCGATGCCGCGCTGCGTCAGGCCGTCAAGCCACTTGCCGACCCGGCGCTGCGTGCGCTGCTGCTGGGCCTGAAGGCCAGCAAGGAGCTGGTCATCGACACCGTCACGCAAGACCGCGTGCTTGAAGCCGGCTTCAGCGAGGCCGCCCGCGAGCGCGCCCAGGGCATCGTGAATAGCTTCGAGGCCTTCATCGCCCAGCACAAGGACGAGATCACCGCGCTGCAGATTTTGTACAGCCGCCCGACCAAGGCACCACTGAGCTTCGACGACATCAAGGCCCTGGCCGACGCACTGCACGCGCCGCCGCACCTGCTGGACGAAGGCACGCTGTGGCAGGCCTACGCCGCGCTGGACAAGAGCAAGGTGAAAGGCGCCAGCCGCCAGCGCATCCTGACCGACCTGGTGAGCCTGGTGCGCTTTGCGATGCAGCAGGACAACGAGCTGGTGCCCTACCCCGAGCGCGTGGCCGCCAACTTCAAGGCCTGGCTGGCGCAGCAGGAATCAGCGGGCAAGGCCTTCACCACAGAGCAGCAGCAGTGGCTGGAAATGATCCGCGACCACATCGCGGCCAGCCTGGGGCTGGAGATCGACGACTTCGATCTGCCGCCGTTCAGCCAGCAGGGCGGGCTGGGGCGGGTGCATCAGTTATTTGGCGCGGAGTTGCCGAAGGTGATTGAAGCGTTGAATCGGGAGTTGGTGGCGTGAAAGCCCCAGTGGAGTTTGATGATCTAGATGAGCTCCCTCCCGGATGGGCGTGGAAGCCGCTGCAAGACCTATCCGATGACCCTAGTCAAGACATCGTCGATGGGCCGTTTGGGTCGAACCTCAAGGCATCGGAATACGTGGACGAAGGCGCGCCAATTGCTCGACTGCAAAACATCTCGCGCAATCAGTTCTTGGACAAGAGCATCCGTTGCGTGACGCATGAAAAAGCGCAAGAGCTGGCACGACATGGCTTCAGCGTTGGAGACATACTCCTTACAAAGCTGGGCGATCCGCTTGGCAAAGCGTGCATCGTTCCCGCTGCTATTGGTAGCGGAGTCATCGTTGCCGACCTTGTAAGAATCAGGCCGAGTGCCGGGCTTGTTGATACGCGCTATCTGACGTACGCGATCAATTCGCCGGCAGTTATACGGAACCTCGAGCGTCATACAAAAGGAACGACCAGGCCACGCGTCAATTTGAACGTGGTGCGGCAGCTGCCCATTCCCGTCGCACCGCGCGAACATCAAGGTGAGGTTGTCGCCGAGATCGAAAAGCAGTTCTCCCGCCTCGACGAAGCCGTCGCCAACCTCCAGCGCGTCAAGGCCAATCTGAGGCGATACCGGTCATCGGTTCTCGTCGAAGCGTTTACCCATAAATCGAAGCGCTGGGAATGGGCCCCATACGACGAAGTAGGCGAGGTGACGACGGGCTTCACGCCACCAACAGATGAGGCGTCTAACTTCGGTGGTGACCTGCCGTTCTTCAAGCCCACCGACCTGGATGCGGGCGACAACGTCAGAACGGCACGTGAGTACCTTTCGGAGCGCGGAATCTCCAAGGGGCGACGCTTACGGGCCGGCTCGGTGCTCGTGACCTGCATCGGCGCGACGATCGGAAAGACCGGTCTCGCCGTTGTCGATTGCGCGACCAATCAGCAGATCAATGCTGTCTCTCCACACGAAGGCATTGCCGATTCGCGCTTTGTCTATTGGTGGACCGTGAGCCCGTCCGGCCAGCGGCAGATTCTTGAGAACGCTTCGGCCACGACGCTGCCGATCATCAACAAGTCAAAGTTCTCTGCGCTTCTGGTGCCGCTGCCACCTCTGGCCGAACAGCGAAGCATCGTCGCCGAAGTCGACCGCCGCCTCTCGATCGTCCGTGGCGTCGAGGCCGAGGTGGATACCAATCTGAAGCGCACGCAGGCATTAAGGCAAGCTGTACTTGCTCGAGCTTTCTCAGGGAGCCTCAATGGCTTGGACCGAACCTAGGTTTACCCGAAGGCAGGTAGATCATGCCGCGGCATTGTTGGCTGCAGGGAAGTCGATTTCTGAGTTTCAGAGCGACCACGCACGGGAGGTGATTGGCAATTGGCGAGCGGCTCATGCGTTCCCTCTCAACACATTGCAGATGGGGCTGCGGCGATCTGCCCAGAAGATCCAGTCGAGTGCACTGATCGCGCAGCGGTTGAAGCGCCTACCCACGATGCTTGACAAGCTGCGCCGGATGCCAAAGACGACGCTTTCGCGCTTTCAAGATATCGGGGGATGTCGCGCAGTTATGGCGTCGATCGGCCAAGTCACTCAACTGAGAGATGCGTACAGGCGTAGTCGCATGAAGCATCAATTGGTACGTGAAAGGGACTACCTGGTTAGTCCACGTGAGTCAGGCTACCGCTGCGTCCACCTGGTCTACCGCTATGTTGGCCGCGATGGAAGCGCGTATGACGGGCTTCAGATCGAGATTCAGATCAGAACGAGATTGCAGCACGCGTGGGCGACCGCGGTGGAGACGGTAGGAACGTTGCTTGATCAGTCCTTGAAGTCAAGCGAAGGGTCGTCGGACTGGCTTCGATTCTTTGCTCTCGTGAGTTCGGCGTTCGCGTTCATGGAACGCACCCCACCGGTGCCCAACACGCCAACCAATCCATCGACGCTGCGTGCCGAGATTCAGCGACTTCAAACAAAGTTGAAGGTTAGGGAGACTCTGGACACTTACCGTCACGCACTTCAGGCGACGGAACAGAAGGGAGTGAATGACTCGACCCTGTTCTTGCTTTCGCTGGACCCTTTGGGCAAAAGATTGGCAGTGTTGGCTTTCAAGGCAACCGCGGTAAGCGCAGCCACTGAGGCTTATGCCTCGGAAGAGAAGCGCCTTGCTGAACAAGTTGGCGCACAAGTCGTTCTCGTGGGTGCGCACTCGTTGTCGAGTCTCAGGAAAGCGTATCCCAACTACTTCTTGGATACGGAGAGCTTTCTCAGGCAGCTCGATCGAGCACTTCGGTACCTTGCGACCGCAACCGCGTGGCCGAAATTAGTCGTTGGAGGCGCGGCTCCAGCCAGTTCAGGACAGCGGACGCTGTTCTAGCCCGGCTATGCAACGCTAGCAACGAGATGAGCACACCCTTCTCCCTCCGCATCTTCGTAGCCGACGGCGACCCCGACGGCCTGCGCGTCGTCGAGCGCTCCAACTGGATCGGCAAGGCGTTGGTGTTCCCGCGCGCCTTGCTGCCCAAGGTGAAGCAGCGCGACGAGCTGGGCCAGACCGGCGTCTACCTGCTGCTCGGCCCGCGCGACGATGGTGAGGGCGAGAAGCTCTACATCGGCGAGGGCGACCCCATCCGCCCACGGCTTGAGGCGCACTACGCGCAGAAGGATTTCTGGACCCGTGCGGTGTGCTTCGTGGCCGCGCCGGGGCAGTTGAACAAGGCGCATGTGCAGTTTCTGGAGGCGAACCTGGTGCGCCTGGCCAAGGCCGCCAAGCGCATGCCGCTGGACAACGGCAACGCACCCGCCGAGCCCACGTTGAGCGAGGCCGACCGCGCCGACATGCTGGTTTTCCTGGCCAACATGCTGGGCATGCTGCCGGTGCTGGGCGTGCAGGCTTTCGAGCAGGCCCCGCCCGCCGCCCCGGCCGCCGCCCCGCTGCTCACGTGCAAGGGCAAGGGCGTGCTGGCCACGGGCTTTGAGTCCAGCCAGGGCTTCGTGGTGAAGGCGGGCTCGCACGCGGTGCCCGATGCGGTGCCGTCGATGCAGCAGCATGTGCGCGGCATGTTCGATCTGCGGCAGGAGCTGATCGGCAACGGCGTGTTGGCGGCTGAAGGGGGCGGCTACCGCTTCACGCAGGACTACGTGTTCACCTCGCCCTCCACCGCCGCCGCCGTGGTGCTGGGCCGCAGCGCCAACGGTCGCATCGAGTGGAAGGATTCGCAGGGGCGGACGTTGAAGGAGTTGCAGGAGCGGGAGGCGGAGGGTTGATGGCGATGCTGGTCGTTCTCAGAATGGCTTCATTTGAAGCAAGTTTTGCTACATGGCTGGCCGTGCCGTCCGCCAGGTGCTCCCGACAGTTGCAGGCGAGCGAGTGAACGAGGCGTTCGAGCTCTTCATCGGCATCGACTACTCCGGCGCCGAGACGCCCACCTCGCGGCTGCCCGGGCTGCAGGTGTATGCGGCCCGCCCTGGTGCCGGGGAGATTGAGCAGTGGGCCAGCCCAACGCGCTCTAACAACCGCCAGCGCGTGAACTGGACGCGGCGTGAAGTTGCCGAGCGGCTGCGTGACGAAGCTAAGCGCGGCACGCGCTTCCTTGCCGGCATTGACCATGCGTTCTCGTTCCCGGCCGCCTACTTTGGCCGCTACGGGCTGGGGAGCTGGCCTGACTTTCTGGAAGACTTCACCACGCACTGGCCGACGCACCTTGACAACGTGCGCGTGGACTTCGTGCGTGAAGGCGACTTGTACAAAAGCGGGGAGGCGCCGCCGCCGGGTCAGCGTGTCGGTACCTCGGATGAATTTCGTCTCACGGAGCGCTGGTCGTCGTCGGCCAAGAGCGTTTTCCTGTTCGATGTGAACGGCTCGGTGGCCAAGTCTTCGCACGCTGGCATCCCGTGGCTCCGCTGGTTGCGCGCGGAGGTGGGCGAGCACGTGCACTTCTGGCCGTTCGATGGCTGGGTGCCACCGGACGACAAGGCGGTGATCGTGGAGGTGTACCCGTCGATCTTTCGCAATCGCTACCTGCGCGAAGGGCGCAGTGGCGACGAGCAGGATGCCTATGCCACCGCCCGCTGGATGGTCGACATGGGCGCGCGAGGCGCGCTGGCCGGGTACTTCCAGCCGCCGCTCACGACCGCCGAGCGTGCGGTGGCAGGGCTGGAGGGCTGGATCTTCGGGGTGCGATGACGGGTAAAGAAGCCGTCTTCTACAGCCAAGCGGCTGACTGCGCCGACGCGGACGTTAAGGGAACTGCAAGAGCAGGAGGCGAGTGCCTGAGGCGGCTGGGAGCCTGGCTGTGACCCATTCGCCATTCGCGAATGGCGAATGCGGAGGAGTGTTCCCAAAGTTGCTTCATTTGCAGCAAAATTGGCTGCATGACCACCTTGGCTCACCGACTCTTCGGACAAACGCGCTCTGCGGTCCTCGGGGCACTGCTGCTGCGCCCGGAGTCGTCATTGCACGTACGGGAGCTGGCCCGGCTGACGGGTGCGTCCGCCGGCTCCTTGCACCGCGAGTTGCGGGCGCTGGCTGACATGGGACTGCTTCGGCGACAGGAGGTCGGGAGGCAGGTGCACTACCAGGCCAACACCGACAGTCCGGTGTTTGCCGATCTGGCTGGCCTGCTGCGCAAGACCGCGGGCTTGGCGGATGTGTTGCGCAACGCGCTGGAGCCCCTGGGAGCGAAGTCCAAGGTGGCGTTCGTCTACGGTAGCGTCGCCGCAGGCACCGAGCGAGCCGGCAGTGACGTGGATCTGATGGTGCTCGGTACGGCGGGATTTGCTGACTTAGCTCGCGCGCTCGCGCCAGTTCAGGCGGCGCTTCGGCGCGAGGTGAACCCCACCGTGATGACGCCGCGCGAGTTCGCAGCCAGACTGGCCAAGGGCGACGGGTTTGCACGAAGCGTGGCAGAAGGAGCAAGGCTATGGGTGATGGGAGGCGAAGATGACTTTGCAGAACTTGCAGCGCATCGGAAAGATTAAGGACCACGCGCCCACAGCCGCCGAGGTGCAGCGGCTGCTCGCCGCCATCGACCGCAACCTGGCCGATGCCGATGTGGACTCGATCAGCGAAGAGACCCGTTTCGACGCGGCCTACAAGGCGGTGATGCAGTCCGCGCTGGTGGCCATGCTGGCAGCGGGCTACCGGCCCACCACCAACGAACCGGGCCACCACCAGACGATGATCCAGTCGCTGCCGCTCACGCTCGGCGTGCCCAACGACGCGTGGGTGGTTCTCGATGCGCTGCGCCGACAGCGCAATGCCAACGACTACACCGGCGCGCCGATGACGCCGGACGTCGTCGCCGAATGCCTCAGCCAAGCCAAGACATTGCGCAAGTTGCTGCGCGGGCACCTTGCCGGCAAACACCCCGAACTCCTGAAGAAGCCCGCGTGAACGCATCCAACCTCGTCCAGAAGCTCTGGAACTACTGCAACGTCCTGCGCGACGACGGCATGAGCTATGGCGACTATGTCGAGCAGCTCACCTACCTGCTGTTCCTGAAGATGGCCGACGAGCGAAGCCAGCCGCCGTACAGCCAGCCGAGCATCATTCCCGCCGCCTGGGCCTGGCCGTCGTTGCTGGCCAAGGACGGCGATGAGTTGTTCGACCACTACCGCCATGCGCTCGATGAACTGGGCAAGTCGACCGGCACGCTCGGCTTGATCTTCGGCAAGGCGCAGAACAAGTTCCAGGACCCGGCCAAGCTGCGCCGGCTGGTGGTCGACCTGATCGACGCCGAGAACTGGTCGGCGCTGGGCGTGGACGTGAAGGGCGACGCCTACGAGGGCCTGCTGGAAAAGAACGCGCAAGACACCAAGAGCGGCGCTGGCCAGTACTTCACGCCGCGCCCGCTGATCCAGGCGATGGTGGATTGCATTGCGCCGAAGGCTGGCGAAACGGTGTGCGACCCCGCCTGTGGCACGGGCGGCTTCTTGTTCACGGCCTACAACCACATTGCCGAGCACAACACGAACCTCACGCGCGACCAGAAGCGTCACCTGAAGGAAGAGGCCTTCACCGGCTACGAGCTGGTGCAGGCCACCGCGCGGGTGTGCGCGATGAACCTGATGCTGCACGGCATCGGCTCCGAGAAGAGCGTGCCGGTGAAGGTGGCCGATGCCTTGGCTGCCGACCCCGGCGAGCGCTTCAACGTCGTGCTGGCCAACCCGCCCTTCGGCAAGAAAAGCAGCACGCAGATCGAAGGTGCCGATGGGAAGCACACGACCGAGAAGGACGTGATCGAGCGCGACGATTTCTGGGCCACCACCAGCAACAAGCAGCTCAATTTCGTGCAGCACATCAAGACGCTGCTGGCAGTGAACGGGCGTGCGGCGGTGGTGTTGCCCGACAACGTGCTGTTCGAGGGTGGCGCGGGCGAGACCATCCGCCGCAAGCTGCTGCACGAATGCGAGCTGCACACGCTGCTGCGCCTGCCCACAGGCCTGTTCTACGCGCAGGGCGTGAAGGCCAACGTGCTGTTCTTCGACAAGAAGGGCGCGAGTGAAACGCCATGGACGAAGAAGCTGTGGATCTACGACCTGCGCACCAACAAGCACTTCACGCTGAAGACCAACCCGCTGAAGCGCGAAGACCTTGATGAGTTCGTGCGGCTCTACAACCCCGCCAATCGCTTCGACCGTGCGCCCACGTGGAGCGTGGAGAACGCCGATGGCCGCTGGCGCTGCTATGGGGTTGATGAACTGATGGCGCGCGACAAGGCGAGCCTCGACATCTTCTGGCTGCGCGACGAGACGCTGGCCGACAGCGACAACCTGCCGCCGCCAGACGTGATTGCGCAGGAAATCGTCGACGATCTGGAGGCTGCGCTGGAGCAGTTCAGGCTGATTGCAGGCGATCTGGGCGCCGTTGCTGAAACGGATACCGAGCCCCAGCGCTGAAACGCAAAAAAGGCCTGAGTCTCCTCAGGCCCCTTCAGTTCAAGCGCGCTTCGCTTACTTGGCCACTGGGGTTGCGGCCACCGGCGCTGCAGGATTCTTCGCGGTTGGTGTAGCCGCTGACGCAGTCGCCGACACGTTGCGACCTGAAAGCCCGCGCCCCGTGTTACGAACGAAACACAGCAGGCCACGTGACGGCCGAGGCTCAGGCATCACACCCAGCCCTGGCGCCACTGGCTGGCATCGGTCAGCTCGCGCCAGTGCAGCAGGAAGGCGCGCTTGGAGTGCACGGCCTCCAGCTCGATCTGGTCGATGCGCACCTCGGGCGGCTCGTGCTCGATCACGCGTGTCACCACGAAGTGCTTTTCCTTGTGGCGCGGCGCCACGGCGGTCCATTTGGTCAGCAGCAGCTTCTTCGGGCTGAGCGGGTTCTTCGGTCGCGTGACCTTCGGGGCTTCAGCGGGTGCGGGTGCTTGGGCGCGGTGGTCGTCGTCGGTGGGTGTCATGGCGCCAGATGATGCCGTGCGCCGGCACGTGCGTGCAGCGCCGCTCACATCCGCCGAGTGTGTGAACATCGGGCGCAACCTTCACCGAACCGAATTGCCCTGCTCCACGGCGCATGCCGTCTCCTTGTTGCGCGCCGCCCGTCTGGCGCGCAGCGCCAAGCCCTTTCTCGCCCGAGGGGGCTTCAAGCGCGAGCGGTGTGCGGGTTGCAGGCTGTTGCCCAGCCATTGCATGTGTGCCCTGCGCCCGACCGTGCCCACGCGCTCGGGGATGTGCCTGCTGATGGCCGACATCGAGCCGCTCAAGCCCAGCAACACCGGCTGGCTGATCGCCGATGTGGTGGCCGACACCTTTGCCTTTGGCTGGGCGCGCACCGAGACCGACCCGGCCTTGTTGCGGCTGCTGGGCGACCCTCAGTGGCAACCGTATGTGGTGTTTCCAGCAGAGTACGTGCCGCCCGAGCGGGTGGTGCACAGCGTTTGCTTGCCCGACACCGTTGAGCGCGCCGTCGGCAAACGCCCGCTCTTCATCCTGCTCGACGCCACCTGGGCCGAGGCTCGCAAGATGTTCCGCAAGAGCCCCTACCTCGACCACCTGCCGGTGCTCAGCCTGCAGCCGGATCAGGTCTCTCAATACAGGCTGCGGCGCTCTCGGCGCAACGATCACTTCTGCACCAGCGAGGTGGCCGCCCTGTGCCTGAGCCTGGCCGGTGAAGAGCGGGCCGAGCAGACGCTGGAGGCGTACCTCGACGTGTTCACCCACCACTATCTGCAGGCCAGAAACCAGTTGCCGGTTGCCTGGGACGACGCGGCCCACCAGCGTTTGCGTGAACTGGCCGCGATGCCCTTGCCAGCCAGCTGATGGCGTTGAGGCGTGCGTGGTAACTTAGTGGCCAGCCCAAACTTCAGAGCACGCTTGCCATGCCCATGAGCCAACCCATCTGCGTGATCCGATGCGCCGCCATGGCGTTGGCGGTGTCGCTCGGCGCCGGTGCCAGGGCCGAGAGCGTGAAAGCGGAGATCATCACGCCCGACCCCCTTGCCGCGCAGGTCGCCCACGGCGGAAAAGCGCGGGTCATCGTGCTGCTGAACACGCCGTTCGTGCCCGAGGGCACGCTGAGCCCCGCTGCGGCAGCACAGCAGCGTGCGGCCATCGCCGCCGCGCAGGACGCTTTTGTCGCCGAGGTGGTGAAGGGTTCGGCCAGCCAGGTGCTGAACCGCTTCAGCTGGACGCCTTCACTCGTGCTCGAGATCGACGCGCCCACGCTCGAACGCATCAGGCGCTCGAAACGCGTCAAGGCTGTCGAGGCCGATCAGCTGATGCAGCCCATGGCGCCTGCGGCGCTGCCCGCAGCGCCACAGTAGCCAGCCCGCGGGACCTGGCACAGACCTGCCCGCACAGTCATTCGAGCCGAATGGCGCGGATGTCGAGCGCGAAGCGGCGGGCCTGGCGGCCAGAGATCATCAGCCCCACCTGGCGGATGCCAGCAGCATCCAAGGCTGGTGCGTGCGGCACCTGGCGCCCGCGCAGGCTGGCGGCGAAGGCCGTGAGAGGCAGCCGGTTGACGCCCCAATCGTGCCTCGGCGGGGTGAACTCGGTCTGGTAGCTGATCGCATCGAATCCATCGACCATGAACAGGCACATCTTGTAGCGCTTGCCATCACCCCGGGCGTCGATCACGCACTCGGTCGCGCCTGGCGCGCCGAGCGGGCCGGCAGCACTGCGCACGCTGGCGAAGCCGCCGTTCTGCTCAAGAGACACCTCGCCGTCGAAGGTGGCGTGGCCCGCCGCGTTGAAATGGAGCCTGCTGCGCGAGACACCGCCCATCACGCGGTCGTCGATGGCCCGCCAACCGGCCACCGCCTGGGCGGTGTCGAATCGGTACAGGTCGAAGGGCGGGTGCGGCACCTGCGAATTGTCGTCGCGGGGGGCCGACCTGGATTCGGTGAGGATGCGTCCAGGCGCGAAGCACCGACGCCCGCGCAGCTTCGGGCACCATCGGCACCTGGAAAGCGAACGCATGACCCCTGATCTCCGACAGCACAGCCCGGCCGCCGAGCGCAACCGCGCGCCGATCCTGGCGCAGCTTCAGCGTCTGCTGCCGCCCACTGGCATGGCGCTTGAGATTGCGAGTGGCACGGGCCAGCACGCGGCGCATTTCGCCGCGGGTCTGTCTGGCTGGCGCTGGCAGCCGACCGATGCCGAGCCGCTTGCCTTGGCCTCGATCGATGCGTGGTGCGACGGCCTGGCCAATGTGCTGCCGGCCGTGCACCTGGACGTGCTGGCCGCGTCCGCGACGAGCTTGCCTGCACCGGTCGATGCGGTGTTTTGCGCCAACATGCTGCACATCGCGCCGTGGGGCACCTGTCTGGCGCTGATGCAGCTGGCCGCCCGCTGGCTGTCGCCTGAGGGTCGGCTGGTGCTTTATGGCCCGTACCTGGAAGACGAGGTGCCGACCTCGCCGGGCAACCTGGCGTTCGACGCCGACCTGCGTGAGCGCAACCCGGCCTGGGGCCTGCGTCGGCGGGAAGACGTTCTGGCACAGGCGATGGCCGTCGGACTGCGCCAGCGCGAACGGGTCGCGATGCCGGCGAACAACCTGCTTCTGGTGCTGGAGCGCGCGGTGCCGTCGCGCGACGCATGAGCCTGAAGTACCTCGCGGGCTATGCGCCCGATGTGCTGTCGCGCGTGAGCGAAATGATTGCCCAGGGTCGCCTGGCAGAGCACCTGCGGCAGCGCTACCCCGAGGCCCACACGGTACGCAGCGACCCGGCGCTGTACGACTACGTGATGGCGTTGAAGACCCGCCACATGCGCAGCGCGCCACCGATCGCGAAGGTCGCCTACGACCCGCGGCTGCAGGTGCTGCGCAATGCGCTGGGCACGCATTCAACGGTGTCGCGGGTGCAGGGCGGTCGGCTGAAGGCCAAGCGCGAGATCCGCATTGCCAGCCTGTTCAAGGAGGCGCCGGAACCCTTCCTGAAGATGATCGTGGTCCACGAGCTGGCGCACCTGAAGGAGCGCGACCACGACAAGCCCTTCTACGCGCTGTGTGCGCACATGGCCCCCGACTATCACCAGCTGGAATTCGACGCGAGGCTGTGGTTGACCGCACGCGAGCTGGACGTGCCGTCGGCTGGTTGAGCCAGGTCTGTCGGGTCCGTCCGCTCAGTCGGGCCGGCGAAAGCCGTTGGCGATCCAGCGGCTGGCCGAGCTGGCGTTCAGGCGAAAGCCGGGCGATACGCTCACCTGCGCCAGCGTGTCGCCGTCACGGTTGCTGGCAGTGAGCAGCGCCGAGGGATCGTCGTCGTCGGCCACGATGTCGAGCGTCACAGTGATGCGACCACGGTCGCCATCGCCATCGACAAGCACGCTTTGGTGCAGTTGCGCCTGCAGCTGCTGCTCGTGCCGGCGCAGCACTTCGGCCGCCGTCTTCACCAGCGTGTTGAACGCGGCGGTGTCGAGCGGCTTCGGGTTCTTCTTGTCGCGCCCCATGGTCCACGGCCCGACCAGTGCAGGTTCGGCCTCGCCGTCTTTCAGCATCTCGACCGCCCAGCCCTCGTCGTCTTCGTTCTTGATGACCCGCGCTGTCCAGCCGCGGTCGCGCCACAGTCGCGGCTCGTACACGGCATCGTTGGCGTCGGGTGGATCGGACAGCGTGGGGAGGGTGTGGGGGGCCATGGGGACAACTTCCTGCGACCGGAGCGGCCGAACGTGCTACACCGGGTCACCGCGAGGCGCTTTCCCGCCCGCAAAGGATAGGTGATGAAGACGCTCCCATGTCTGCCCCTGATGGTTTCACTTGTGCTGTTGTGTTGCGCGGGGGTTCAGGCCCAGCCCGCGCCGACGCCACCCGCCGCCACGGCGTCGGCCCCGGCTGCCAAGCCCGGCCCGCGGCTGCTGACACCAGAGGAAAAGCGGGACAACGTTTCGCCGCACGACCACACGCGGCCCGAGGGCACCATCACGCCGCAGATCAATATCCCGCTGGGCCAGAAACCCACGGCCCCTCTCAAGCTCGAACGGAATCGGGATTCGTCCTCCCATCGCACCCCGCCGGCCGTGATCGACGACGCCGCCGCACGGTGCAGCGCGCTGGTCGATGCCGCAGAGCGCGCAAGCTGTCTCGATCGCCAGAGTCGCGCCCGCCCCCGCCAGTGACCTGAAGCCTTCGGGCGGCGGAGCCGCCGCTCAAAGTGGATGAATGGGCCTTGATCCAGATCAAGGCCCGCTCCCACACCGCCACCCAGACTCGTCGGATCGTTGCTGCGCTCGCAGCCTGCGCCGATGAGCACAACAACCCTACCCCACCGACCTGTCACGTCGCTGCGCAGCGCAGTGTCCACGTCGGTGCTGGACGAGCCTGAACAGACCGCGCGGTTCACCCGCTGGCTGGTGCCGCCGAGCGGCGGCGAGGGCCAGCGCATCGGGGTGTCGTCGCTGCAGGTGTCGGGCATCACCTGCGCCGCCTGCGCCGCACCGATCGAGCAGGCGTTGCGGGGTGTCGATGGTGTGATCGAAGCCAGCGTCAACGCCGCGGCAATGCGTGCAGCGGTGCGTTGGGACGCGGCGCGCACCTGCCCTTCGGCGCTGGTGGAGGCGATTCGGCGCGCTGGCTACGACGCACGGCCCGACACCGCCGCTGCCGCGCGCGAAGGCCGCCGAGAGGAATCGCGCCAGGCACTGTGGCAGTTGTTTGTCGCGGCCTTCTGCGCGATGCAGGTGATGATGCTCGCGACCCCGGCCTACGTGGCCGCGCCGGGCGGCATCGAGCCCGATCTGCGGCGCCTGCTGAACTGGGGGAGCTGGGTGATGACGCTGCCGGTGATGGCCTTCTCGGCGCGGCCGTTCTTTGCGGGCGCCTGGAGGGCGCTGCGCGCACGGCACATCGGGATGGACGTGCCGGTGGCCATCGGCATTGCGGTGGCGTTCGTGGCCAGCAGTGGCGCGGCCTTCGACCCGAAGGGGCCGTTCGGCAGCGAGGTGTACTTTGACTCGCTGACGATGTTCGTCACGCTGCTGTTGATCGGGCGAGCGCTTGAGTTGCGAGCCCGCCATCGCGCCGCTGAATTTTTCGAGGGTGCGCTGGGTGCGCTGCCCGAGACCGCCACCCGGCGGCTGCCCGACGGCCGCACCGAATGCGTGGGCCTGGCCCGGTTGTGCGTCGGCGATCGACTGCAGGTGGTCGTCGGCGAAGCCTTTCCGGCAGACGGCCACGTGATCGAAGGTTGCACCGCGGCCGACGAGGCGCTGCTGAGCGGCGAGTCTTCGCCGCAGCGCAAGGTCCTGGGCGACGAGGTGGTCGCAGGCAGCGTGAACCTCGAGGCGCCCGTGCTGATACAGGTGCTGCGCACCGGCGCCGACACTCGTCACGAAGCCATCGTCGCCTTGATGCGCGAGGCGCAGACGCAACGCCCGGCCAGCGCCCGCTGGGCTGACCGCTGGGCCGCACCCTTCCTGTGGACGGTGCTCCTGCTCGCCGGCGGTGCAGCGGCGGTGTGGAGCGTGATCGACCCGTCTCGCGCGCTGTGGGTGGCGGTGTCGGTGCTGATCGTCACCTGTCCCTGCGCGCTGTCGCTGGCCACCCCGTCGGCGCTGCTTGCGGCGGCCAACGCGCTGATGCGGCGTGGCGTGCTGCTGCGCCGCCTGGAAGCGCTGGAAGGCATGGCTCGCTGCACACGCCTGTTCGTCGACAAGACCGGCACGCTGACCGAGGACCGGCCGAGCTACATCGGATGCGAACCTTGGCGCGGTGCGGTATGCGATCCGCAGGTGCTGTTGCTGCAGGCCGCCTCGCTGGCGAGCTGGTCTCTGCATCCGCTGGCCCAGGCCCTGTCTGCGGCGCGGCCGGCGGCGGCCGCGGCGTTTTACTGGCAGGCGCTGCGCGAAGAGCCAGGCGCCGGTATCGAGGGCGAGGACGCTCAGGGCCGGCTCTGGCGCCTCGGCAGTGAGCGCTGGGTGGCAGGAGCCGCAGCGGCGCCGGCCGATGCCGGCGACGAAGGCGAGCCGGGTCTGTGCACCTGGTTCGGTCTGCAGGGCCGGCCCATGCTCCGCTTGCGGTTCGATGAAGCCCTGCGCCCGGGCGTCGCTGCCGCGCTGGTGGCGCTGCAAGCCGACGGGGTGCGCGTCACCTTGCTGTCGGGCGATGCGCCGCACCGGGTGCAGCGGATGGCCGCCGCACTGGGCCTGGATTCAGCGATCGGTGGTGCGACCCCTGAACACAAGCTGGTGGCGTTGCGCGCCGCACAGGCCGCAGGCGAGACGGTGGCGATGCTCGGCGACGGCATCAACGACGCGCCGGTGCTGGCGCAGGCGGATGTGTCCCTGGCGATGGGCGCTGGCGCGCTGCTGGCGCGCGGCCAGGCCGATGCGGTGCTGCTGGCCGACCGCATTGGTGATGTGATGGTGCTGCGGCGCCTGTCGCGCCGCTGCCTGAAGGTGATCCGCCAGAACATCGCCTGGGCCGCCACCTACAACGCAGTGTGCGTGCCGCTGGCGCTGACAGGATGGCTGCCACCGTGGGCGGCCGGCCTCGGCATGGCGACCAGCTCGCTGCTGGTCGTCGGCAATGCGCTGCGGCTGCGCCGGGTGGACTGAGCCCGATGGACATCCTCTACCTGCTCGTGCCGATGTCGGTGTTCGCGATGCTCGGGATCCTCGGCGTATTCGCCTGGGCCCTGCGCGCCGGGCAGTTCGACGAGATCGATGTGGTGGGGGAACAGATCCTCGCCGCCAGCGATGCGATGCCAGGCGCCGCGTTTGATCCGGATCAAGGCCCGGCAGAGCAGGCCACCGAAGAATCGGCAGGCACAGCACGACATCGCCACAGGAGTCCTTCATGAGCCTTGCGCAAGCGCCGAAAGCCACGGTCTACGACGACCTGCCGGTACGCTGGTTCGCCCTCGCCGCCGTGCTGTGGGGCGTGGTCGGCATGCTGGTGGGCGTCATCATCGCGGCGCAGCTGACCTGGCCTGAACTGAATTTCGGCATTCCGTGGTTCAGCTATGGCCGGCTTCGGCCACTGCACACCAATGCGGTGATCTTCGCGTTTGGCGGCTGTGCGCTGATGGCGACGTCGTTCCACGTGGTGCAGCGCACCTGCCAGGTGCCTCTGTTCGCGCCTGCTCTGGCGCGCTTCGTGTTCTGGGGCTGGCAGGCGGTGATCGTCGCTGCAGCCCTCTCGCTGCCACTGGGCTACACCCAGGGCAAGGAATACGCCGAGCTGGAGTGGCCGATCGACATCCTGATCGCGCTGGTCTGGGTGGCCTATGCGATCGTCTTCTTCGGCACCATCGGCGTGCGCAAGGTGCGCCACATCTACGTGGCCAACTGGTTCTTCGGCGCTTTCATCCTGGCGGTGGCCTTGCTGCACATCGTCAACAGCGCGGCCATTCCGGCGGGAGCAATGAAGAGCTACTCGGCCTACGCCGGCGTGCAGGACGCGATGGTGCAGTGGTGGTATGGCCACAACGCGGTCGGTTTCTTCCTGACCGCGGGCTTCCTGGGGATGATGTATTACTACATCCCGAAGCAGGCCGAGCGGCCGGTCTACAGCTACCGGCTGTCGATCGTCCACTTCTGGGCGCTGATCTTCACCTACATGTGGGCCGGTCCGCACCACCTGCACTACACCGCGCTGCCCGACTGGGCGCAATCGATCGGCATGCTGTTCTCGCTGATCCTGCTCGCGCCAAGCTGGGGCGGGATGATCAATGGCGTGATGACGCTCAGCGGTGCCTGGCACAAGCTGCGTGACGACCCGATCCTGAAGTTCCTGATCGTGGCGCTTTCGTTCTACGGCATGAGCACCTTCGAGGGCCCGATGATGGCCATCAAGACGGTCAACGGCCTGAGCCACTACACCGACTGGACCGTCGGCCACGTGCACAGCGGTGCGCTGGGCTGGGTCGGCTTCATGACGATGGGCTCGCTGTACTACCTGATCCCTCGCATGTTTGGCCAGACGCGGATGCACAGCGTGCGGGCGATCGAGTTGCACTTCTGGATCGCCACCATCGGCATCGTGCTGTACATCGCCGCGATGTGGATCGCTGGCGTGATGCAGGGCCTGATGTGGCGCGCGGTCAACCCCGATGGCACGCTGGTCTACAGCTTCGTCGAAGGGGTCAAGGCGACGTATCCCTTCTACATGGTGCGTCTGCTCGGCGGGGTGCTCTATCTCACCGGCATGCTGATCATGGCCTGGAACGTGGTGATGACCGTGTCCAGGGGACGTGCCGTGTCGACGCCGGTGCCGGCCCTGCCTGCCCACGCTTGAGCGAGAACCTGCGATGAACACCAAGACAGACAACCATCCCGCGCCGACCGGTCACGCCCGCATCGAGACCAACAACCTGCTGATGATCGTGCTGATCCTGCTGGTCGTCGCCGTGGGCGGCATCGTCGAGATCGTGCCGCTGTTCTTCCAGCGCTCGACCACGCAACCCGTCGAAGGCCTCAAGCCCTACACCGCGCTGCAGCAGGCCGGGCGCGACATCTACACCCGTGAGGGTTGCTACAACTGCCATTCGCAGATGATCCGGCCGCTGTATGCCGAGACGCTTCGCTATGGCCACTACTCGGTGGCGGGCGAGTTCGTCTGGGATCACCCCTTCCAGTGGGGCAGCAAGCGCACCGGCCCTGACCTGCAGCGCGTCGGCGGCAAATACAGCGACGAGTGGCACCGCGTGCACCTGAACAACCCGCGCGACCTGGTGCCCGAATCGAACATGCCGGCCTACCCGTGGCTGGCCACCAACCTGGTCGATGCCGAGGCGATGCCCAAGCACCTGCGTGCGCTGCACAGCGTCGGCGTGCCCTACAGCGAAGACGAGATCGCCCAGGCTGGCGAGGCCGTCCAGGGCAAGACCGAGCTCGATGCGCTGATCGCCTACCTGCAGGTGCTCGGCACCTCGGTCAAGTGAGGAGCCACTCGTGGAGCTGAACATGGATGTGAACACCCTGCGCGTTGCGGTGACGGTGCTGTCGCTCGTTGCCTTCATCGGCATCGTCTGCTGGGCCTGGTCGCGCAAGAACGCAGAGGCCTTTGCCGAAGCGGCCCAACTGCCGCTGATGGAAGACGACGGGAGCCCGCGATGAGTGACTTCTATTCCGGAGGCTGGTCGGTGTTTGTCGGGGTCGCTTCGGTGGTGTCGATGATCGCCTGCCTGGTGCTGCTGGGCGTCGCGGCGCGCCGCAAGGTGATGGTCGGCGCCAGCGGTGCGGCGGGCACGGACGACAACACCACCGGCCACGTCTGGGACGAGGACCTGACCGAGCTGAACAACCCGCTGCCGCGCTGGTGGATGTGGCTGTTCATCATCACGGTGATCTTCAGCCTGGTGTACCTGGTGCTGTACCCGGGTGCTGGCGGCTACGCGGGCAGCCTCGGCTGGAGCAGCACCGGCCAACACCAGGCCGAACAGCAGGCCGCGCGCGACGCGATGGTGCCGGTCTATGCGCGCTACGCGTCGGCCGATGCCGACACGCTGATGAAGGACCCGGCGGCGATGGCGATCGGTGAGCGGCTCTTCGTCAACAACTGCACCGCCTGCCACGGATCGGACGCGCACGGCAGCAAGGGCTTCCCGAACCTCACCGACGACGACTGGCTGCACGGCGGCGACCACGCCAGCATCGTGAAGACACTCACCGAAGGCCGTGTGGGGATGATGCCGCCGCTGGCGGCTGCGGTCGGCGACGCGAAGGACCTGCACAACGTGGCGCAGTACGTGCTGAGCCTGTCGGGCAATGGGACCGACGCTGCCGCTGCGGTAGCCGGCCAGGCCAAGTTCGTGGTCTGTGCGGGTTGCCACGGTGCGGATGGCAAGGGCAACACCGCGATCGGCGCGGCGAACCTCACCGACAAGATCTGGCTGCACGGCTTCGGCGAGGAGGCGATCGTCGCGATGGTGAGCAACGGCAAGACCAATGTCATGCCGGCGCAGGCCCAGCGGCTCACACCGGAGCAGATCCGTGTCCTCGGTGCCTACGTGATGAGCCTGTCGCGCGGTGCCGCGCGGCCCTCGCCCTGAGGCGCCGGATGTGATTCCGCCAGTGATTCCGATCGTCCCGGTGCCCGTCGAAACCAGCGGCGACAGCGAAACCGTCTGGCTCTACGAGAAACGGCGCCAGATCTACCCGCGGGCGGTACACGGCTGGTTCGCCGGCTGGCGCTGGGCCATGGTGTGGATCACGCAGCTGGTGTTCTACGGTCTGCCATGGCTGAGCTGGAACGACCGCCCGGCGGTGCTGTTCGACCTGGCCTCGCGGCGCTTCTACATCTTCAACCTGGTGCTGCACCCTCAGGACTTCATCTACCTGACGGTGCTGCTGGTGATCTGCGCCTATGCGCTGTTCCTGTTCACCGCGGTGGCGGGTCGCCTGTGGTGTGGCTTCACCTGCCCGCAGACGGTCTACACCGAGATCTTCCTGTGGGTTGAGCGGCACATCGAGGGTGACCGCATCGCGCGGATGAAGCGGGATGCCGGGCCGCGCAGCATCGATCGGCTGTGGCGCAAGGGCGCCAAGCATGCGGCATGGCTGGCCATTGGTCTCTACACCGGCTTCACCTTCGTTGGCTACTTCACGCCGATCCGCACGCTGTGGGCCGAGAGCTTCACGATGTCGTTCGGACCCTGGGAGTGGTTCTGGGTGCTGTTCTACGGCCTTGCCACCTATGGCAATGCCGGCTGGCTGCGCGAGCAGGTGTGCCTGTACATGTGCCCGTATGCGCGCTTCCAGAGCGCGATGTTCGACCACGACACGATGATCGTCAGCTACGACCCGCAGCGTGGCGAGCCGCGCGGTTCGCGGCCGCGCAGCGCCGACCCGCGTGCCCTCGGCAAGGGCGACTGCATCGATTGCACGCTGTGTGTTCAGGTCTGCCCGACCGGTATCGACATCCGTCAGGGCCTGCAGTACGCGTGCATCGGCTGTGCCGCGTGCATCGACGTCTGCGACGACGTGATGGACAAGATGAAGTACCCGCAAGGGCTGATCCGGTTCGCGACGCAGAACGGCCTCACGCAACGCTTGTCCACGAAGCAGACCTGGCGTCGCGTGTTGCGGCCCCGCGTGCTGATCTACAGCGCCGTGCTGTTGCTGATCTGCGGGGCCTTCGTGACCAGCCTGGCGATGCGCAGCCCGTTCCGGGTCGACGTGGTGCGCGACCGGGGTGTGCTGGCGCGCATGGTCGGCGAAGGCAACATCGAGAACGTCTACCGCCTGCAGGTGATGAACGCCACCGAAGTGACCCAGCGCTTCCGGGTGGAGGTGGAGGGCCTCGATGGCGTCACCGTGGCCAGCCAGCCGGACTTCGAGGTCGGCCCGGCGGAAGCACGATGGCTGCCGGTCAGCGTGCAGATCCCCCGGGACGTGGCCCGCCTGCTCGGCAGTGGCGTCCACCCGGTGAAGTTCGAGGTCGAGAGCGTCGACGCGAGCGGCGACAAGTCCGAGGTGGAGGAGAAATCGACCTTTGTGGTCCCGCGTTGACCCGCATCTTTCAGGAGTGACGTCATGGAGCAAATGCACAAACCCGCCAACCCGATCCGACCCTGGTGGCGCGAGCCCATGGTGTGGCTGGTGATCGGTGGCCCGGCCGTCGTGGTGGTGGCGGCCATCGGAACCGGCATCGTGGCCTGGCGCGGCGCCGACCCACTGGTGCTGGAGGTGCCTGCAGCGAACGCGGCACCGTCGAGCCGCGCGCTGGAGCCCGCATTGACGGCCCGCAACCACGCGGCCACGCCGCACTGACCATGCGTGCCGCGTTCCGCAGGCGCAGCCTGCAGATCCTGTGGCCGGCCTTCGTGATGGCCGGGCTGACTGAGATGCTGGTCTTTGCGGTGGTCGATCCGGGCGAATTGCGCTGGTTTGGCGGTGAGGTGTTCGACTGGTCTCGCTCGGCGACCTACACCGTCAGCTTCCTGATCTTCTGGGGCCTGTTCGCCGTCGCGGGTGCGATCACTGCACTGCTGATCGTCGAAGAGCCCTCGGTTTGATGCGCGTCAATATCCTTGGCTTCAGGCTGGGCAGAGTGTGAGCATGATGATCGAGTCCCTCACCGCCGACCGGGTGAGCCAGCTGTTGTCCCGGCTGGACCTGCCGGGGCCGCGCTACACCTCGTACCCCACAGCCGATCGCTTCGTCGACAGCTTCGATTCGGCGAATTACCAGTGCGCCTTGCAGCAGCGTGCCCGTGACACGGCGTCGGGGGTCGCAGCCCCGCTGTCGATCTATGTGCACATCCCGTTCTGTGAATCGATCTGCTACTACTGCGCCTGCAACAAGGTCGTGACGCGCCAGCACGGGCGGGCGGGCGATTACCTGCAGGCGCTGCAGCGCGAGATCGACCTCCATGTGGCGGTGCTCGGCCGCGGCCAGCCGCTGACCCAGTTGCACCTCGGCGGCGGCTCGCCCACGTTCCTCGACGACGGCGAACTCGAGCAGTTGATGGCGGCATTGCGCTCGGCTTTTCACGTCGCGCCGGATGCCGAGGTGTCGATCGAAGTGGATCCGCGCACCGTCGATGCGCAGCGCTTGTGGCATCTGGCCGCACTCGGCTTCAACCGGCTCAGCTTCGGCGTGCAGGACTTCGACCCGGAGGTGCAGAAGGCGGTGCACCGCGAACAGCCCTTTGAGGCGGTCGAGGCACTGATGCGCCTGGCCCGCGAGATCGGCTTCGAGTCCATCAATGCCGACCTGATCTACGGGCTGCCGCGGCAGACGCCGGCCACCTTCTTGCACACCATTGCGCAGATGGGTGCGTTGCGGCCCGACCGCATTGCGCTGTACGCCTATGCCCACCTGCCGGAGCGCTTCAAGCCGCAGCGGCGCATCCATGCCCACGAGCTGCCCGCCGCCGGCGATCGGGTGCACATGCTGCGCGCGGCCATCAGCGGCTTCCAGGGTCTGGGCTACACCCACATCGGCATGGACCATTTCGCCCTGCCAGGCGACCCGCTCGCGGTGGCCAGGCGCGAGGGTCGGCTGCATCGCAACTTCCAGGGCTACAGCACGCAGGCCGATTCCGATCTGATCGGACTGGGGGTGTCGGCGATCGGCAAGATCGGCCGCTGCTACAGCCAGAACGACAAGACGCTGAGCTCGTACTGCGAGGCCATCGATCAAGCCCGTTTCGCCAGTGAGCGAGGCCTGGAGCTCAGTGACGACGATGTGCTTCGACGTGAGGTGATCATGGCGCTGATGTGCCAGGGGCGAGTTGAGTTCGATGCCATCGAGCGGGCTTGTGCGGTGCGCGTGCGGGAGTACTTTGCCCCTGAGCTTGAGCGTCTGCGTCCCTTTCAGGCGCAGGGCCTCGTCGGCCTGGAGCCGACAGCCATCCAGGTCACGCCGCTGGGCTGGTATTTCGTCCGTGCGGTTGCGATGGTCTTCGACCGCTATCTGGCCACCGAGGCAGGCCGTGATCCGGCGCTGCAAGGCTATTCCCGTGTGGTCTGAGAACGGGCCGCTCAGGCGAGCGACAGGCAGGCGATGGATACACCGCTGATTGTCGCGGCCGGGCTGATGGGCCTCGCGGGAGCGCCGCATTGCGCCGCGATGTGCGGTGCCCCATGCGCTGCAGTCACCCAGAGGTGCGGCAGCACCCACCGGCAAACGCTGATGGCCGGCTTCGCGATCGGCCGGCTGTCGAGTTATGCGGTCGGCGGCGCGGCGGTGGCTGCCAGCGTTGGTGCGGTGACGGTGCTCGGCAGTGCCGCGCCGGTGCTGCGCCCCCTCTGGACCTTGCTGCACGTCGCAGTGCTGGGCCTCGGCCTGTGGCTTTTGCTGACCGGACGCCAGCCGGCCTGGTGGTCCCGACTCGGCTCAGTGTCTGTCGTGGCACAGCCTGCGCCTGGCTGGCAGCGCATGGCGGCGCCGTTGCGTGCGAGCGCTGCAGGCGGGTTGCTGCTGGCCCTGCCCTGCGGCCTGCTGCAGTCGGCCTTGCTGATCGCCGCGTTGGCCAGCAAACCGGCCCAGGGTGCGCTCGCGATGGCCAGCTTCGCCGCTGCGTCGTCGTTGGGTCTGTGGCTGCCTGGCGTCGTTGGCGCGCGCTGGTCGAGCAACCGCTCGGTGAGCGTGCTGATGCTGCGGCTGGCGGGTGCCACGCTCGCGGTGGCGTCGGCGTGGGCGCTGTCGCACGACTTGTGGCTGCGCTGGTCGGCCTGGTGCCAAAACACATGAGGCGCGGGGCTGTCGCAGAATCGCCGGGTGACAGAGACCACCCACATTGCCATCGTCGACGACGAGCCCGACATCACCCAGCTGCTGGCAGGCTACCTGTCGCAACAGGGTTTTCGCATCAGCGCGCTCCCCTCCGGGCACGCGCTGACCGCACTGATGCCCAGCGATCCACCCGATCTGGTGCTGCTCGACCTCGGCCTGCCTGGGGAGGATGGCTTCGCGATCGCCCGCACTTTGCGCGAGCACTGGCGGTGCGGGCTGATCATCGTCACGGGTCGCGGCGATGCGGTCGACAAGGTGGTGGGCCTGGAAATCGGCGCCGACGACTATGTGACCAAGCCGTTCGATCTGCGCGAGTTGCTGGCCCGCATCAAGGCGGTGCTGCGACGGCTGGCGCCCACAGCGCCTGCGGCAGACGCGGCGGCACCGTCGCGCGAGCGCCTCTGTTTTGACCAGTGGGAGATCGATGTGGCGGCACGGCAGGTCTGTGGCGCCGAGGGTCGCCAGGTCACGCTGACCGCAGGCGAATTCGACCTGCTGTGCGTGCTGGCGCGCCACGCCGGACGCGTGCTGTCGCGCGACTTCCTGCTCGAGCAGACACGCGGTCGCGATGCCGCGCCGTTTGACCGGACGATCGATGTGCAGATCGGCCGCCTTCGCCGCAAGCTCGACGACGACCCGGACGACCCGCGGCTGATCAAGGCGGTGCGCGGCGCCGGTTATGTGCTCGTGTCAGCGGTGACGCTGCGCTGAGTCTGGACGCCTGAGCATGACGCTGCAACCGCCGCCCGAGCCCGGGCCTGTCGAGGAAGCGATCTACCGGTCGATGTTCGGCGCTTACCCCGATGCGCTGCTGTTGGTCGATGCCGGGGGTCGCATCGTGCTGGCCAATCCGGAGGCTGAGCGCCTGCTGGGTTACCCCGTTGGCGAGTTGGTCGGCCTGATGGTGGACGCGTTGGTGCCCGATGCGATCCGCCCCCGCCATGCCGCCTATCGCGAGGCCTACAGCCATGGGCCGAAGGCGCGCCCGATGGGCTCGCAGATGGAGCTGGTGGCGCGGCGGCGCGATGGCCGCGAGGTGATGGTGGAGATCGCGCTGAGCCCGCTGCAGATCGACGGCAAGCCCTTTGTGGTCGCGGCCGTGCGTGGCATCGAGGCCTACCCGCGCGTGCGGCAGGCCTTGCAGCGGGCGAGTTACAGCGAGTTCGTGGCGCAGATGGGGCGCCTGGCAGTGGACACGCGCGATCCCCAGCTGCTGCTGCAGCAGGTACCGGCCGTCGCTGTCGATGCGCTGCAGGTCGATTCGGCGGTGGTGTTTCTTCTCGACACGACGCGGCTCGAGTTCCAGGTGGCCGGCGGCGTCGGCCTCCTGGCCAGTGAGGGCGTGGGCAGCCGCTGCCCGAATCGACCCGACACGCCGCCGGGATTCGTGCTCGCCCAGGGCCATGCGGTGACGGTGGCCGACTTTCGGGTGGAGCAACGCTTCGCGGTACCGCCGGACTACTTGGCGCACGGCCTGGTCAGCGCGCTGGCCGTGCCCCTGGTGGACCGCGGGCAGATCATCGGCGTGCTGACCGCGCGAGCGCGTGCAGGTGAGCGCTTTGGAGCCGACGAGTCGCATTTCCTGGCCTCGCTGTCGAACCTGCTCGCCGCCAGCTTGCAGCGCTCGCAAAGCGAGGAGGCACTGAACCACGCGCAACGCATGGAAAGCGTGGGCCAGTTGACCGGTGGCATCGCACATGACTTCAACAACCTGCTGACGGTGATCCAGGGCAATCTGCAGGTGCTCGAGGACCACCCCGCGCTGGCCTCCGACGCCGTGGCCCAGCAGATGGTCGCTGCGGCCGCGAGGGCCAGCCGGCGCGGCGCCGAACTGACCGGCAAGCTGCTCGCCTTCTCGCGACGCCAGCAACTCAGCCCGACCGAGGTCGACGTGGCCGAGCTGATCGAATCGCTCGCCGACATGCTTCGCCGCACGCTGGACCAGCGCATCCGCATCGAGGTGGCCGCCGTCTCTCACGGCCTGCGATGTCTGGCCGATGCCGGCCAGCTGGAGTCCGCGCTGCTGAACATTGCGATCAACTCCCGTGACGCGATGCCGCAGGGCGGCACGCTGTCGTTCTCGTGCGGAACATGCACCACACTGCCGGCCGATGTGGCCGCGGACCTGGGCGATCGGGCGCAGGGTCAGGCCTACATCGAGATCGTGATCGCCGACACGGGACATGGCATGACCGACAGCGTGCGCGATCGGGTGTTTGAACCCTTCTTCACCACCAAGGAACTCGGCCGAGGCACGGGACTGGGCATGAGCACGGTCTATGGATTCGTCAAGCAATCGAAAGGCTCGATCCGGCTGACCACCGCACCCGGCGCTGGTACCCAGGTCGCGCTGTACCTGCCGCGGCGGCGCGGTGCAGCAGACATCGAAGGATCGCTGGCCGAAGAGGCCCCGGGGGGGCTGCCCCTGGGGCTTGAAGTGCTGCTGGTCGAGGACGATGCGGACGTGCGCGCCGTGGTCCGCCAGTTCCTGCTGTCGCTGGGTTGCCGGGTCACCGAGTTCGCCGCTGCTGAACCGGCGCTGGCCAGTCTGCACGGCGGCGCGCGCTGTGGGCTGCTGCTGACCGACATCGCGCTGGGTGCGGGCATGCGCGGCACGGAGTTGGCCCGTCAGGTTCACACGCGCTGGCCTGGAGTCGCGGTGTTGCTGATGTCTGGCTACTCGTCCGAGCTGCTGCTGGCGCCAGAGGATGGCGCGGCTGCCTGGGAGCTTTTGCGCAAGCCCTACGAGCGCACCGAACTCGCGCGCGCCATTGGACGCGCGCTGAAGGCCAGATCCCAGAACCTCGGCGCGCGCTGAGCCCAGCGCGGCGTGAAGTTCAGTGCAGGGTGGTGGCCAGGCTGCGGTCGACAAAGGCGCTGAGTGCGGCCACGTCCGGGATCTCGATATCGCGGCGACCCCGTTGCGAAAAGCTGATCACCTTGTCGCGTGCCAGGCGCGACAGCGCGCGGCTGACCGTCTCCAGCGTCATGCCCAGGAAGTTGCCGATTTCAGCGCGCGTCATGCGCAGCGTGATGCAGTCGGTGCGCAGGCCGCGCTGCTCCAGGCCGGTGGCCCAGTTGCGCAGGAAGTCCGCCACCCGGGCGTCTGCCGACAGCGTGCACACGGCGAGCATGGAGTCGCGATCGCGGGCCAGCGCACGGCTCATCGCGCTGTGCACGGCGACCATCAACTCGGGTGTCCGGCTGCAGCGCTCGAGCAGCGACTGGTAGCGGATCACCCACACCTCGCCAGTGTCCATCGCGATCGCATCGCAGCCGAAGGCACCATCGGCAATGCCGTCAAAGCCGAGCCAGTCGCCCTTGAAATGCAGTCCGACCACCTGCTCTCGGCCATCAGCGGAAACGCTGACCGTCTTGAAGAGGCCGGCATGCACGATATAGAGAGACTCGAAAGCATCACCAGCGCGGTAGACCGGCTC
The DNA here is from genome assembly GCA_027490215.1 of Rubrivivax sp. Taxonomy (GTDB): domain Bacteria; phylum Pseudomonadota; class Gammaproteobacteria; order Burkholderiales; family Burkholderiaceae_C; genus PBB1. Next base: position 61,969 of record JAIXYO010000072.1, read on the forward strand.
ACCGGCGTGCAGCACGCGCCGAACCACGGACATCTCGCTGTCGATCAGCGCAAGCAGCCGCGCGGTCCGCTGACCAGACGGGTGGACCGCCGGTGCCACCGCGGCGCGGCAGACAGCGGAAGGAATGCGACTCGTGAGGGGTGTGGCGACGGTTTGCACGGTGATTTCCTGAAGAGTGGCGGGGAATGTGGTCAGCTTAGGCAGTGGCGTGCAACCGTTCGCGAATGCCCAAAGCAGTTTGGTAAGGTCCGGTAAACCGTTGGTAAACAGGCAACCGCCTTGCGCGGTGTCGCTGGCCCGGCGTCATCCCACTTCACCATGACCTCACCCGATACGCTGACGGAAAGCCCCACGGGCCCTGCCACGCCGGCCCGCTTCGTCGCGCTGTGTGCGGCGAGCCTCGACAGCGGCCGGTTCGAGTCGCTGCTGCTGTCCAAGCACTGTGGAGCTGAACCCGACCTGAACCGTGTCATGGCACGACCCCTTGTGCTGCGCGGCGCGCCTTGCCTGTCGTTCGTCTACCGACACACCACCCGCGACGAGACGAAGAACCTCCCGCTGGCCCCTGGGCTGGATCGCGTGCGCGAACTGCTGGGCACCGTGTTTCGCCATGCGCAGCTGCACACGCGAGACGAGGTGATCGAGCTGATGATCAGCCGGCGGGGTGTGTGTACCCTGCGCCGAAAGCCGGCCGAGATGGCCGCGGCAGCCGCGGGACGGCTGATGCAGACGAGCGAGCCGACAAGCAGCGCCCAACCTCACGATCGGGACAAGCAACGATTTGTCGACGTCACCCGGCCATTTCTGAGCGCGCTGGGCGTCACGACTGCGCAGCACACGGTGGTGCCGGCGATGTCGCGCAAATGGAAGCAGATCAACAAGTTCGTCGAGGTCTTTGCCGGCGCCTTGCGGGCCTCGCACCTGCTGGATATCGACCCGAAGGCGACAGCGGCCCGGCGGCCGGTGCGGGTGGTCGATTTCGGCGCTGGCAAGGGCTACCTGACGTTTGCGGTGCACGATCACCTGTTGCATCAACCGGGAGTCGACGCCCAGGTGGCGGGCGTTGAGCTGCGGCCCGACATGGTGAGGCTGGGCAATGCGGTGGTGGCGCAACTGGGCCTCGCCGGCCTGCGCTTCGAGGAAGGCGATGTGCGCAGCCGCGCGGTGCAACCGATCGACGTCATGATTGCGCTGCACGCCTGTGACACCGCCACCGATCACGCGATCCACCTGGGCCTGCGCGGCGGCGCATCGATCATCCTGTGTTCACCGTGCTGCCACAAGGAGCTGCGGCCGCAGTTGCTGAGCCCGCATCCGCTGCGGCCGATCCTGCAGCATGGCGTCCACCTGGGGCAGCAGGCCGAGATGCTGACCGACGGCTTGCGCGCGATGCTGCTCGACGCCTGCGGTTACGACACCCAGGTGTTCGAGTTCGTCGCGCTCGAACACACACAGAAGAACAAGATGATCCTGGCCGTGAAGCGCACACAGCTGCAGCCAGCGGATGCGGTGTGGGGGCAGATCGACGACATCAAGGCCTTCTATGGCATCCGCGACCAGTGTCTCGAAACGCTGCTGCGTGCCGAGGGTGTCTTGCCTGCCAAGGGCAATCCCTCTCATCTATCGGGCGCGCAGTAGCACCACAATCCGCCGATGGATACGCCGCCGACCGACCTTGCCACGTTGCCGCTCTTTCCGCTGCAATGCGTGCTGTTCCCGGGCGGATACCTGCCACTGCAGATCTTCGAGGTGCGCTACCTCGACATGATCGGACGCGCCCACAAGGCGGGAACCGCATTCGGCGTGGTCTGCCTGACGGAGGGCCGCGAAGTCCGCGCCGCACCGTCGCACCGCACCGGGGACAGCCGACATGGCGACAGCCTCCGCCATGAAGCCTTTCACGAGATCGGCACGCTGGCCCGCATCACCCGGTTGGAGCGGCCGAACCCCGGGCTGATGACGATCAGCTGCACGGGCACCCAGCGCTTTCGCATCCGCTCGCGCGAGCAACTGAAGCACGGTCTGTGGGTCGCCGATGTCGAACTGTTGAACGATGACGTCGAGGTCGCCGTACCGACCGATCTGGAGACGGTGTCAGCGACGCTGCGCGAGGTCGTCAAGAGCATGGAGGATCGGGCCGGCGATCCGGCGGAGATGCCCTTCCAGCCGCCCTACCGCTGGGACGACTGCGGATGGGTCGCCAACCGCTGGTGCGAGCTGTTGCCGCTGGGAGCGGAGCAAAAGCAAAGGTTCATGTCGCTCGACAACCCGCTGCTCCGGCTGGAACTGGTGGCTGACGTGCTTGACCAGACCGGCTTGGCCAAGTCGCTGTCGCGTCGGAGCTGACCGCTCTGCAGCGTCAGCGCGCGCTGTCTGCCGGCCCGGCTTGCCGCGCGAGCAGGTCGGCGCGGGTGTAGGGTTCCGATCGCCCCGAGATCGCGAGCGCGAGTTGCGTGACCCAGCCGTGGGTCGGTGACGGTGGGGCATTCGGCGACGCGCTGCCCAGCCAAACGAACACCACCAACGGCAACCACAGCGAGTGCCGCGCGGGCGGCGCACGCTCGGCGCCAGCGGCCACCAGCGTTACCGCGCCACCGACCAGCAAGCCGAGCACCACCTCCGACCAGGAGTGCGCCCCGGCCGCCACCCGGGACAGCCCCACCACCAGCGCGAGCGCCACACCGGCGACCAGACCCAGCCGCTCCCAACGTGCGGCCTGCAGACCGGCCATTGCACTGGTGATGGCCACGCCCGTCAGCGGATAGATCGCCGCAGCAAACATCGAGTGGCCGGACACGCCGGTGAAGTCCAGCGCTGCCCAGCCCAGCCCGTAACCCATGAAGGCGATCTTCGAGGCGGTCGTGATCAGGGTGGCGACCAGGATGCCGCCCAGCCAGACGGCCGCAAGCCGAGGCGAACGATCGCGCCAGACGAACCACAAGGCCGACATGAGCGCCGCAGGCAGCAGGATCTGTGCTTCGCCAAGTCGGGTGACCAGATTCCACGACGCGGGCGACACCATCAAGTACATCGTCCGATGGTAAGGGTTCACCATGAGGTGCCCGCCTGCCGCCGCACCCGCACAGGCGTCCCGCGCGACAAGACCACAAGGCCGCCCCAGGTGTGAAAGATGCACACCCGCAAGTCGGGTGAACGCCGGAAAAGCGGCTGCTTTTTGCTCGACCTCGGCATCACACTAACGCCTTGGTAACCTATTGTTACCAGCGTGTCGGTGGCCTTGATGCGGGCGTTGTGCCTGTGCAGCCATCGATTTCCGGGGCACAGACATCATGAGCTTTTTCGGATGGGGTGCGCGCAACGCCCGAAGCGCGCCCGCCAAGACTTCTGCTGCACGCCGTCCGGCCGCAGAACCCACCACCGAGGCAGGTTGGCAACGCTTGCGCGAGCAGCCGCGTCCCCAGGACCTGGTGTTGTCTCCCCTGGCCAAAACATGGTGCGAGTCACTGCACCAGCGGAACCAGCCGACCCAGCTCTGCGCGCTGTTCCCTCGCGTGGCCAACCGGCTGGCACTGTGTTGGAACGATCCCGCGCTGGCGTCCCGGGTCCTTGACGATCTGGTGGTTGACAAGCGCCGAAACCGCGCCGGGTTCCCGCCCGAGGTCTCGCAGGAGCTCATTCAACTGCGTTTGCTGCGACCCGCGCCTCCTGGCAACAGCGGCTTCTCACCGCTGTGGGACGCCAGTGGCATGGCCAGCTGCGACCGCTGAAGACACGCGGCCTTCTGTTTCAGCGCCCGTCGATCGTGGCGGTGATGGACGCCGCAGCTTGTGGCGGTTTGCGGCCAGGCGACACACGCTTCGCAACGCCTTGCACCACGTCATCGACAAAGGTGAACAGCACAGGGATCACCAACAGGCTCAGGAAGGTCGACGTGATCAGCCCGCCGATCACGACGATCGCCATCGGCGCGCGAAAGCTCGGGTCAACGCCCAGGCCGATCGCGATCGGCAGCATGCCGGCGCCCATCGCGATGGTGGTCATGACGATCGGGCGCGCACGCTTGTGGCAGGCGTCGAGCAAGGCATCCCAGCGGCTCATGCCGCGGTCGCGCCGCGCCACGATCGCGTACTCGACCAGCAGGATCGAATTCTTGGTTGCAATGCCCATGAGCATGATCAGCCCGATCATCGACGGCATCGAGATCGCGGTGTGCGTCAGGTAAAGCGCGAGGAATGCGCCCGGAATCGACAGCACCAGCGCTGCGAGGATGGTCACCGGCTGCACGAAGTCCTTGAACAACAGCACGAGCACGATATAGATGCACAACACGCCGGTGCCTATCGCGAGACCGAAACTCGCGAACAACTCGGTCATCGATTCCGCATCGCCGATCGTCGTCTGCGTGATGCCTGGCGGTAGCTGCTGCAGGCTGGGCAGCGCCAGGGCGGCGCGCTGCACATTGCCCAGCGGCTGCTGATTCAGCTCGATCTCGAAGTTGATGTTGCGTTGTCGGTCGTAGCGGTCGATCTGCGCCGGACCACTGTCGATCTGGAAGCTGGCGACGTTGCCCAGCATCACAGGCCCGCGTGCACCCGGCACGGCCAGCCGTGACAGCAGAGCGACATCGGTTCGCGCCTCCGCGTCGAGCTTGACGACGATCGGCACCTGGCGCTGCGACAGGTTCATCTTCGGCAGGCTCTGGTCGTAGTCGCCGCTGGTCGCGATACGCAAGGTATCGGCGATGGCCGCTGCGGTCACGCCCAGGTCGGCGGCACGGTCGAAGTCCGGCCGCACGATCAGCTCCGGCCGCACCAGGCTCGAGGTCGAAGTGACGTTTCCGATGCCGGGCAGGGTGCGCAACTCGCGCTCGACGATGGCGGCATGCGCGCTCAGGGCCGGGCCGTCTTCACTGGCCAGCACCAGCACGTATTTTTCGCCGCCGGTGTCCAGGCCGACCTTGGTGCGCACGCCGGGCACGTCGGACAGTGCCTCGCGCAGTTGCTGCTCGATCGCCTGCTTCGTCAGCCCGCCACGTTCGCCGCGTGGCGTCAGGTTGATGGTCAGCGTCGCCGTGCGAACCTCCGGCACGCCGCCAAGCGCGAGCGGATTGGAACCGCTCGCCCCACCCCCGATGGCGGTGTAGACCATCGTGACATTCGGGTTCTTCTCGACGCGCGCGCGCGCCTGCTCCGCGGCGGCGAAGGTTTGCTTGAAGGTGCTTCCCGGCGCCAGCGAGACGGTGACCTGCGTCTGTGAGAGGTCGTCGGGCGGGATGAAGCCGGTGGGCAGCAGCGGCGCCAGCGCCGACGAGCCGACCAGGAACACACCCGCAGCCAGCATCGTCAGCCACCGGTGCGACAGGCACCAGGCCGTCCAGCGCATGCACAGCGCCACCCACCCCGGCTCGTATGCCTCGACCTGCTTCGGCGGCTTGAGCAGGTAGGCCGACATCATCGGCGTCAGCAGACGCGCGACGACCAGCGAGAAGAACACCGCAATCGCCGCCGTCCAGCCAAACTGCACGAAGAACTTGCCGGCGATGCCGCTCATGAACGCCGTCGGCAGGAATACCGCGATCAGCGTGAAGCTGGTCGCGATCACCGCCAGGCCAATCTCGTCGGCCGCTTCCATCGCCGCCTGGTATGGCGTCTTGCCCATGCGCAGGTGCCGCATGATGTTCTCGATCTCGACAATCGCGTCGTCGACCAGGATCCCAACCACCAGCGACAGCGACAGCAGCGTCACCGTGTTCAGCGAGAAGCCGAACAGGTGCATCGCAGCGAAGGTCGGCACCGCCGAAAGGGGCAGCGCCACCGCGGCGACCAGGGTCGCGCGAAGGTTGCGCAGGAACAGCAGCACCACGAGCACCGCGAGAGCGGCACCCTCGTACAGCAGCAGCATCGAGCCGTCGAAACTCTGTTGCACCGGGTCGACGAAGTTGAAGGCCTCGGTGATGGTGATCTCGGGGTGCTGCGCGCGCAGCTGGTCGAGTTCGGCGCGCACGCCAGCGGCGACCTCGGTTTCGCCTGCACCACGCGTGCGCGTCACCTCGAAGCCGACCACCGGCTTGCCGTTCAGCAGCGCGGCGGAGCGGATCTCGCCCACCGTGTCGCTCACTGTGGCCACCTGGTCAAGGCGGATGCGGCGGCCATCGGCCAGTGCGATCTCGATGCGCGCCAGCTCTTCAGCCGAGTGCACAGTGGCGAGGGTCCGCACCGACTGCTCGGCGCCGCCAACGTCGGTGCGGCCACCCGACGCCTCCTGCTGGATCTGTCGCAGCTGGTGCGAGATCTCACTGGCGGTCGCGTTCAGTGCCTGCAGCCGCATCGGGTCGAGCGCAACCTGCACCTCGCGCGTCACGCCGCCCACGCGACCCACCGCGCCGACGCCCCGCACGCTGAGCATCCGTTTGGTGATGGTGTTGTCGACGAACCAGCTGAGCGCCTCGTCGTCCATGCGCTCTGACGACACGGTGTAGGTCAGGATCGGCGAGCCCGACAGTTCAAGCTTCGAGATGACCGGGTCGCGCAGGTCGCCAGGCAGGTCGGTGCGTACGCGGCTGACCGCGTCGCGCACGTCGTCGACGGCTTCCTGCGTCGGCTTCTCCAGCCGGAACTCGACAGTCACGGTCGCGGTGCCGTCCTGCACCGTCGTGTAGAGATGCTTGACGCCGGTGACGGTGGAGAGCGAGTTCTCGATCTTGCGCACGACCTCGGTTTCGAGTTGCTGCGGCGACGCGCCTGGCAGCGATGCGGTCACCGTCACGGTGGGCAGGTCGATGTCGGGAAAGCTCTGCACCTTCATCGCCTTGAAGCCCATCAGGCCGGCGAGCGTGAGCATGATGAACAGCATCACCGACGGGATCGGGTTGCGGATCGACCAGGTCGAGAAGTTCATGGCGCCACCGCGTCCGTCACCACCCGGACGGTGTCGCCGTCGGCCAGGAAGCCGACGCCCGACACCACCACCTGCGCTGTAGCGTCGAGACCGCCGGTGATTTCAATGCGGTCGCCCTCGCGCCGGCCGACCGACAGCTTGGTCTCGCGCACTTTCGAGTCGGGCCCGACGCGCAGCGCATAACTGAAGCCGTCGCGCAGCTTCACCGCGCTTTGAGGCAAGGTCAGTGCGTGGCTGCTGCCAAGCTGGAATTCGCCGGTCGCGAACATGCCCGCGCGTGCGACGCTGCCACCTGGCAGGTCGACGTAGACCAGCCCGTTGCGGGTCTGCGCATCGACCGTCGGCGCGACGATGCGCAGCGTGCCGGTGATGCGGCTGCCAGGGCTGGCGTCGTTCGACAGCGCCATGCGCACCGGCATGCCGGGCTTCAATTTCGAGAGATCAGTGGCCTGCACTTCGGCGCGCCATTCGAGGCGCCCCTGGCGGATCATCCGGAACAGCTCCTGCCCGGCCGGCAGCACGGCGCCGACGGTCGCGCTGCGCGACGAAATCACACCCTGGTCGGGTGCCAGCACCTGCGTCTGCTTCAGCCGGAGCTGTTGAATGCGGGCGGCGGCACGCTGCGATTCGAGCCGCGCCTGCGCGGTGCGCTCGGCGGTCAGGTACTGGTTGATCTGCTGCGCACTCAGCGCGCCGGTGGCCTGCAGGCTGCGCGCGCGCTCAGCGTTGGCGGCGGCTTCGGCGGCGGTTGCCTCAGCCTCGGCGACGCCGGCCTCGATCTGCCCGACATCGGCTTCCACGGTCTCCGGCGCGAAGGTGGCCAGCACCTGCCCACGTTTCACCACATCGCCAACGTTGACCCGCACCGATGCAAGCCGAAGGCCGTTGGCCTCGGTGCCGATGCTCGCCTCCTGCCAGGCCGCAATGCTGCCGTTGGCGGTGAGGGTCAACGGCAGTTCGGTACGCTGCGGTTGCGTGGTCGTGACAGTCAGCGCAGGGCGCACCGTCGGCCTGGACGTCGCGTCATCCGCTGTGCGGGCACTCAAGGGCAGTGCAATCGCAATGACGGTTGCCACGACCACAGCCGCGGCTGTCCAACGCGTCCTGGTGCGGTTGCCCGGCGTCGCAGCAGCGCGAGAAGCCGGGTCGGGTGGTGGGGTGTGCCAGATGTGCATGGGTGGGGGACCAAGGGCGCAGGTCAGGGAACGGAATGCGTTCGGGGTGGCGCTTCGCGCGCGTCGACCACTCTGTCAGTGGCGGCAGCCCAACCGCCGCCAAGCGCGCGGTACAACGAGATCCAGGCGGCTACTCGTTCGCGCTGCAGGTCGATCAATGTGATCTGAGCCTGCACCGCCGAACGCCGCGCGTCTTCGAGCTCGAACAGACTGCCCAGTCCGCTGTGGAAGCGCGCTTCGGTGGCGCGCAGCGAGTCGCCGAAACCGCTGGCGGAAACCTCGGCGTCGGCTTGTCGATCGGCGCTGCTTTGCAAGGTGATCAACGCGCCCTCGACCTCCTGCACCGCACGGCGCAGGGTGGCGGCGTACTGAGCCGTGGCATCGCTGTAGGCGGCGCGTGCGGCTTCGACGTTGGCGCGCCGCGTCCCTCCGTCAAAGATCGGCAGCGAGACCGAAACCGGGCCGACCGACCAGGTGGTTCCCGAGCCGTTGATCCCCCCGACGAAGCCGCTGGGTGCGCTGCTGCTGTAGCGTGTTGCGCCGACGCTGCCGGCCAGCCGGATCCGCGGCAGCCGGTCGGCTTGCCGCGCGGTGATGTCGGCTGCTGCGGCGGCGAGTGTGCGTTCGGCGCTTGCCAGATCGGGACGCTGCTGCAGCAGTGCGGCCGGCACCGCGGGCACTGCGATCTCACGCGGGCGGGCGATGACGCCGCGTGCCAGCGACAGTGCGTCGCGCAGCGCCGGTTCGGCGGTGCCGGTCAACGCGACCAAGCCCTTGATGTGGCTGTCGCACTGCGCGCGCTGCTGCGTGACTTGCGCATGGCCCTGTGCCGCGCTGGCGCGCGCCAGCGCGGCGTTGGCTGGAGACTCGAAACCTGCGCGTGCGGTCAGGTCTGTCAGCCGGGCGGTCTCAGCACGTGAGTCGGCGTCGATCTGCACCTGCACCACCTGCGCTTCGCAGGCGCGCAGGGCGGTGTACTGCGTTGCGACCTCGGCCGCCACCGAGATGCGTGCGTCGTGCCACAGCGCCTGCGCGCCTTCGAGCCGCGCCTGGGCCGCTTCGCGTCCGGCGCTGTTGCCGCCGAACAGGTCGAGCTCCCACGATGCACTGAGCGAGCCGCTGCTGCTGGTGGCGATGGTGCCGCTGCTGTCGTTGACGCCCCGCTGCGCGCTGGCGCTGACATCGAGACTCGGCAGCAGGGCCGCGCTGGCGGCCACCCGATCGGCGCGCGACTGCGCAATGCGTGCTCGGGCCGACGACACCGTCGGGCTCGCACGCTCGGCGTCATCGATGAGGCGCGCCAGCAGCGGATCGTCAAACTGCTGCCACCAGAGTGACAGCTCCGCCACGTCGCCACGGTGAGCGGCAGGCGCATACCACTGCGGTGGCGCCAGCGCCGCGAGTTGCGCGGCAGAAGGCGGCGGGGCGTCGGTTCCGAAGGCGGCACAGCCGCTGAGCATGGCGAACGTCGCGGCCGACACCATCATGCGGGCAACCCGGCGCGCCGATGTCACCGGGACACCCCTCGCCCTGCGACGGGTCCCGACGAACGGCCTTGAGCGCCTTCCGGCGGCCAAGCGGTGCTCATGGCCGAACTTTCTGTTTCGCCGCAGCGCCCGCTGCGCGCCGCTGCGCTTCTGCTGCGACCATGGCTTCGGCATAGCCGACCAGACGATCGACCCAGCGTTCGAAAGCACGTGGCATGCGGTTCAATCGCGGTGCGAGCGCATCGATCACGTCCTGATCCACATGCAAATGCACGCCCAGCCCGGCGATACATACCGCGAGGCGCTGCAGCTCGTCGTCCGCTCGCTTCAAGCCCAGGTGGTTGCGCAGCGCTGCGACCAGGGTCTGGTGAACCGGGGCGATGCCGCATTCGATTTCCACGTCCCACAGGCCGGTTGGCTCGAGCATCTCGCGGCAGTGCAGCTTGAGCGACAGGTGCGCCAGGTTGCCGTGTTTCAGCGGCTCGATGAAGCCCTCGAAAAGCTGTCGCAGTGTCTCGCGCAGCGTTTGCTCTGCGGCTGGTTCACCCGGCCTCGCCTCCGACCAGAACGGCTCCAGGAACGCCGCCTTGTACAGCCCGGCCTTGTCACCGAAGTGGTAACTGATGGCCGCCACGTTGACCTGCGCGTCCTTGGCGATCGCGCGGATGGAGGTCTTGGCGTAACCGTGCTGCGCGAACAGACGCAGGCCGGTGTGCAGCAAGCGCTGGCGCGTGGAGTTGCCCTCGGCCTCCTCGCTTGACGTGGCCGGGGCACTTCGGGTGGCGGAGCGGGCGAGAGTCATTGCCGCGCAGTGTAGCCATCATGAATCAAACGATTGTTTGAAATCCCATTTCGTCTTCGATGTTTTTCGCAGCACTCAGTGCAGCGTGCGGAGGACCGGAGCCGAGCGCGTCGATGGGCTGCTCCTGCACTCACCGTACACGCCGTGCGGCACATACCCCCGGGTTGGGAGGCACCACCCGTCGGTCGCGTCGGCATCGGCGAGCGGCTCGATGCGCAGGCTTTCGGGCAGCAGCCGATCGGCCACCGCGCGGGATAACAGCGAGTCGCATTGCGCGCCGTCCAGCATCGAGGCGAAACGCACCCAGCGTTGCATCACCCCCGAGTGACACCAGGCGTCCTCGACGGCCCAGCGCATGTGCCGCTGGTCGGTGTGCCGCCCGGCGTCGAGCACCCTTGGCAGCAGCGTCTGGAAAAATGAGCGGAAGGCCCGTCGCGTTGCCTGCCCGTCCAGCAGCGCCTCGATGCCGTTGATCCGTCGACTCCACCCTGCGCTCAGCAGCTGCTGGCTGATGAAGGCCTGCAGCGACTGCACCGGGTTGAACAGGCGCAGACGGTTGGGTGGAAGTACCAGCATGGGCAGCTCGCACGCCCTCGCATGCGGCAGCGGCTCGACGTAGCTGCACAGGACGGCAATGCGGCCCCATTGGGCTGCATTCAGCCCGTCGTGTTGAGGTGGTGGCGTATTGCCGCGGGTCGCCTCCGTCTCCAGCCGACGGGCGATCTCGATCGCGCTCTCGAATCCATGAGCCGCTTTCGCGACATGGGCACGCGCGCTCATCATGGTCAGGTTGCCCCCCGCATAGCCCGCGTCGTGCCGCACCCGGCTGATGGAGACCTGGTCGGTGCGTTCGGCATTGCTGTCGAGCGCCTCTCGGGTGATCGGGCAGTGGCTCGTGGACAACTGGCGCAAGTAATGCGGGGTGACCTGGAACAGCTCGACGCTGCGCCCGCGCAGCCAGGCGTGCAGCCGCAGTTGCAGCCATTGACGCACCGCCAGGGTTGGTGTCAGCGTGCGTTCGCCGAAAGTGGCCGAGCCGGCCAGCCAGCCGTTGCGAATCGGTGATGGCTCCTGCGCGTACGGCGCCGGTGGCGTGATGCCGTGGTGGGCGTGGTCCCAGCCCAGTTCGAAGCCGATGTGCTCGTGGTTCGTCATCGGGGCGGCTGCAGCCCGGCGATGGGCACAGGGATGGACGATGGCGGCCAGATCAACTGAAAACAGATCACGGGTGCTCAGGTCGGTGTTCATGGCGGACTCCTGTTGACGCAGCGACGTGCCGCGATGCCATCAGTGTGTCCATCAGGTAGCTCATCAGATGAGCCTTTGATGCCAAGTGAGCAATAATTTCGCGGAGGTATTCCTCGGCTGAGGCTCATCTGGTGAGCCAGTGCTGTGTTATCGATGTTTTCCGCAGAGCCAACCATGGACAGAACCGAGCGCTTCTACAAGATCGAATTGCTGCTGCGCAGCCGAGGCTGCGTCAGCTTCGACGCACTGCAGGCCGAGCTGTCGGTGTCGCCCGCCACGCTCAAACGTGACCTGCAGTACCTGCGTGACCGCATGGGCGCGCCCATCGTCTATGACCGCGCCGACAACGCCTACCGCTTCGAGACGTCCGCGTCGGGCGTTGCCGGCGCAGCCAAACCCGTGTCCCACGAACTGCCAGGCATGTGGTTCAGCGAGCGCGAGCTGCACGCGCTGCTGACGATGCACCAGCTCATGGCCGGGCTTGACGACGACGGCGTGCTGGCCCGCCATCTGCAACCGATGATGGACCGGCTCCAGGGACTGCTGGGGGCTGACGAGACCGAGGCGCGCGAGCTGGTGCGGCGCGTCAAGCTGGTCGGTACCGCCCGCCGCCGCGTGCCAAGCCAGCATTTCGAGCTGCTGGGCAGCGCGCTGGTGCAGCGCAAGCGGGTCTGGCTGCGGTACTTCAAGCGCAGCGATCGGGCGATCAGCGAGCGCGAGGTGTCGCCACAGCGCCTGGTCAACTACCGCAACACCTGGTATCTCGATGCGTGGTGCCATGCCAGCGACGGGTTGCGCCGCTTTGCACTCGATGCGGTCCAGCAAGCCCGTGCGCTCGACACCCGTGCGAAGTCCGTTGCACCGAAAGACCTCGAGGCAGAACTCGATGCGGGTTACGGCATCTATGGTGGCGCGGGTGCGAAGGTGAAATGGGCGACGCTGGTGTTCGAGCCCGACGCGGCGCAGTGGGTGGCCAACGAGGAATGGCATCCGCAACAGACCTCGCGCTGGTTGGGGCAGGCCGAGGGTGAAGGTCGCTATGAGCTGAAGGTGCCCTACGTCGACGCGACTGAACTGATGATGGACATCCTGCGCCACGGCAACAGCGTCCGAGTGGTCGGCGACAAGGCGCTGGCGGCGGCGGTCGCCAAGCGGCTGCACCAAGCCGCGGCGTTGTACGCTTGATGCATTGGCGGTCGCGGCGGCGGGAGGTCCCACCGCTGCGTGCCCAGTGAAAGGAAAAGACATGAAAGCTACCTGGAACGGCGTGACCCTGGCCGAAAGCGACGACACCGTCGTCGTCGAGGGCAACCACTATTTCCCGGCCGAAAGCCTGAACCGCGATTACGTGACCTTCAGCAACCACCGCACCGGCTGCGCGTGGAAGGGCCAGGCGCATTACTACAGCCTGATGGTCAATGGCGACATGAACGAGAACGCTGTCTGGTACTACCCCGAGCCGACCGAGGCCGCTGCGCACATCAAGGGACGCGTCGCGTTCTGGAAGGGTGTGAAAGTCGAGTGACCGCGCCCAACCGCACTCCCAATCCGCGCCGGCAGTTCATCACCAGCCTCGCGGCTTTGGCCGGTAGCGCTGCGGTCCCTGCCTGGGCCGAGAAGCTTCAGGCGATCGGCGCGCCTCAGCGTTTCGACTACGCTGCCTTGAAGGGTCAGGCGCAGGCCCTGTCGCGCAGGCCCTACGAGAAGCCGCGCGCCGTCTTGCCCAAGGAAATCGAGGCCCTGGACTGGGATGCCTACCAGGCGATCCGCTTTCGACCCGACCACGCACTGTGGCGCGATGACAAGCTGCGCTTCCAGGCGCAGTTCTTTCACCTCGGGCTGTTTTTCAAGTCGCCGGTGCGGCTGTACGAACTGGTCGACGGCCAGGCGCAGGAGCTGGCCTATGTGCCCGAGATGTTCGACCACGGCAAAAGCGGGCTCGACCATGCGAAGCTGCCGCGCGACCTCGGTTTCGCCGGCTTCCGGCTGAATTTCCACACCGACCTGCAGCGTGACATCACGGCTTTTCTTGGCGCGAGCTACTTCCGCGCGGTGGGTGGCGAGTGGCAGTACGGCCTGTCGGCGCGGGGCCTCGCGATCGACACCGGCGCTCCCAAGCCCGAGGAGTTTCCAAACTTCATCGGCTTCTGGCTCGAACGCCCGGCTGTGGGCTCGAGCAGCGTCACGGTGTATGCGCTGCTCGACTCGCCCAGCGTGGCGGGCGCCTACCGTTTTGTCATCACGCCGGGCGACACCCAGGTGATGGACATCGACGCCGCGCTGTACCCGCGCACCACCATCGATCGCCTCGGCATCGCGCCGTGCACCAGCATGTTCCAGACCGGCGAGAACGACCGCCGCATGGGCTACGACTGGCGCGGCGAGATCCATGACAGTGACGGCCTCGCGATGTGGACCGGCAACGGCGAATGGATCTGGCGCCCGCTGACCAACCCGCGGCAACTGGCTTTCAACGCCTTTCAGGACAACAACCCGCGCGGCTTCGGCCTGCTGCAGCGCGACCGCGATTTCGACCATTACCAGGACGATGGCGTTTTCTACGAAAAGCGCCCCAGCCTGTGGGTCGAGCCGAAGTCGGCCTGGGGTGCAGGCTCGGTGCAACTGGTCGAGATCCCGACGGTGGACGAAACCTTCGACAACATCGTTGCGTTCTGGAGCCCGACGCGCAAGCCCGAGGCGGGCGAGGAGCTGCTGCTGGGCTACCGGCTCTACTGGGGTGCGCAGCCGCCCGCACGACCGCCGCTGGCCAGCTGCATCGCCACGCGCACCGGTCTGGGCGGCGTGATTGGCAAGAAGCGCACGTATTTCTCGTGGCGTTTCGCGGTCGACTTCGCCGGCGGCGATTTCGCCCTGATCGGGCCCAATGCGGCAGTGACGGCCGTGATCACCGCGTCATCAGGCGCCCGCATCGAAACCACCTCGGCCCGGCCGCTGCATGCGGTGCGTGGCTACCGGGCCTTGTTCGATGTCGTGCCCACCGCCTCGACCGATCCGATCGAGTTGCGGCTGTACCTCAGCGGTGATGGGCAGTCGCTGACGGAGACGTGGCTTTACCAGTGGGTGCCGCCGGTTGTGGCTGAACGTACGTTGTACTGACTTGCCGTCGGCTGTTCCTGGGTGAGACCGCGCCGGGATTCCGCCCCGGCAGGCGGGTAACTTTCATTTGCGGGCCCAAATGAAAGTTACTCGGGTGCCGGGCCGAGACCCGGCGGGCTGCAACGAAAGGCAAACCCCGCCCGCCGGGCGTCAAAGCACAGGAAGGCTTACTTCCCAGCCTTGAATGCCGTGAACACCCGTGTCTGCACACGTCGAATCGGCTGCGGAACGCTGTTGGGCGCGGTCATGATCTTCTTGTCGGCATCGCTCAGGAAGATCGTGGTGTTCTCGGCCACCTCTTTCTTGACGAACTTCAGCGAAGCCGCATTGGGGTTCGCATAGAACACCTTGTTCGTCAAGGACGCATGAACTTCCGGGCGCAGGATGTAGTTGATGAACAGGTGCGCGTTCTCGACGTTCTTGGCGTCCTTCGGGATCGCCATCGTGTCGAAGAAGAGGGTCGAGCCGCCCTTCGGCACCAGTGCCAGGATCTCGAACTTCGACTTGGCCTCGATGGCGCGTGAGCGGGCGATGTTGATGTCGCCCGAATAGCCCATGACCACGCAAACCGAGCCGGAAGCCAGGTCGTTGATGTAGCCCGACGACGAGAAGCGCGTCACATACGGGCGCGCGGCCTTCAGCACCGCGGCTGCGGCGTCGTAGTCGGCCTTCTCGCTGCTGAACGGCGGCTTGCCGGCATACAGCATGGCGATGGGCAGCACTTCCGAGGCCGAGTCGAGGACGCTGACACCACAGCTCTTCAGCTTGCTCGCGTACTTCGGGTCGAACACCAGGCTCCAGGCGTTGTCTGGCATTGGCATGTCACCCAGCGCGGCCTTGACCTTGGTGGCGTTGATGCCCACCGCGATGTAACCCCACAGCCAGTCGACAAGGTGCTCGTTGTTCGGGTCGACCTTGGCCAGCTGCTCCAGCAGGCCCTTGTCGAGATTGCCCCAGTTGGTGAGCTTGCTGCGATCGAGCTTTTGCAGCAGGCCGCCTTCGATCTGCATCTTCGCGAAGTGCGCGCCGGGCACGACGATGTCATAGCCCGTCTTGCCGGCAACCAGCTTGGCGTGCAGCACCTCGTTGTTGTCGTAGTTGTCGTAGTTGACCTTGATGCCGGTCTCTTTCTCGAAGTTCTTGATCGTGTCGTCGGCGATGTAGTCCGACCAGTTGTAGATGTTGAGGACCTTGGGCTCGGCAGCCACCGCACCGGTGAGGTTGGCGAGACTGCCGAGGCCGGCCAGAACGAGGCAGAGTGCTTTGAAGCGGCGGGTGTTGGAATGAAGGCGCATGGCGGTGTGATCCTTGTCGTGTCAGGTTGCAATCGGGTTTGAGGGGGGATGAGTGCCCTTAGCAGAAACCAAGCCGACATCGCGGCAGAGAAATTCTGTACGAGAACCGGGGTAACGAATCGGCCTGCGGTTTCGATGACCCGCGCACTCGGCTACGCTTGCCGCCTGTCGCCAACCCCCCGACGGCACCGAAGGAGCCCCCGATGTCTCGCCCCTTGCTCGATGAATCTCGCCTGCATCCCGCCATCCGTGACACCGTCGAACACCTGCATGCCGAAGTGGTGCACAACGTGCAGGCCGCTTCGATGTCCAACGCGGTGCTGGTGGTCGGCATGGCTGGCAACCCGTTCTGCAAGCGGGCGCGCAAGGCGCTGGATGCTGCCGCGGTGCCCCATCATTACCTGGAGTACGGCAGCTACCTGAGCCAGTGGCGCGAGCGGCTCGCGCTGAAGATGTGGACTGGCTGGCCCACGTTTCCGATGGTCTTCGTCAGGGGTGTGCTGATTGGCGGGGCCGATGACCTGGCGAAGCTGATCGCCAGTGGCGAGTTGAAGCGGCTGCTGGCTTGAGCGTGGCGCGGACCTGGGTGTCGGTGGCGATCGCCGCCCTGGCGACGCTGTGGGCACCCGCGTCGCGGGCACAGACCGACGCAGTGGCGACGCCATGCCGCGTGCCGGGCCTGGCCAACGAGGTGCGCTGCGGTGTGGTGCAGCGCCCGCTCGATCCGGCACGGCCGACCGGGCCGGCGATCGACATCCACTTCATGGTGGTGCCCGCCGTGGCGCGCAACCGCCGGCCCGACCCGGTGTTTCTGCTGGCGGGCGGGCCGGGCCAGAGCGCCATCGCACTGGCGCCCTCGGTGCTGCCGCTGTTCGCCCGGCTGAACAACCGGCGCGACATCGTCTTCGTCGACCAGCGCGGGACCGGCCGCTCGACGCCGCTCGAATGCGAAGACCGCAGACATGCCCCGCTGGCCGAGCCGGCCGGCGTCGACGCGCAAGTGGCGATGCTGCAGACCTGTTTGACGCAGTTGTCGACCACTGCGCCGCTGAGTTCGACCGAGGATCTGCGCTTTTTCACCACGGCGATCGCGATGCAGGATCTCGACGCGGTCCGCGCCCGACTGGGTGCCGAGCGGATCAACCTGGTCGGCGCGTCGTACGGCACGCGGGCGGCGCTGGACTACGCGCGGCAGTTTCCCGACCGGCTCAGACGCAGCGTGCTCGACGGTGTTGCGCCGCCCGACATGGGGTTGCCGACCAGCGGTGGTCTTGACACCCAGGCTGCGTTCGACGCGATGCTGGCCGATTGCGAGCGCAGCCCGGCCTGCCAGCGTGCGCATCCGACGCTGCGCACCGATTGGCGGGCGCTGCTGGCCAGCCTGCCGAAGCCGGTGAGTGCCATCCATCCCTGGACCGGCCAGCGCGAGCACTTCACGCTGGACCGCGATCGAGTGCTGGGCGCAGTGCGCGGGCCGCTGTACGCGCCCTCGCTGGCGGCCGGGCTGCCGCAGGCCATTGGCGAGGCGGGGCAGGGGCGCTACGAAGCCCTGCTGGGCCTCGCCGATGCACTGGCCAGCCGACGCACGGGAACGGTGGCGATGGGCATGCATTTCAGCGTGCTGTGCGCGGAGGATGGCCCGCTGCTTTTGCGTGACCAGCCGGCCGAGGCGTCGGGCACGCGCCCGGCATCGCTGACCGCCCCATTCATCGACCACGCGGCGCGGCTCTACCAGCGCGCCTGCGCTTTCTGGCCGCGGGGTGCAGTGCCCGAAGCGTTCTACAAGCTCACGCCCGCGACCACGGCGACGCTGCTGCTCAGTGGCGGGCTCGACCCGGCCACACCACCGCGCCATGCCGACCGGGTGGCGCGTGCGCTCGGGCCGAATGCGCGCCAGATCACGGTGGCGAACGCAGGTCACGGCTTGATGGGGATCGGCTGTGTGCGCGATGTGATGTTCCGATTCATGGATGCTGCAGACGATGCCGCAGCGCTGGCTGTCGATGCGTCGTGCGTGACCGGTATTCCACGGCCACCGGCGTTTGCGCCGATGAACCCATCCGCCTCGGCGGCCGGCGAGGGCGGACGGTGATCGTCGTCGACGCTGTGGCGAAGCGATTCGCACCCCCTTCGCGCAGCTTGCGCGACGCACTGACGCGCCGACCGGTGCAGGCGGGCGTCGCTGCGGTCGAGCAGGTCAGCTTCAGCGCAGCCGATGCCTGCATCACGGGCTTGCTGGGCCCCAACGGCGCGGGCAAGACGACCACCTTGCGGATGCTGGCCGGCTTGATCACGCCCGACGCGGGTCGGCTGTCAGTGGATGGCATCGACGTCGCGGCTCGTCCACGGGAAGCGTTGGCGCGCATGGGCGTGCTCAGCGATGCCCGCGGGCTGTACCCACGGCTGTCGGCCCGCGAGAACATCGTCTACTACGGTGCGCTGCAGGGCCTCGGCCGTGACCAGGCCGAGGCGCGGGCCGAGCTTCTGGCCGACATGCTGGCGTTCAAGCCCCTGCTCGATCGCCGTACCGAGGGCTTCAGCCAGGGCGAGCGGATGAAGATCGCCCTGGCCCGCGCGCTGGTCCATGACCCGGCGAACATCGTGCTGGACGAACCGACCAACGGTCTGGACGTGACCGCCACGCGCAGCCTGCGGGAGTCGCTGCGTTTTCTGCGCACCGCCGAGGGCGGCAGCAAATGCATCGTGTTCTCGACGCACATCATGCAGGAGGTCGAGCGACTGTGCGACCACGTGGTGGTGGTGTCGGGTGGTCGCAGCGTGGCCGCAGGCACGGTGGACGAACTGCTGGCGCAGACCGGCCAGACTGACTTCGAAGAGGCTTTTGTGCGCCTGGCCTTCGAGACCGCAGAGGTGCGCGAGGCACCTGGCGAGGTCCTCGCATGAGCGCCGCCCGCGCCGCCTGGGCCGTCTATCGGAAGGAAGTGGTCGATGCCTTGCGGGACCGCCGCACCCTGATGGTCGTGCTGTTCAGCAGCGTGCTGATGGGCCCGCTGCTGCTGGTCGCGCTGTCGGCGCTGCTGGCCAGCTTCGAGGCCAGCGCCGAGAGCCGCGTCGTCTACGTCGACGGGGCCGCACACGCGCCGGGCCTGATCAACTTCCTGCAACGGCAGACGCGCATCGTCAAAGCGCCACCCGCAGACTATGAAGCGCAGCTCCGCGCGCGAAAGTGGTCGGATCCGGTGCTGGTGGTGCCAGCGGGTTTCGATGTGGCGGTGCAGCGCGGCGAGGTGCCGACGATCGAGGTGGTCAGCGACAGCGGCAATGCACAGGCGCAGGCCGGCGCGGCCAGAGTCCAGCGGCTGCTGGCTGCCTACGCACAGGAGCGCTCGGCGCTGACGCTGGCGCTGCGCGGCGTGACCACCGAGCTGCTTGAGCCCTTCGAGGTGCAGGAGCGCGACCTCGCCAGCGCGCGCACGCGCGCCGCACAGATCACCGGGATGCTGCCTTTCTTCGTGATCATGGCCGTGCTGTACGGCGCCTTGAACGCGGCGCTGGACACCACGGCCGGCGAGCGCGAGCGCGGATCCCTGGAGCCGTTGCTGATGAACCCGGCGCGGCGCGGTGCACTGGTGCTGGGCAAGTGGGGTGCGGTGGCCAGCGTGGCGGTGCTGATCGCGATGCTGAGCTGCTTCAGCTTCATCCCGGCGCAGTGGCTGTTGCGCAGCGACACCTTGCAGGCGATGTTCCAGTACGGCTGGCCGGAGGCCTTGGCGTTTCTGGCGCTTCTGTTGCCGTTTGCTGCCGCGATGTCGGCATTGCTGATGGCAATCGCGATCCGCTGCAAGAGCTTCAAGGAGGCGCAGGCCAGCAGCACGGTGGTGCTGGCTGCGGTCTCGCTGCTGCCACTGGTGTCGGTGTTCGACCAGCGCGGTGAATCGCCGTGGCACCTGTGGGTCCCGGCATTGGCGCAGTCGACGCTGATGGCGCGCGTGCTGAAGGGCGAAACCCTGGGCGCTGCCGATGCGGCGGTGCCGTTTGCGGTCTGCGCCCTCCTCACGGTGGCGGGGCTGATGTGGGTGGCGCGGCGCTTGAACGAAGCGGCCGTGCGCTGAGCTGTGCTGTACGTGCCGGTGGCAAACGAGGAATCGCTGCCACTGACATCGCGCCGCGATGGAAATTCGTCCCACGAAGCGGCATGATCCGGCGCATGATGTCCACTCCCGCGCTCGAAACTCACTGGCGCTGCAGCCGTTTCGACGCGCTCAGCGTGCACGAGTTGCAATACATCTACATGGTGCGCCAGCAGGTGTTTTGCGTCGAGCAGCGTTGCGCCTACCTCGATGTTGACGGTCGGGATGAAGCGGCCTGGCATCTGGCCGCATGGTCGGACGAGCAGCGCATGCCCTTGGCTTACGCCCGTGTCATCGCTCCTGGGGTCAAGTACGCAGAGCCTGCGATCGGCCGGGTGCTGACCTTCGGCGCGGGTCGCGGTGTCGGGCTGGGGCGGATGCTGGTCCAACGCGCCATTGCGAAAGCCCTGGCCGAGTATCCAGGGCTCGGCATTCGGCTGTCTGCACAAAGCCATCTGGAGGGCTTCTACCGCTCGGAAGGCTTTCTGCCGGTCGGTGAGGGGTACCTCGAAGACGGCATCCCCCACATCGAGATGTGCCAACCCGGCTGAGCCGGCATGTGATCCACGGCGGTGCGAACCCCCGATTTCGTCGGGCCGCGATCCGTGCAAGCGCGCGTTCGACCTCGGTCTGCCATGGCAGCGCCGGCGGCGCTTTCATGCGAGGCGACCAGCGAGCTCGACGTCGGCCGCGAGCCGCTCAGTCTGTGCGCTGAGTGGCGCGCACTTGGTACGGCGCGGTATCCCGATCGAGTTTGGTGAGCCATGCAATCGCGTCGGCGCGCGTCTCGCCGCACATCTCGGCATTCGGTTTCAGCGACGTGCACACCGCCGGCCGCTGCGGCAGACCGAACAGCGCGCAGCGCATGTCGGCGGTCAACTGGACGCATGCAACGCCTGCGGCTTTGCCAAGGCCATCGATGAAGGGCATGCCCGGAATCGGGCTGGAAATCGACGGCGCGGTGCAACAGGCGCCGCAACCGGGTCGGCAGGTTGCCTGCGCCGCACCCGCCAGAGACGCCCCATCCGAAACGGTGTCAGGGCGTGGGATGGGTGGTTGGATGTCCAAGGCTTGCTGGCAGCAGGGTGACTTCACGCGGGGTGCTCCCTACAATCGCGGATTGCTCAAAAAATAGGCAACGCCATGTGGTTCCCCCAAGTCTTCGACGTCATTGTGATCGGTGGCGGCCACGCCGGCACCGAGGCGGCATTGGCCTCGGCTCGGCTCGGCTGCGCCACGCTCCTGTTGACGCACAACATCGAGACGCTGGGTCAGATGAGTTGCAACCCGTCGATTGGCGGCATCGGCAAAGGGCATCTGGTCAAGGAGATTGATGCGCTGGGCGGCGCGATGGCTGCGGCAACCGACGAGGCCGGCATCCAGTTCCGCATCCTGAATGGATCGAAGGGCCCCGCGGTGCGCGCCACCCGCGCACAGGCCGATCGCGTGCTGTACCGGGCAGCCATTCGGCGTCGGCTGGAGAACCAGCCGAACCTGTGGCTGTTCCAGGGGGCCTGCGATGATCTGATTGTTGAAGGTGACGCTGTGGCGGGCGTTGTCACGCAAGTGGGCGTTCGCTTCAAGTCTAGGGCTGTGGTGTTGACGGCCGGAACGTTCCTGAACGGCAAAGTGCATGTGGGCCTCGACAACCACGCCGCAGGGCGTGCTGGCGATCCGCCAGCGATCACCTTGTCGTCGCGTTTGAAAGAGCTGAAACTGCCGCAAGGCCGCCTGAAAACCGGCACTCCGCCGCGCATCGATGGGCGCAGCATCGATTTCAGTCGCTTGACGCCGCAGCATGGCGATGGTGTTCCGGGACCCGATGGCACTGCACCCGAAACGCCGATGCCCGTATTCAGCTACCTGGGCGATGCGTCGCAGCACCCGCAGCAGGTGCCGTGCTGGATCACCCACACCAACGCGCGTACGCACGAGATCATTCGCTCCGGCTTCGACCGCAGCCCGATGTTCACTGGCGTGATCGAGGGTGTCGGACCGCGCTACTGTCCCAGCATCGAGGACAAGGTCAATCGCTTCGCCGACAAGACCTCGCACCAGATCTACCTGGAGCCCGAAGGTCTGACGACCCACGAGTTCTATCCGAATGGCATTTCGACCTCGCTGCCGTTCGACATCCAGCTGGCTGCGGTCCACTCGATGGTGGGCTTGGAGCACGCGCACATCCTTCGGCCAGGCTATGCGATCGAGTACGACTACTTCGACCCGCGCGCGCTGAAAGCCAGTTTCGAGACCAAGTCGATCCGCGGCTTGTTCTTCGCCGGGCAGATCAATGGCACCACCGGCTACGAGGAAGCCGCTGCGCAAGGTTTGTTCGCCGGGCTGAATGCAGCCCGGCAAGTGCGCGATCAAGCCGCCTGGACGCCCGGCCGCGACGAAGCCTATCTGGGCGTGCTGGTCGATGACCTGATCACCAAGGGCGTGAGCGAGCCTTACCGCATGTTCACCAGCCGCGCCGAGTTCCGACTGCAGCTGCGCGAGGACAACGCCGATGCGCGGCTCACCGAGCACGGCCGCCGACTGGGCCTGGTCGATGATGTTCGCTGGGCGGCGTTCTGCCGCAAGCGCGACGCAGTTTCACGTGAAACACAGCGCCTGAAGGCAACATGGGTGCGGCCGCAAACCCTGCCGGCTGCCGATGCAGGGCGCCTGCTCGGCAAGCCGCTGGAGCATGAGTACAGCCTGATGGACCTGCTGCGACGTCCTGAGGTCCATCACGATGTGCTGAGCGCCGTGGTCGCCATTGCCTGTCCGGATGCTGCGGTTTCACGTGAAACCTTGCGTGCCGAGCTGGGTGTGGCACTGGCCGATGCGGTGATCGAGCAGGTTGAGATCAGCGCGAAGTACGCAGGCTACATCGTCAAGCAGAACGACGAGGTCGAGCGGCTGGCGCGCTATGAGCATCTGGCGCTGCCGGCCGATCTCGACTATTCGCAGGTCTCGGCCCTCAGCTTCGAGGTGCGTCAGACGTTGAGCCGACATAGACCGGAAACTCTGGGCCAGGCCTCGCGGATGTCGGGTGTCACACCGGCTGCGGTGTCCTTGCTGCTGGTGCATCTGAAGAAGGGGCGGTTCGCTGGGTTTGCCGATCTGGCCCATGCTGCCTGAATCTGCGGCCCATCCGCTGCGCGGGCCGTTGGTTGAAACCGCGGCCGAACTGGCTCTGCCGGTAGCGCCGGAGGTGATCGATGGCTTGTTGGGCTATCTGGATCTGCTGCAACGCTGGAACGCCACCTACAACCTGACGGCTGTGCGCGATCCGCAAGACATGCTCCGCCAGCACCTGGCTGACTGCCTGGCGGTGATCGAGCCGATGGCCCGGCACCTGGGCGCTGCTCAGGTCGCAGGCCACGCTGACTGCTCGCCGCGCGTGCTCGATGTGGGCAGTGGTGGGGGCTTGCCGGGTGTGGTGCTGGCGCTGATGTTTCCGCATTGGCAGGTGGTGTGTGTTGACACCGTCGGCAAGAAGGCGGCGTTCATCCGCCAGGTGGCTGTCGAGCTGGGCTTGCGCAACCTGGGCGCCGAGCATGCCCGTGTGGAGGCGTTGAAGGGCGGGGCGTTTGACCTCATCACTTCTCGCGCGTTTGCGTCGCTGGTCGACTTCACCCGGCTGAGCCGTGCGTCGCTTGCACCACACGGCGTGTGGATGGCGATGAAGGGGAAGACCCCGGAGGACGAGTTGTCGGCGCTTCCCGAAGGCATCGAGGTGTTTCACGTGGAACCACTGTCGGTTCCAGGCTTGGATGCGGAACGCTGCCTGGTCTGGATGCGCCCAAGGGCCTCGATTCAGGCCTGACCCGCGAACCCGCTTCCTATAATCGCCCACGCCGCCAAGGTCGAAAGAACGCCTTTCCACCGCCACGCCGCACACCCCGACACCGCTCCCGAACCTCACTTCGCCCATGGCCCGAATCTTCTGCGTCGCCAATCAAAAAGGCGGGGTCGGCAAAACCACGACGACAGTGAATCTGGCCGCCGGCCTCAGCAGGGTCGGGCAGCGCGTGCTGGTGGTTGACCTTGATCCGCAAGGCAATGCCACGATGGGTTCGGGCATCGACAAGCGCACGCTGGAGCTGACGGTGTACGACGTGCTGCTGGAAAACGCGTCGATCGCCGAAGTCCGCCAGCGCAATGAGGCGGTGGGCTACGACGTGGTGGGTGCCAACCGGGAGCTCGCCGGTGCCGAGGTGGAGCTGGTCGAGCTCGAGCGGCGCGATCAACGGCTGAAGATGGCGCTGGCCGCGGTAGACGCCGATTACGACTTCGTGCTGATCGACTGTCCTCCGTCGCTCAGCATGCTGACGCTGAACGGGCTGTGCAGCGCGCACGGCGTGATCGTGCCGATGCAGTGCGAGTACTTTGCGCTGGAAGGCTTGTCGGATCTGGTCAACACCATCAAGCAGGTGCATGCCAACCTGAACCCCGCACTCAAGATCATCGGTCTGTTGCGGGTGATGTTCGATCCGCGGATCACGCTACAGCAGCAGGTCAGTGAGCAACTCAAGTCGCACTTCGGCAGCAAGGTGTTCGACACCGTGATCCCGCGCAACGTGCGGCTGGCCGAGGCGCCGAGCTACGGGCTGCCCGGCGTCGTGTTTGATCCGGCGTCCAAGGGCGCCCAGGCTTTTGTGGCCTTCGCCCAGGAAATGGTCAGTCGCATCGACTCGATGTAAGTGATCGCTTTCGCCAAAGCGACGACTCAGCCTGGATCAAAGGCCCAAGCCCTCGTCGACGCCCAGGTGCACATTCATCGCCTGCACGGCGGCACCGCTTGCTCCCTTTCCCAGGTTGTCGAGCCGCGCCATCAGCAGCACTTGGGTGTCGCTGGCGAACACGAACAGATCGACCCGGTTCGTGTCGTTGCAGCCCTGCACATCAAAGAAGCCGCCTGCAATCGTCGCCTCGTCGCGCAGCGGCATCACACGGATGAAGCGCTCGCCCGCATAGCGCTGCTGCAGCGCCGCGTGCAACTCGGCGGCACCCACCGCGCCGCCGAGCTGTGACAGATGCAAGGGCACACTGACGGTCAAGCCCTTGTAGAACGGTCCGACGATCGGCATGAAGACTGGAGGCGAGGCCAGGCCGGTGTGTGTTTTCATCTCCGGCAGGTGCTTGTGGGACAGCGCCAGCGCGTACGGGCGCGGTGCCGCCAGCGGGGCATCGGGTGCTGGCGACACCCCAGTGGATGCCAGTGCGGCCTCGTAATCGCGAATCATGCTTTTGCCACCACCCGAATAGCCGGTGATCGAGGTGGCGGTGACCGGCGCGGTGCTCGGAATCAGCCCGGCATCGACCAGCGGTCGCAGCAGCAGGATGAAGGCGCTGGCGTGGCAGCCGGGGTTGGCGATGCGCTTGCTCGCGCGGATCGCCGCCCGTTGCTCCGGCGCCAACTCGGGCAGGCCGAAGGCCCAGCCCGGCGCGGTGCGGTGCGCGGTGCTCGCGTCGATCAGGCAGGTGTGCGGGTTGGTGACGAGGGCAGCCGCCTCTCGCGAGGCAGCATCGGGAAGGCACAAAAAGGCCACATCTGCCGCGTTCAGCAGGCGGGCGCGCTCGGCCGCGTCCTTGCGCAGCTCCGGATCGATGCGCAGCACCTCGATGTCGTCTCTCTGCGCGAGATACTCATGGATGCGCAGGCCGGTCGTGCCCTCCTGACCATCGACAAACACACGGTGTTTCATGAAGCGCTCCCAAAGACTGAGCGGCGAGGATAAGCGAGCGCGATGAACACTTTGCGGTCCACACAGCAGCCCGGGGCATGACCGCGCCGATCGAACCCCGCGTGTTGCTGCTGCCTGGTTGGCGGGACTCCGGCCCGGCCCACTGGCAAAGCCGATGGGAGGCGTTGCACGGCTACCGCCGTGTCGAGCAGGACGATTGGCAATGGCCCCGCCGAGGCGACTGGATGGCCAGGCTCGACGAGGTGCTGCTCGAGAGCGATACGCCATCCGTGCTGGTCGCACACAGTCTGGGTTGCCACCTCGTCGCCGCCTGGGCGGCGCACTCCCGGCGGGTGGCGCGGGTTCGTGCCGCGTTGCTGGTCGCGCCCTCCGATCCACAGCGCGATGACGCACCTCCGCAGCTCTACAACTGGCGTCCCGTCGTGCGCCAGCAGCTGCGGTTTCAGAGCCTGTTGGTCGCAAGCAGCAACGATCCGGTGTGCGGCCTGGCGCAGGCCGCCGTGTTCGCGGCGGACTGGGGCAGTCGCTGGTGCCTGCTCGGGGCGCACGGCCACATCAATGGCGACTCGGCGCTCGGCGATTGGGACGCAGGCCATGCCTTGCTGAAGACGCTGACCTGAATGCGCTGTGCGCTGAGCTTGCCGCCAGATCGGCGCGATACGGGAGAATCTGCCGATGGTCACCAAGAAACCCAAAGGCTTAGGCCTCGGCCTCGAAGCGCTGCTCGGCCCCCGCGTCAAGGAGTCCACCGACGCGCCCACGGCTGACCCCAGCGCCCCGCGCAGCTTGAAGCTGACGCAGTTGCGGCCCGGCAAGTACCAGCCGCGCACGCGCATGGACGAAGGCTCGCTGTACGAACTGGCCGAAAGCATCAAGGCGCAGGGAATCATGCAGCCGATCCTGGTGCGCCGTGTGCACGATCTGCTGGACGATGCAGCGCCCGGCGCACCGAACTACGAAATCATCGCGGGCGAACGCCGCACGCGAGCCGCCAGGCTGGCGGGTCTCGACGAGGTGCCGGTGCTGGTCCGGGACGTGCCCGACGAAGCCGCCGCAGCCATGTCGCTGATCGAGAACATCCAGCGCGAAGACCTGAACCCGCTGGAAGAGGCGCAGGGCCTGAAGCGCCTCGTTGATGAATTCGGCCTGACCCATGAGCGGGCTGCGCAAGCGGTGGGTCGCTCGCGCAGCGCGGCCAGCAATCTGCTGCGCCTGTTGAATCTGGTCGAACCAGTGCAGCAGTTGCTGATGGCCGGCGATCTCGACATGGGCCATGCGCGCGCGCTGCTGTCGCTCGATGGCGCCCGGCAGATCCTGGCCGCGGGTGAGATCGTCGCGAAGAAGCTCAGCGTGCGCGAGGCCGAGCGGCTGGTGGCCCGCGCCGACGACGGTGGTCGACAGAAGCCAGCAACGCGCGCGGCGGCATCGAAATCACGCGATCTGCTGCGCATTGAGCAGGAGCTCTCTGATGTGCTGACCGCCCGTGTCGAGGTGCGGGTGAAGAAGCGCACTGCGCGCGGTGAGCAGGGCGAGGTCTCGATCGCCTTTGGCTCACTCGAAGAACTCAACGGCCTGCTCGACAAACTCGGCCTTTCGAAGCACTGAGTGCAGCCTACGCAGTTCGGACCCGATGGTCAGCGCGGCGATCTCGATTCAAAGTCCTCGGTGATCGCGTTGATCAGGGCGTCAGCGCCGAAGTTGCGTGCCGCGTTGTGCTCTTGAGGCTGCGCTCAAGCAGGGAACTGCGACCGTTGGTCAAGAGTCCCTCCATCAGACGGGTTCCGAAAATCGTTGCGACAAAAAGGCATGCAAATTGCTGGTAATGTCGAGCCGACTGTTTGGAACTGGGGGCAAGTAGACCTGCTTCTTGTGGCTTGACCCGCAGCGGTTTGGAAGAAGCTTGAATCGCAGTTGTTGGTATCCGTGTTGATGTCGCGGAAAGCTCTGATGGAGCCCTGAAGCTAGGACTTCATCAGAACTTCCCCAGACGGTGTCGAGGCGAAACGGCCTTGACATCGCCTCCTCCATCCACAGGAGATCGACATGGACGTGATCAGTCATTTCGCCGCGCGGTTCGAGCGCACGCGTGAAGAGGAACTCTCGATCGAGGAGTACCTCGCTGAATGCAAACGCAACCGGGTGGCGTACGCCAGCGCGGCAGAGCGCATGTTGCAGGCCATTGGCGAGCCGCAGACGGTCGACACGCGCAACGACCCGCGCCTGTCGCGGCTGTTTGCCAACAAGGTCATCAAGATATACCCCGCGTTTGCCGAGTTCTACGGCATGGAAGATGCGATCGAACAGGTCGTCAGCTACTTCCGCCATGCGGCCCAGGGCCTCGAAGAAAAGAAGCAGATCCTGTATCTGCTGGGTCCGGTGGGCGGCGGCAAGAGCAGCATCGCCGAACGGCTCAAACAGCTGATGCAGGAGGTGCCGTTCTACGCGATCAAGGGATCGCCAGTGAACGAGTCGCCGCTGGGCCTGTTCGATGCCAACGAGGACGGTCCGATCCTCGAAAAGGAATACGGCATCCCGCGGCGTTACCTGCAGCGCGTGCTGTCACCCTGGGCGGTCAAGCGGCTCGAGGAATTCGGCGGTGACATCCGCAAGTTCAAGGTCATCAAGCGCTACCCGTCGGTGCTCAAGCAGGTCGGCATCGCGAAGACCGAGCCGGGCGACGAGAACAACCAGGACATCAGCTCACTGGTCGGCAAGGTCGACATCCGCAAGCTCGAAACCTACGCGCAGGACGATCCCGATGCGTACAGCTTCTCTGGCGGCCTGTGCCTGGCCAACCAGGGCCTGCTCGAGTTCGTCGAGATGTTCAAGGCGCCGATCAAGGTGCTGCATCCGCTGCTGACCGCCACGCAGGAAAGCAACTTCAAGGGCACCGAGGGCTTCGGTGCGATCCCATTCGACGGCGTTGTGCTGGCGCACAGCAACGAAAGCGAGTGGAAGGCCTTCCGCAACAACAAGAACAACGAGGCCTTCCTCGACCGCATCTACATCGTCAAGGTGCCGTACTGCCTGCGCGTGAGCGAAGAAGTGAAGATCTACGAGAAGCTGCTGCGCGGCTCGTCACTGGCGCAAGCCACCTGCGCGCCCGGCACGCTGAAGATGATGAGCCAGTTCGCCATCCTGACGCGGCTGAAGGAGCCCGAAAACTCGAGCCTGTATTCCAAGATGCTGGTCTACGATGGCGAGAACCTGAAGGACACCGACCCGCGCGCGAAGAGTTTCCAGGAGTACCGCGACTACGCAGGCGTCGACGAAGGCATGAGCGGCATCAGCACCCGCTTCGCCTTCAAGATCATCTCCAAGGTCTTCAACTTCGACAGCACCGAAGTCGCCGCCAACCCGGTGCACCTGATGTACGTGCTGGAGCAGCAGATCGAGCGCGAGCAGTTCCCGGCCGAGACCGAGCAGAAGTACCTCTCGTTCATCAAGGAGCACCTGGCGACCAAGTACGCCGAGTTCATCGGCAAGGAGATCCAGACCGCCTACCTCGAGAGCTACAGCGAGTACGGTCAGAACATCTTCGATCGGTACGTCACCTATGCCGACTACTGGATCCAGGACCACGAGTACCGCGACACCGACACCGGCGAGGTGTTCGACCGCGGCTCGCTGAACGCGGAACTGGAAAAGATCGAGAAGCCGGCCGGCATCAGCAACCCGAAGGATTTCCGCAACGAGATCGTCAACTTCGTGCTGCGCGCGCGTGCCAACAACGCCGGCAACAACCCGGTGTGGACCAGCTACGAGAAGCTGCGCACGGTGATCGAGAAGAAGATGTTCTCGAACACCGAAGAGTTGCTGCCGGTGATCAGCTTCAACGCCAAGGCCAGCGCCGACGAGGCGAAGAAGCACGAGGACTTCGTCACCCGCATGGTGGCCAAGGGCTACACGCCCAAGCAGGTGCGCTTGCTGTGCGAGTGGTACCTGCGCGTTCGGAAGTCGAGCTAAGGCGTCTCGCAGCTTCGGAAGGACTTCATGTTCCAGCAGATCATCGACCGGCGACTGGCGGGCAAGAACAAGTCGATCGGCAACCGCGAGCGTTTTCTCAGGCGCCACAAGGATCAGATCCGCGAAGCCGTCAAACGCGCGGTCGACGGGCGCGGCATTCGGGATCTGGCGCAGGGGGAGGACATTCACATCCCGAAGCGCGACATCTCCGAGCCGGTGTTCCGGCACGGCCAGGGTGGCACGCGCGACATGGTGCATCCGGGCAACCAGGACTATCTGCGTGGCGACCGCATTGCGCGGCCCAAGGGCGGTGGTGGCAGTGGGGGCGGCGGTCAGGCGAGCGATTCAGGTGAAGGCGATGACGACTTTGTCTTCCACCTGACCAAGGAAGAGTTCATGCAGGTCTTCTTCGATGACCTGGCCTTGCCTAACCTCGCCCGCACCACATTGGCGGAGACGCCGGAATTCAAGACGCACCGCGCTGGCTACAGCAGCGATGGCAACCCGAGCAACCTGCATGTGGTGCGCTCGATGCGCGGCGCGATCGGCCGGCGCATCGCGATCGGCAGTGAGTCGCGGCGCGAACTGCACCGGCTCGAAACACACCTGGATCACCTGCTGAGCCACCCCGACCCGAATCCCTACGAGGCGGAGATCGCGCCCTTGCGGCTGGAAGTGGAGACGCTGCGTGCGCGGCTGAAGCGAATCCCTTACCTCGACCCGATCGACCTGCGCTACCGCAGCCGCGTGCGTGTGCCGATGCCGACCTCGAAGGCGGTGATGTTCTGCCTGATGGACGTGTCGGGTTCGATGGACGAGGCGCGCAAGGATCTGGCCAAGCGCTTCTTCATCCTGCTGTATCTGTTTCTGACCCGCCACTACGAGAAGATCGACATCGTCTTCATCCGTCACCACACCCAGGCGCAGGAAGTCGACGAGCAGAACTTTTTCCACTCCACCGAGACAGGCGGCACGGTGGTGTCGAGCGCGCTGGTGCTGATGGACGACATCGCCCGGGCCCGCTACCCGACGGCCGAATGGAACATCTACGGCGCGCAGGCCAGCGACGGCGACAACTGGCATCACGACAGCGGTCGTTGCCGCGAGATCCTGGCCAACCGCGTCCTGCCGCTGTGCCGCTACTTCGCCTATGTGCAGGTCGCAGAAGAAGAGCAGAACCTGTGGGACGAATACGCCGCGCTGTCGGAAGAAACCAAGGCCTTCGCGGTGCGCAAGGCGACCGAGGCTTCGCAGATCTACCCGGTCTTCCGTGACCTGTTCAAGAAGGAAGGCGCCTCCGCATGAGCACTTCCATCACGCCACCCTGGGGCGAGGAGCGGCGCCACGAGCACCAGAGCGCTGGCGCGCGCCGGCGCGCCGCCGACCTGATTGCGCCGCCGCGCAGCCACGAACCCCTGCCGTCGCCCAACGACTGGTCGTTCGAGCTGATCGACCGCTACCACGAGGTCATCCGCGAGACCGCCGAAAGCTTCGGCCTCGACACCTACCCGAACCAGCTCGAGATCATCACCGCCGAGCAGATGATGGATGCGTACGCCTCGGTCGGCATGCCAGTGAACTACCGCCACTGGAGCTACGGCAAGGAGTTCATCTCCACCGAGAAGAACTACCGCCGCGGCCACATGGGCCTGGCCTACGAGATCGTCATCAACTCCAACCCCTGCATCAGCTACCTGATGGAGGAGAACACGATGGCGATGCAGGCGCTGGTGATCGCGCACGCCGCCTACGGCCACAACAGCTTCTTCAAGGGCAACTACCTGTTTCGCATGTGGACCGACGCAGGGTCGATCATCGACTACCTGGTCTATGCGAAAAACTACATCGCCGACTGCGAGGAGCAGCATGGCCTTGACGCAGTGGAGACCCTGCTCGACAGCTGCCACGCGCTGATGAACCACGGTGTCGACCGCTACCGCCGCCCCAGCCGCAAGAGCCTCGCGCAGGAGCTGGCTGCGCGCAAGGACCGCGAGGCCTATGCGCAGCGACAGGTCAACGAGATGTGGCGCACGCTGCCGCGCAAGGCGGGCCATGTTGCCGAAGAGGCCGAGGCGCGCCGCTTTCCGGAAGAGCCACAGGAAAACCTGCTGTACTTCATCGAGAAGAATGCGCCGCTGCTCGAGCCCTGGCAGCGCGAGGTGGTGCGCATCGTGCGCAAGGTTGCGCAGTATTTCTACCCGCAGCGGCAGACGCAGGTGATGAACGAAGGCTGGGCCACCTTCTGGCACCACCACCTGCTCAACACCATGTACGACCGCGGTTACCTCAGCGACGGCGTGATGATCGAATGGCTGAAGTCGCACACCAATGTGGTGTACCAACCGCCCGTCGGCCACAAGGCCTACAGCGGCATCAATCCGTATGCGCTGGGCTTCGCGATGTTCACCGACATCAAGCGCATCTGCGAGGCGCCCACCGAGGAAGACCGGCAGTGGTTCCCGGCGATCGCCGGCGCCGACTGGCTGGAAACACTCGACCACGCGATGCGCAACTTCAAGGACGAGAGCTTCATCGGCCAGTACCTCTCGCCGAAGCTGATGCGCGATTTCCGCCTGTTCGCGATCCACGACGACGAGAAGGAAAAGGAGCTGGAGGTTGCCGCCATCCACGACGATGCCGGCTACCGTCGCCTGCGTGAATCGCTGTCGCGCCAGTACGACCTGGGCGAGCGCGAACCCAACATCCAGGTCTGGAGCGTCAACCTGCGCGGTGACCGCTCGCTGACGCTGCGCCACGCGCAGCACAACGACCGACCGTTGAACGACAGCGCACAAGAGGTGCTGAAGCACGTGGCCCGGCTCTGGGGCTTCGGCGTGCACCTCGAAAGCGTCAAGGGCAGCGGCGAGATCAGCAAGCGCTGGTCGGTGAGTGCGCCGGACAACTGACCGTCCAGCTTCGGCACTGCAGCACGCCAGCTCAGGGGGGGTGATCCATCCCCGAGCGAAGCCAGTCCTGTCTTCGGGCATCATCCAGCCCCGATCCGGCCTTGCGCCGGCCGCATCAACGAACCAGGCTGCCCCATGTCGAACCGACTCACACAGATCGCCACCCGCACCGGGGACGATGGCACCACCGGCCTGGGCGATGGCAACCGGGTGTCGAAGGACAGCCTGCGCGTGCACGCCATGGGTGATGTCGATGAGCTGAATTCGCAGCTGGGGGTGCTGTTGGCCGAGCCGCTGCCGGGCGATGTGCGCAAGCTGCTGGTGGTGATCCAGCACGAGTTGTTCAATCTGGGTGGCGAGCTGTCGATCCCGGGCTACGAATTGCTCAAGACCACGGCCGTCATCCAGCTCGATGAAGCCCTGGCGCACTACAACGATCAGTTGCCGCGCCTGAAGGAATTCATCCTGCCAGCCGGCACCCGCAGCGCGGCGCTGGCACATGTGGCACGCACGATCGCGCGGCGTGCCGAACGTGCGGTGGTGGCGCTGGCCGCTGGCGAGGCGGTCCGCGCCGAACCCCGGCACTACCTGAACCGGCTGAGCGACCTGCTGTTCGTGCTGGCCCGGGTGCTCAACCGCGCCAACCTCGATGGTCTGGGCGGCGACGACGTTTACTGGAACAGCGAACGGCTGCAGCAGCAGGACGCGGCCGAGTAGCGCGCGTCACTGCGCCTTGCTACCGCCTCAGCGGCGGCGTGCCTTGATCGCGCTGCCAAGCGCGTCCAGAACCGTCAGCGTGTCATCCCAGCCGATGCACGCATCGGTGATGCTCTGCCCGTAGGCCAGCTTCGCCGGGTCGTCCTTGCCGGGGCTGAACTTCTGCGCGCCCGGGTTCAGGTGGCTCTCGACCATCACGCCGAAGATGCGACGGCTGCCGCCAGCCAGCTGGGCGGCGATGTCGCGCGCCACGTCGATCTGCTTCTCGTGCTGCTTGCTGCTGTTGGCGTGCGAGCAATCGACCATCAAGGTGCCCGGCAGCTTGGCAGCTTCCAGGTCTTTGCAGGCGGCTTCGACGTGGGTGGCGTCGTAGTTGGGGGCCTTGCCGCCACGAAGGATCAGGTGGCAATCGGGGTTGCCAGCGGTTTCGACGATCGCGACCTGACCGTTCTTGTGGACGCTCAGGAAATGGTGCGGGCGGGCTGCTGCCTGGATCGCGTCGGTGGCGATGCGGATGTTGCCGTCGGTGCCGTTCTTGAAGCCGATCGGTGCCGACAGCCCCGACGACAACTCCCGGTGCACCTGGCTTTCAGTGGTGCGAGCCCCGATCGCGCCCCAGGCGATCAGGTCGCCAAGGTACTGTGGCGAGATCACGTCGAGGAATTCGCTGCCGGCGGGAACGCCCAGCCGGTTGATTTCCAGCAGCAGCTGCCGGCCCATGCGCAGGCCTTCGTCGATGCGGTAGCTCTCGTCAAGGTACGGGTCGTTGATCAGCCCCTTCCAACCGACGGTGGTGCGCGGCTTCTCGAAGTAGACCCGCATCACCACTTCCAATGTGTCGGCGTAGCGCGCACGCTGTTCCTTCAGCTTGTGCGCATAGTCGAGTGCGGCGGCCGGGTCGTGGATGGAGCACGGCCCGACGACGACGAGCAGCCGGTCGTCCTGGCCGGCCATGATGCGGCGGATGCGCTGACGGGTGTCCGCCACCAGGGTCTCGATCGCCGTGCCGCGGATCGGGAAGAAGCGGATCAGGTGCTCGGGCGGCGGCAGCGGCGTGACGCCGCGGATGCGCTCGTTGTCGGTCTCGCTGGTCTTTTCAATGAGGCCGTAGCGGCCTTCGGGGGCGGCATTCTGGTGAGGCATGTGAGGTTCCAGGGTGCGGGTCGATTGGAGAGAGTTCAGGCGCTGCCTCAGGCGGTTCCGCCGACAGTCAGCCCGTCGATGCGCAGCGTCGGTTGGCCCACACCGACCGGCACGCTCTGGCCTTCCTTGCCACAGGTGCCCACGCCGGTGTCGAGCTTCATGTCATTGCCGATCATGCTGACTCGCGTCAGGGCATCGGGGCCGTTGCCGATGATCGTGGCGCCCTTGACCGGGTACTGGATCTTGCCGTTCTCGACCCAGAATGCCTCGCTCGCCGAGAACACGAACTTGCCGCTGGTGATGTCGACCTGCCCGCCGCCGAAGTTCGACGCGTACAGGCCACGCTTGAGCCCCGCGATGATTTCCTCTTTCGTCTTGTCGCCCGACAGCATGTAGGTGTTGGTCATGCGAGGCATCGGCACCGCCGCATAGCTTTCGCGGCGGCCATTGCCGGTGGGCTTGACGCCCATCAGCCGCGCGTTCATCGCGTCCTGGATGTAGCCCTTCAGGATGCCGTCCTCGATCAGCACATTGCGCTGGCTGGCATTGCCCTCGTCATCCACGTTCAACGAGCCGCGGCGATCGGGCAGCGTGCCGTCGTCGAGCACCGTCACGCCCTTGGCCGCGACACGCTGGCCAATCAGGCCGCTGAAGGCGCTCGATCCCTTGCGGTTGAAGTCGCCCTCCAGGCCGTGCCCGATCGCTTCGTGCAGCAGCACGCCGGGCCAGCCGGACCCGAGCACCACACTCATCTCGCCGGCCTTTGCGGGACGCGAAGACAGGTTGGTCAGCGCCGCGTTCACCGCGTCGTTGACGTAGCTCTCGAGAAGGCCGTCGTCGAAGTAGCCGTAACCGAAGCGGCCGCCACCGCCACTGCTGCCGGTCTCGCGGCGCACCGCGCCCTTGATGGTCTGCTCGGCAATCACCGTGACGCTCATGCGCACCAGCGGGCGTACGTCGGCGGCTCGCGTGCCGTCGGCGCGCGCGACCAGCACCACGTCGTACTCGCCGGACAGGCTGGCCATCACCTGCTTGATGCGCGGGTCCTTTGCCCGGGCCATCCGCTCGACCCGCTCCAGCAGCGCCACTTTCTGCGTGCTGTCCAGCGAGGCGATCGGGTCCAGCGGGGCGTACAGCAGGCGGCTGCCGGCCACCTTGCTCGGGGTATTGACCTTCACACGCCGGCTCTGACCGGCTGCGGCGATCGTGCGCACCGTTTGCGCGGCGTCCATCAGCGCGGCTTCGGAGATGTCGTCGGAATAGGCAAAGGCCGTTTTCTCGCCAGCCACTGCGCGCACGCCCACCCCCTGGTCGATGCCGAAGCTGCCGCTCTTGACGATGCCCTCTTCCAGGCTCCAACCCTCGCTGCGGGTGTACTGGAAGTACAGGTCGGCGTCGTCGATGCGGTGGGTGGCGATCGCCTGCAGGGCGCGCGACAGCGAGGCCTCGGTCAGGCCGAAGGGCTCGATCAGCAATTGCTGGGCAACGGCCAGACGTTCGATGGTGGGTTCGCGCGAAATCATGGAAGCACTTTCAAAGCCTTCATTTCATTGTAGAAGTGAGCCGCTTCAGCGGTGATTCAAGGGTCTGTCTGGGGCGCGTCCTTGAGCGCGAGTGCCCGCGCGTAGAGCGCATTGCGTGCCGCGCCGGTCAGCGACGCGGCCAGCGACACCGCCTGTTTCAGCGGCAGCTCGGCCAGCAAGGTCTGCAGCACGGTGTCATGGCGTGCGGTGGTGTCGGCTGACGCGGCGGCCGCCATGGCGTGCACCACCAGTACGAATTCGCCACGCAGCCGGTTCACATCGGCCGCCAGCCACGCGGGCAGCGCCGATGCGGGCAGTGTCGCCACCGTCTCGAATTGCTTCGTCAGCTCGCGGCACAGGGTGACAGCGCGTCCACCACAGCGCTCGGCCAAACCCTGCGCCAGCGATTCGATGCGATGCGGCGCCTCGAACAGAACTTGGGTCCCGTTGTCCGCAGCGAGTGCCTGTACCGCGAGGGCGCGTTCGTTGCCTTTGGGGGGCAAGAAACCGATGAAGCGAAAGCCGCTGCCGACGGTGTCGCCGGCCACGCTGACGGCAGTGATCGCGCTGCTGGCGCCAGGCACTGCCACCACTGCGCGTCCGCACGCCACCACGGCTGCAACCAGCGCCGCACCCGGATCGCTGATCGCCGGGGTGCCGGCATCGCTGACATAGGCGACACGCTCACCGCGCGCCAGCCGGGCGATCACATCGCCCGCGGACGATTGCTCGTTGTGCTGATGCACGGCAAACAGCGGCTTGTCCAGGCCCAGATGGCGCATCAGCGGCGTGGTGTGGCGAGTGTCTTCGCAGGCCACGGCATCCGCCAGCGACAGCACATGAATCGCACGCAAGGTCAGGTCGGCCAGGTTGCCGATCGGTGTGGCCACCACATACAGTGCGCCCGCAGGATACTGTTGGCTGCCCGCGGCTGCGGCAGCCGCCTGGAGCAGCAGGGAGGCGTTGGTGATGGTCACGACGAAGGCGGTGGGAGATGTCGGCGAGGCCCGCGCACTGGCGCATCTGCTGGCCCACGGGCTCGTGCTCGTGCAGCGCAATTATCGGGTCGCTGCCGGGCCAAGAGCGCGCGGCGGCGAAATCGATCTGGTGATGCGGGACCGCGATGGCACGCTGGTGTTTGTCGAGGTGAGGTCCCGCAAGACCGCAGGATTTGGCGGCGCCGCAGCGACAGTGGGCATCACGAAGCAGCGCAGCCTGGTGTTTGCCGCGCGGTGCTTCCTGCGGGGACAGGCCACGCCGCCGCCCTGCCGATTCGATGTCGTCGCGATCAATGGGGACCATGTTGAGTGGTTGCGGGCGGCCTTCGACGCTGAATAGCCGGTGAAACCCGCCGTGCACCGCAACCGCACGGAACCTGTGCACCACATCGGCGTCTATCATCATTCGTCATGATTGAACAACGCATCCAGCAACAATTCTTCGACAGCGCCGACTTGATGTACGCGGCCGCTGATGTGCTCAGCAAGCCGATTGCCGACGCAGTCGATGCACTGATGGGCTGTATCACCGCCGGCGGCAAGCTGATGGTCTGCGGCAATGGGGGTTCAGCCAGCGATGCGCAGCACTTCGCTGCCGAATTTGTGGGCCGCTTCGAGCGTGAGCGCCCCGGACTGGCGGCCTTGGCACTGACCACCGACACCGCCATCCTCACGGCCATCGGCAACGACTACGATTTCAATGCGATCTTCTCGAAGCAGGTCCAGGCATTGGGCACCCCGGGTGATGTGCTGATCGCCATCAGCACCAGTGGAAATTCGGCGAACGTGCTGGCGGCCGTGGAGGCTGCTCACGCCAAGGACATGACGGTGGTCGCGCTGACGGGACGCGCCGGCGGCAAGCTCGGTGCGTTACTGATGGACACGGACGTGCACATATGTGTGCCTCACGATCGCACCGCCCGCATCCAGGAAATTCATGGCTTGGCCTTGCACTGCCTGTGCGACGCAGTGGATCAACAGTTACTCGGAGAACAAGAGTGAATCGAATCTCGAAGCTTGCTGCCGCCACATTGGCCGCAATCACGGTGGCGACCAGCCTGACCGGCTGCTTCCCCTTGCTGCTGGGCGGCGCGATGGTCGGCGGCACAGCGGTCTACACCGACCGGCGCACCTCCGCCACCCAACTGGAAGACGAAGCCATCGAATTGAAGGCCTCGAACCGTGTGAGCAAGGAACTCGGCGAACGTGCCCGCGTCAGCGTCGTCAGCTACAACCGGCTGGTGCTGCTGACCGGAGTCGTCAGCGGCGACGCCGACAGGGCGGTCGTCGGCCGCCTGGTCTCGGGCGTCGAGAATGTGCGCTCCATCGTCAACGAGGTGACGGTGGTCAGTGCCCAGCCCACCAACACGATCGCCAGCGATGCGCTCGTGACCAGCAAGGTCAAGGCCTCCTTGGTCGATTCGAAGGACATCTTTGCCCAGTCAGTGAAGGTCGTCACCGAGCGGGGCACGGTCTATCTGATGGGCCGCGTCACCGAACGCGAGGCCAATCGCGCTACCGAGATCGCTCGCGGAATCAGCGGCGTCGACAAGGTCGTGCGGGTCTTCGAAGTGATCTCCGAAGCCGAGCTGGCCAACATGCAGACGCCGTCGCCACCACCACCGCGGCCCGAGCGCTGATGCCGCGGGCCCAACAGTCCGGGGCTTTTCAGCGCAGGCGGGTGATCAAGCTCGAGGTGTCCCAGCGGCGCCCGCCAGCGGCCTGCACATCGGCGTAGAACTGATCGATCAGCGCCGTGACCGGTAGCCGGGCGCCGTTGCGCTGGGCCTCGTCCAGCACCAGGCCGAGGTCCTTGCGCATCCAGTCGACGGCGAAGCCGAAGTCGAATTGACCGTCAATCATCGTCGGGCCGCGCTGGTCCATCTGCCAGCTCTGTGCGGCGCCCTTGCCAATCACACCGAGCACTGCCTTCATGTCGAGCCCGGCTTTCTGGCCGAAGGCGATCGCTTCGGCCAGGCCCTGCACGAGCCCGGCGATCGCGATCTGGTTCACCATCTTGGCCAGTTGGCCAGCGCCACTCTCGCCCAGCAGCGTCACCGCTTTCGAATAGGCCATTGCAACCGGCTGAGCGTGTTCGAATGCGACGGCATCGCCACCGCACATCACGGTGAGCGCGCCGTTGATGGCGCCGACGTTGCCACCGGACACGGGTGCATCGATGAATTGCAGGCCCAGCGGCAACGCAGCAGCACTCAGCTCCCGCGCCACGGCGGCCGATGCGGTGGTGTGGTCGATGAACACCGCGCCCGATGCCATGCCGGCAAAGGCGCCCTGCTCCCCCAGCACGACCGAGCGCAGGTCGTCGTCATTGCCGACGCAGGCAAAGACCAGCGTTGCCCCGTTCACCGCCTCGCACGGCGTCGCTGCAGCCCGGCCACCGTACTCGGCCACCCACGCATCGGCCTTGGACCGTGTGCGGTTGTAGACGGTGACCTGGTGCCCGGCGCGGGCCAGGTGGCCAGCCATCGGATGGCCCATCACGCCCAGGCCAAGAAATGCAACGCGATGCGGGGAAATCGGAGCGTACGTTCTGGTATTCATTTTTTGAATACTACCGACCTGCGAAGAAACAGCCGCTGCTGCCGGTTATCAAGCCACCCCGAAGCCCGGGTGTCCAGGGCCGAAGGGGGCACCCCTTTGGCCACGAAGAGGCCCCTTCGGGACCCGGGGCAGGAGCGCAGTGACTGGAGGGCTAAACCTGCGTACGGTGCTAAACAATCGTCATGTGCTCGGTGCCCGCCGACAGATCGGTGTTGCGCGCGCGCTGGCTGTTCAGCTTGATCTGCAGTCGCAGGTCATTGACTGAATCGGCATTTCGCAGCGCGTCTTCGTAAGTCACCGAACGAGCCTCGTAGAGATCGAACAGGCTCTGGTCGAAGGTCTGCATGCCCTGCTCGCGGGAGCGCTTCATGATTTCCTTGATCTCGGCCACTTCGCCCTTGAAGATCAGGTCGGAGATCAGCGGTGAGTTCAGCATCACTTCGACCGCAGCGACGCGGCCCTTGCCTTCCTGCCGCGGCAGCAGGCGCTGCGACACCAGGGCCTTCAGGTTCAGTGACAAGTCCATCAGCAGCTGCGCGCGCCGCTCTTCGGGGAAGAAGTTGATGATCCGGTCGAGTGCCTGGTTGGCACTGTTCGCGTGCAGCGTGGCCATGCACAGGTGGCCGGTTTCGGCGAAGGCGACCGCGTGTTCCATGGTCTCGCGGTCGCGGATCTCGCCCATCAGGATCACATCGGGCGCCTGGCGCAGCGTGTTCTTCAGCGCGGCTTCCCAGCCTTCGGTGTCGATGCCGACCTCGCGCTGGGTCACGATGCAGTTCTTGTGCGGGTGCACGAATTCGACCGGGTCCTCGATCGTGATGATGTGGCCGAACGAGTTTTCATTGCGGTAGTCCACCATCGCGGCCAGTGAGGTGCTCTTGCCCGAGCCTGTGGCGCCGACGAAGATCACCAGCCCACGCTTGGTCGACGCGATTTCCTTGAGCACCTTCGGCAGGTTCAGGGTGTCGATCGTCGGCAGCGTCTGCGGAATGGTCCGCATCACCAGCCCGACATGGCCCTGCTGCACGAAGGCATTGACGCGGAAGCGGCCGATGCCCTGCGGCGAGATCGCGAAATTGCACTCCTTGGTGCGCTCGAACTCGCCGGACTGCTTGTCGTTCATCACCGCGCGCGCCAGCGCCATCGTGTGCTGGCCGGTCAGCGGTTGGGGTGATACCTTGGTGACCTTGCCGTCGACCTTGATCGCCGGCGGGAAGTCGGAGGTCAGGAACAGGTCGGAGCCACTGCGCGACACCATCAGGCGCAGCAGGTCATTGACGAATTTCGAGGCCTGATCACGTTCCATGGTCTGTCCTTAGAAAAGCAGGCGCGCAGCGACTGGGAGGCTGTCAATCAGCCGGGGAAATTCTCGGGGAACTTCGCCTTGGCGCGCGCTTCTGCGGGCGAGACGACATTGCGCCGCACCAGGTCGGCGAGGTTCTGATCCAGCGTCTGCATGCCGACGCTGTTGCCGGTCTGGATGGCCGAATACATCTGCGCGATCTTGCTTTCCCGGATCAGGTTGCGGATGGCTGCCGTGCCCAGCATGATCTCGTGGGCAGCCACGCGGCCGGTGCCGTCCTTGGTCTTGCACAGGGTCTGCGAGATGACGCCGATCAGCGATTCGGACAACATCGCGCGCACCATTTCCTTCTCTGCCGCCGGGAAGACGTCGACGATCCGGTCGACCGTCTTGGCGGCGCTCGACGTGTGCAGCGTGCCGAACACCAGGTGGCCGGTCTCAGCGGCTGTCAGCGCCAGCCGGATCGTTTCCAGATCGCGCATTTCGCCGACCAGGATCGCGTCGGGGTCTTCGCGCAGTGCCGAACGCAGTGCGTTGTTGAAGCTGAGCGTGTGCGGCCCGACCTCACGCTGGTTGATCAGGCATTTCTTCGACTCGTGCACGAATTCGATCGGGTCTTCCACCGTCAGAACGTGGCCGTATTCGTTTTCGTTCAGGTGGTTGACCATGCCAGCCAGCGTGGTCGATTTGCCCGAGCCGGTCGGCCCGGTCACCAGCACCATGCCGCGCGGCTTCAGGGCGAGCTCGGCAAAGATCTTCGGCGCATTCAGCTGTTCCAGCGTCAGGATCTTCGAGGGAATGGTCCGGAACACAGCGCCGGCGCCACGGTTGTGGTTGAAGGCGTTGACCCGGAACCGGGCCAGGCCCTGGATCTCGAAGGAGAAGTCGCATTCCAGAACTTCCTCGTACGCCTTGCGCTGCGAGTCGTTCATGATGTCGTAGACCATCGAGTGCACGTCCTTGT
Organism: Rubrivivax sp.; assembly: GCA_027490215.1. Classification (GTDB taxonomy): domain Bacteria; phylum Pseudomonadota; class Gammaproteobacteria; order Burkholderiales; family Burkholderiaceae_C; genus PBB1. The sequence continues at coordinate 103,820 of JAIXYO010000072.1, forward strand.
GCTCCAGCGGGTCCACGTTGATCCGGCGCACGTCGCCGTTGACCCGGATCATCGGGGGCAGGCCGGATGACAGGTGCAGGTCGGATGCCTTGTTCTTGACCGAAAACGCCAGCAGTTGTGTGATGTCCATGGGGCTCGCTAGAAGGCGGTGACGACGGGCTGGGGGCTGCAGTGGCGGCAGTTGCGCTGCAATGCCACTGTTATCGGCAGATACTGCAGAAGATTATGGCGACGATCGCTGAAAACATACAGGAAGTGAGACAGCGCATCGCTGCGGCCTGTGCGCTCGCCCGCCGGCCCCTGGAAAGCGTCACGTTGCTGGCGGTGGCCAAGACGTTCCCGGCAGATGCCGTGCGAGCCGCCTTCGACGCGGGAGAGCGCAGCTTCGGCGAGAACTATGTGCAGGAGGCGCTCGACAAGATCACCGCGCTGGCCGATTTGCGCGGCCCTCTCCAGTGGCACCTGATCGGTCCGCTGCAGAGCAACAAGACCCGCGTGGTGGCCGAGTCCTTCGACTGGGTCCACACCGTCGATCGATTGAAGATCGCCCAGCGCCTGAGCGAGCAGCGCCCCGCCGGCCTGCCGCCGCTACAGCTGTGCCTGCAGGTCAATATCAGTGGCGAAGCCAGCAAGAGCGGCCTGGCCGCCGAAGAGGTGCTTGCCGTGGCGCGCTCGGTGGCCGCCTTGCCGCGGGTGCGCCTGCGGGGTCTGATGGCGGTGCCTGCACCAGCGAGCGATCCAGCCGCACAACGCCTCCCGCACGCGCGACTGCGCGAGCTCCTGGCGCTGTTGCAGCGCGATGGCCTGGACGTCGACACCTTGTCGATGGGGATGACGGCCGATCTGGAGGCGGCGATTGCCGAAGGCGCCACGATCGTGCGTGTCGGGACGGCGATCTTCGGCGCGCGCTGACGAAACCGCTGGAGTTGGCCATGTCCACCGAGCCGATGCCCTTCTCCCCCGCACCCGAACGCACCCGGCTTGCTCACCCGACACGCGACGAGATTGATGTTCTGACGAGCCTCGCGCCTGCGGTGCAGGCGGCGCTGGACTGGCGTCGCGTCATCACCGAGGCCCAGCCCTGGGTGCAGGCGGTGCGCGACAGGCCTGCCCCGTTTTGGGCGCTCGAATCGCTGCTGCGCGAGTACCCGATCTCCAGCGCCGAAGGACTGGCGCTGATGCGGCTGGCCGAGGCGCTGCTGCGTGTGCCGGACACCGAAACCGCTGTCGCGCTCACGGCTGACCAGCTCGGCCACGCCGATTTCAGCGATCGCCGTGACGCACATCACCCGGTGCTGGCCGGCTTGTCGGCGCAGGCGATCGCGCTGTCGAAGAAGTTTTTGCCAAGCGAAGCCGGCGCTGATTCCGGCGGGCTGATTCAGCGGCTGGGCGCGCAGGCGGTGGTGGCCGCAACCGTGCGGGCCATTCAGTTGCTGGGTCGCCAGTTCGTGCTGGGCCGATCCATTGAAGCGGCGCTGGAAGAGGCCGACGAACAGCGGCGCAGCCAGTCCGCGTTGTGCTTCAGTTACGACATGCTCGGCGAAGGCGCCCGCACCGAAGATGACGCCAAGCGTTATCTGGCGTCTTACCAGCACGCGATCGAGACGCTGACGCAGCGCTGCATCGCGCGCGGCCCTGAAGCGTCCGACGGCATCTCGATCAAGCTCAGCGCCCTGTTCAGCCGCTATGAGCCGGCGCAGCGCGAGCGCGTCTTCGCCGAGTTGCTGCCGCGGGTTTGGCGGCTGGTCGAGCAGGCGGCGCGGGCCGACATCAACCTCACGATCGACGCCGAGGAGAGCGATCGGCTCGAACTCTCGCTGGACGTGTTCGAGGCCCTGGCTGCGCGTGTGGCCTTGCAGTGGCCGGCGTGGCGTGGCTTCGGACACGCGATTCAGGCCTACCAGAACCGCGCGCTCGACGTCGTGAACGAAGTGGCGCGCATTGCCCGAGCCCAGGGCCTGCGGTTCATGGTGCGGCTGGTCAAGGGGGCCTACTGGGACGCCGAGATCAAGCGTGCGCAGGAGCTGGGTCTAGAGGGTTACCCGGTCTGCACCCGCAAGCAGCACACCGACTTGTCATATCTCGCCTGCGCCCGCGCGATGCTGGATCACGCTGATGTGATCTACCCCCAGTTCGCCACCCACAACGCGGGCACGATCGCAGCCATTGCCCAGATGGCGCAGCCGTCAGGCGCGCGCTACGAGTTGCAACGCCTGCACGGCATGGGCGGGGGTGTTTATCGCGAGGTGATGCAGGATCCGTCGGTGCGAGTGCGGGTGTACGCGCCGGTGGGGGAGCACCGCGATCTGCTGGCCTATCTGGTGCGGCGGCTGCTGGAGAACGGGGCCAACTCCTCGTTCGTGCACCAGCTGGCCGATGAATCGATTGCCACGGATCAGCTTCTGGCGTCGCCTCTGGTGCCCGCCACGGAGCCCGGCCTGCCGCTGCCGGTGTCGATGTTCGGCTGGCGTTCCGACTTGCCAGGCCAAGGCCGACCCAATTCGAGGGGGCTCGATCTCGCCTGCATCGCCGATCGGGCGCCACTGCTGCATGCCTTGGGTGACCTGCGGATCGACACGGTTCGCGAGGCGACGCAGGACGATGTGAATTCCGCCATGGCGCGCCTGCATGCCGCTGGCGGCGCCTGGCGCGCGGCCCCGCTGGCCGAGCGCGCCGCCGTACTGCGCCGCGCTGCCGATGCGCTGGAGTCCCGCCGCGACGAGTTCTGCGCCTTGCTGGTCGGCGAAGCGAGCAAGACCTGGGCCGATGCCGTGGCCGAGGTCCGCGAAGCGGTTGATTTCTGCCGCTACTACGCCGAACAGGCCGAAGCGACCTTGAAGCCGCAGTCGCTGCCCGGCCCGACCGGGGAGCGCAACGAGCTGCGGTTGCACGGGCGGGGCGTCTTCGTCTGCATCAGCCCCTGGAATTTCCCGCTGGCGATCTTCGCGGGCCAGGTGGCGGCTGCACTCGTGGCGGGCAACACCGTGGCGGCGAAGCCGGCCGAGCAGACGCCGGCCGTGGCACAGCGCATGGTCGCTGTGTTGCATGAAGCCGGTGTACCCGCCGATGCCTTGCTGCTGCTGCACGGCCCTGGCGAAACCGTGGGCGCCGCACTGGTGGCCGATGTGCGCACGGCGGGTGTGTGCTTCACCGGATCGACGGCGGTGGCCCGCACCATCAACCGCGCTCTGGCGGCCAAGGACGGGCCGATCGTGCCGCTGATTGCCGAAACCGGCGGCATCAATGCGATGCTCGTCGACAGCAGTGCGCTGCCAGAGCAAGTCGTCGACGCAGTGGTGCAAAGCGCCTTCCGCAGTGCCGGTCAGCGCTGCTCAGCGTTGCGCCTGTTGTGTGTGCACGAAAGCATTGCCGACGCCGTGATCGAGATGATTCGCGGCGCCCTGGCCGAGCTGACCGTCGGTGATCCAGCGCTGTGGAGCACCGATGTCGGCCCGGTGATCGACGACGAAGCCTTCGATCATCTGCAGCGGCAGATCGCGCGATTGCGAACCGAGGCCAAATGGATCGGCGAGGCGTCACGCATCGCGGTTCATGTGCCGAGGCTGGTTGCGCCGATCGCCTTCGAGGTGGCACGCATCGGCGATGTGCCACAGGAAGTATTTGGCCCGGTGTTGCATCTGGCGCGCTGGCGGGGTGATCCGGCCGCGGTGATCGCGCAGATCAACGCGCTGGGTTATGGCCTCACGCTCGGCCTGCAGACCCGCATCGACAGCAGAGCACTGCATCTGGCTGAAGCGGCTCGGGTTGGCAATGTCTACGTCAATCGCAACATGATCGGTGCGGCGGTCGGTGTCCAGCCCTTCGGCGGCGAGGGTCTCAGCGGCACGGGCCCGAAAGCTGGCGGGCCGCACTACCTGTTGCGGTTCTGTGCGGAGCAAACACTCACCGTCAATACGTCGGCGGCGGGTGGCAATGCGGAGTTGCTGTCGCGGACGCCGTCCGCGTCCGGGCACTGACTCTGGGGGCGCAGAGCAGCCATCGGTCGTGGCGACGCGGTTACAGTTTCTTTCGACGGCCCGTTGTTCAAGTCTCGTTCAGGAAAATCCGATGCAAAGCGCACAACGCTTCCAAATCCCCAGCCGCCTCGACGCCCCCTTGATGCAGGCTGTCCGCTCATGACACTGTCGTCGGTGGTGTTCGTGGGCGGCGGCAACATGGCCGGCGCCTTGATCGGTGGTCTGGTGCGCAGTGGCTGGGCGCCCGGCGTGATCAGCGTCATCGAACCGGACCCGGCTCGCCGAGCGGCCCTGGAGGCCAGCTTCGGGGTGCGGACACTCGGCGCTGCAGACCGCACCTTGGACGGCATCGACTGCGTGGTCTGGGCGGTGAAGCCACAGCTCTTTCAGGCGGCAGCATCCCCCTGCGCTGCGCACATCGCCGGCGCCTTGCAGTTGAGCGTGATGGCCGGCATCCGCAGCGATGCCATCGTGCGGGCCACTGGCAGCGAGCGCGTGGTGCGCGCCATGCCCAATACCCCGGCCTTGATCGGGCAAGGCATCGCAGGTTTGTATGCGCGGCCAGCCGTATCGCCCGATGAATGCACCGCAGTAGATCGCTTGCTCGCGCCCACCGGCCTGACGCTGTGGGTCGAGCGGGAAGAGCAGCTTGATGCCGTCACCGCGTTGTCGGGCTCCGGCCCGGCCTATGTGTTCTACGTGCTGGAGGCCCTGATCGAAGCGGGCGTCCAGTTGGGTCTCAGCGCAGCGCAAGCTCGGCAGCTGGCGCTGGCCACCCTCTCAGGAGCCACCTCGCTGGCACGAGACGCCGACGAACCGCCTGAGGTGCTTCGCCAGCGCGTCACCTCAAAGGGTGGTACCACCCATGCGGCCATCACCGCGCTTGACGCCGACGGCGTCAAGGCTTCGTTCCTGCGTGCACTGACCGCAGCGGAGCGACGAGCGACTGAACTGGGCGACGAGTACGGCCGCTGAGCCGTCGGACAGGCGTCGGGCTGATTTACTGACTTCGCTGGCGCAACAGGGCCTCTGCCAGCACGCCGGCAAAGACTGCCAGTCCGACCCAATGGTTCAGCCGGAAGGCTCGGAAGCAACCGTCGCGGGATCGGTCACGAATCAGCGTGAAATGCCAGCCTGCCAACGCGGCGGCGGCGGTGACACCGGCGAAGTACGCTGCGCCCAGGGCCAGATGCAGTCCGACGGCTGCCCACACCGCAAGGTACACCGCGTAGAACACCATCACTGCCGCGACATCGAAACGCCCGAGCGTGATCGCCGAGGTGCGGATACCGATCTTCAGGTCGTCGTCGCGGTCGACCATGGCGTACTCGGTGTCGTAGGCCAGCACCCAGAACAGGTTGCCCAGCAGCAGTGCCCAGGCCATGGCGGGCACTTCGCCGAGCACGGCCGAGAACGCCATCGGGATGCCGAAGCTGAAGGCCACACCCAGCACGGCCTGGGGCATCGAGAAGAAGCGTTTGGTGTACGGGTAGATCAAGGTCACTACGAGCGCTGCCACGCTCCACAACACAGTCGGCAGGTTGGTCGGCAGCACCAGCAGGAAGGGAGTGAA